>NZ_JBIAGW010000023.1:0-4515 GCF_042869955.1 Streptomyces sp. NPDC006691
TGGGGGTTTGCCCGCCCTCCCGCCCGTGCGGCGGGGTTGATGGGTTCGGGCCCTGGGGCTGTGCCCCAGACCCCTGCGGGGGCTCTGCCCCCTGCGCCCCCTGGGGGTTTGCCCGCCCTCCCGCCCGTGCGGCCGGGTTGGTGGGTTCCGGCCCTGGGGCTGCGCCCCAGACCCCCTTTGAGGGGCTGTGCCCCTCGGACCCCCGCAGGGGGCTGCGCCCCCTGCACCCCGGTTCGGGGCTCCGCCCCGGACCCCGTATCGCGCCTTAAGGGCGCTCGCCCTCAATTTCCCCCAAGGCCTTAAGGGCCAGGGGGGACCCCCATGGCGGGCTGAAGGTGCCCGATGCGGGCCCGTACCGATCTGCCGGACGGCTTGAAGAGGCCTCCACCGGACCGTACCGATCCGCCAGACGGGCTGAAGATGCCCGATGCGGGCCCGCACCGGTCGGCCGGACGGGCTGAAGTGCCCAATGCCGGCCCGTACCGAGGCATTCGGGGCCGCCTACAGGGGCGCGGGGAACTGCGCGAACGGCCCCCGCGGCCCGCGGATGGTAACGGGTTTTAAGGGCGCGGGTAGCCGCATGAACGGCCCCCACGGCCCTTAGACGGAAGCCGAGTTGAGGGCGCGGGGTACTGCGCGAACGGCCGTGCGCGATCCGCAGGCCGAGCAGGCCAAGCAGGCCAAGCAGGCCAAGCAGGCCGAGCAGGCCAAGCAGGGGGCCGGGGGCGCGGCGGTCCGAAACTCAGCCGGCTTCGCTGGGGCGGCAACCCGGGGCCTGGGGCGGAGCCGCAGGGTGGGGCAGGCGGGAGGGGGTCAGGGGGTCAGGGCTCGGGCGATTCGGGTGGCGTCCAGGCGGAGCTCCCGCAGCATCCCGCTGATCGGATTCGTGAACCCCGTGAAGTACAGCCCCCCAACCCCCGGCACCGTCCGCGCACCCCGTACCCGGGGCCGCCCCCGGGCGTCCAGCACCCCGAGGTGGCCGACCAGGCCCTCCAGCCCCCGGCGGTAGCCCGTCGCCGCGATGACCACCTCCGGCGACAGCCGCGTACCGTCCGCGAGAACGACCTTCGTGCCGTCGAAGGACTCGACCGCCGCGACCGGCTCGACCCGCCCGCCCCGCACCGCCTCGATCAGGCCGACGTCCTGCACCGGAATCGCACCCTCCCGGGCCCGTGAGTACAGCCCCTTGGCCGGCCGGGGCAGACCGTACGCGGAGAGGTCCGGCACGGAGAGCCGGGCGGTCACCGATGCCGCCGCGTCCACCAGGCGTACCGGAAGCCGGCGCACCAGGATGCCGGTGGCCTGCGCGGGCCACCCCGCGGTGGACCGGCGCACGATGTGCGGCGGCGTCCGCACCGCGAGCCGCACCCGCCCCGCCCCGCCCTCCGCGAGGTCGGCCGCGATCTCCGCCCCGGTGTTGCCGGCCCCGACGACGAGCACGTCCCGGCCGGCGAAGGGGGCGGGGTTGCGGTACTGGCCGGCGTGCAGCAGCTCACCCTCGTACGACTCCGCGCCGGGCCACGCGGGAACGTACGGCGTGTGATTGAACCCCGTGGCCACCACCACCGCCGACGTGGAGAGCCGCCGGCCCCCGGTCGCGTACAGCACCCACCCCTCGCCGCCGGGCCCGCGCTCGACCCGGTCGACCTCGACCCCGGTGACGATCTCCAACTCGTGGACGTCGGCGTACTTCTCCAGGTAGCGCACCACGTCGTCGCGCGACACCCATCGTCCGAACCGGCGCGGCATCCGCAGCCCGGGCAGCGCGGACAGACGGCGTGTGGTGTGCAGGTGCAGCCGGTCGTAGTGGCGGCGCCAGGATGCGGCGACCGCGTCGGACTTCTCCAGTACGACGGCCCGCACGCCCCGCGCCCGCAGCTCGGCGGCGACGGCGAGTCCGCCGGGGCCGGCCCCGATCACGTAGACGGGGCTGGTGGGGGTGGTGGTGTCGGCCATGAACGCTGAGCGTAACGGCGTGAATACTTGATGGGTCTCGGTCAAGACGGGAATCGATTGCGATCTGATCACGCGCGCCCGATCGCCTCCCCGCCCGCACGCCCGCCTCCCGCCCCTGTGTTCGCGCCACCCCCTGCCTCCGCGTTCGACCCATCCCCTTGCGCACGCGGCCCGCTTCCGCTGAACTGACGTACCGTCAGAAAGGAAATGACGAGCAGCGTGAGGAAGAGTTCCGGGAGGGAGGGTCGCGTGGACTCGATCTGGCTCAGCGGCGCCGAGTGGCTCGCCGTGCTGCGCATGGGCCTCGGCCTGTGGTGGCTGGAGAGCTGGCGCCACAAGGACAAGAAGGGCTGGTTCGAGCGTGGCACGGGCATCGCCTGGGCCTCCGGCATCGCGGCCAAGCACCGATGGAACGCCGTCCGCAGCGGCTTCGGCATCGTGGTCGAACCACGCCCGAAGGCGATGGCGTACGTCGTCGTCTACGCCGAACTCGCCCTGGGGCTGGGCCTGGTGGCCGGATTCCTGACGCCGGTCGCACTCGCCTGCGGGCTGCTCCTCAACCTCCTGTACCTGGTTCTGATGATCCATGACTGGGCCGAGCAGGGCCAGAACGCGATGATGGCGCTCATCTCGCTGGTCGCCCTCGGTGCGATGTCGTGGCAGACCTGGTCCCTGGACGATGCGATGGGACTGTTCCGATGACCGCCGCCACCCCGGAGTCCGACGCCTTCACCCGCCCGTACTGGGACGCGGCCGCCGAGGGCCGCCTCCTCATCCGGTACTGCGCGGCCTGTGACCGCCCGCACCACTACCCGCGCGAGTTCTGCCCGTACTGCTGGAGCGAGGACGTGCACTGGCGCCCCGCGAGTGGCCGGGCCACGCTCTACACCTGGTCCGTCGTGCACCGCAACGACCTGCCGCCGTTCGGTGACCGTGTTCCGTACGTCGCCGCCGTCGTGGACCTGGCCGAGGGACCCCGGATGATGACGGAGGTCGTCGGCTGCCCCGAGGCGGATCTGCGGATCGGGATGGAGCTGTACGTGACGTTCCGCTCCGGCGCCGAGGACGGTGTGACCGTGCCGGTGTTCGGGCTCGGGCCCGCACCGGTTGGCGACCCCGGATAGCGACCCCGGTTAGCGACTCGGGACAGCGACCGGAGGGCGCGGGCCCCAAGCGCGTCCCCTAGAGCCGCTGGCCGGACCCGAATCCGGACCCGAATCCGGACCCGAATCCGGACCCGAATCCGGACCCGAATCCGGACCCGAATCCGGACCCGAATCCGGACCCGGATCCGAATCCGGACCCGGACGCATGTTTGTGCCCGCTCCCGTTCCTGTTCCCGTGCCCGTTCCGGGTCATGGCCAGAGGAGTTCGCGGCTCCAGATGGCGGTGGCCTCGTCGGTCTCGTCGACCTCGCGGCGGTAGCGCAGGCGTACGTGGCGGCGTCGGACGTCGCCCTGGAAGAACTCGACCTCCACGGGGGCCAGTACGTATCGGGTCCAGGTGGGGACCGGGAGTCGGGGGTCTGCTTGGGCCCGCTCCCAAGCCGTTGCCGACGCTGCCGCCAACTCCGCGTAATCGTCGAGTACTTCACTCATCCGTCCGACCAGGGCCGCCGCGAGGGCACCCGTGGAGCGGGCGTGCAGGTCGGCTTGCGAGGCGGCCGGGGACGCCGGGGTGACGGGTCCGCGCAGCCGGACCTGGCGGCCCACCGCGGGCCAGTAGAAGCCGAGTGCGGCGACGGGGTGGGCGGCCAGTTGCCGGCCCTTCGCGCTGGTGGAGTGCGAGGCGAAGTGCCAGCCGGTGGCGTCGGCGTCGTGCAGCATCAGCGTGCGGACGTCCGGGCGGCCCTCGGCGTCGACCGTCGCGAGCGACATCGTGTGCGGCTCGGGCTGGCCCGCGCGGGCCGCGTGCGTCAGCCACTCCTGGAAGAGGGGGAGGGGGGTGTCGGGTGCGGTGGGTGGGTCGAAGTGGGGGAGGTCTACGTCCCAGACGCGCAGGGTGTGGAGAAAGTCCTGGAATTCCATGCCGGTCATTCTCCGGTCCCGGCTCGCCCCAGGTCCCCTTTCCTTTCCGGCGGGGCCGGCCCGGTGGCTCTGCCGTCCCCCGCTCGCCGTGGGGCCGTACGCGCAGTTCCTCGCGCCCCCGAACTCTGTTTCGGCCTCGGGCCGTGGGTGGTTGCTCGCGCCGTTCCTCGCGCCCCCAACCCCGTTTTCGTCTGCGGATCATGCCCGCTTCTCGCGCAGTTCCCCGCGCCCCTAAGGGCCTCGGTGCTGGCCCGCAGCGGGCATTTCAGCCCGTCATGGGGGTCCCCCCTGGCCCTTAAGGCCTTGGGGGAGTTTGAGGACGAGCGCCCTTTAGGCGCGAACGGGGGTGCAGGGGGCGGAGCCCCCTGTGGGGGTTCGAGGGGCGCAGCCCCTCAAGGGGGTCTGGGGCGCAGCCCCAGGGCCCGAACCCCTCAGCCCGGCCGCACGGGCGGGTGGGTGGGCAAAGATGCCCGGGGTCTGGGGCGGAGCCCCAGGAGGCCCGGAGCCAACCAACCCCGGGCAACGGGTGGGA
>NZ_JBIAGW010000023.1:4525-109302 GCF_042869955.1 Streptomyces sp. NPDC006691
GGTGGGCTTGGGCCGCCCCGCCCAGACAGCCAACCCACACCCCCCCCCGGGGGGGGGGGGGGGGGGCCCCCCCCGGGGGGGGGGGGCCGCCCCCCCCCCCGGGCCCGCCACCAACCCCCCCCGGGCAAGGGGGGGGGGGGGGGCCCAACCCCCCCACCCCCCTCAACCCCGCCCCAACACCACCGTTCCGGAGGAACAGAACCAACCCCCCGTCCCCGACGCCACCGCCAGCTCCGGAAGCCGCCCCCCGGGCCTGCGTACCTGGGCCGCCCCCGCCTCCCCCCGAAGCTGCCGTACCGCCTCCACCAGGAGGAACAGTCCCCGCATCCCGGGATGACAGGCCGAGAGCCCGCCCCCGTCGGTGTTGACCGGGAGTTCACCGGTGCGCAGCAGACGGCCCTTCTCCACGAACGCGCCGCCCTCGCCCTTCGCGCAGAACCCGAGGTCCTCCAAGGTCACCAGGGTCATGTACGTGAACGCGTCGTAGATCTCCGCCAGGTCCACGTCCGCCGGGCCCACCCCGGCCCGCTCGAAGGCGAGGCGGCCTGAGACCGCCGCCGGGGACACGGTGAAGTCCTCCCACTCCGACATCGTCGTGTGCGACACCGACATGCCCGAACCCAGCACCCAGACCGGCGACTTGGCGGTGTCCGGCACGTACTCCTCGGCCGCGAGCAGCACCGCGCAGCCCCCGTCGGAGCGGATGCAGCAGTGCAGCTTGGTGAACGGGTCCGCGATCATCGGGCCGGACAGCACGTCGTCGACGGTGATCGGATCGCGGAACATCGCGTCCGGGTTGGCCGCCGCGTTCGCCCGTGCCTGCACCGCCACCTCCGCCAACTGCTCGACCGTGGTGCCGTATTGGTGCATGTGGCGCCGCGCGGCCATCGCGTACTTGGAGATCAGCGTGTGCCCGTACGGCACCTCGAACTGGAGCGGGCCCCGCGCGCCGAAGGACAGGTTGGAGGTGCGCCGCCCCGCCTTGATGTCCGCGCGCGCGGTCGAGCCGTACACCAGCAGGACCGCGTTGGCGTGCCCGGCGGCGATCGCGTCGGCGGCGTGCGCGGCCATGACCTCCCAGGTGGCGCCGCCGACGGTGGTGGAGTCGACCCAGGCCGGGTGGAGCCCGAGGTACTCCGCCACCTCCACCGGCGCGAGCGTGCCGAGCCCCGCCGAGCCGAACCCGTCGACGACCGAGCGGTCGAGCCCGGAGTCCGCGAGCGCGCGCCGGGCGGCCTGGGCGTGCAGGGCGTAGGGGGTGGCGTCGTCCACCCGGCCCGTATCGGAGAGCGCGACCCCGACCACAGCGACCTTGCGGGGGCGGCGCGTTGAGGGTGATGGCATAAATCTGACGGTACATCAGATGGTGTGTCTCGCGGGCACCGAACGGCGCCTGCCGCTCGCCGCCCCCCGTTGCGACAGGCCCGCCCGCGGTCTGTGCATTTGGCGGGCCCGGACCTAACATGACGCCCCGTCAGTTCAGAGGCATCGCCTCTGGGGGAGGAGACCGCCGGATGGACGCCGCCTTCACCGCGGAGCAGGACGAGATCCGCCGCACCCTGCACGAACTGCTCGCCAAGCACTGCGGCCCACAGGACGTGAAGAGTGCGGTGCGCACCCCCGTCGGCCACGACAGCGCGCTCTGGGGGCGGCTCGCCGCCGAGCTCGGGCTTCCGGGGCTCGCGCTGCCCGAGGAGTACGGGGGAGTCGGCTGCACCACCGCCGAACTCGCCCTGGCCTGTGAGGAGATCGGGCGCGCCCTGCTGCCCTCCCCGCTGCTCGCCACCGCCGTCCTCGCGGCCCCGCTCGTCGCCGCGCTCGGCACCGACGCCCAGAAGCGCGCCCTGCTCCCGCTCGTCGCCCGCGGTGAGCGGACCGCGACCCTCGCCGTTCCCGGCACCGGCCTCGCCCTCGCGCTCGGGCTCACCGGCGCGAACGCGGACGCCGAGTGGGCCGGCGGCGGCCGGGCGGGCGGGGTGCAGGCGAGACGCTCGCCGGAAGGGACCTGGCGGCTGTACGGCGAGGCCGACCAGGTGCTCGACGGGCACAGTGCCCAACTGCTGCTCGTCGCCGCCCATACCGGAGGCTTCGCCCGCAGCCGTGTCCTTCTGTTCGTGGTGCAGGGCGACGCGGCCGGGCTGCGGCGCACCCGGCGCACCACCCTCGATGAGACCCGGACCCAGGCGCGCGTACAACTGAGGGACGTAGAAGCGGAGTTGCTCGGCGCCGACGACTCCGTCGACATCCATCCCGCGCTCGCCGCCACCGGCTGTACCGCCGCCGCCTGTCTCGCCGCCGAGGCCGTCGGGGCCGCGGGCGAGGCGCTGGAGCGGACGGTGGCGTACGTCAAGGAGCGGGAGCAGTTCGGGCGGGCGATCGGGTCCTTCCAGGCCGTCAAGCATCGCCTCGCGGACCTGTACGTCCAGGTGCAGGCGGCCAGGTCGGCGGCGTACTACGCGGCCTGGGACCCCGGTGCTGGAGCGCTCGCGCTCGCCCAGGGGCTCGACGCGCTGCGGTCCGCCGCGTCGGAGGCGGTCCAGCTGCACGGCGGCATCGGCTTCACCTGGGAGCACGAGGCGCACCTCTACTTCAAGCGGGCCGCGTCCGACGAGCTGCTCTTCGGGCCGGTGGACCGGCTGCGCGGCCGTGCCGCCGAACAGGCCGGCCTGTTCGACCCGGCCGCCTCCGAGGTGCGGGCGTGAGCGCCGGGGCCGACCGGCCCGCGCCCGGGGTGCGGCTCATGCGGAAGGTGTCGTCGACGCGGACGTTCGCCAGGATCGCGCCGCACTTCGTGCCCGCGATGGACCGGGCGGTGCACCGCCTCACCCGGGGCCGGGTCATCCTCAGCGCACAGATGCTTCCCGGTGCCGTGCTGACCGCGTACGGGGCCAAGTCGGGCCTGCCGCGCGCCACTCCGCTGGCCTGCATGCCCGAGGAGGGGCGGGCCACGTGGGTGCTCATCGGGTCCAACTTCGGGCGGCCGGGTCATCCGGCGTGGACCGCGAACCTGCTCGCCCATCCGGACGCCGAGATCAGCTGGAAGGGCCGGGACATACCGGTACGGGCCCGGCTGCTGGAGGGCGAGGAGCGGGCCGCGGCCTGGGAGGCGGCCCTCAAGTTCTGGCCCCCGTACGCCACTTACCAGTCCCGGATCGAGCGCGAGATACGCCTCTTCCGGCTGGAGCGGCGCGAGGTCTGACGCGGGCCGGCCCTGGCGCGGGGGTGGGGCTCGGCACGCTTTCGTGGCCCGAGGTGGTCCGTGTCCCGAGGTGGTTCGGGGTCCGGGTGGTCCGTGTCCCGAGGTGGTTCGGGGTCCGGGGTGGGGTTCGGGGGCCGATGCTGATTCGGGGCCGGGGCCGGGGCCGGGGCCGGGGACGGGAACGCCGACGACGGTTGCCCCGTAGAGGGGTGAACCGCCGTCGGCGCGACAGGACTTGGGTATGGACCGACGTGCCCGGGGCTACTTCGTCGGCTTCTTGCCCGTGATACCCAGGTGGACCAACAGCGCCAGGTTCGGCTTCAGTTCGGCCTGCTTGACGCCCCAGGTCTGGAAGCCCTTCTGGTGCGAGGCCACCGAGGCCAGCATCGCGACGAGCGAACCCGCCATCGCCGCGGGGCTGACGTCCTTGTCGACCTTGTTCTTGGCCTGGAGTTCGGTGACCGCGTCCGTAAGGGAGTTGGTGACCGAGTTCAGGATCTTCATGCGGATCTTGTAGAAGCGCTTGTCGCCCTCGGCGGCGCCCAGATCGACGACCCTGAGGATGGCGTCGTTCTTGCGCCAGAAGTCGAGGAAGCCCTCCACGAGTTCTTCCGCCGTCTGCCAGCCCGCGCGCCCGACCCAGGAGCGGCCCTCGACCAGAGCGGTCAACCCGGCGCCCTCCTTGGCCATTTCCTCCGCGATCTCCAGGACGGCCCCTTCGACATCGGGGAAGTACTGGTAGAAGGTCGCGGGTGAAGTGCCCGCCTTCCGGGCCACGTCGATGACTTTGACGTCCCGGTACGGCGACGAGCTGAGCATTTCACTGAGGCAGTCGAGCAGCTTCTGCCGTGTCGCCTGCCCGCGTCGGCCGGCCACGCGGCCGTCGACGGTGCGTACTTGTCCTGTCATGCCGTCAGCTTACCGAGGGGTGATCGGAGCGCGATTCGGCCGAGTGCAAATGGGGGCCCGGGGGCGGTATGTGCCGATGAGCGCGGGGAACCGGTCGCCCCGCGTGACCGTCCAGGAGTCGTCGGATGCCCGTCGGATGCCCGTCGGATGCCCGCCGGATGCGCGTCGGCTGTCCGTCGGTCGGCCTCCGGCCGTCAGTGGGTCGCCCGACGGAACGGCCGACGGACGGCCGAGGGGGCGGGCCTCCCGCCCCGCCCGGCCAGCACGCGAAGGCCGCGCCTGCCCTTGAACGACCGGGTCTGCCACTCGAATGGTGTTATCAACACCCTGTGGACAACTTTGGTGGACAACCCGTGCGGGACTTGACCGAATGACCCGCCGTGCGCCCCAATCTGGCCATATGTTCGAATTGTGCGTCCGCGTCGCACGTGATGGCTCGTTAGCTTGGCCCCGACGCGGTCCCACGACGGTCCCGCCGGGGGCACCTCAGGAAGGAAACAGGCGCATGGGCGGATATCCGGAAGGCGCGCCGTGCTGGGCCGACGTCTCGCTGGCCGACCTGGCGGCCGGCAAGCGGTTCTACGGCGAACTCTTCGGCTGGACCTTCGACGAGGACACCGCGGAGCGGCACGGGCGCTACACCCGCGCCTACAAGGACGGCAGGAGCGTCGCGGCCCTCCAGCCCAAGCGGGACGGCCGGATGCCCACCTCCTGGACCGTCTACCTCGCCACCCCGGACGCACGGGCGCTCGCCGCCCGCATCCGCGAGGCCGGCGGCCGGCTGATCACCGACCCGCTGCCGGTGCCGCCCCACGGCACCCTGGCGGTCGCCGCGGACCCGGGCGGCGCCGTGTTCGGCCTGTGGCAGGGCGAGGGCCATGCCGGCTTCGAGCTGACCCGGGTGCCCGGCGCGTACTGCTGGACCGAGGTCTACACCCGCGACAAGGACCAGGCCGACGCGTTCTACGAGTCCGTCTTCGGCTATCTCGGGGGCGACCCGGGCGCCCCCGACGAGATCGGCGCCGACTTCCGCACCTGGTCGCTGCCCGGCACCGAGCCGGGCCCCGACAGCGCGATCGGCGGCCGCAGCCTGATGTCGGACGCCTTCCCCGCGGCGCTGCCCGACCACTTCCTCGTCTACTTCAGCGTCACCGACTGCGACACCGCGGCCGCCAGCTGCGTCCGGCTCGGCGGCCGGGTCACCGCCCCGCCCTTCGACATCCCGTACGGGCGGATGGCCGTCCTCACCGACAACCAAGGCGCCCCCTTCGCCGTCCTTCAGGGTCAGGACACGTGATCCTTCAGGGCCGGGACACGTAAGGCCGACGCGCGGAACCGACACGAAAAGCATCCCCTGACTGTCCGAGGTGCCCCGGATCGAGCGGGAACATCCCGGTCTCGACCCGGGTTGGCCACCGGCCACCTCCGGCAGGGAGAATCGGGGTGCCGCGTGAGACGCTGCACGGGGCCGCATTCAGGCACGGCCCGTACGGGGAGGTCGCAGGCAAGTGGAGCAGCTGACGCAGCACGACCCGAGGCGGATCGGCCCCTTCGAGGTCCTTGGCCGGCTCGGGGCCGGCGGCATGGGCCTCGTCTATCTGGCGCGCTCGGCGTCGGGCCGCCGCGTCGCCATCAAGACGGTGCGCACCGAACTCGCCGAGGACCAGCTCTTCCGGGTCCGCTTCACGCGCGAGGTGGAGGCGGCCCGCGCGGTCAGCGGCTTCTACACCGCCGCCGTCGTCGACGCCGACCCCCGCGCTCCCGTGCCCTGGCTCGCCACCGCCTACGTACCGGCGCCCTCCCTCGAAGAAATAGTGAATGAGTGCGGGCCGCTGCCGGCCCAGGCCGTGCGCTGGCTCGCGGCCGGCATCGCCGAGGCCCTCCAGTCCATCCACGGTGCGGGCCTGGTCCACCGCGACCTCAAGCCGTCGAACGTCCTCGTCGTCGAGGACGGGCCCCGCGTGATCGACTTCGGCATCGCGTCCGGGGTCTCCAACACCCGCCTGACCATGACGAACGTGGCGGTGGGCACCCCCGCCTACATGTCGCCCGAGCAGGCCAAGGACTCGCGCAGCGTCACGGGCGCCTCCGACGTGTTCTCCCTCGGCTCGACGCTCGTGTTCGCCGCGACCGGGCACGCGCCCTTCCACGGCGCCAACCCCGTCGAGACCGTGTTCATGCTGCTGCGCGAGGGCCCCGACATCACCGGCCTGCCGGACGAGCTGCGCCCGCTCATCGAGGCCTGCATGCAGATGGAGCACCCCAACCGCCCCTCGCCCGAGGACCTCCAGGCCCAGCTCGCGCCCCACCTCTTCGCCTCCGGCTCGGACGACAGCGGCACCGCCTCGGCGTGGCTGCCGCCCCGTTCGGTCGCCATGATCGAGGAGCGCAGGGGCGGCGGACGCATGCATGTCGTGCCGCCCGCCGAGCCCGCGCCGAGCTCGGCCCTGCGCTCGGGCCGCACCGGCCACCCGGCCCCGCCGCGCCCCGCGGAGCCCCCGTACGCGGCCCGGCACGCGGGTCCCGCCGTCACCTATCCGCCCGTCCGGGCCGACGAGCCGGTGCGCCTGCCCGGCGCGAAAGTGCCCATCGGACCGGGCCCCCGGGCCTCGGACGCCTCCCGCGTCTCCGTGGAGGCCGGGTCCGCGACCGGCTGGGTGCGCAGGCCCGGGGCGCCCGCCGCCGTCGGCACCCAGACCGCGCCGGTGCCGCCGCCGGCCCATCCGCCCGAAGTCCCGGGCCGCTGGCGCCCCTGGCGCTTCCGCATGTCGAACGACGTGTGGGGCACCCCCGCCGTCGCCGGCGACCTGTTGTACGTGACGTCCTTCGAGGTGCACGCCCTCGACGTGGGCACCGGCCGCCGCCAGTTCAAGACGCGGGACGTCGCCTGGGCGATGGCCGTGGAGGCCGGCCGCATCCACGCCTCCGACGGGCCCAGCCTGTACGCCCTGGACGCGAGCGACGGCGGCGAGCTGTGGCGGCTGTCCGCGGACGCCTGGGTGTACTCCCTCAAGGCCGACCGGGGCACGGTCGTCACCGGCACCCGTGGCGGCGGCGTCCAGGCCTGGGAGGCGGCGAACGGCGAGAAGCTGTGGGAGCTCTCCGGCGCCCAGAGCGACTTCGAGACCCCCGAGGCCGGGCCCGCCGTCCACGACGGCACGGTCTACGTCTGGCAGGACGCCCGGCTGCGCGCGCTCGACGCCCGCACCGGCGCCGAGCGCTGGTCCTACCCGGTCGGCGACGCGGCCTCCTGCGGCGGCGTCCCGGTCCGGGTCGCGCCCGCGCAGGACGGCTATGTGTACGTCTCGGCCGGCACCCGGGTGCTTGCCGTCGACATCGCCTCCGGGCACGTCCGCTGGCACTTCGAGGCCCCCGCGGTCTTCCTGTGCCCGCCCACGTTCGCGCCCGGCCCCGCGGTCGCGGGCGGCGGGGTGTACCTCGCCGACTACCTCGGCACGGTGTACGCCCTGGACGCCTCCACCGGCAAGGACCGCTGGCGCATCGCCACCGAGTCCCGCAACTCCGTCGAGCCGGTCCTGGTCGCCGACGGCAACGTGCACGTGGGCAGCGGGAACGCGCTCTACACCCTGGACGCGGTCACCTCGACCCCCAAGTGGCGCTTCGCCGCGGGCGGGGAGGTCGTGGGCACGCCCGTCGTCGCCGACGGACGCATCCACTTCGGCTCGGCCGACCACTGCCTGTACACGCTGGACGCGGCGGGGGGCCAGCTGCGCTGGAAGCTCGCCACCGGGGGTGAGATCACGGGCTCGCCCGTGGTGCGGGCCGGGGTCGTCTACGCGTGCAGCAAGGACCGGTGCGTGTACGCGCTGGACGCGGTGAAGGGGACGGCCACTTCTGGATCCCGCTAGGGGGCCTGTCTTCTGGTTCTCCGCTGGTCTGTCCGTACCGTGGCCGAAAGGGCCTATCCCGTATGACAGTTGAGCCCATCACCGGGCCGGAAGTCGTGTCCCGGCTGCGCGCCGCCGGATGCGTGTTCGCCGAGGACGAGGCCGAGTTGATACTCGGCACCGCCGACGGACCCGACCAGGTCGCCTCGATGGTGGAGCGCAGGGCGTCGGGGCTGCCGCTCGAACACGTCCTGGGCTGGGCCGAGTTCCACGGGCTGAGGGTTTCCGTGGACCCGGGCGTCTTCGTGCCGCGGCGCCGCACCGAGTTCCTGGTGCACCAGGCGCTCGCCGCAGCAGACGCATCCCGGCCGCTCGCCGCCGACGGACCCCGACCGCTCGCCGACGGACCCCGGCCGCTCGTCGTCGTGGACCTGTGCTGCGGTTCGGGCGCACTCGGCGCGGCACTCGCGGCCGCGCTCCCCGGCACGGAGCTGTACGCCGCCGACATCGAACCGGCCGCCGTGCGCTGCGCCCGCCGGAATGTGGCCCCGTTCGGCGGCCGCGTCTACGAGGGCGACCTCTTCGACGCGCTTCCGGCAGAGCTGCGCGGCCGTATCGACATCCTCACCGCGAACGTCCCCTACGTCCCCTCGGACGAGGTCGGCCTGCTCCCCGCGGAGGCCCGGGAACACGAGCCGCTCGTCGCCCTCGACGGCGGCTCGGACGGGCTCGACATCATGCGCAGGGTCGCCCTCGCGGCCCCCGACTGGCTTGCCCCCGGCGGGATTCTGCTCACCGAGACCAGTGAGCGCCAGGTGCCCGGCGCCCTCGCCGCGATGGCCGCGGGCGGCCTGAGGTCCGGCCTGGTCACCTCGGAGGAGCTGTACGCGAACGTGGTGACCGGGGTGCGGGGGTAGCGGATTCGCCGGACCGTCGGCGGCCGGCCGGTCAGTGCCCGGCCGGCCGACGATCGGTGCCAGGCCGCCGGTCAGCGCCAAGCCGTCGGTCCGTCAGGCTGCCGGTCAGCGCCAAGCCGTCGGTCCGTCAGGCTGCCGGTCAGCGCCAAGCCGTCGGTCCGTCAGGCTGCCGGTCAGCGCCAGGCCGCCGGTCCGTCAGTCGCGCGGTGGGGGCCCGTGCGGGCCCTCGTAGGGGCCTCGGCGGGGCGGGTCCTCGTAGGGGCCCTGTCGCGTGCCCGGGTGCGGACCTTCGCGCGGGCCTTCGTAAGGAGGTGCCTCGTCCGTGGCCCCGTACCGAGGGAACTCACGCGTCCCCTCGTGCGGGTCCCCGGACGCGGGCGGGTCCTGGTGACCCACGGGGGGCGGGGGCTGTGGGCCGCCATGACGAGCAGGGCCCCCGTCAGCGGGGCCACCGCGAGCAGCGCCCCCGTAACCGGGGTTCCCGTAAGCGGGGTCCTCGTCGGCGGGCGGCTCCTGCGGGCCTGCCGCGGCGGGGCCGCGGTGGCGCGGGGCGTCCGAGGCCGGCACCCCGTAGCCGACGGGCTCCCGCACGGTCCGGCGCCGACCCGACATCAGGGCCGCCGCCAGGAGCAGCAGCACGCCGCCGCCCAGGGCCATCGCGACGCCCTGGCCGAGGCCCTTGCCGGACGAGTCGACCGTGAGGCTGCCGGCGGCCTGTCCCTGGCGCACCATCCACAGGACGGTGAAGCCGAGCACGACGAGCCCGGCCACGGCGACCAGCACACGGGAGCGCAACACCAGGCCCACCAGGGTCACCAGTGCCGCGAAGGCGAGGGGGAGCAGCACCGAACCGGCCACCGCGGCCTTGTCGGCCGAGATGCCCGAGAACAGGTCGTCGATGCGGTAGGTACTGCCGTGACGGCCGTCGTACCAGGCACGGAAGGGGCTCCAGACGGCGGCCGTCGCTCCGATGAGAGCGAGGATCGAGCCGAGGACGTTGCGGGCCATCTCCGGCCCTCCTAACTAGAGCGGCTCTCGCTGCCGACGCTACGCCCGGCGCGCCCGCCCCGCTACCCGGCGGCCGGTCCCGCGCTCGCCCGTTGTCAGTGCCGCGCGTGACACTGACGAGCATGACGAAGGCGACGCGGGACGGTACGACGACGGAGCGCGCGCGGCTGCGTGCCTGGTGGGCGCATCGGCAGGGGCTCGACGGGACGATGTCCGGGCGGCCCCCCGCCGAGGTGCTCGCGCGCACCGGCTGGGCGCGCTCGGTGGGCGGTTCGGCGCCCTACCTCGGCCTGTACGCCCGCTGCGGCGCGAGCCGGGCGGGCGTGGACGAGGCGGTCGCCCGGCTGGACGTGCACGAGCTGCCCTCCGCCCGCGGCTGTACGTATGTGCTGCCCGGCCGGGACTTCGCGCTCGGCCTCGCCCTGGCGGCCGGCCCTCCGGAGGCCGAGATCCGGGCTGCCGCCAAGCACCTCGGGGTCACCGGACAGGAGGTCGACGAGCTGTGCGCGGCCGTCGTCGGTGTGCTCGGTGACACCCCGCTGGACCCGGCCGCGATCAAGGCCGCCCTGGGCGGCACCGTGCGGGACCTGGGGGACGCGGGCCGCAAGCGCAGCCTCGCCACACCCCTGCCGCTGGCCCTCGGCCGGTTGCAGGCGAGCGGCGCGATCCGGCGGGTGCCGGTCAACGGCCGCCTCGACCAGCAGCGTTACGGCTATGTGCGCTGGGGTCTCGACACGGGGGAGTGGACGCCCGAGCGGGCCGCGGCCGAGCTGGCCCGGCGCTATTTCGACTGGGCTGCCCCCGCGTCCCTCCAGCACTTCCGGTGGTTCAGCGGGTTCACCGCCGCCGCCGCGAAGGCGGCCGTCGCCGGTCTCGGCCTGGAGCCGTTGGCCGACGGGGGCGAACTGCTGCTGCCCGGGGCGCTGCGCGAGGAGTTCGCAGAGTACGAACGGCCGACGGCGCCGGCGTACGCCCTGCTCGCCGGCATCGACGGCATCCATCTGCTCCACCGCGACCTGCCACGGCTGCTCGACCCGGCGGACGGCGAACGGGTCTTCCAGAAGAAGGCGCTGAACGCGCGCCCCGATCTGCCGGCCCACGCGATCGTGGACCGGGGGCGGATCGTCGGATTGTGGGAGTACGACGTGGAGGGCGCGGAGATCGTGTGGCAGGCGTTCGGGACGGCGGATGCGGCCCTGCGCGCGGAGATCGACCGGGTCACCGCGTTCGTCCGTGACGAACTGGGCGATGCGCGGGGATTCAGCCTGGATTCGCCCAGGGCCCGGGCCCCGAGAATCGCCGAACTCCGGTCCCGGGCCTGATGCTTGACCGCCCGGATCGGTTGGTCAGGCGCTGTTAAAGTGTCGGCCGGTCTTCGGAGGGGGTGCGACGGTGATACGTCGCGGTATGAAGTGCGCCGCCGTAGCGGCAGGTCTGGGGCTCGCGCTGACGGGGTTCTCCAGTCATGGCGGTCACGGTCACGGATCGAGTCACAGTTCGGGCGGCGGCTGCTCCAACTCGCACAAGAGCAACGGCAGTTCGAGCACGAGCAGCAGCGGCGGCAGTAGCAGTAGCAGCAGCGGCGGCGGCAGCAGTACGGATGACAGCGGTGCCGGCGGCGACGCGAGCAGCACCAGCACCAGCACCAGTACAAGCACCGGCGGCGGCTACAACGGCAACCGCTACGGTTCCGGTTCTGGCTCCGGCTACGGTTCCGGCTACAACAACACCACGGGCAGCACGACCGGTTCGTCCACCCCGGGCTCGTCCGGCTCCACGGCCGGCGCCACCGCGTCCGTCACGACCTGCGCCTCGGCCGACACGAAGGGCGTCGCCACGGTGCGGGTGAGCACCGGCTCGGGCAGCGGCAGTCACAGCTACCGGGTCACGGTCACCTTCTCCGACGCCGCCGGCACCACCGTCGACCAGGCCGCCACCTCGGTGACCCTCGGTCCGGACACCGCACGGAGCCTCGACGTGAAGATGAGCGAGCCCGCACGCGCCTCCCGGGTGAGCCGCTGCGCCGTCCGGGCGACGCCCTAGCCGCCGGGCGCCGCCGCGGCCCGGCCCGGCGGGTGCCGCTGCCACAGTGGGGGCCCGGCCCGCTCTCCGAGAGGAACGCGTGATGTGGCAGCCCGACGGGTGGGACGTCCGCGTCCGCCTTGGAATCCTCACCCCGCACGGCGATGTCGGCCCCGAGTCGGAGCTGCGCGCCATGGCCCCCGACGAGGTGGGGCTGCACGCCGCGCGGGTTCCGTTCGGGGCGATCCGGCGCGGCGGCGTGATGGACGACACCATCCCGCTGGCCCCCGTACGGGCCTTCGCCGAGCCGCCGCACGTGGACGAGGCGACCGGCGTGCTGGCCGACGCCCCGGTGGCGGCGATCGCCTTCGCCTTCACCTCGTCCTCGTACGTCATCGGGCCGCGCGGCGAGGCGGACATGGTGGCCCGGCTCGGCGAGCGGGCCCACGGGCTGCCGGTGGTGGCCACCTGCGCGGCCGCCGTCGAGGCGCTGCGCGCGCTCGGCGCCGGGCGGATCGCGCTCGTGGACCCGCCGTGGTTCGACGCCGAGCTGAGCGACCTGGGGCGGCGCTACTACACGGACTGCGGCCTGGAGGTCGTGCACGGGGGCGCGGCCGGGCTTCCCAGCGGCCAGACGCTCATCGAGCCGGCGGCGCTGCACGACTGGGTGGCGGCGCATGTGCCCGACGCGGCGGAGGCGGTGGTGATCGGCGGGAACGGCTTCCGTGCCGTCGGCGCGATCGAGGCCCTGGAGACCACCCTCGGCCTGCCGGTCCTCACCGCGAACCAGGTCGTGCTGTGGGGCACCCTGCGGGCGGCGGGCGCCGCGATGGACGACATCATCGGCTACGGGCGGCTGTTCGCCCACCCGTAGCCCCACCCTTCGGCGCCGCTCGGCGCGCCCGCCTCACCGCATCCGGAAGTCCTTCGAGCGGCGCGCGGTGAACAGCTCGGCCTGCCGCTCCGGCGGCAGGTTGCCGAGGGCGACGAAGGCCGGGGCGCGGGAGTGGGCCTGGGCCAGGGTGGCCTCCCTCGTCGCCCACAGCGAGCGCACCGTTCCCTGCACCGCCTCGGTCGGGAACGAGGCGATCGTCCCGGCGCACCGCACGGCGGCGGCCAACTCCTTTCCGGGCGGCGTCACTTCGCTCACGAAGCCGATCTCGTGGGCGCGCCGCGCCGACAACCGCTCGGCCGTGCCCATCAGGGCGAGCCGGGCCGCCTCGCCGTGCGGCATCCGCAGCGCCAGGTACATGGACTCGTACGCGCTGACCATCCCGTAGGTGGTGTGCGGGTCGAAGAACGCGGCGTCCTCGGCGGCGATCACGAACTCGGCCTCGCCCAGGAGGTAGAAGGCCCCGCCGCAGGCCATCCCGCGGACGGCCGCGACGACCGGCTTCCACAGGTCGTTCGCCTTCGGGCCGATCGTGAGCAGCGGGTCGTCGGTCGAGTAGGGGGACGAGGGCTGCGGCACCTCGGCCGAGCGGTCGATCCCGGTGCAGAAGGCCCGCTCGCCGGCGCCGGTCAGGACGACGGCCCGTACCGTGTCGTCATTTCTCAACTCGCGCCAGGTGAAAGCCAGTTGCTCCACCGTGTCCAGATCGATCGCGTTCAGGCGCTCGGGCCGGTTCAGGGTGACGATCGCGACTCCGGTCTCCTTGTCGCGGGTCACCAGGACGCTCACGCGCGCTCCAGGAGCCAGCGCGGCACGGTCACCCCGTCGACCTCGGTGAACGCGACCTGGACGCGGGCGCCGATCTTCAGCCGGGCCGGGTCGACGGAGTTCAGGGCCGCGTCGGGGTCGGCGACCACATTGCCGACCAGGCGGATCAGCGGATCCTCGGCGAGTTCGACGACGACCGCGTTGTAGGGGGCGTGGGCCGCGTAGTCGGGCAGCAGCGGGGGGTGCGGGAAGACGTACGACCAGATGCGGCCGCGGCCCGAGACCCGGCGCCACTCGCTGTCGAAGGACTGGCAGTGCGGGCAGCAGGGGCGGGGCGGGAAGCGGAGCCGGCCGCAGTCGGGGGCGGCGCAGGCCTGGACGCGGAGCTCGCCGCGGGCCGCGTACTCCCAGAAGGGGGCGCCGTCGTCGTCCACAACGGGTGACAGCATCTCTCAACTCCTCAGCAGAAGGGCGGAGGTGGGGACTCCCTCGCCCGCGGTGACCAGGCAGGTGGCGGCGTTCGGTACCTGGGCGGTGCTGACGCCGCGCAACTGCTTCACGCCCTCGTTGATGAGGTTGAACCCGTGCACATAGGCCTCGCTCAGGCCGCCGCCCCCGGTGTTGATGGGCAGCCGTCCGCCGATCTCAAGGGCCCCGCCCTCGGTGAACGCGGCGCCCTCGCCGCGTCCGCAGAAGCCGTAGCCCTCCAGGGAGAGCGGGATGAGCGGGGTGAACGCGTCGTAGATCTGGGCGACGTCGATGTCCTCGGGCCCGAAGTCGGCCTGTTTCCACAGGTGTCGGGCGGCGGTCCAGGCCGGCCCGGTCAGCGGGTCGTCGTTCCAGTAGTTGACCATGCCGTGGTGCTGGGAGGGCAGGCCCTGGGCGGCGGAGTGCACGTACACGGGCTTCTGCCGGCAGTCGCGGGCCCGCTCGGCGGAGACGACGACGCACGCCAACGCCCCGTCCGTCTCCAGGCAGTTGTCGAAAAGGCAGAGCGGGTCGCTGATCCAGCGCGAGGTCATGTACATCTCGCGGGTCAGCGGTCGCTCGTACATGATGGCGGCCGGGTTCTGGTTGGCGCGGTTGCGGCAGGCGAGGGCCACGTTGAAGAGGTGGTCGCGGGTGGCGCCGTGCTCGTGGAGGTAGCGGCGGGCCAGCATGCCGATCTCGTCGGCGGGCCGCAGCAGGCCGAAGGGGCGGGTCCACTGGGCCGGGGTCGGCAGCTGGACCGCCGTGTTCTTCCAGGGCCTCGGGCCACTGCCGCGCTTGCGCGAGCGCCAGGCGACGCCCACGCTCGCCTGGCCGGTGGCGATCGCGGAGGCGAGGTGGCCGACGGTGGCGCAGGAGCCGCCCCCGCCGAAGCCGATCTTGCTGAAGAAGGTCACATCGCCCGCGCCGATGGCCTTGGCGACCTCGACCTCGTCGGTCTCCTCCATCGTGTACGAGGCGAACGCGTCCACCTCGGCCGGGCCGATGCCCGCGTCGTGGAGCGCGGCGAGGATCGCCCGGCACGCCAACGTCTTCTCGGACTCGGGCAGTTGTCTGGCGAACGGCGTCTGCCCGATCCCGACTATGGCTGTCGCGTCCTTCAGGGTGGCCATGGCCCCACCTCCACGAGCGTCACCAGTACTGACAGCGGAGGAGGCTACAGCTAATCTGACGGTTAGTCAGCTAGCAGGCGGAGGGGGCTTTCCGATGCGCGGGGACCTGGAGTGGGGCACGATCGCGAAGCTGGTGCGCGGCGCCGCCGCCCGGTACGGCGAGCGCGAGGCGGTGGTCGAGGGCCGTGGCCGCCTCTCGTACGCGGAGCTGGGGGAGCGGGTGGAGCGTGCGGCCGCCGCCTGCCTCGCGGCCGGTGTCGAGCCCGGCGACCGGGTCGCCATCTGGGCGCCCAACACCGCCGACTGGATCGTCTCGGCGCTCGGCGCGGTCACGGCGGGGGCGGTCCTGGTGCCGCTGAACACCCGGTTCAAGGGCGCGGAGGCGGCGTACGTCCTCGACAGCAGTCGGGCCAAGCTGCTGTTCGTGACGGGCACCTTCCTCGGCACCTCCTACGTGGCCTCGCTGCGCCGCGCGACCGCCGAGGGGCCCGGGGCCGGCCCGCTGCCCTCGCTCCCGCACCTGGAGCAGGTGGTGGTCCTCTCCGACGACGCCCCCGACGACTTCCGTACGTGGAAGGACTTCCTGGCGGGCGGGGAGGGGATCTCGGGCGCGGAGGTCGCGGCACGCGCGGACGCCATCGCCCCGGACTCGCCCTCCGACATCGTCTACACCTCGGGCACCACGGGCCGCCCCAAGGGCGCGGTGATCACCCACGCGCAGACGCTGCGCGGCTACGCGATCTGGTCGGAGCTCGCGGGGCTGCGCGAGGGCGACCGGTACCTGATCGTGAACCCGTTCTTCCACACCTTCGGCTACAAGGCGGGCGTCATCGCCTGTCTGATGCGGGGCGCGACGATGGTGCCGCAGCCCGTGTTCAACATCGACACCGCCCTCGCCAACATCGCCGCCGAACGCATCTCCGTCCTGCCCGGACCGCCCACCCTCCACCAGTCCCTCCTGGACCACCCCACCCGCGACCAGCACGACCTCAGCGCCCTGCGCCTGGTGGTGACCGGGGCGGCGGTGGTGCCGCTGCGCCTGGTCGAGCGGCTGCGCGGCGAGCTGGGCGTGGACACCGTCCTGACCGCGTACGGCCTGTCCGAGGCGAGCGGCATCGTCACGATGTGCCGCCGCGGCGACCCGGCGGGCGTCATCGCCGCCACCTCCGGCCGCGCGATACCCGGCACCGAGGTCCGCGTCCTGGCCGGTCCGGGGGAGCCCGGCGAGATCCTGGTACGCGGCTTCAACGTGATGCGGGGCTATTTCGAGGACCCGGCGGAGACGGCCCGCGCGATCGACCCGGACGGCTGGCTGCACACCGGGGACATCGGCGTCCTGGACGAGGCCGGCAACCTGCGCATCACCGACCGGATCAAGGACATGTTCATCGTCGGCGGCTTCAACGCCTATCCGGCCGAGATCGAACAACTCCTGGGCCTGCACCCGGAGGTGGCCGACGTGGCGGTGATCGGCGTCCCCGATCCGCGCTTGGGCGAAGTGGGCCGCGCCTACGTCGTCCGCCGCCCCGGCTCACCTCTGACCGCCGACGACCTGATCGCCTGGTCGCGCCGTGAGATGGCCAACTACAAGGTGCCCAGGGAGGTCGAGTTCGTGGCGGAACTCCCGCGCAACGCGAGCGGGAAGGTGGTGAAGGGGGAGTTGCGGGGGCGGTGAAGCCCCGGCCGACCGTCCGGACGTGCCGCGGTGCGGACCCACCCCCAGCGGGCCCGCACCACGTCGTGAAGCCGTACGAACCCGCCCCCCAGCGGGCCCGCACCGCGTAGTTGATCCCCCGTATCCCCCGAGTCCCCCGTATCCCCGGTGTCCCCCCGTGTCTCCGGCTGCGGCGGCTCCCCTCCGTGCCGCCGCGGCCGGTCCCCGCTCCGGGCGGCTCTACTGGGCCGCTGCCCTGAAGGGCTCCGAGGTCGCGTGCTGGTCCATGGTGGTGATCGCCGGTTCGTCCGTGGCGTGCTGGTCGAACGTGGTGATCGGGGAGCCGGTGGGCGGCTGCTGGTCGAGTGTGGCGATGGCGGGTTCGTCCGTGGCGTGCTGGTCCTGCGGCGTGACGATCGGCGGCTCGTTCTTCTTCACGTCGCCCATGTTTCTCATCTCCCGTTGATGACGCTGCCTGATGGAAGAGGCGAAACCGTCCGGCCACTCCCCCGAGGGTGGCCGGACGGACTTGCCAGGCCGACAGGTGGAGTCCGGCCTTCCGGTCGGCTCGCGCGCCCCCCGACGCGGCGGGCCGACACGTAAGACAATGCCGGACCCCGATAAACGTTCAATGAACGCCCTGACCGGGGGGCGTTATGCGGCCGCCACGGGGCTGAGCAGAGCGCGTACCTGGTCCGCCTCCGGGGAGCCCAGCTCCTCGAAGATGGCCAGCGCGTCGCGCCAGCAGACCTGCGCCCGGCCCGCGTGCCCTATGCCGGCCAGGGCCTGGCCGAGCACGGTGAGCACATTGCCGCGCCGCCACTCCCCGCCGATGCCGCGCAGCACCGTGAGCGCCATCTCGGCGTTGGCCGCCGCCTGCGCGGGCCGCCTGCCCGCCAGGTCGACCTCCGCGAGCCGGAACAGCGTCATGCCCTCCCACAGCCGTTGGCGGCTGTCCCGGAAGACGGCCAGTGCCTCGTTGAGCCGGTCCGCCGCCGCGCGCAGCTGACCGCTCTTGGTGAGCGCGAGCCCCAGTGCGTAACGGCCGTTGGCGCCGCGCAGCTCGTGCCCCATCGCGTCGTAGATGTCGATGCCCTCCTGGGCGAGGGTGACCGCGCTCGCGGTGCGGCCCATCGCCAGGTGGATGCGGGACAGGTTGCACAGCGCGCTGGCCTCGCCGGGCCGGTTGTCGTCGGCGCGGAACGCCTCGATGGCGCGCGTGAGATGACCTTCGCCGTCGGTGGGCCGGTTCTGGTAGAGCGCGATGATGCCGCGCGCGTTGGAGGCCCAGCACAGCGGCAGCGGATCGTGCGTGGGACCCGCGAGGCGCATGGCCTCCTGTGCCTCGCGGTCGGCGTGCTCGAACCGGCCGGCCAGCTGGTGCACGTTGGCCAGGGTCATCACCGCGCGCCCCTCGGCCTGGGTGTCGCCCCGGGTCCGGGCGGCCTCGCGCACGGCCTCGGCGGTCGCCTCGTACTGCCGGGAGTTGGCGCCGGACTCGCCGAGGTCGAGCGCCGCGTACAGCAGGTCGACGGCCCGGCGCAGCGTGGCCGGACCCGACAGCTGGCGTACGCAGGCGAGCAGCGGGTCGGCCTCGGCGTACAGCCAGTCCTGCGCGCGGTGGCGGTCGCCGAAGGAGAGCCCCCGGTAGGTGGTGGGCTCCAGGTGGTCCACGAGGCGGTCGCCCGGGCGCTCCAGGGCGTACACCCCGGACGCCGTCGCCAGGTAGAAGTCGAGCAGGCGGGACAGGGCCGACTCGCGTTCCGCCGGGGGCAGGTCGTCGCGCTCGGCGCAGGAGCGCGCGTAGAGGCGTACGAGGTCGTGGTAGCGGTAGCGGCCCGGCGCGGCCGACTCCACCAGGGACGTGTCGACGAGCGACTCCAGGATGTCCTCGGTCTCCTGCTGCGGGAGGTCGAGGACGGCGGCCGCCGCGGCCAGCGAGATGTCGGGGCCGTCGGGCAGCCCGAGCAGCCGGAAGGCGCGGGACTGGGCGGGCTCCAGCTGGCCGTAGCCGAGCTCGAAGGTCGCCTTGACCGCGAGGTCGCCGGCTTGGAGCTCGTCCAGCCGGCGGCGCTCGTCCGCGAGCTTCGCGGCCAGCACCGAGACCGTCCAGGTGCGGCGCGCGGCGAGCCGGGAGGCGGCGATGCGGATGGCGAGCGGCAGGAAGCCGCAGGCGCCCACCACGTCCAGGGAGGCCTCGCGCTCGGCGGACACCCGCTCCTCGCCGACGATCCTGGTGAACAGCTGGAGCGCCTCTTCGGGGGACATCACGTCCAGGTCGACGAGGTGCGCGCCGGCCAGGCCGACCATGCGGATGCGGCTGGTGACCAGCGCCGCGCAGCCCGCCGTGCCCGGCAGGAGCGGCCGGATCTGGGCGGCGTCCCGGGCGTTGTCGAGCAGCACCAGGACCCGGCGGCCGTCGAGCGTGGAGCGGAACAGGGCGGCCCGCTCCTCCATCGACTCGGGGATCGCCGAGTCCGGGGTGCCGAGGGCACGCAGGAACGCGCCGAGCACGGTGTCCGGCTCGGCGAAGTGCTGGCCCGCGCCCTGGAGGTCGACGTAGAGCTGGCCGTCGGGGAAGTGGGGCCGGGCCGCGTGCGCCACGTGCACGGCGAGGGTGGTCTTGCCGACGCCCCCGATCCCGGCGAGTGCGGACACCGCCATCACCGTCGTCCCGGCGTCCGCGAGCCGCGAGGTGAGCTCCCGCACGAACGCGGCACGGCCGGTGAAGTCCGGTACGGAGGCGGGCAGTTGGGCCGGGCGGACCGGTGCGGGTGCGGCCGCCGCGGGTGCGTCGACGGGCGGGCCTGCGAGGTCCTGGTCGGCGCGCAGGATGCGCTGCTGGAGGTGGGCCAGTTCGGGCCGCGGGTCGACGCCGAGCTCGTCGGCGAGCAGCCGCCGGGTGTCCGCGTACACGGCGAGGGCCTCGGCCTGGCGGCCGCTGCGGTACAGGGCCAGCATCAGCAATTCGCGCAGCCGCTCGCGCAGCGGCTGGGCGGCGGTCAGCGCGGTCAGCTCGGAGACGGCCTCGGCATGGCAGCCCGCCTCCAGATCCAGGTCCAGGCGCGCCTCGATGAGCTGGAGACGCCACTCGGCGAGCCGGGTGCGCTGGTTCTCGGCGTACGGGCCCGGCACCCCGGCCAGCGGCTCGCCGTCCCAGTGCGCGAGCGCGGCGTTCAGCAGATCGCGGGCGCGGCCCTTCTCGCCGCCGGCCCGCGCCTTCTCGGCGGCCGTCGCCAGTTCCTGGGCCGCGGTGAGGTCGAGGGTGGCGGCGGCGGGCCGGATCGCGTACCCGCCGGACTCGCTGACCAGCACGTCCGGGTCGAGGACCTTGCGCAGCCGCGAGGCGTACGTACGGATCGCGGCCAGTGCCTGCGAGGGCGGGTCCTCGCCCCAGATGGCGTCGATGAGCTCGGCGGCGGTGGCGGTGCGGCCGTCGCGCAGCAGCAGGGCGGCGAGCAGGGCGCGCTGCTGCGGGGACCCGGACGGCAGCGCCTCGTCGCCGCGCCAGGCCCGTACCGGCCCGAGCACGCCGAAGCGGAGCCCGGCGCCGGCGGCCTCCGGGCCCGGCCCGGGCGTCAGCTCGCCGGGCCGCCCCGTCGCGTGCTGCGGCGGCGGTACCGGAGCGCGCTGCTCCGGTACGCGCGGCCCGCCGTCACGGTCCATAGCTGCCCCCTGTACCCCCGTACTCCTGGATTGCTCCCCGCCAGTCTGCCCTGTCCGGAGGGGCCGCGTCAGCAACGGGTGACGCTCTGCACAAGGCTTCGACACATGGTCTGCACACTCATCGCAAGCCCCCGGCGGCGGTCCTGACGGCCGGGGCGGGGCAGGAGGGGCGGCGCAACTAGCTGACGGATCGTCAGATCAGGTCTACCGTGAACGGCATGGAGACCTTCCCGAAGATCATCTCGGTGGACGACCACACGGTGGAGCCCCCCAACGTCTGGCGGGACCGCCTCCCGTCGAAGTACCGCGACACCGGACCGCGCATCGTGCGGGCCCCCCTGAAGGAAATGACCTTCCTGGGCGGCAAGTTCGCGCCGGTCATGGGCGCCAAGGGCGACGACGGACCGATCGGCGACTGGTGGGTGTACGAGGACCTGCACCGCCCGCTGACCCGCCTGGACACGGCGGTGGGCTACGCCAGGGACGAGATAAAGCTGGAGGTCATCACGTACGAGCAGATGCGCCCCGGCTCGTACGACGTGCCGGCCCGGCTCGCCGACATGGACGTCAACCACGTCCAGTCGGCCCTGTGCTTCCCGACCTTCCCCCGGTTCTGCGGCCAGACCTTCACCGAGGCCCCCGACCGCGAACTCGGGCTGCTCGCGGTGCGGGCCTACAACGACTGGATGGTGGACGAGTGGTGCGGCCCCGAGGCGCACGGCCGCCTCGTCCCGCTCACGCTCATCCCGTTGTGGGACGCGGAGCTGGCCGCCGCCGAGGTCCGCCGCAACGCCGCCCGCGGCGTGCGCGCGGTGGCCTTCTCCGAGATACCCCCGCACCTCGGCCTGCCCTCCATCCACACCGACGACTGGGACCCCTTCCTCGCCGCCTGCGACGAGACCGGCACGGTCATCGCCATGCACATCGGCTCCTCCAGCCGCATGCCCTCCACCTCGCCGGACGCCCCGCCGGCGGTCGGCTCCACCATCACCTTCGCCAACTGCTGCTTCTCGATGGTCGACTGGCTGATGAGCGGCAAGTTCGAGCGCTTCCCGCGGCTGAAGATCATGTACGCCGAGGGCCAGATCGGCTGGATCCCGTACATCCTGGAGCGCGCGGACGTGGTGTGGGAGGAGAACCGCGGCTGGGGCGGGGTGGCCGACAAGGTCCACCGCCCGCCGTCCGAGCTCTTCGCGGAGCACGTGTACGGCTGCTTCTTCGACGACGCGTTCGGCCTGAAGAACCTGGACGCGGTGGGCGTCGGCAACGTCCTGTACGAGACCGACTACCCGCACTCCGACTCGACTTGGCCCAAGTCGAAGGAGGTCGGCGAGGCACAGATGGGCCATCTGTCGCCGGACGTGGTGGAGCGGATCGTGCGGGGCAACGCGATCGAGTTGCTGGGTCTCAGCCCCGAGGGGCTCTGGACGGGGGCATAGCGATCTCGGCTCCGGGCCGCACGGCGCCCCCGCCCGCCGGAGCGGCCGCCCGCCTCCCGGCGGTGCGCCAGTGCCCGCACACCCCTTGCCTGACGGTCCGTCAGCTACGACGATGAGCCCACCAACTCATGTGACGGATCGTCAGATCAGGCTGGAGGCGGGCGCGCGGTGCCGATACTGCCGAACGGGCGACTGGTGTACGGGATGCAGCTCCCGGTCCAGTCGCAGAGCACCATCTACGCGGAGGGCTGGGAGGCCGGGGCCGGCCCCGAGGACCTGGCCGAGATCGCCCGGGCCGCCGACCGGTCCGGCTTCGCCTACCTCGCGAGCTGCGACCACGTCGGCGTCCCGCGACGGCTCGCGGGGCCGATGAGCACCATCTGGTACGACCCGGTCGCCACGCTCTCCTTCCTCGCGGGCATCACGGACCGGGTCCTGCTGATGAGCCATGTCGCGGTCGTGGGGCTGCGCCATCCGCTCGTCACCGCGAAGCAGTACGCGACTTTGGACCACCTCAGCGGGGGCCGGCTGATCCTGGGCGTCGGGGCCGGGCACGTGCGCGAGGAATTCGAGGCCGTCGGGGCGGACTTCGAGCGACGGGGGCCGGTTCTCGACGAGACCATCGACGCACTGCGGGCCGCGCTCGGACCCGAGGAGTACCCCTCCTTCCAGGGTGAACGCTTCGCCTTCGAGGGGCTCGGGCAGCGGCCCCGGCCCGCCCAGCGGCAGGTGCCGATCTGGGTGGGCGGCTCGTCCCCCGCCGCCGTCCGCCGGGCCGCGCTGCGCGGTGACGGCTGGCTCCCGCAAGGTGACCCACGTCATGAACTCCCGGCCCAGATAGCCAAGTTGCGCAGACTGCGGGAGGAGGCCGGGGTCGCCGACCCGATCACCGTCGGCGCGATCACCGAGGCGCTGTACGTCGGTGACCCCGGCTGGGACACCGGGCGCCGCACCCTCACGGGCAAGCCGGAGGCCCTCGCCGAGTCGCTGCGCGCCTACCGCGCGATGGGCGTGGACCAGATCCAGGTGCGCTTCCGGTCGCGGTCGCGCGCCGAACTCATCGACCAGATGGGCGCGTTCGGGGCCGAGGTCGCCCCGCACCTCAACGACTGAGCCTGCCGGTCACGCCCGCCAGGCACGTCACGCACGTCACGCACGTCACGCACGTCCCGTACACCCCGACGAACAGGAGGACCGCATGGGCAAGCTCGATGGGCGGGTCGTCTTCATCACCGGTGCCGCGCGCGGCCAGGGAGAGCAGGAGGCACGGCTCTTCGTGGCCGAAGGGGCCCGGGTCGTCGTCGCCGATGTGCTCGACGGGCAGGGCGAGGCGCTGGCCAAGGAGCTGGGGGAGCGGAACGCGCTCTTCGTCCACCTCGACGTGAGCCGGGAGGAGGAGTGGACGGCGGCCGTGGCCACCGCGAAGGACGCCTTCGGGAAGATCGACGGGCTGGTCAACAACGCCGGGATCCTGCGGTTCAACGCGCTCGTCGACACCCCGCTCGACGAGTTCATGCAGGTGGTCCAGGTCAACCAGGTCGGCTGCTTCCTCGGCATCAAGACGGTGGCGCCGGAGATCGGGGCGGCGGGCGGGGGCACGATCGTCAACACCGCCTCGTACACGGCGATGACCGGCATGAGCGCGGTGGGCACCTACGCCGCCACCAAGCACGCCATCCTCGGACTCACCCGGGTCGCCGCGATGGAGCTCGCGCATCTGGGGATCCGGGTCAACGCGGTGTGCCCGGGCGCCATCGACACCGCGATGTCCAACCCCGCCCAGCTGGACCCGACGGCGGACGCCGCGCAGACCTCGGCCGCCCTGGACGAGCTCTACCGCAAGCTGGTGCCCCTCGGGCGGGTGGGCAGGCCCGAGGAGGTGGCGGCGCTCGCCCTGTTCCTGTCCGGTGCGGACTCCTCGTACGTCACCGGGCAGCCGTTCGTGATCGACGGGGGCTGGCTGGCCGGAGTCTCGCTGTTCTGAGGCGGTAAAGGTCCCTCGCAGCACGGTACCTGACTGTGCGTCAGGTATTGACGGTGCTCGCGGCCGGTGGAACAGTCGAGCCCGTCACAATCTGACGATGCGTCAGAAACAAGTGATTCCCATGAAGGAGAAGTCCCTTGGAATTCGGACTCTTTGTGCAGGGATACGTGCCGGCAGCACGGTCCGCGGTCGACCCCATGGCGGAGCACAAGGCGCTGATGGAGGAGACGAAGTACGTCATCCAGGCCGACAAGTCCGGCTTCAAGTACGCCTGGGCCTCCGAGCACCACTTCCTGGAGGAGTACTCCCACCTCTCGGCCAACGAGGTCTTCCTCGGCTATCTCGCGCACGCCACCGAACGCATCCACCTCGGCTCCGGCATCTTCAACCCGCTGGCCCAGGTCAACCACCCGGTCAAGGTCGCCGAGAAGGTGGCCATGCTGGACCACCTCTCGGAGGGCCGCTTCGAGTTCGGCAGCGGCCGGGGCGCCGGCTCCCACGAGATCCTCGGGTTCATACCGGGCGTCACCGATATGAACTACACCAAGGAGATCTGGGAAGAGACCATCGCCGAGTTCCCCAAGATGTGGCTCCAGGAGGAGTACCCGGGGTTCCAGGGCAAGCACTGGTCGCTCCCGCCGCGCAAGATCTTCCCCAAGCCGTACGGGAAGTCGCACCCGGCCATGTGGTACGCGGCCGGGTCGCCGCCCTCGTACGCCATGGCGGCGCGCAAGGGGCTCGGGGTGCTCGGGTTCTCCGTGCAGAAGGTCTCCGACATGGAGTGGGTCCTGGAGCAGTACAAGACGGCGATCCAGGAGGCCGAGCCGATCGGGGACTTCGTCAACGACAACGTGATGGTGACCTCCACGGCGATCTGTGCGCCGACGCACGACGAGGCGGTGCGGATCGCCGTCGAGGGCGGCCTCAACCGGCTCCAGTCGCTGGTGTTCCGCTACCACGACACGTTCCCCCGGCCGGAGGGGATTCCGGAGTGGCCGGAGCTGCTGCCGGAGTACAACGCGGAGATCATCGAACTGCTCATCGCGGAGGAGCTGATGATCTGTGGCGATCCCGACGAGGTCACCGCGCAGTGCAAGCGGTGGGAGCAGGCGGGGGCGGACCAGCTGTCGTTCGGGCTGCCGATCGGGGTGCCGTTCGAGGACACGATGCAGACGATTCGGTTGATCGGGGAGCATGTGATTCCGCGGATCGACACGGACCCGGTCCACCGCACGTCCCGCTTCCGCGCCTCCGCCTAGCCCCCTGGGGCTCCGCCCCAGACCCCGGGAGGTTTGCCCACCCGCCCGCCCGTTGCTCGGGGTTGGTTGGTTCCGGCCCCCGGGGCTCCGCCCCGGACCCCGTATCGCGCCTGAACGGCGCTCGTCCTCAAACGCCGGACGGGCTGGAGATGCCCGATGTGGGCCGGCACCGAGGCTTTTAGGGGCGCGGGGAACTGCGCGAGCAACCACGCACGGTCCGCAGACGAAAGCGGGGCAAGGGGCGCGGGGAACTGCGCGAACGGCCACCGCCGGCCCGCAGCCGGCAGCGCGCCCGACGCTTTCCACCCCCGGAGGGTCTGACGCTTTCCACCCCCGGAGGGTCTCGGGAAGGGGCGGGGTGGGGGAATCCCCGGGGCCGGGGCGGAGCCCCGGGGAGTGGCCCCACCGGCCCGATGCCCCGAACAGACGCGGGGCGGTGTCTTCCCGGACCGCCGCCTCGTAACCGCCCCCGGCCGGAGGCCATTCGCGGCGACCCCCGGCCGGGGGCGAACTCCGTGCCCGACCCGCCCCGCCGGGGCGAACCCCGTACCCGACCCGCCCCGCCGGGGCGAACCCCGTACCCGTACCACCGCCCCCGGGGGCCAGCACCCACCGAGAAAGGGAACCCATGCTCGACCACCTGATCAAGGGCGCCACCCTCGTGGACGGGACCGGCGCCCCGGCCCGCCGGGCCGACGTCGGGATCCGCGGCGGCCGGATCGCCGTCATCGCGGCGCCCGGCACCGTCACCGAGGAGGCCACGAGCAGCGAGGACGCCACCGGCCTCGTCCTCGCCCCCGGGTTCGTGGACCCGCACACCCACTACGACGCCCAGCTCTTCTGGGACCCGTACGCCACCCCGTCCATGAACCACGGCGTCACGACCGTCGCCGGCGGCAACTGCGGATTCACCCTCGCCCCCCTCAACCCCGAGCGCCCCGAGGACGCCGACTACACCCGCCGCATGATGTCCAAGGTTGAGGGGATGTCCCTCAAGGCCCTGGAGGACGGCGTGAGTTGGGGGTGGTCCACCTTCGACGAGTACCTCCGTGCGCTCGACGGGCGGATCGCCGTCAACGCCGGGTTCATGGTCGGCCACTGCGCGCTGCGCCGGCACGTCATGGGCCCGGACGCGGTCGGCGGGCAGCCCACCCCCGAGCAGCTGGACGCCATGCTCGCGCTGCTCCACGACGCCATGGCCGCCGGGGCCTGGGGGCTCTCCACCACCCAGTCCTCCACCCACTCCGACGGGGACGGGAAGCCCGTCGCCTCGCGGCACGCCGAGCCCGCCGAACTCCTCGCCCTCAGCAGGGCGGTCGGTGAGCACGAGGGCACTCAGCTCGAAGCCATCGTCGCCGGCTGCCTCGACCAGTTCGCGGACGACGAGATCGACCTGCTCGTCGAGATGAGCGCCGCCGCGGGGCGCCCGCTCAACTGGAACGTCCTCACCATCGACGCCGCCGTACCCGAGCGCGTACCGCGCCAGCTCGTCCCCAGTGAGCGCGCCCGCAAGGCCGGTGGCCGCATCGTCGCGCTCACGATGCCGATCCTGACGCCCATGAACATGTCGCTCGGCACCTTCTGCGCCCTCAACCTCATCCCCGGCTGGGGCGAGATCCTCGCCCTGCCCGTCCCCGAGCGCATCGCCCAACTGCTCGACGCGGACGTACGGGCCGAGATGCTGCGCCGCGCCGACAGCAAGGAGGCCGGGATCTTCCGCCGCCTCGCCAACTTCGGCCGGTACGTCATCGGTGACACCTACAGCCCGGAGAACGAGGGTCTTTCGGGGCGGGTGGTCCAGGACATCGCCGCCGAGCGAGGGATCGACCCCTTCCGCTGTCTCGTCGAGATCTGTGCCAACGACCGCCTACGGACGGTCCTTTGGCCCATGCCGACCGACAACGACCCCGCCACCTGGGCGCTGCGCCGCGAGACCTGGGAGCACGAGGACGTACTGCTCGGCGGGTCGGACGCGGGGGCGCATCTGGACCGGATGTGCGGCGCCCCGTACACCACGCGCTTCCTCGGGGATTGTCTGCGCGGGCGCAGGCTCGTCCCCCTGGAGCGGGCCGTGCAGATGCTCACCGACGACCCCGCCCGGCTCTTCGGGCTGCGGGAACGGGGCCGGGTCGAGGAGGGCTTCCACGCCGACCTCGTCCTGTTCGACCCCGAGCGCATCGAGGCGGGCCCGGCCACCCTCGTGCACGACCTGCCGGGCGACAGCCCCCGGCTCGACTCCAAGGCCATCGGTGTCGTCTCGGTCCGGGTCAACGGCGTCGAGACCCTCCGGGACGACCGGGTGACGGGGGCCGTGCCGGGCACGGTGCTGCGTTCGGGCCGCGACACCAGGACGGTGAGCACCAAATGAGCCTGTCTGAAGGCGAGTTGTTCATCGGCGGGGAATGGGTCGCGCCCGACGGGGGCCACTACCCCGTGCTGGATCCCGCCACCGAGGAGGTCGTCGGGCTCGCGCCCGAGGCGAGCCGGGAGCAGGTCCACCAGGCGGCGGCCGCCGCCCGGGAGGCCTTCGGGCCGTGGTCGCGTACGCGCCCCGAGGAGCGGGCCGCGATCCTGGACCGCGCCGCCGAGCTCATGCAGCGCGACTTCGCCGCCCATGCCGAACTGGCCCGCGCCGAGACCGGAGCCACCACCGCCACCGCGCGCGGCATGCAGGTGGCGGTGGGTGTTTCGCGGTTCCGGCGGTATGCGCGGGGTGCCCTGGAGCCGGTGGAGCAGCCGCTCGTGCCGCAGATCAACGAGGCCGGGCCGATGGGCAGGGCCGGGGTGTTCGGGGCGCTCGCCGTGCGGCAGCCGGTGGGCGTGGTCACCTGTGTCACCTCGTACAACAACCCGTGGGCCAATCCGGCGGGCAAGGTCGCGCCCGCGCTCGCCATGGGCAACACGGTTGTGGTGAAGCCGGCCCCGCAGGACCCGCTGTCGGTGTTCAGGATGGCCGAGGCGCTGGCGGAGGCGGGGGTGCCGCGGGGGGTGGTGAACGTGGTCACCGGGTCCGCGCCCGCCGTGGGGGAGGCCGCGGTCGACTCGCCGGACGTCGACATGGTGTCCTTCACCGGCTCCACGGCCGTCGGTCAGCGCATTGCCGAGGTGTGCGGGCGCCACATGAAACGGCAGCTGATGGAGTTGGGCGGCAAGGGCGCGGCCCTGGTCTTCGACGACGCCGACCTCGACTCGGCGGTCCAGGGCATCGGCACCACCTTCTCCTTCTACAGCGGCCAGATCTGTACCGCCCCGACCCGGGTCCTGGTGCAGCGGGGCGTGCACGACCGGCTGGTCGAGAAGCTCGCGGGGTACGCGGGGTACCTGAAGGTCGGGGACCCCACCGCGCGGGACACGGTGGTCGGCCCGGTGATCTCGGCCGCACACCGCGACCGCGTGGAGTCCTATGTGGAACTGGGCCGCAAGGAGGGCGCCACGGTCGTGGCGGGCGGCGAGCGCCCACCACTGGAACGGGGTTTCTATGTGGCCCCCACCCTCCTCGCGGACTGCACCAACGACATGCGGGTGGCCCGCGAGGAGATCTTCGGCCCGGTCGTCGTGGTGATCCCCTTCGACGACGAGGAGGAGGGCGTCGCGCTGGCCAACGACAGTGAGTACGGCCTGCTCGACTACGTGTGGTCCGGGGACGTGGCCCGCGCCTTCCGCGTCGCGCGCCGGCTCCGCGCGGGCGGGGTCGGCGTGAACACGATCGGCCGCAACATGGAGGCGCCGTTCGGCGGCTTCAAGAAGAGCGGGGTGGGCCGCGACGTCGGCTCGTACGCGCTGCACGCGTACAGCGAGATCCAGTCGATCGTCTGGCCCGGCTAGCCGCTCCCAGGACTTCCCGGGCCCCCCGGGTGCTACTTGGGCTGGAGCTCGGCCATCTTGTTCCAGCCCTGCCCGGGCACCTGGACGTTGATGATGTCCGGGGTGACGGCGATGGCGCCGGCCATCGCCTCCATCCCGGCCCGGAAGTGCTCGGAGTCGACGTGCGCCGCCCCCGCCGCGTCGTCGGCGAAGGCTTCGAGCAGGGTGTACTGGTTCGGGTCGTCCACGCTGCGCGACCAGTCGTAGAACAGGTTGCCCGGCTCGGCGCGGGTGGCGCGGGTGAAGTCGTCGACGATGGTGAGCCAGTTGTCGGCGTGCTCGGGGCGGACGGTGAAACGGACAGCGATGAAGATCATGCCCCTACCGTGCCGGTAAGGGCCGTTTGGTTGCAAACCGGATCATTCCCGGGGGAACTCGTCCGTCGAGAGGACGAGGTCGACAACCGTGCCGGTCAGGTCGAGGTCGTTCCCGAAGGGCACCTTGAGCTCGCTGACGTAGTCCCCCATCTTGGGCTGGGTGTAGACGTGGCACTTGCCCTGATACGGATCGGCGATCACGTAGACCGGGACCTCGGCCTTCGCGTAGGCGATCCGCTTGGGACCGTAGTCGTTGGCACCGGTGCCCTTCGAAACCACCTCCGCGACGAACTCCACGTCGTCGTGGACGAAGCGTCGTGCGCCGTGCTCCACGGAGGCCTCGGACACGAGGATGACGTCCGAGCAGAAGCCGTTCAGGTGTCCCGGGTAGTCGATCCGGACATCGGAGAGAAGGCGCTTCCGTGGAAACTTCTTCCTCATTTGTTCAAAAATGTCCGCAATGATGTCCCAGTGGATGCTCCGCTGCGGCGTCATGAAGACGTCCCCCTCGACAATGTCGATGCGATAACCCTCAAGGGCGGGTGTCTTCTGGAATGACTCGAACAGCGTGTCGAGCATGCGCTCGTTGTTCCTGTTCTCGGCCATCTCGATCCTGTCGTCGGTCTCGTCGTCCGTGATCCGGTCGTCGACAACGGTCATGGTGGCGCTTCTCCCCGGCCGCTTCTCGAACGAACACAGCCGCGCAGTACAACGATACGCACGGTGACGGGGTTACGTCGGGTGTTGTGTCAGCCCTCCAGGAACACCGGGTTCGTGAACGCCGTCAGGGGGCCCGGCAGGCCCGGTGTCGCGGGGGCGTGGCGGACCTCGGCGCGGATGTAGGTCGCGTACGAGGGGGTGGTCGCCCACTCGGCCGTGCCGGTGCCCGAGGCGGGGAGCGGGGTCGTGTACAGGGTGCCCTGGTCCGTGACGAAGGACACCGAGCAGCCGGGGGCGCCGGTCACCTCCAGGCGGGCCGTGACCGGCTCGTCCGCGCCGGCCCGCAGGCGTCCGCCGATGCCCGCGTGCTGGCCGTGGCCGCCGGAGACCGAGAACGAGAGCGACACCGCCGCCGACTCCGCCACGTACGAGCGGCCCGCCTTCAGGCCCGCCTGGATCGCCTCGCGGGAGAGGTCGTCGGCCAGCACCACCGTCTGCGGGCCGCCGACGCGGTCCGGGTCGCGGTGGGCGTCGCTGTTGCCCATCGCCGGGAGCCACGGCCTGTTCGAACGGGCGGCGACGGCAAGGGTGTTGTCCCATTCCTGGAGGGTGACCTCGTCGTCGGGGGTGTAGGGGCCGTTCCACACCTCCACCGCGTCCGCGTCGCCGAAGCCGAACTTCCAGCCGCAGCCGACGCAGGTGGCGTGCGGGTGGGCCGGGACGACCAGGCCGCCCGCCGCGCGGGCCTCGCGCGCGAAGCGGCCGAAGCGGTTGTCCCGGGCCCGGTAGCGCCAGTCGATGAAGTGGCCCGGCTCGGTGCCGAGGGCGACCACATGGCCGTTGCGGGTGGTTATCTCCTCGCCCGTCATGATCAGCAGGTCGTCGCCCCACAGGCCCTGCCAGGCCCGGTGACCCGAAGTGGTGTTGTGCTCCGAGGTGTTGATGAAGTCCAGGCCGGCCGCGCGCGCGAGCGCCGCTATCTCGGCCGGGGTGCGCCCGCCGTCCGAGTGCACCGAGTGCAGATGGCAGTCGCCCCGGTACCAGGCCCGGCCCCGGCCCTTGGCCCGGACCGGCGGATAGACCGGGGCGGGGCTCGTGCCGGGCTCGCCGTACTTCAGGGTGACCGTCACCGTGTACGGCAGGCCCTGCGGGGCCACCGTGTAGGGGCCGAGCGCGATGTGCCAGGTCCCGGCGCGCACCGGGCCGCGCAGATACCCGGGGGTCGCGTCGTCGGCGCGGATGAAGAACGCGCTGCGCGCCCCGCCCGACCAGCCGCGGAACCCGGCCCCGCCGAGGGCCGTGCCCCGCTCGTCGAAGATGCCGATGTCGAGCGCGTTGCCCTGGGTGCCGGCCGGTACAGGCGTCTTCTCGTACGCGTACGAGACCGCCAACTCCCTTACCCCGTGCGGGACTTCGACCGGGAGGTACACGAAGTCGGGCGAGCCGGACGGCAGCGTGCCGCGCACCACCTTGGTCTCGTCGGGGCGGCCGCCGCCGGCCCCGCCGCTCGGCGCCGCGTTCGCGAAGCTCACGGTTCCCAGGGTGAGGGCGGTGGCCGCGCCCGTCACGATGAGGCCGCGTCTGCCGATGGATCCGGATCCGTTCTCGGTCATGAGCTGAGCTCCCAACGGGTCGAGAGGGGGAGGAGTCGAGCGGGGCGGGAATCGAAGGGGCCGGCTGGGGGCGGTCGCCCCCACCGGTCGCCTGCCCACTGTGGTACCCGCGGGTGAACGCGGGGAGTCCGGGAGTTGAGGGACCGTGTCCGATTCGCGCGGCGCGCGGACACGGCCGGCGGGCATCCCTTGCGGCCTCGCGGCCCTGGGGATAGGAAGTGATCCCCACCGCGGACCGACCGGAAGGTATGCCGATGCGCATCGCCGTCACGATCTTCCTCACCGACCAGACCGTCACCCCCGTCCGCCTCGCCCGCGAGCTGGAGGAGCGCGGGTTCGCCGGGCTCTACCTGCCCGAGCACACCCACATTCCGGTGGAGCGGGCCACTCCCTACCCGGCGGGCGGGGAGCTGCCGGCGGAGTACGGGCGCACCCTCGATCCGTTCGTGGCGCTCGGCCAGGCCTCGGCGGTCACCGAGCGCCTGCACCTCGGCACCGGGATCACCCTGGTCGCCCAGCACGACCCGATCGACCTCGCCAAGCAGATCGCCACGCTCGACCATCTGTCCGGCGGGCGCTTCACACTCGGGCTCGGCTACGGCTGGAACAGGGAGGAGGCCGCCGACCACGGCGTCGAGTGGACGACCCGGCGCGACCTCGTCCGGGACCGGATGGCCCTCATGCGCGCCCTGTGGGCCGATGAACCCACGCCCCACGAAGGCGAGTTCGGGTCGGTCCGGGCCTCGTACGCGTACCCCAAGCCGCACCGTGGCGGCGCGCCGCGCACCCTGGTCGGGGGCGCCGCCGGGCCGAAGCTGTTCGCGGGCATCGCCGAGTACGCGGACGGCTGGCTGCCCATCGGCGGGCGCGGCCTGAGCGAGTCGCTGCCCGTGCTGCGGCAGGTGTGGGCGGACGCCGGGCGCGCGGAGGGCGACCTCCAGGTCGTCCCGTACGCGGTCCTGCCGGAGGCCGGCAAGCTGGCGCACTACGCGGACCTCGGCATCGACGAGGTCGTGCTCCAACTGCCGTCCGCCGACGAGACCTCGGTGCTCAAGGTGCTCGACGAGTACGCCCGGTACCTGTAGGCGGCCCGGCGTCAGTGGCGGGGGCGGGGGCGGCCCCGGAACGCCGGACCGCCCCCGGTCCGCCTCAGGCCAGCGGGATCTCCAGGTACGACGGGTCCTCGTCGGGCGAGGTGACCGTGATCGTGCCGGGGGTCTCGGCGGCGGGGCCGTAGAACGGGTCCACCGAGTCCAGGACCAGCATCAGGCGGTGCCCGGCCTTCACGTCGTACCCCGTGACCTGGAGCGCGATGTCGACGGTGGCCGGCTCCTTCGGGGCGGCGCCGAGGACGGTGTACGGGGCGTGCGTGATGATGCGGGCGATCCCGAGCGCGTTGACGTCGAAGAGGTACGCCACGAACGTCGAGTCCGCCGCGCTCGGGGCCACCGTCAGCCGCAGCCGGGGCACGCCCCGCAGCAGCTGGCGCGAGGGCAGCGGCGCGGTCGTCCACACCCCGGCCGCCTCCCGGTCGATCTTCCCGGTGCGGTACGCCTTGGGCAGGCCGGCCAGCTCGGCGTAGCCGGTGACCAGGATCTGGTCGGCGACCGTGGCCGGGGTGTCGGTGCCGGTGCGGAACGTGGTGTGCCAGCCGTTGGCGGGCTTGTCCAGGAGCCCGCCGTCCTTGCCGCCCTCGGCGGGGCCGGTCAGATGGAAGCGCTCGGGGGTGCCGGTGGCCGCGTCCCAGGTCGGCCGGGACTCCAGACCCCGGCCCCACATGATCTCGCTGACCACCTGGTCCTCGGCGCCGGACGCCTCGTCGAAGGCGGCGGCCGCGCTCTCGTCGTCGTCCGCCTCCAGGAGGTGCTGGTCGAACCAGCGGTGCGCCTCCTGCCAGATCCGGTTGGGCAGGCCGAGGATGCCGGTCATCTCGGGGCCCGAGTGGTCGCCGATCGACCAGAGCAGCCGCTTGGGACCGCTCAGCGCGTTGAACGTCTTCAGGGTCTGGTTGCCCGGGAACAGCGTCTCGTGCCAGGCCTGCGAGAAGAGCACCGGCACCTGACGCTCATTCAGCTTGCCGACCCGGTGGAATGGCGAGCGCTCGGCCGCCCACCGCAGCGTCTCCTCGACGTTCTCGTTGGCCAGGACGTCGTCGAAGGCCTGCTGGGTGCGCTCGCTGAGCCGGGCCGTCGCGGCCGCGCCGAGCAGGGTGCGCACGGCGGCCACGTGCCGGGTGCCGTTCTCGTAGAACGCCTCGCCCAGATCGCCCCAGGTGCTGAGCGCGACCACGGCCCGTACCCGGGGGTCCTCGGCGGCGACGAGCTGGCTGATGCCCGAGCCGTAGGAGTCGCCGAGGAAGCCGACGCGGCCGATCGCGCCGGAGGTCTGCTCGATGAGGTGGTCGAGGGCCTTGATGCCGTCGGTGACGTCGGCCTCGCCGGCCACCTCGACCTCGCCGCCGGACTCGCCGAAGCCCCGCGCGGTGTAGGCCAGTACGTGGTAGCCGCGCCGGGCGAAGCGCATCGCCTGCACGGCATACACGGTCCAGCCCTGCTTGGCCCACGGCGAGGGCATCACGATCAGCGGGTGCGGTCCCTCGCCCTTGTGCAGCCATAACGCGGCGTCCAGCTCCACACCTTCGCCGACCGGCACCTTCACCCCGTCCCGGAAGGTCGCGGCCGCGCGCGCCTCACAGACCTCGGCCGCCCGCGCGGGGGAGAGCTGCGAGGTGTCGCCGCTGCGCAGGGCCTGGACGACCTGGGCGAGCGCGCCTTCGTCCAGTTCCGGGTACAGGCTGGTGACGGCGTCCGGTTGCGTTCCCTTTGAAGTCACGTCGGTCCCACTCCAGTTCGTCGACTTGCGCGGGTGTCGTTGCACGGGTGTCGCCGCTCGGGCCCGGAGCGACTCCCAGTATCTAGGTGAACGCGCAGCGTATTGGGGGCTTTTCGCAGGGATCGGCCGGAAACGCTCCCCGGGTGGTGCCGGAGGGCCGGGCGGGACGCCGGGGGCCCCGTCGCGAAGGCGCGCTCGTATCCTCGGAGGATGACTTCCAGCGCGCAGCCCCCGCAGGCAGAAGGACCGGACGCGGCCCACCGGCCCTCCGCCGCACCGACCGCCAACTCGATGCGGCGCGCGCTGAAACGCGCCAGGGACGGGGTGGCGCTGGACGTCGCCGAGGCGGCCGTGCTGCTCCAGGCCCGGGGCGCCGACCTCGACGACCTCACCGCGTCCGCCGCCCGGGTGCGCGACGCGGGCCTCGCGGCAGCGGGGCGGCCGGGCGTCATCACGTACTCCAAGAGCGTGTTCGTCCCGCTCACCCGGCTGTGCCGGGACAAGTGCCACTACTGCACCTTCGTCACCGTGCCCGGCAAGCTGCGCCGGGCCGGCCACGGCATGTTCATGTCCCCCGACGAGGTGCTCGACATCGCGCGCAAGGGTGCCGAACTGGGCTGCAAGGAAGCCCTGATCACGCTCGGCGACAAGCCCGAGGACCGCTGGCCCGAGGCGCGCGAGTGGCTGGACGCGCACGGCTACGACGACACGATCGCGTACGTACGCGCCATGGCGATCCGCATCCTGGAGGAGACGGGCCTGCTCCCGCACCTCAACCCCGGGGTGCTCTCGTGGACCGACTTCCAGCGGCTCAAGCCCGTCGCGCCCTCCATGGGCATGATGCTGGAGACCACCGCGACCCGGCTGTGGTCCGAGCCGGGCGGCCCGCACTACGGTTCCCCGGACAAGGAACCGGCCGTGCGGCTGCGGGTGTTGGAGGACGCCGGCCGCTCGTCGGTGCCGTTCACCAGTGGGCTGCTCATCGGGATCGGCGAGACGTACGAGGAGCGCGCGGACTCGCTGTTCGCGCTGCGCCGCATCGCGCGCTCGTACCACGGCATCCAGGAACTCATCATCCAGAACTTCCGCGCGAAGCCGGACACGGCGATGCGGGGCATGCCCGACGCCGAACTCGACGACTTGGTCGCCACGGTGGCGGTGGCCCGGCACATCATGGGCCCCTCGGCCTGTCTCCAGGCGCCGCCGAACCTGGTCGCGGGCGAGTACGGCCGGCTGATCGGGGCGGGCATCGACGACTGGGGCGGGGTCTCGCCGGTCACCATCGACCACGTCAACCCCGAGCGGCCCTGGCCGCGCATCGACGAGCTCGCCGAGAAGTCCGGCGCGGCCGGGTTCTCGCTGCGCGAACGGCTGTGCATCTACCCGGAGTTCGTCCAGCGCGGCGAGCCGTGGCTGGACCCCCGGCTGCTGCCGCACGTGCGCGCGCTCGCCGACCCGCAGACGGGCCTGGCGAACGAGGGCGCCGAGGTGCGCGGGCTGCCGTGGCAGGAGCCCGACGAGGGCTTCGCCGCCAGTGGCCGCACCGATCTGCACCACACCATCGACACCGAGGGCCGCACCGGCGACCGCCGCGAGGACTTCGACTCGGTGTACGGAGACTGGGCGGCCCTGCGCGAGGCGGCGGCGCCGGGCATGGTGCCCTCCCGCATTGACGCGGACGTGCGCCAGGCCCTTTCGGTCGCCGCCGACGACCCGACGAAGCTGAGCGACGACGAGGCGCTCGCGCTGCTGCACGCCGACGGCGAGGCCCTGGATGCGCTGTGCCGGGTCGCGGACGACGTCCGCAAGTCGGTGGTGGGCGACGAGGTGACGTACATCGTCACGCGGAACATCAACTTCACCAACGTCTGCTACACCGGCTGCCGCTTCTGCGCCTTCGCACAGCGCCGCACGGACGCGGACGCGTACACGCTCTCGCTCTCGCAGGTCGCCGACCGGGCCGAACAGGCCTGGGAGGTCGGGGCGGTCGAGGTCTGCATGCAGGGCGGCATCCACCCCGACCTGCCCGGCACCGCCTACTTCGACATCGCGAAGGCGGTCAAGGAGCGCGTCCCTGGCATGCACGTCCACGCGTTCTCGCCGATGGAGGTCGTCAACGGCGCGACCCGCACCGGGATGTCGATCCGCGAGTGGCTGACCGAGGCGAAGGCATCCGGTCTGGACTCGATCCCGGGCACGGCGGCGGAGATCCTGGACGACGAGGTCCGCTGGATCCTCACCAAGGGCAAGCTGCCCACCGCCACCTGGATCGAGGTGGTGAAGACCGCCCACGAGCTGGGCATCCGCTCCTCCTCCACGATGATGTACGGGCACGTCGACCAGCCCCGCCACTGGCTGGGCCACTTCCGCACGCTGGCCCGCATCCAGCAGGAGACCGGCGGCTTCACCGAGTTCGTGACGCTGCCCTTCATCCACACCAACGCCCCGGTGTATCTGGCCGGCATCGCCCGCCCGGGCCCCACGGCCCGTGACAACCGGGCGGTGACCGCCATGGCGCGCCTGCTCCTGCACCCGCACATCCCCAACATCCAGACCAGCTGGGTGAAGCTGGGCCAGGAGGGCGCGGCCGAGATGCTGCGCTCGGGTGCCAACGACCTGGGCGGCACCCTGATGGAGGAGACCATCTCCCGTATGGCGGGCTCCAGTTACGGCTCGTACCGTTCCATCCAGGACCTGGTCGCCATCGCGGACGCGGCGGGCCGCCCCTCCCGCCCGCGCACCACGCTGTACGGCGAGGTCCCGCCGGAGCGCATGACGGCCGCGCACGCCTCGGACGGTCATCTGCCGGAGCTGCTGCCGGTGTTGGGGGACTGAACGGACCTGTCGGGCGGCGCGCACCAGGCCGATTTCGGACAGGTGCGGTCCGGCGCCGCCCGATATGGTCGAGGTGGGGAGCGAGCCGGCCTCGGCCGGTGGGGAGTGGGGGAAGGTGGGGGGCGTGCGGCCTTCGATGCAGGAGCTCATCCGGCGGCGCAAGCGCGCCGGATTCGTGGGGCGGCGCGATGAACTCGCCCTGTTCCGGCGGAACTTCGACATTCCCGTCGACGACGAGCGGCACCGGTTCGTGTTCCGGGTGCACGGCAACGCCGGGGTCGGCAAGACGTTCCTGGTCCGGGAGCTGGAGCAGGCGGCCGTCGAGCGCGGGGTGCTGACCGCCTACACCGACGAGAGCGTGGACGGCGTCCCCGAGGCCATGGGTGCGATCAGCGCCCGGTTCGCCCGCCAGGGCTCGCCGCTCAAGGCGCTCGATCGCATTCTGGCCACCTACCGGCAGCGCCGCTACGAGGCCGAGGCGGCGGGCGCGGGCGGCGGGGCCGGGTCGGGGCCCTCGGCGGGGGCGGTCGTCGCGGCGCAGGCCGGCCTCGCCGGGATCGGGCTGGTGCCCGGGGTCGGGGTGCTCGCGACCACCGTCGACGCGACCCAACTGGCCGAGGGCGCCGAGCGGTTGAGGGCGGCGCTCAGCGCACGCCTGGGGCGCCAGGAGGACGTCCAGCTCGTCCTGGACCCGCTGCGCGTGCTCACGCCGGTGTTCGTCGAGGAGCTGGGCCGGGTGGCCGCGCAGGTGCCGTGGATCGCCCTGTTCTTCGACACCTACGAGCGCACCGGCGCCTACCTCGACGGCTGGCTGTGCGATCTGGTCACCACCGACCGCTACGGCGGTCTGCCCGCCAACACCGTCCTCACCCTGTCCGGCCAGGGCCGCCCCGACCCCTTGGGCTGGCCCGCCGCCACGGACTACGCCACCGACCTCCCGCTCGAACCCTTCACGGAGGACGAGGCCCGTCAACTGCTGGCTGCGAAAGGCGTGGTGGAGGAGGACGTCGTCCGCGATGTGCTGCGCCTCTCCGGGCGCCTCCCGGTACTCGTCAGCACTCTCGCCGGCAGCAGTCCGGCGACCCCCGGCGACATCGGCGACCCGAGCGCCACGGCGGTGGAGCGGTTCCTGAAGTGGGAGCCCGACCCGGTGCGCCGCTCCGCCGCGCTCGAAGGGGCGCTGCCGCGCCGGCTCGACGAGGACGTCTTCCGGGCGGCCGTGACCGGCGACGCGGCCGGTCTCTTCGACTGGCTGCGCTCCCTGCCGTTCGTACGGGACCAGGGCGGCCGCATCAAGTACCACGACGTCGTCCGCGCCCCGATGCAGCGCCTCCAGCGCACCTCGTCACCGCAGCGCTGGCGGGCCGGGCACGAGCGGCTGGCCGCCTGGTACGGACGCGAGCGGGCCGCCGCCGAAGGACCGTCCTGCGGACGCTGGCGGGACGAGGCCTGGCGCGAGCCGCGCCTTGAGGAGCTCTACCACCGGCTGTGCGCCGACCCGGCCGGCGCGTTCGCGGACGCGCTGCGCGACGGCATCGAGTCCTGCCGCCAGGGCACGGTCACCGCGCGCCGCTGGGCCCGGGTGATCGCCGAGGCCGGTGAGGACGGCAACCGCGAGGCGCTGCGCAAGTGGGGCGCCGCCTGCCTCGCCGCCCTGGCCGCCGAGCGCAGGCACGGCATCGACGTCCTCGGCATGATGCTGGCCCGCCCCGAACTCACCGACGCGGACCGGGTCGCCGTGTACATCGCCCGGGCCTGGGGCCACTTCAGGACCGAGGCGTACGAGCCGTCCCTGGCCGACTACCGCCGGGCCCTCACCCTGGACGGGTCCAGCGCCGACGCGCACCACGGCCGGGCCGTGGCCCACCGGGCCGTCGGCGACTGGGCGGCGGCCCTCGCCGACCTCGACCGGCTCGAAGAACTGGAGCCCGGCCGCGCCCGCGCGCCCCGCGAGCGCGGCGAGACCCACCGGCGCGCGGGCCGCTACGAGGACGCCGTCACCGAGCTGTGCCGGGCCCTCGCGCTCGACCCGTCCGACGCCCTCACGCTCGGCAGCCGCGGCCAGGCGTACGCCCAACTCGGCCGCCCCGTAACGGCGTTGGAGGACTTCGACCGGGCGCTGCTCATCGACCCCGACTACGGCTGGGCGCTGGTGCGCCGGGCCCATGTGCGGGGGCAGCTGGGCGACACCGAGGGCGCGCTCGCCGACCTGGACCGGGCCGAGCGGCTCTCGCCGTCGTGGGCGTGGGTGCTGGGCGAGCGCGGCGACGTCTACCGGTTCGCGGCCCGCTACGAGGAGGCCGTCGCCGCCTACGGGCGGGCCCTCGCGCTCGACCCCGGCTACGCGTGGGCGTTCGGCAGCCGGGCGGTGGCGCTGGCCGAGCTGGGCCGGCGCACCGAGGCGCTCGCCGACCTGGACCGGGCGGTGGCCCTGGTGCCGGGCTACCGGTGGGCGTACGAGCAGCGGGCCCGGCTGCACCGGGCCGAGGGCCGGGAGCGGGAGGCGCTCGCCGACCTGGCGCGCGCCGCGCAGGCGGACACGGCCCGGGGCATCCCGCGCGGCCCGCTGCCCGCCGACGAGGGCGACCCCGCCTATCCGGCCGCCCGGCCCGTGCCCGGCCCCACCCCCCGGCCGTGATCGGGCTTCGTCCCGGGCCGGTCAATTGGCCCTCTTAAACGGGCGCATCCGTTCAGGTACCGTGCTGCCGCATGAGCGCAGCAGCCGGAGCCACCGCACCCGTCTGGGGTCGCGCCGAACAGCAGGACTTCCGTAGCCGGGTACGGGGCACTCTGCTGGGCGGGGCGATCGGGGACACGCTGGGCGCGGGCGTCGCCACCCTCGCCCTGAGCGAGATCCGCGAGCGGTACGGCCCGGACGCGCTCGGCGATCTCGTCCCCGTGTACGGCAGACCGGGTGCGGTGAGCGCGGCCACCCAGCTCACCCTGTTCACCGTCGACGGGCTCATACGCGCCCAGGTGCGCCGCGACACCGGCGCCTGGCACCCGCCCACCGATGTGCACCGGGCGCATCTGCGGTGGGCCGCCACCCAGCGCGACTGGGGGCCCGACGAGCGCCGCGAGGACAACGGCTGGCTGGCCCGCGAGGAGTGGCTCTACGCCCGCCGTGACCCGGCCAAGGCCTGTCTGGTGGGGCTCGGCGACGACCTCATGGGCACCCTGGACCAGCCCAAGAACCCGAACGCGGACGACCCCGCGGCCCTCACCCGCTCCGCCCCCTTCGGGCTCCTGGTGGGCTGGGAGCCGCAGCTCGTGCTCCAGCTCGCCGTGGAGTGCGCGGCGCAGACCCACGGCGACCCGGCGGCCTACCTGGCGGCGGGCGCCCTCGCCGTCATCGTGCACGGGCTGGCCCGGGGCGAGTCCATGGACGGTGCCGTCCAGCGCACCCTGGCCCAGCTCGCCGTGCGCCCCGGGCACCAGCGCGTCACCGAGGCGCTCCAGCACGCGCTCGGCGCCGTACGCCAGGGCATGCCGAGCCCCGCCCTGGTCGCGACCCTCGGCACCGGCCACAGCGCGCCCGAGGCCCTCGCGATCGGCGTGTACTGCGCGCTCGTCGGCGAGGACATCCGGCACGGGCTGCTGCTCTCGGTCAACCACGACGGCCCGTCCGACGCCACCGGCACCGTCTGCGGCAGCCTGCTCGGGGCGATGCACGGCGAGACCGCGCTGCCGCCCGCCTGGCTCGCCCAGCTCGAAGGCCGCTCGACGCTGCTCGAACTCGCCGACGACTTCGCGATGGAGATGACGCAGGGGCCCGCGCTGCACGGTCCCGCCGTCAACACGGCGGGCTGGCTGCTGCGCTACCCGAGGGGCTGAAACCACTCGTAAGGGCGAAGGATTGGCTCAAATGCCGCGTGTCCCTCGCGCGCACGCGAGGGGGTTCGCCAGTGTCGTCGTCATGACCCCGTACCCCTCCGCCCGCACCGCGTGCCGCCGGCGCCCCCTGGCGGCCCGCTGGTTCACGGCTCCGCTGGTCGCCCTCGCGCTGCTCGGCACCGGCGCCGGATCCTCGCACGCGGCCCCCTCCGACGACGCCGAACAGTCCCAGTACGTCCAGGCCGGGGACGAGCCCGCCCTCGCCGACCCCTCGGCGCGCGGCGACGAACTTCCCCCGTACGACGCCCGGGACGCCCAGCAGGCCGTCGACGACATGGTGATGGACGAGCGCGAGGACACCGAGGGCCAGCACTGCCCGCCGCAGCACGACGACGAGGGGCAGGGCGAGTGGGACCGCTGGGGTCCGCACCGCGACGCGGCCTACCCGGCGCGCGGCGGCGACGACGGTTCGGACTCCGGCTCGGACTCCGGCTCGGGCTCGGGCTCGGCCGACGACGAGCCCGACATCGTCGGCTGATCCGAACCAGGGCCGCCGCCATCGGAGTTGATGCGCGCGAGCAGCGCGTCCCGCTCCGGGGTGTCCTCCGGTTTGAGCAGGCCGACCACGATGTACAGGACGAGTGAGATCGCCAGCGGCACCGACACCTGCCACTGGAGCGCGACACCGGTCCTCTGCGATCCGTCCAGGTCGTAGTTGACGAAGAAGAACGCGAGCAGCCCGGCCGCCCAGCTGGTGAGCGCCGCCGTCGGACCGGACCTGCGGAACGACTTGAGCATGCCGAGCATGAACGGGATCGCGATCGGCCCCATGAGTCCGGCCACCCACTTGATCACCACGGTGATGATGTCCTTGAACGCGGGCGAGTCGACCTGCGTGGCGACCGTCATCGACAGACCGAGGAAGACGAGCGTCGACAGGCGCGCCGCGACGAGCCCCGCGCGCGCGTTCCAGACCCGGGCCGACTTCGACAGGACCGGCATGACGTCCCGGGTGAAGACCGCCGAGATGGCGTTCGCGTCCGAGGAGCACATGGCCATCGTGTGCGAGAAGAAGCCGACGACGACCAGGCCGAGCATGCCGTGCGGCAGCAGCGTCTCGGTCATCAGGGCGTAACTGTCGGACCCGTCGGGCTTCTTGGCGTGCACGAGCAGCGGCGCGCACCACATCGGGAAGAAGAGCACGGTCGGCCACACCGCCCACAGGACGGCGGACAGCCAGGCCGAACGGGTCGCCGAGCGGGCCGAGTCGGTGGCCATGTAGCGCTGGGCCTGGTTCCACATGCCGCCGTTGTACTCGAAGGTCTTGATGAAGAGGAACGCCATCAGGAACGTGACCGTGTACGGACCGGCGGTGGCGTGGCCATGACCGCTGGGCAGCTTGTCCCACACGGTCCACAGCGTGGAGACTCCGTCGAGCTTGCCCATGACGGCGATCAGCATCGCGATCCCGGCGAACAACTGGATGATGAACTGGCCGAGTTCGGTGAGCGCGTCCGCCCACAGGCCGCCGACCGTGCAGTACACGGCGGTGATGGCGCCCGTGACGAGGATGCCCTGGGTGATCGGGATGCCGGTGAACACCGACAGCAGCGTGGCGATCGCCGCCCACTTGGCGCCGACGTCGACGATCTTCAGAAGCAGCCCCGACCAGGCGAGGGCCTGCTGGGTGGAGACGTTGTAGCGGTTCTTGAGGTATTCGAGCGGAGAGGCCACCAGGAGGCGGGAGCGCAGCCGGTTGAGCCGGGGCGCGAAGAGCTTGGCCCCGATGCCGATGCCGACGGCTATGGGGAAGGACCAGGTCACGAAGGACGTGACGCCGTACTCGTAGGCGATGCCGGCGTAGCCGGTGAACATCACCGCGCTGTAGCCCGACATGTGGTGCGAGATGCCGGACAGCCACCACGGCATCCTGCCGCCGGCGGTGAAGAAGTCGGAGACGTCGTCGACCCGCTTGTGGGACCAGATGCCGATCGCGACCATCACGCCGAAGTAAGCGATGAGCACGGCCCAGTCGAGACTGTTCATGTGCCCCCTCCCAGGGGTCCGCCTTGTGAACGTCGTTGAAAGACGTCAAGGAACTCGGATGCGTTCGTCAGTGATCCGGTTCGGCGGAGTCCCGTGCGGGCGTGGGGACTTGAGGGATTGAACCCCGTTCCTGGAGGAGTGGTCAAGACATCACTGGGTCAGGGATATGAACGAAGGTCACGAAGGCGAACGATTTTGCATCGCCTTTACCTTCGAGGGTGTTGTCGGGCACGCGACGACGGCCACACGATGAGCGGGCGCTTCGTCAGACTCCGCCCACCCCGGCGCGTACGGACGTGAACGACCGCACGGGATGCGGGTCCCGTGCGGTCGAGAGAGACAGGTGGCCAACCGACCTTGCACACACCTCGGTTGAGGTGCTCGAACATCACCGCATCAGCTCTCCGGCGTTCACCAGGAGCGACTGGCCGGTGATCGCGCGGGCCCGGTCCGACGCCAGGAAGACCACGGCGTCGGCCACGTCGCCGTCCGTGGCCAGCTCCGGCAGCGCCATGCGTTCGGTGAGCCGCCCGAGCACCTCCTCCTCGGGCACGCCCTCGGTGTGCGCGGTGAACTGGACGTACGCCTGCACCGGCGGCCCCCACATCCAGCCCGGCAGGACCGTGTTGACCCGGATCCGGTCGGGGCCGAGCTCGCGCGCCAGGGAGTACATCGCGGAGGTGAGCGCCCCCTTGGACGCCGCGTACGCCGCCTGCCACACCTGGGAGGGTGAGGCCACGGACGACTGCGTGCCGATGACCACCACCGAGCCGCCGCGCGCCTTGAGCGCGGGCAGGCAGGCCCGGGTCATGCGCAGGGTGCCGAGCAGGTTCACGTCGATGACCTGCTGCCAGGTGGCGAAGTCGGCGTCCTGCAAACCGCCGAAGTAGCTGTCCCACGCGGCGACATGGACGACCGCGTCGATTCCGCCGAAGCGCTCCACGGCGAGCGCGGCGAGCGCCTCGCACTGGGACTCGTCCGTGATGTCGGTCGGCAGATGCGCGGTGCGGGCGCCGTCCGGGTCGATCTCGGCCGCCGACTTCACGAGGTTGGCCGCGGTGCGCGCGCCGAGCACCGCGTTGCCCCCGTCGCGCACGACGGCCGCGGCGACCTGGTGCCCGAGCCCGGCCCCGACCCCGGACACGATGACGGTCTTCCCACTCAGCAACATCCGGTCGCCTCCCGGCTCTGGCACATCTTCTGACGGGGCGTCAGAGTAAGTCCGTCCGGTGACGGAGGGAAGGGACGCGGCATGACGGAGGACACACGGCCCGGGGCATACGCGGAGCTGGCGTCGGTGGGGCCCTACGGGGTGCGCCCGGGGCACGCGCTGATCACCATGGTGGAGCCGCACCCGGGGCACGAGTACGCGTACAACCGCTGGTACGAGGACGACCACTACTACGCCGGCGCGATGGCCATGCCCTGGATGTACGCGGGGCGCCGCTGGGTCGCCACCCGCGAGCTCCAGGAGCTGCGCTACCCGGAGAAGTCGGCGATCGCCCAGCCGGTCGGCACGGGCTGCTACCTCTCGACGTACTGGATCACCGACGGGCGCTACGACGAGCACATGAAGTGGACCGTCGGCATCAACAAGCGGCTCAACCGCGACGGCCGGGTCTACCAGGACCGCACCCACGTCTTCACGGCGTTCCAGGACCACGAGGCGACCGTCTACCGCGACGGTGCGGCGGGACCGCGCGACTACCACGCCCTTGACCACCCCTACGCGGGCCTGGTCCTCCAGGTCGTCGACGCCGAAAGCGCCGACGCCCGGCCGGAGTTGCTGGAGTGGCTGCGCTCGCGCGAGCTGCCCCGACGCCTTTCCGGGGGCCCCGCCGCGATGGTGACGGTGTTCCGGCCGACGCCGCTGCCCGGGGACCGCATGACCTATGTGAAGCAGGTCGAGGGCGTCGGCACCCGGCTCACCCTGCTCTGGTTCCTGGAGCGGGACCCGCGCGAGGTCTGGGCGGACCACTTCACCGGGCTCGACACCGCCGTGGCCGAAACGGGTCTGGGGAGGCTGGAGTTGGCGGCGCCGTTCATCCCCACCGTGCCGGGCACCGACCGCTACGTGGACGAACTCCGGTAGCGGCACCGGTGCCGCGGGCATGGCCGAGCCCCCTCGGCCGGGACGGCGGACCAGTCGAGAGGGCTCTTGTCGGTAAGACGGGTATCACGATGGCTGCGGCGGTCGTCAGCTGAGGGAGTCCCGCGTCACCTCGGCCACGAACGCGTTCCACGCGCCGGGGGCGAAGGAGATCGAGGGGCCCGCGGTCACTTTGGAGTCCCGCACGGCGATGGCGTGCGTCTCGGGAGACTTGACTTCGACACATGCGCCGTTTCCGGTGGAGTACGAGGACTTGGTCCAAGTGTCCGTGGCGCCCTGAAGAATGGCCATGATCGCTCCGGTTCTTGCCAGTTGGTCGTTCTCGTCCAACGGTCTTCGTTGACGTGATCGACGCTACTCGCAGGTTCCGTAGTGTGCGGCGGCCATTCACTCGACCGGATGGCATATTCCGGTTGGGTCTTCCATCCCGGCCCGCGCGGGGTGTACCGTGCCGCGCCCCGATCAGCCGGCCGTGCCGGCGGCGTATTCCTTGGCGACTTTCGTAATGAATTCCCGGGTCTGGTCCACATTCAGCGCCTGCGCCCGCAGATGCTCGTACATCACGCTGTATTTCTGGACATCATTGGCCTTTTCCAGGTAGAGGTCGCTGGTGACGCCCTCGATGTAGACGACGCTGGAGTCCGAGGCATCCGGAAATTCCAGAATCGCGTACTGGCCGTTGATTCCCGGATGGGCGCCCATGCTGAACGGCAGCACCTGCACGGTGACATGCGGGAGTTGGGACTGGTCGATGAGGAATTCCAGCTGGTCGATCATCAGCTGTTTGTCGCCGACCCGGCGGCGCAGCGCCGCCTCGTCGATGACCACCCACAGACGCAGCGGGTTCTCCGTCGCCTTCACCCGCTCCTGCCGGCGAAGGCGGACGTTGACCCGCTTCTCGACGTCGGTCGGGGCGGTCTCCGGAAGCGCCCCGGCGATCAGGGCCTCCGCGTACTGCCGGGTCTGCAGCAGCCCGGGCACGACCTGCGGATCGTAGACGCGCAGACTCGCCGCGTCCGTCTCCAGACCGATGTAGACGCTGTACGGGATGTCGCCGAAGGCGTGCCACCAGCCCTGCTGGCGGGAGTCCTTGGCCATTTGCATCAGCGAGTCGACGATCCGGTGGTCCTCGACCTCGTAGACCCCGCACAGATCGCGCACATCACGCTGGCTGATCGAGCGGCGGCCGTTCTCCAGACGGCTGATCTTCGACTGGGACACCAGCAGGCGCTCGGCGACCTCTTCGGCCGTCATGCCCTTCAGCTCGCGGAGTCTGCGCAGCTCCTGGCCCAGTCGGCGCCGCCTGACGGTGGGATTGACGTTGGACGCCACGGGTAACGCACCTCCGGCTCACGGCTCTTCTGTTCTTCTGCTCAGCAGACTGCCACCAACATCCCGGCCTGCGCTGGAAAACGGCCACACACAGCGACTACGCGAACGCGCGGGGCTGTTGGGACAGCCCCGCGCGTTCCTGGATGCGGCTCCCGAACCGGGTCATGGGGACGTCGGTGCGGCGGTGGTGCGACTACTGGTGCCGGTGGTGTCTGGTGCCGGTTCCGCTAGTGGTGAGCCACGGCCCGGGCCATCACCCCGTGATGCGTCTGCTGATGCGTCTGCATCGGGACGCCGGCCGCCGCCGCGTGGCGGCTCCCGGGGTCCGGCGCGGCGGTGCCGGCCTGGCCGTTGCGGCGTGGCTGAGCGGCCACACCGTTCTGGACGTCCATCACGGCGTGCGCGACGAGACCGCCCATGGGGTCGTGCCTGATCAGGTCCCGGAGACGGGAGCGCGATGACCGCCCCTCGTTGCCGGGGTACAAGTGCTTGCCGAGCCCGACTGCGTGGGCCAGCGCGGCAAGCGCCGCGGTCCGCGGGTCCGGCGGTACGCCGGTGCGGATCGCACTGTCGAGACGGGCCCTGATGTCCCGGCTGATCGCTGTCTCCGTCGCCTGGTAGCGAGTCGTCGGCAGCACTCCGCACATCTGGCCCGACACGGCATGGACCATGCCGCAGCGCTCCAGGTGCGCGAGGTAAATCTGGCGGAGCCCGAGGCGGGGTCCGCCGATCCAGTGGACGGCCCGTACCGGGCTGCCGCGCCTGCGCAGCAGTTCCAGTGCGGAGTCCAAGGTCGGATCTCCTGTCGGCCGTGCCATCACCACGGCGATACGATCCCCGTCTGGGGCTATCCGTCCTGCCAGAGCCAGCTCCACTAGCTGGGCTCCGGCGAGGCCGAGGTCGAGCGACTGCGGCTGCGCTGTGGTACCCGTGGCCGGGTCCAGAGCGAGCAGCAACAGCTCTTCCGGAATAGTTCTGCGGCTCCTGCCCATCCATGCCTCCCCGCGTGGATGAATGACAGGGTGACCCCTCTCACATTCATCTGTCGAGAGCGCCTGGGCGGTTCGTACGGGAACCGACAGGTATGTCGTTCTCGTCTAGCCAGGGGGTCCTACCCGGCACACGGGACACTGGTACATGGTTCGGACAGTTTCGAATGACGCCACCCGGCGTCTGGAGGAGGCATCGGTGGCGGGCGAGTCCCCCGACAAGTCGGAGCAGCAGCAGTCGTCGGGGGAGACGACTACGAGCGAACGCGATCCGCGCATCGCGGGCTCCCACTCCCCGTCCCCTTCCGGGTCCCCTTCCGGCACGGGGAAGGACGCCGCTCGGGCGGCGAATGGTTCCGGGGCTGATTCGGGTACGGGCTCGGGCTCGGTCGCGGGTTCCGTGGATCAGGCGACCGCGGTCTTCCGGGCCCCGCGCCAGGAGGACGGCGACTCCCGGCTCCGCGCGGCGGTCGCCGCCTGGGTCGACCAGGAGGCGGACGACAAGGCGCCGGAGGACGACGGGACGCCGGACGGCGAGGCGGCCGACACCGAGGCGGTCGACGGCAAGGCGACGGACGGCAAGGCGGCCGGCTCCACGCCGGACGGACCGGCGGCGGACAACGCTGTCGGTGAGGCCGAGGGCGCGGCGAAGCCGGTGAAGGCCGTCGTGGCCGAGTCCGTCGAGCGGGGCAAGGACAGCGGCAAGGCCGACGATGCGCGGGCCGAGCCCGCCGCCACGGCCGACGCCGAGCGGAGCGACTCCGCGGACGCCTCCGCCACGCCTGACTCCCCGGCCAAGCCCGACGCCTCCGCCACGTCGGAGGAGGCCGCCCCTGCCGCCGAGACCGAGGCCGCCGAGACCGAGGCCGCCGAGGCCGAGGAGGCCAAGGACGCCGGGCCGGACGCGGGCGTCGCGACTGCAAAGCCGAGCTCCGCCAAGCCGGAGGAACCGGCCGAGCCCGAGGCACCCGCCAAGGCCGATGCCGCCGACCCGGACAAGCCCGCGGCCGAGGCCGCCAAGGTGCCCGAGGCCAAGGCGCCCGCTGCCAAGGCGTCCGAGGCAGCCAAGATCGCCGAGGCCGGCAAAACAGGTGAGGCCGGCGCGGCGGAAGGGGCGGACAAGCCCAAGGCGGGCGAAGGCATCGACCACCCCACCGCCGTCTTCAAGGCCCCCGGGCCCCCGGCCGTCGATCAGCCCACGGCCATGCTCAAGCTGCCCGCGCCCCAGCGGGAGCCCGAGGCCGAGCGCACCGGCGAGCGGGCTCCCGAGCGCGCCCCCGAGCGGACCAGCCAGTTCGTGCCGCTGCGCTCGGACGACGCGGGGACGGGCACGAAGAAGCCCGCGGCCCCCGTCAGACGGCCCGAGGCGCCGAAGGTGACCCCGCCGCCGTCCGCCGGCTTCGGCGCGGCTCCCGCCCCTGGCACCACCGGGCCCGTACCGGACCGGGCCGAGCGGACCCGGCAGCAGCCGCTGCCGCCGAAGCCCCCGCTCGACCTCCTTGCCGAGCTGACCAACACCCCGCCCCCGGCGCAGACCGCGGTCCGCTCCACGGTCCGGCGCTTCAAGATCTGGACCCCGCTGGTCCTGCTGCTCCTGGTCGTCCTCGCGGTCGTACAGATCATGCGTCCGCTGCCCGACCCGAAGCTGACCCTCACCTCGTCGGCGACGTACTCCTTCGACGGCGGCGCGCTCGACCTGCCGTGGCCCGCCGAGGGCCAGTCCGCGGTCGCCGTGGACGGCGTGGGCACGATCGGTACGCACGGGGAGCAGAAGCCCGCGCCGCTGGCGAGCGTGGCCAAGACGATGACGGCGTACGTGATCCTCAAGGGCCACCCGATCAGCGGGAAGCAGGAGGGCGACAAGATCACGGTCGACCAGCAGGCCGAGGACGACGCGAAGAAGTCCGAGGAGTCGACGGCGCCGATCCGCAAGAACCAGCAGTTCACCGAGAAGCAGATGCTGGAACTGCTGATGATCCCGTCCGGCAACAACGCGGCCCGGCTGCTGGCCCGTTGGGACGCGGGCAACGAGGAGGCGTTCATCGCGAAGATGAACGACGCCGCCAAGTCGCTCGGCATGACCAACACGACGTACACCGACCCGAGCGGTCTGAAGGAGACCACGGTCTCCACGCCGACCGACCAGCTCAAGCTGGCCCAGGCGGTCATGCAGAACGACGTGTTCCGGGGCATCGTCAACACGCCCCAGATCAAGATCCCGGGCATCGACTCGATGATCTACAACAACAACACGATCCTGCTCAAGCCGGGCGTCAGCGGCATCAAGACCGGCTCGTCGACGCCGGCCGGCGGCAACCTGCTGTGGGCGGCCGACACGATCGTCGACGGCAAGAACCAGCGGATCTACGGCGTCGTGATGGGCCAGCGCACCGGCACCACGCTCGACAACAAGCTGAAGGCCGCGATCGCCAACAGCTACACGCTGATCAAGTCCGTACAGAACGCCGTGACCTCGGCGACCGTCGTCAAGAAGGGCGATGTCGTCGGATACGTGGACGACGGGCTCGGCGGCAAGACCCCGGTCGTGGCGGCCAAGGACCTCAAGGCGGTCGGCTGGCCGGGCCTGAAGGTCGACGTCACCCTGGGCAACGGCGGCAAGCCCGTCCCGCACTCCGCGAAGGCGGGCGACGTCGTCGGCGAGCTGTCCATCGGCAGCGGCAACGGCAGGCTGACCGCGCCGGTCCAGCTGAAGACCGCGCTGGCCGAGCCGGGCATGGGCGACAAGCTCACCCGACTGGGCTGACCGCCCCCGAGCGCGTCGAGGGCGCCCCGACCTGCGGGGCGCCCCCGTGCTAGCTTCGGGCAACTGGGGACGCGGGGACGGCGTCCTTGGAATCGGGGCAGAATTTCCGGAGAGACTTCCGGACCCAGCAATCCAGAAGCAAGGGCCGGCCGGACGGCCCCCGCGCCGACCGTGTGCAGCCGCACACGGTCGCGCATTGCCAGGTGAGACAGCGTGAGCCGGGAGAGCCGCAGTGACCACCGCTGAGCCGACGCCCACCCGCGCCGACAGCACCGCCAGTACGAGCACCACGGGAGCCGCGAGCGCGCGGACGCGCACGAGCCCCGCCGGGGCCGGGCCGGGTACCGGGACGGGGCCGGACACCGCCGGTACCCCGGGCCCCGGTGCCGGGCCGGACACCGCCGGTACCCCGGCTTCCGACGCCCCCGCCCCCGACTCCGGCTCGGACCTGGGCGCGGACTCCGACTCCGGCTCGTCCGGCACGTCCCGGTTCTCGCGAATACGGCTCGGGCCCGACTCCTGGCCGAAGCGGCACCCCGTCGCCTTCGTGACGGCCGTCGCGGCCGTCACCCACATCCTCTGGTTCTTCCTCTTCGCCAACAGCGGCGGCGACCTCGCGGCGCAGGACGCCTGGACCGAGTTCGTCGGCCGCAACCCGGAGTCCGCGTACAACCTGGCCTGGTACGGCGGGATGCACCCGGTCTCCTACAGCGTGGTCTCGCCGTATCTGATGTCGGTGCTCGGCGTCCGTACGACGATGATGATCGCCGGAACCGTGTCGGCCGGGCTCACCGCGCTGATCCTGGTGCGCGTGAAGGCCGTCCGCAACCCGCTGGCCTGCTCCTTCGCCGCGCTGTTCGCCTTCCTGTGCAACGCCATGTCGGGGCGGGTGACCTTCGGGCTCGGCACGATGTTCGCGCTCGGCGCGGTGGCCGCGGTGTTCTGCTGGCCGCACAACAAGCGCGAGAACCGCTGGCCGAAGGCGGCCGTGGCCGCGCCCTGCGCCGCGCTCGCCACCGCGAGCAGCCCGGTCGCCGGACTGTTCCTCGGCATCGTCGCGGCCGCCCTGTTCCTCAACAAGCGCCGCCCGGGCGCGTACGCGATCGGCCTGCCGCCGGTCGCCGTGGTGGCCCTCTCGGCGTGGCTGTTCCCGTTCTCCGGCACCCAGCCGATGTCCCTCGCCACCACCTCCGGCCCGTTCCTGTTCGCGGCCCTCATCTTCTTCCTCGTCCCGAAGGACTGGCGGACGGTCCGCACGGCCGCCCTGGTGTACGGGATCGGGGTGCTGCTCTGCTTCGCGATCAACTCGCAGATCGGCTCCAACATCACCCGGCTCGCGATGCTGTTCGCCGGAGTGCTGCTCCTGGCCGCGCTGCCGTACACGGTGCCGAAGTCCCGCAAGTGGTACGCGCTGGTGCTCGCCTTCGTCGGGCTCAACGTGTGGATCGGCTTCAAGTCGGTGGACGACATCGTGCACACCGCCCCCGCGGCGACCTGGGCACGCGATCTGGCGCCCCTGGTCGACCAGTTGCAGGGGCGCGACGCCGCGACCGGGCGGGTCGAGGTGGTCCCCGCCTCCAGCCACCGCGAGGCCTCCGCGTTCACCCCGTACGTGAACCTCGCCCGCGGCTGGAACCGGCAGGCGGACATGCAGCGCAACCCGCTGTTCTACGACGACACCCTGAACGCGGAGAACTACCACACCTGGCTGAACCGCTGGGCGGTCCGGTACGTGGTGCTGCCGCTCGGCCCGGCCGACCGCAACGGCGCGGTGCAGGAGGGCAAGCTGATCGAGCAGGGCCTGCCGTATCTGAAGCAGGTGTGGTCGGACGACCACTGGCGGCTGTTCGCGGTCGAGAACCCGACCCCGCTCGTGGACCCGCCCGCCACGGTCAAGCACTTCGGCGAGGGCGAGGTCACGGTCGACGTGCGCGCGCCGGGCACCATCCTGATCCGCATCCCGTACTCGCCGTGGCTGAAGCTGGTCGACGACAAGGGCGACGGTGTGGTGCCGCCGCAGGAGACTCCGGAGTCCAAGCTCCGCGGCCACGGGCCGAAGGAGTACACCAACCCGAACGGCTGCCTGCGCAAGGTGCAGCCGACCGGTCCCGGCGACGAGTGGACCGAACTCCTCGCGCCGAAGCCGGGCACGTACCGGGTGGCCGCCCCGTACCGCATTCCGCGCGGAACGGAGTGCCCGCCGGAGCTGGCGGCACCCTGAGCCGCCCGCGCGGGGCGCCGGACAGGCGGCGGCCCGCTCAGTAGACGTCCCGGACATAGCGCTTGTCCGTGGCGAGCCGCCGTACGTACGCCGCCGCCTCGTCCTCGGGCATGCCGCCGTGCAGGGCCACGATGTCCCTGAGGGCCCGGTCGACGTCCTTGGCCATGCGGGACGCGTCGCCGCAGACGTAGAAGTGGGCGCCGTCCCGGAGCCACTGCCACAGCCGCGGCCCGTGTTCGCGCATGCGGTCCTGGACGTAGACCTTGTTGCGCTGGTCACGCGAGAAGGCCAGGTCGAGCCGGGTGAGATGCCCACTGGAGACGTACGCCTCCAGGTCCTCGCGGTGGTAGAAGTCCGTCGCCGCGCGCTGCTCGCCGAAGAAGAGCCAGTTGCGGCCGGTGTGGCCGCGGGCCGCGCGGTCTTCGAGGAAGCCGATGAACGGGGCGACGCCGGTGCCAGGACCGACCATGATCATGGGGGTGGCGGGGGCGGCGGGCGGGCGGAAGTGCGCGGAGCGCCGGACGAAGACCTGCACGGGGCCGTCGTCCGCGCGGTCGGCCAGATAGGTCGAGCAGACGCCCTTGCGGTCGCGGCCGAGGTCGTTGCTGTAGCGCACGACGGAAACGGTGAGCCGGACCTCGCCCGGGTGCGCCAGCGGGCTGGACGAGATCGAGTACAGCCGGGGTCGCAGCCGTTTGAGGACCCCGGCCCAGTCCGCCGCGGACGCGCGGACCGGGTACGCCCCGACCACGTCCGCCGCCTGTCGGCCCCAACTCCACTTCGCCAGCGCGTCCTTGTTGTCCGGGCGAAGCAGTCGTTTCAGGTCGTGGGCGCCGGTGCGGTCGACGACGAAACGCAGCAGGCCGGTGGATGTCCCGGTGAGGTCGAGGCGGGTGCGCAGCGCCTCTTCGAACGGAAGGCGAAGCCTTTCGCCCGCATCGCCGACCTCCACCGGTTCCCCGGGATCGAGTCCGGTGAGGGCGAGCCACTCCGCGACCAGGCCCGGGCTGTTGACCGGCCAGACGCCGAGCGCGTCCCCCGCCTCGTACGTCAGCTCGCCGTCCCGGGTGTCCAGGGCGAACTGCCACACCTCCTTCTGCGAACCGGGTCGGCTCAGCAGCCTGTTGCCGACGAGCAGCGTGGCGAAGGGCGAGTCCCTGGTGTACGCGGTCCGCCGCGGGACCGGTGCCGCCCCGGCCGGAGGCTCCTGCGCGAGTGCGGCCGTGACATCGCGCAGCCAGCGCTCGGCGGCCTCCGCGTAGTCGGGTTCGCAGTCGGTGCGGGGGAGGAGGCGGGCGGCGCCGAGTTCGTCGAGGCGCTGGTCGAGGCGGCGGCCGTGGCCGCAGAAGTCGGCGTAGGAGGAGTCGCCGAACGCGAGCACCGCGTACCGGATCCCGTCGAGCCGGGCCGCCTCCGGGGCGGCGAGCGCCTGCCAGAACGCGGCCCCGTTGTCGGGGGCTTCGCCGTCCCCGAACGTACTGGTGACGACGAGCACGTCCGGGGCGGGCGCGGTGGTGAGGTGGGCGGGGGTCGCCTCCGCCATGGGCAGGAGCTCGGGCGCGCGGCCCGGCTCCGCGAGGCGCGCGGCGACGGCGGTGGCGAAATCCTCCGCGTTGCCGGTCTGCGAGGCCCACAGGATGAGCAGCCGCCGGGACGGAGGCGAGGGGGCGGCCGCTGCGGTGGCCTTCGCCGCGGCCCGGGCGGTGGCTCCCGTGGCGGCCCCGGTGGCGGCCCCGGTGGCGTCCGCTGCGGCGGCGTCCGCGCCGGCCCGCGAGAACATGCCGGCCAGGACGCCGTCGACCCAGGGCGCACGGTCCGGGGCGATGGGCGCGCCGGGCGGCAGTACGGGGACCCGTCCGTCGGGCGGCGCGAGGGCGAGCCCGGAGAGGAAGCCGGACAGATAGCGCCGCTCGGGTGCGGTGAACGGGGCGGGGCCGGCGCCGGTCTCGGAGACCCCGAACAGACCTTCCAGCGCGGTGAGTTGAGCCGCAACCGCCTCCCCTCCCGGACCCACCCGAGCCCCGTTTCCTCCCTCTGTCTCCGGTCCTCCCCCTGACTCCGGTCCCTCCTCAGGTCCTCCCTCAGGGTCCGGTGCTTCCGGTGCTTCCGGTGCTTCCGGTGCGGCGGGGCGGGGTGCGTCGGTCCGGGCAAGGGCGACGGCGCACACCTTGAACTCCGGCTGGAGGGAGAGGGGGTCGACCGCGTCGTTGGTGACGGCGTTGACGCTGAGGTACTCGCCGAACAGGTCGTTCCAGTGGAACGGCGCGAAGCATTCGCCCTGCCGGACCCGGTCGGTGAGCACGGCGGGCAGCACGGCCCGTCCGCGCCGCGAGGCGACCTCCAGGTGGTCGCCCTCCCCGATCCCGAGGGCGGCGGCGTCCTCGGGGTGGACCTCGACGAACGGCCCGGGGTCGAGCCGGTTGAGCTTGGTGACCTTCCCCGTCTTGGTCAGGGTGTGCCACTGATGCTGGAGGCGGCCGGTGTTGAGGGTGAACGGGTAGTGGCTGTCCGGGAGTTCGGCCGGCGGAAGGTGCGGTCGCGCGAAGAACCGCGCACGTCCGCCGGGGGTGGGGAAGGCGAGCCGGGGCCGGGTCCCGTCCGGGAGTTCCAGGAGGTCCTGGCTGACCCCGTCGTTGACGTACCGGATCGGATTGCGGTCCGGCCCGTCGGGGCTCGGCGCCGGCCACTGGACGGAGGTGGCGCGCAGCCGCTCGTACGTCACGCCCCGAAGGTCCCAGCCGGTCTTGGGGTTCCAGGCCTGCTTGAGCTCTTCGAAGACCTCCTCGGAGGAGGCGTAGGTGAAGCCGTCGGCGAACCCCATGGCGCAGGCGACCCGCGCGATCAACTCCCAGTCGGGTAGGGCTTGTTGCGGCGGTTCGACGCATCGCTGACCGAGTGTCAGGTTCCGCTCGGAATTGACCATGACGCCGTCGGACTCGGCCCAGAGGGTCGCGGGCAGTACGACATCGGCGTAGGCGTTGGTCTCGGTGTCGGCGAACACGTCCTGGGTGACGACGAGTTCGGCCGCTTCGAGGCCCGCCACGACGGTGCTGCGGTTGGCGACGGAGGCGACCGGGTTGGTGCAGATGATCCAGCACGCCTTGATGTCCCCGGCGGCCAGTCGCTCGAACATCTCGACGGTGCCGCTCCCGACCTCCGTGCGCAGGGTGCCCCCGGGTATGTTCCACAGCTTCTCGACGAAGGCGCGCTCGGCGTCGACGAGCACCGAGCGCTGGCCGGGCAGACCCGGTCCCATGTAGCCCATCTCGCGCCCGCCCATGGCGTTGGGCTGGCCGGTGAGCGAGAAGGGGCCGGCGCCGGGGCGGCAGATGGCGCCGGTGGCGAGGTGCAGGTTGACCAGGGCGTTGGTGTTCCAGGTGCCGTGGGTGGACTGGTTGAGCCCCATCGTCCAGCAGCTCATCCACGCGCCGGCCTCGCCGATCCAGCGCGCCGCCCGCCGGATGTCGTCCTCGGCGAGGCCCGTGATGTCGGCGACCTTGTCCGGTGGGTAGTCCGCGAGGAAGCCCGGCAGGTCGGCCCAGCCGTCGGTGAACTCGGCGATGAACTCCTCGTCGGTGTGACCGTTGGCGACGAGGAGGTGCAGGAGCCCGTTGAGGAGGGCCAGATCGGTGCCGGGCCGGATCCGCAGGAAGAGGTCGGCCTTGTCGGCGGTGGCGGTGCGCCGGGGGTCGACGACGATGAGCTTCGCCCCGGCGGACCGCACCCGGTCCATCATGCGCAGGAAGAGGATGGGGTGGCAGTCGGCCATGTTGGCACCGATGACGAGGAACGCGTCCGCGCGGTCGAAGTCCTGGTACGAGCCGGGCGGCCCGTCCGCCCCGAGCGACAGCTTGTAGCCGGAGGCCGCGGAGGCCATGCACAGACGGGAGTTGGACTCGATGTGCCGCGTCCGTACGAACCCCTTGGCCAGCTTGTTCGCCAGGTACTGGGCCTCCAGGGACATCTGGCCGGAGACGTAGAAGGACAGGGCGTCGGGGCCGTGCTCGTCCAGAATGCCCCGCAGCCGGCGGGCGACGGCCGCGACGGCCTCGTCGACATCGGTCTCGACCGCGGGGCCGCCGCGTTCGCCGCGCACGAGGGCCCGCCCGAGCCGCCCCGGCGCGGCCATCATCTCGGCGCTGGTCGCCCCCTTGGTGCACAGGCGGCCGAGGTTGGCGGGGTGCGCCTTGTCCCCGGAGACCTTGATGACGTGGCTGGGGACGGGGGTGGCCTCGCGTGGTGCGGGGGTGGCTTCGCGTGGTGCGGGGGCGGCTTCGCGTGGTGCGGGGGTGGTGGGCTGGCCGGCGTCCCCGGGTGCGGGGTTGGTGGGCTGGCCGGCGTCCCCGTGCGCCTCACCGACTTCGCCCGGCCCGCCCGGACCCCGCCGCACATCGAGCACGATCCCGCACCCGACCCCGCAGTACGAACAGACCGTACGCACCCCACCGCCGTCCATCACGCCCCCTTCCCCTCCGCCCGCATCGCCCGGCGGGCTCCGCTCACCACCACCCTAGAAACCCCGAATTACCCCGCCGTCACGGGCCGGGCAGGCGGGGGGTTACGCCGGGCACACGGGGGTGGGGTGGGGGGTGTGAGGTGGGGGTGGGCGGGCCTGAGCCGGTGCCACTGGGGCCGAAGTCTGGAGGTGCCGTACCGCGACAATGTCGATGCGGGACAGGGACAGGGATCAGCTCGGACCGGGGGAGCCCCTACGAGTCCAGGACGACGGCCTCACCGCGCTCGCTTCCACGGCGTCCGCGTCTTTGGGGTTGTCGAGTGCGGGCTGACTGTCACGACGCGGTCGGGCCTTGCTGCGCGGCCATAGGTGAAGGGCGCTTCCTCCAGGCCGAGAGGTCGCACGGAGATTGAGTCAACGACAGTCCTCGCTAACGGCGTTGACCACAAGGGCTTAATTTAGTTAACTACATGCTTATGGACTTCACTATTATCGCGCACGCGGTTGAAGTGGATCACGGCGTGAAGCGCCTCTCGATGCGCTTCATCAAGCGGTACGCCGCTCCCGATCGGGTTCGGCTCAGTGCCGAGCTCTGTGAGCAGATCACGCAAGCCCTGGATGCACTGGGGTTGATGACTCTCCCTCGACAACTCCCCACCACGGAAAACGAGTTCGTCTTCGTCATCAAGAAGGACAGCCCGCTGGGTGAGGCCGTAACTATCGCCTCATCTGTCGCAATGATGGAGAAGATGGGAACTCCGGTGCTTCCCAGTCTTTTCGGCCGATTCTCGTCAGCTATAACCCACCTGACGTAGGGGGACCGGCCAAGGTGCAATAGCTTTCGGCCAGATCCCGTCCTGCCTGAATATTTTCGCACTGGCCATTCGTCACTCTCGTAAAGTTCTTCCTGCTGTGATGCGTGCAGCGGTCTGAGTTGTCTGAGTGGTCCAGACATGCCGTGGGCGACTCCTCTTCCGATAGTCCCGCTAACGGAGTTGCCTACGTGGACCACCATCGGCGCCCGCCGTCCCACCCGGTTCGAAGTGCCATGCCGCCATCTCAAGGGAGTGTCTCCGCCGCCTCGAATCTGCCTCCGGAACAGTCGCTTTCGGACAGTGTCTATTTCCTTGACGACTCGGGAAATAGGGATATGTCTGTATTTGGATTTTTTCGGGTCCCTTGGGTTGAAGGTCCGTGTGTGGCCGATGCTCAGTGGAGTGCCTTCCTGGAGAAGCTGCAGTTCAGGCCGCACTTGAGCTATACGCCCGGGTATCCGCTCCATGCCGTTGACCTTCTTGGAGGCCGAGGTCGGCTGCTGCACCCGGAGGGGGGTCCGGCGCCCGGTCCGGAGCGGAAACGCGAGGCCGCGGGGGTAGTGCTCCAGGGTCTGGAGACGCTGGCGCAGGTGCCCGAGCTGACCGTGGGGTCTGTGTACCGGCGTGGCGCGACCCGCGAGGCCCTGTACGCGGATCTGGTGGAAATGATCAACAACTGGCATGCCGAGGCTGGTAGTTCATGCCGGTTCGTCGTCGATGGCAACGGCACGGAGAGGGCACTGCGGGATGCGCATCGTCGACTGCCCAGCGACCGTCGGCACGTTGTGGGGGATCCCGAACTTCTCCCGGCCCGCGCGACCCCGTTGCTGCAGGCGGCCGATTTTGTCGCGCACGCCGCCTACCAGTTCCTGGTCCGGTATCCCGCCCGCGCGTTCATGTGGGACTGGTACCCGCGTGTGTTTCCCGAATCCGGCCTGCCGATAGATCTCGGCCGACTCGACTGAAAAGGTCCGGACCCCGGCTTTGACGCCGGGGCCCGGGGCGGACCTGGTGATCCGGAGAACCGGGCCAGGACCGCAGCCCAAGGTTCCCATACATTCAGCGCCCGTGACCTGGAGGACGCATGCCCCGCCCAGCTTCCCAATCCGTGATGCTCTCCTGGAGGGGGGAGAACGTCGCGGTCTCCAACGTCGAACACACCCTGCCCGTGTCGCCCGATACGTCAGCCCAGGACAAGGTCGAGGCGGCCGGCCTCGCCAATCCGGCTGCCCCGCTGCCCGTCGGTGCCTGGCAGGCGGTCGCCCGGGCGGCGACTCATCCCGAGGGCGTGGCGGTGATGCTGGAGCCCACCGCCCAGGAGCCCGTCGGTCTTCTGCTGGACGAGAACGTCGAAGGCGCCACCCTCCGTACGTTCAACACCCGGGTGTGGCTCAGCGAACTCCTGCCGGGCATCCAGCCTCGCACGGGAATGGAGGTGCTGGACGTACCCGACCCACAGGTGGTGGGCACGACCGAAGGCGGGGAGCCGTGCGCCGTCGTGCGCTATCGCTACAAGAGCCTTCAGCACCTGAAGGATCACGTGCGGCAGACCGTACACAGCACCCTGGCGCTCAACAGTTACGCGGTCTCCATCCTCAGCCGAAAGGTGACCCGGCCTCTGATCACCCATCCGGTCGAGTTCACCTTCGATGACGGCACCGAGCCCTTCCACGCCCTGGCCGTACGAGACGGCATCACGAGGCTGGCCAGCGCATGGGCGGTCCTCGCCGGGCCGGACGCCGGGGCGTCGGACGCCGCCGACCTGATGGTGGAGTCACTGTTCGGGAAGGTGTCGGGGGCCCCGGCGGCAGACGGTCGAACGCTGGCTGAACAGCTGGCGGCGGTCCGCAGGAACTGGCGGACAACGCTCGCCGACGAGTTCGCCCAGGCGATGGCAGGGCCGGAGCCGGGCGACCGCGGAGTCCAGATCGCGCAGACCTACGTGGTGCCGGCCCAGATAGCGGTCGGCGTCGTAGGGCATCCGGGCCATCTGCTGGCGTCCGAGGATGTCTTCGACGACGCCATGCGCTCGATCCTGGCCAGCGTGCACGTCGAATTCAAGGCGTGGGACGCCGCGGCCCAGAATGTCGAGGTCGCCACCCGGGCCTTGAAGCGCGTCATTCAGCTCGGCAACGCGCAAGTGACCAAGGAAGACCTTCAGGTCGTCTACGGCCTGGCGGTGGGCCGGACCGTCCCCGCGGACCTTCCCCGGGAGTACGGGGACGACAGCCTCCCGGGCACCGCCCTGTGGCGCGGCATCCAGCTGGTCCATGCCCTCACCCGGCCTGAGCTCTATGATCCGCTCAAGGATCAAGCCAAGATCATCAAGGGTGGCTCACGGATGAGCTCCAAGGGTTTCGCCGAACTGTTGGGGCCGATCATCGATCTGCCGTGGCGAAGTGCCAAGAAGACTGTCTCGAAGCAGGCCCGCAACGCCTGGGGCAACGGTGGTGTTCTTACGCGGGACGTGCTCAAGGAGTGGGATCCGGTCTTTACTGCCGACTTCACCACGCTGGTGTCACCTGCGCTGGCAGGTGACACCAACGCTCGCTGCACGCTGGCGGTGGCCGGCGGCATTTCGTTGATCGCTGACAAACTCCTCACCCGCAACGTTGGCTCCACTCTGATGGGGCCGAAGGAGAAGGGCGGAGTGCCGTTCAGGTCGGACGTTCACCTGGTCGTCGAGAACCTCTCGGCGGAGGGCAACGAGCTTGGTCTGTGGCTGCTGGCGCTCACCGCCAACAGGTTCCAGGACGGCTCGCTGCCTGAGAATGCCCAACCGGTACGGCAGCTCGTTCGCCGGGACCGGAGGGACGAAGAGGGCATGGCCTACGTCCACCTCAAGGTAGACATCGAGCAGCCGGACAGGATCGCCCGGGACGAGAACGGTGTACCTGTTCCATTGTACGAGTGGGACGTCGTGTGGGCTTCCGACGAGGTGCGTGCCAGCACCGCCTATGCGGAACACCTGGCGCGCCTGAGCCCCGTACAGCCCGCGGGTACCGGTCCGGACGCAGACCAGTCGGCCGACGGAGACCCTTCAATTGTGGAGACCGCCTCGCCCGAACCCAAGCCGGGCGAGGTCTCGTTCGGCGGTTCTGGCGATGGCGCTCCGACTCTGCGGCAAGCACCGGAATCCCGGCGTACGCTGCGGGCCGGTCTGGAAAGTGCTCGATACGCCTTGGAGAGGCTGACGGAGATCGACCGTACGGCCGGCAGCTGGCCGCCGGTCATGGAGTCTTCCGACTTCGAGGAGCTGCGGCAGTCGTTGCTTGAGCTCCAGACCGACCTTGAGAACCTGCGGCGTGGCATTCAGGGCGATGACCCGACCTTGCCGGAGGCGTCAGAGGACGACGAAGACTAGGGGGCGAACCCAGGTTTCCTCTGCCGGCTTCTGCCATGTCCGGACTCGTCGTGGACCGGCTCGGAGAGTTGGTTCACCGCGAATACCGCATTTTGATGGCTTAGCCCCCGCAACCGCATCTTCACCGCATGACGAAGGCCCAGGTCAACGACCTGGGCCTTCGTCATGGCGTGGGTGATGGGGATCGAACTCGCGCTCTGAGCTTGGGGACCGCTTGGGCGTCGTCCGCTTGATGCCGAGCAGGCGCGCTTCCGCCTCTACCTCGGCCCGATGATGGGAGGGAAGCGGCTGCGGTCCCTCGGGACCGCCGACGTCCGGCACCTCCTCCTACGGCTGGAGAGGAAGACCACAGCGGCGACCGCGAGGGATCTCGCCCGACGTCCACGGGCTCAGCTCACGCGCATCCGCTCGCCGGTGGTTTCGACGAGGTTGGCCACATTGCAGGTGATCATCTCCTCCCGGCAACCCTGGTTGTCTCAATCCACGTCGTGCGGGACGGCAGTGCGAGGCCATGAGCCACATGGACCGGCTGAGGCGTGCGGGGCGCCGGTGACCGGCCTCGTTGATGTCAGCCGTAGATGTAAAAAGACCGCACCTCAACGTTGAGGTGCGGTCTTTTCGCTGGTGCCCCCGGCAGGATTCGAACCTGCGACACCCGCTTTAGGAGAGCGGTGCTCTATCCCCTGAGCTACGGAGGCGGGGATCTGTCGGAAAACGTGTCTGAAAGTCTGCCGGGATGGGCGGACCGCTCAGGCTTGCTTGGCGACAGGTCGTGGTGGCAGCCCGTGAGGGCGTAGCCACCGCGGTCAGTGTAGCGGGTGGTACCTGATCCAAGGGCGGAGAGATGTGCGCACTGGCTCAGGCGGCGAGCGCGTGGGTGATCTTGGCTCGGGCGACGGAGTTGCTCAGCCAGGCATAGCCGATGTAGATCAGCAGGGCCGCGTCGGCCCCGTAGGCAGGGACTCTCTTGTGGGGGTAGCTCTGGTCGAAGCGGGAGTGCTGGGACTCGCTGTCCTGGCGGAAGCCCGTGAGGCGGCGGCCGGCATGGGTGTCCGGTGGTATTTGCCTCAGGTGCTCGGTGCGGTTGAAGCGTTGCCGCTTGATCGAGGGGTCGATCTCCCGGTCCTCCGGGGTTTCGTCGACTCGGATGCGCAGGGTGTGGTTCTTCACCCGACAGGGGATGGTCAGCCGGTGGTAGAAGCGGGTCCGCTTCGACTCGCGGCGCTCAAGTTCTTCCACAGGAAGCGGCGTGTAGTGAGTGGTGCCGTCGTCGGTGATCAGACGTTTGCAGACGCGGCCCTCGGCGACGTAGAGGTCGTGGCGGCAGGGACCGTCCTCGAAACGTTGGAGAGACTCGGGTGCGAGTCCTCCGTGCTGGGTGGTGAAGACGACGAGGCCGTCCGCGATGAGGGGTGCACGGTGGGATCCGCGGAGGGCGGTGTCGTAGGTGATGGCGCGCAGGCCAGGGGCTCGGCCGAGGACGTACCGGGCGAGCTTGACGAAGGCGGTGCCTTCGTCGTCGCGGTGGGGGGCGCGCTTGGCCGACTTGTGGCGGATGGACTCGATGCCCAGGATGACTCGGCTGTGGGGAATGTTGCCGAGGCGGACGGCCGCGGAGAGGAATTTGTTGCCGTACACGCGGGTCCCACCGCCTTCGACTGTATTGCTGGCGTCAGGGTCGACGCGGTGCGAGCGGATCTCTCCGGTCACCTCGTTGACGGTCTCGCTGTGCCTCTGTGAGGAGGGCGGGCAGGCGACGGTGGCATCGGCGTGAATGACCTGGTGGCGTTCGGGGTAGCTCCGGCTGACCCGAGTGCCCGTCTCGTTCAGCATCCCGTGGTCGAGAGCCTGCTGGATCCACAGGTCTCGGCTGATGTCGCGTACCTCGGCGAAGGCAGGCTTCAGTTTCGCGTGGAAGTAGTAGTTCCACTGGCCTCTGGTCGGGCCGACCGGCAAAAGGGCGTCGGCGACCGCATCGCCCATGTGGGTACGGATGCTCATGCGGACGAGATCCCACCAGAGGGGACGCTGGAGGTGGCAGGCGGTAGCTCGCGCTGAGCCGAACAAGGAGATCGCGCAGAGGAAGATCAGATAGACGACGGGTGGGTGGTGGGCAGGGCGTCCGACGCGGCTGGGACCGGGGAGGGATTGTGCGGCTGCGTAGAGGTCGGGGTTGTTCAGGAGGTACTCGAACCGCTCGTCTGTGGTCAGGGGTGGGGCCTCCGGGCCCTTGGGCGGGAGGGGATCGGTGGCTGCGCCGAACGTGTCGTCGGGGGACTTCGGCCATGACGTAGGCCGGCTGCTTCGTCACCGGCTTGCGCCGGGCTCGCTTCCTGGGAGCGGTCATGCGGCATCACCGCCTGTGTGCCACTGCAGATTGGCCAGGCTGGCGGCGATGTCGAGAGAGGACAGGCCGAGGTGGCGGGCGACCTCGGATAGCCGGCCGGTTTCGTTGAGGATTTTGCGGGCGACGTAGCGGGTGATGTCGCGGGGCTCGACCTTGCGGGCGCGCGTGGACAGTCCGCTGCGTCGCGCGATGTCCCCGAAGCCTGCCCCTACGCTGGACTGCACCACGTTCGGGGCGGAGGTGGCACTGGCCACGAGCCGGTACGGGGCCGCCCCTCGCCTGCCGAGATGCGTGGCGCGCAACCCCAGGACATAGACGCCCCACTCGTCCAGCGGACAGGTCCGGGCGAGTGTCCGAGTCGAGCCCTTGGTGTGTACGGTGCCCGCGGTGAGATCTAGATCGGCGCTGGACGCGGCGCCGACCTCGGCGCTCCAGAATCCTGCGAGGAGGAGGGCAAGTAGGGCTGCGTGGCGGGTGGCCGGCATGCCCCGCTCGGAGTGGAACTGCAGTCGGGCGATTTCATGAGGCTGGAGGTCCGCCCCCGGCCGACGGGGACTACGGGCAATGGGCGCGGAGTCGACCATCGGTGCGGCCTTCGTCAGACCGAGCGCACGCGCATGCGCGAACAGGGACGTCACGGCGGAGCGTCGCTGACGGCGGGTGCTCCCTGCAGGAGTGGGAATGATGCCTCGGTGCCGGTCGTGCCCCGGGGCATTGACGAACGCTTCGGCCAGCGCTGGGGTGACGTCATCCAGCCGAGTGATCTGGTGAGCTCGGGCGAAGTCGATGAGCCGTTCGGTGACTTCGATGTACTCGTCGACGGTCTCGATGCTCATCACCCCGTCCCACGCGAGTTGCTTCCAGACGCGGGACACCTGCAGCAGCGCCTCCTTGATCGTGGGCCTAGCCACGCAGGCCCCCCGTCGGGACCGTGTTCCGTGCGGGTGAATCCCACGCGCTGCATCGCGAGGTCGCGCTACCGTGGGCAGCGCTCCTCTCCTTGTGTGAGGGCATGCCGAAGCCCCTTCCGTGCGGTCTTGCCGCGGGGTCGATGGGTGGAGGAGGGGGCCGGCAGCGCCAACCCGGCCAAGGGATGAAGGCGCTGCCGGACCGTACGTGAGGGTCAGAGGGCGGGCTGCCCCCTGAGCTTGGCTGTCAGGGCGGCCAGACCGCGAAGGTGTCCGTGCAGCTGCATCAGCTCCTCCGGACTCAGGCGGACCAGGTCGGCGAGTAGGACAGGCGGACACAGCAGGGCGAGGAGGTCCACCTCGGCGTATGCCGTCGGGCCGGAGTCCGTGGCAGGCTCCTTTGTCTCTTGTCGGGGCGGCGGAATGGAAGCGGCCCCCGGATCCGGAGAGCAGCCTTCCTCGTCGTCGCTGTGGCGGGGGTCGCCTGCTGTCGGCTCTGCCGGGGAGCGGCGATCTCCCGGTGATGTTTCAGCGTGCATTTCGGTCGGGCCGACGCCCTCGGAGGGGTGCGAAGGTGTCGGGGGCTGCTGCGTCGCCGCATCCCGGGTGGTCTCCTTCAGCTGGTCCGCGGGGGCGCCTTCATGCCAGCACATGAAACCGTCGCCATCAGGGACGATCATGCCGATGGCGACCAGCAGGTCTAGCAGAGCCTCGGCTTGGCGCATGCGATGACCATCCGCGCCTGCAGCGGTGAGGAGCCGGGCGAGGAGCCCGTCGCGGGCTGCCGGTCCGGATTCGAGGCGTTCCTTCATGCTGCGGGCAAACCACTGCTGCTTCCAAGCGTCTCGAAGGGCGAGCAGGCCTTCCCGCTCGCCCTTCTGCCAAGCAGCCCCTACCTTCCGGCCCTTGCTCGTCGGCCGGTACCTCGAGAAGTGCCCACCTGCCTTTTCCAGGAGGCCGGTGGCGAACAGAAATGCCGGGACAAGACCGCAGTTCTTCTCGGTCAGTCCGGTATCGGTCGCCAGCCGGAACGCGTTGATGAACGGGCCGGCACTTGAGCACGCGACGCGGATCACCTTGAGCTGGTCGTCTGCGCGCAGCCTGTAAGTCGGCAACAGCCGTTCGTTCGGCGCCAGCAGTGAGCGCCCCTGCACCGTCACCACTCACCTCCAGTACGTGTCGTGATCAGGCCCGGGCGGCGGACCGCCGAGAAGCGGGCGTGGGTATCGGCTACACACGGCATTGCTACTTGAGTAGCGTGTGAGATGTGATTGCGCATCCTGGCAGCACCTCCGTCACACTGGGCGCGTGGCTGGAGGAACGAGACGTAGCAAGAGGCCGTGCGAGTACGCGCTCGATGCCAGCTGGCCGTACGCAGTGATGGACGGGTACCGGCCTGCGCAGATCGGCCAGGCGATCGCCCGAGCACTGTCGGAGGCGATGGAGCGGCAGGGTCTGAGTGCCAATGCCCTCGCGTCCGCCGCCGACGTCAACCGGCAGGTGATCACGTACGTGCTGCGGGGCGAGACGTGGCCCGACATCCTGACGGTGGCGAGCTTGGAAATAGCCCTTGGGGAGATGCTCTGGCCCCGCCATTTCGAGTGGCCCGTCGACGAGAACGGTGTCGCACGAGAGCCGCTGCCGCCCCAAGGGTGACGCGGGATCGAGCAGTTCCACGGTGGCTGCGCCGTGCTCCGAACGAAACAGCGAAAAGGGCATGTCTGACCGACCATCCGATGTCGTGGAAATGGCCGAACATCCCGCGCATGCCCGAATGGGCAGCTAGCGTCGAATGCGGCGGCCAAGCCGTCTCAAGACCGCCGCCCCTTGCACGGTGTTGGCCTAGGAACCTGGCCGTGCCTGAGGCGGCGGTCGCCTTTTGCCGACCCTCGTCTAAGCGGCCTCCCATGAGACCGCGAGCCGGTAATACGCCCGCTTTCCGTCAGAACTGTGGACCTTCTGCAGTACGGACAGTCGTTGCAGATGCTCCAGAAGGCACCGGGTTCGCCGCACCGCGCCAGGGGTGCCGCTTTCGAGTAGCTGGGCCACATCCGACGCGCTCCACGCGCGTCGCGGGTCGCTGCTGATGACCTGCATGGCTGCGATCGAACGGGAGCCCTCGACCCGGACGGGTGCCGCATGCGCCGAAGGTTCGGCTGGGGGCTCCAATAAGGACTGTACGAGTCTCAGCTGGACGGATTCCTGAGGCCGTAGCGAAGCCCGCAGGGTGGCCCCTTCTCGGACCGTGGCCTGGAAGTCGTCAAGCCACTCCCGGGCCTTCTGCCGCTGCAGCGCTGCCTGTTCGCGTTCCTCGGCGGCTTTGGCCATCTCGCGCTGGAGGGTCTCAATGGACTCCTGCAGGCGACGCGTGAGCTCATCTTTGGACAGGATGAGTGCGTCGCACTCCCTGAGCATCGCCTCCATGTCCTTGGCGACCCAGTCCGCGGACGGCGAGCGGCCGTCGATCAGGCTCATGGCGCAACACTAGGGAAGGCGTAAGGCATCCGTCTGCCCTTCTGAGCCCCAAGCGCACAGCTGACTAATCTTGATTGGTGCGGGTCACGTGCGATTGAATCTGTTCGCTGGCCTGCGCGAAAATCTGCTCCAACTGGACTGAGTCAGAAGGCATTTCTGCCCTTGGAGCGCTCTGCGATCGAGCTGGGTCATGACTCGTAAAACTTGCTCTCAGGTGCGCTCTGCAGTGAATGCCAGTACTGCCGCAATGAGCGAGACAGCGGCGAGGGCGGCAAAGAGCTGCGGATATCCACCGAGACCCCTGAGAGCACAGCGCCAGCCCAGGGCGCCAAAGCTGCTGCGGCATGGACTGGCGCGCTGAGAAGTGCGGACAGTCGGCCGTAGGGGAGGTCCCCCAGCGATTGGTGATGGCAGTGGCTTGAAGCAGAGTGAGATTGCCGCGGACCACTGCGGCCAGGACCGCGAGACCGACCAGGAGCGGCACCGGGCCGGGGACCAGGGCCAGGGGCGCGGCCGTGGCTCCCCCCAACGCGATCAGGGTGACTGTATGGGTGGTGGTCGAGGTGTGGGAGGCCAAAGTCCCGTAGACGGTGCGGCCGAGGGTTTGTCCGGCGTCGTCGAGTCCCAGGGCCCAGGCGGCTGCCGCAGAGCTTGCGCCGTGTTCGGCGAACAGCGGGATCAGGCCCTTGAGGACGGCATAGACGGAGAATCCGGAGAGGGCGAAGGCGGTTGCCAGAGAAGGAATGGCCGGCTGCGAGCCACTGGAATGCGGCCAGCGGACGACGGAGCAGGTGGTGCCAGCGGCCAGGGAGCGCGCAGAGCGAGGTCAGTTCAGCCCCGGCCACGATGTCCCGCCTGGCAGCGGGGCGGATCGTCACGGTCAAGGCCGCCTCTAGCCGATGAACGCCTTTTTCAGGCCGCCTGCTTGAGATGGGGGACGCCCATTGTGCTGAATGTTACGGAGTTAGGATGCCCATGACTGCCGATCAAGGGGGCACAATATGGCGGGGATTGAGAGACCCGAGCTGCTGCCGGACTGTGACGTGTCGGCTCGTCACAGAGAACCAGACGATGTCATCCTCGACAGTTTGGTTCGCTTGGCCGATGACTCACTTGCCGACAGTTGGCGGATCTCCAGCTTGCAGGCGTGTCAGATCCGTGGCAGGGCGGCACTGGCTGCCGCATCGTTCATGGTCCAGGCTCCAGGCCCGTGGCACGATGAGTTGCAGCGCATCTTGAGCATGTCCAGGGTTAACGTTGATCGGCCGTCCTATTCTTATACTGAGTACACCGTCGGCCTCTGCTTCGTCGCGGGTACCAAGGGCCTTCCGGCAGGACTGCGTCACCGGGCAGCTGACGCTCTGGTGCATCGTGCGAATGATGTGGGCTACGCGGAGGCTCGAAACCTGCTGCCAAAGAACGGCTGGGGTTGGTTGGCTGACGCGGTGCGCGAGGGGTGGGCGGTGTGGACCGCGAATCTCTTTGCCGAGGATGAGACAGCCCCGCTGATGACGCGGATGAGGGTCGGTCTGGCTCTCGCCGAGTATGAGCACCCGGCCGGCTACGTTCCCGGTGCCGTGGAGCAACTCGTGGCGCACTCCGGGGCAACGAGCGCGGACCGTTTCGCGCTGGTGATGGCCGTGGCGCAGCGTGCTCCCCACGATGCGACGAGTTTGCTGTGCTGTCTCGCAGCGGATCCGATCGTGCAAGTCGGACATAGGATGCAAGCCATTGAGCGGCTGGACGCGATTGATCCGGCGATGGCCGAGAAGATGCGAGCAGTTCAGACCCGCCTCCCGGCCGCTCGGCTGGCTCGTGACCGACGCCGAGAGGCTGCCGAGCGTACGCAGCGTGAAGCAGCAGCACAGCGGGAGAGGGAGACTCCCGAGGCCGTCGTGGACCGGCTCGGCTCCAAGATCGAGGAGCTGCTGGACGACCTGCGAGGTCGCGGCTCGGCAGATTGGCTGGCAGATCAGCTCGATAACCACATCGCGGAGACTGACTGGGACAGTGTCGAGCAGGACATCGCAGACATCTGCGGCCTGATTCGTGATGACGGCATCGAAGCCTCGCTTCGTCTGCTGGAGGTCCTTACGCAGATCAGGTTCGGCAGCGAGGCGAACTTGGCGCTGGAAATCTCGGACCTCGACGCGCAGGGTGATCAGGACTTCCCCAGACTGACTCAGGAAGAACTGGAAGGGCAGGCGCGTGCAGAGGCGGAGCGGTCCTGGGACTTCTGGAGGAAACTCGTCGAGGAGCATGGTTGGGATGATGACGACGATCGCTCCGGTGAACTCGACCATCAGATGGACGAAGTGAACCGGAACGTGGGTGCCTCAATTTGCCAGACGGCTGGTAATCACCTTCGGGAACTCCAAAAGCACCTGGTGTGGGAACTTTGGCCTGCCCTCGTGAGTGCCGCGGAGGCGAGAGAGTACGCCGTGGCCCGAGGCCACCTGGCGACTGCGCGCCTTCTGTCAGGCGAGGCTGAGCGCGCCGAGGTCCTGTGGAAGAAGGCTACGGCCGAGAACTATTCCTTCGACCCTCTGACCATGTCTTGGCCTCGCGACTTCTGGCTAGTGCTGGAGCAGTGGCGCGGACGTGCAGACGGACGGTAACGGGCGAAGGGTGGACAGGCCGCCAGGTATGCCATGTAGCAAGTTCCCTGCTCTGTCGATTCCGTGGGTTGGTATGCCCTGGTCCTGATGGAGTCATGTTGCTGGAAAACCGATCCCGCAGCTTTCGAAGGCTGTGATGTCTCGCGGTCATCTACCCGAGTTTCACTCCAATGGTCTTTGGTCTCGTCGCATCGGGAGGAAAGTTTCGCTTGATGAGTGGATCGCTGATCAGGGAGCTTCAGCGGGCTCTGGGCGTCATTCTCAGTAGAGGGTGATGGGGCCATCGGGAATCCAGCCTCCTACGTAGCCAGTGATCAGCAGGACGATGCCTTCCGGGTAAATATCGCTCCTCCGTCTGTGCAATTCCTCGATGCTCCATCGAGTGTGTGCGACCGACTGCTCCTCAATCGCCGATCCTTCAGCATCGCTGATGCGGACGATAAAGACCCGTGCAGCCGTGGCTTGGTCGAATTCCCAGTCTTCACCGATGGGTGACTTTCGGATTCCATAGACCGACCCGTAGCGTGGATTCGCCACTTTGAATCGCTCCTTCAGGAATCGGGTGGCCGACTCCAGGAAGTCGGTGCCGGCTGTCATGCGTACCTGAGGGACGGTCCAGCTGCCACAGCATCCGCCGCACAGCAGGAGACGACGCTGGTCGTCCAGCAAGAGGAGGTAGACGCGGCGGTCTAACCGGGGCCAGGGGGTAGTGGAGAGTGGCACACCTCAAACGTAAGGATCTGCTACTTGAGTAGCCACTCCTTGGTGTCGAACGAGTGAGAGGGCATGCTGGGAAGGCCGGGTTGAGGCGCGCCCCCTGGGTGGGCTGATGGAAGGCGCCCAAGCCGACTACCTTGCAACTGCAGATGTGGTCATCACTCTTGGCCGTGGAGAGATGCCTACCCCAGTACTGCCCGGTTGCCGATACCTGAGGGCCGAGTGAAGTTCGAGGCCCGGCAGACTGGTGCACGACCCGCCACGGTGTCTGGTGTTGTCATGCCCCAGGGGAGCCCAACGCAGTTTCTGCGTCTTGGCCGCCCCATCCGCCAGGGCTCCGCCAGAGGACGTGGACGTTGAAGACGTCGCGGACAGTGTCGGCCGACCAGTCCTCGGCAGGCGGCTCGCAGAGGACTAGATAGAGGCCGGCCGCTGGGGTAGTCAGGGTGTGGTTGATCTCGAGGAGGCGGGTGGCTCCCGAGCGGAGGTCCTGGTAGGTGCAGCGGCCGGCGCCCAGGACCTCATAGACGAATACGCCGCGGTCCGTGACACAGCTGACGTCGACGATCTCTGAGTCGGTCGGCTGGATGTCTGACCACAACAAGGCCGACTTCAAGGCATGGCGCACCGCCTCGTGCTTCTTGCAGGTGCGATCGGCGGCTGCCGAAGTCTCCAGCGCGTACAGGAAGCCCTTCTCTGTGGTCGAAGCCGGTGCGGCGGGTGCTTTGTCGGTGGTGGTCACGGGTTCGGTTTCCTTCTGCTCGGGCTGGGGCACTGGGGTGGCGGGGGCGCTCTCGGAGTCAGGTTCGGCCTGGGCGGCAAGTCGAGTCCGGAGCGTTTCCTGCGCTTCGGTCAGGGCCTGAGCCCAGGTGGATTCCGAAAGCTCGGCCCGCAGCTGGCTGACATTCAGCGTGCTGTCCTTGAGCGCGCGGTTGGCGCCTGCCGCGAGGTTGCGCAGCACGCCCAGACGGTCCCTGTCCGGGTTTCCGAGCACGCGCCGCACATCCACCCAGTCCGCCTGGTCCCGACGGAGGACGCGGTTGGCCATGCCCTTGAGTTCTGAGAGACGTTCGCGAGCGTCCTCTGGGACCGTGCCGTCACCGCTGATCAGCTCGTCTAGAACGCCGAGTGCTGCCACGTAGCGTTCCGCCATCCTGAACGAGATGGGCTGTCTGCCCCGCTGGTCTGTTGTGATCACACAGTGGTTCGTCTCGTGGGCGAATACCCAGCAGTCCAGTTCGTCGCCCGGACGCGGTGGAGCAGAGCCGTGGCGGACGGTCAGGACCAAGGGGGTGCGGACGACGGGAGACAAGGCTTTGACCTGATAGCGGCCGCCGGGCCCCATGCCGCTCACCCGGACCCGGATGTCGGTGCCGATGTCGGGCACGTCACCGCCTGCCATGCGTGGTTCGGCTTCGATAGGTGCGTGTTCGGTAGTGCTGTCGGTCTTCGTGAGGGACTCCGGGAGCGGGGAAGTATGCAGGACGGTCAGGCTCTGAGTGCTGCGGGTGAGCGCCACGTAGAGCTGGCGCAGGCCGGCCGGGCCGCGGTCGGCGAGGGTGGCGGGCTCGACGACGAGAACGTGGTCGTACTCCATGCCCTTGGCCTGGGCGGCGGCCAGGACGGATACCGCCTGGCGTCCTTGGTCATCGATGCTCTCGGACCGGTCCAGCTGGCGGCTGATCTCGTCGAGCCAGCCGGAGTCGTCGGGGACGATGACGGCGACGGAGCGAGGGGTGTGCCCGTCGCTGGTGCCGACGAGGCGGGTGACCTGGGCAATGGTGTCGTCGAGGAGTCGCCAGGGCTCGGTCGCCGTCGTCCGGACGGCGTCCTCGCCTGCCTGGCGTACGGCCTGCGGATAGGGCAGTGCGGGGGCGACCGTGCGGGCCAGGGGTGCGACGAACTCCATGATTTCGGCGGGCACGCGGTAGCTGGTGTTCAGCTGGGCGACGCGCCAGTCTCCGTGGTCGGAGAGGAGGGTGCCGAGGCGGTCCCAGTCGTCGTAGGGGTGGGGCCCGGTGGCTTGGGCGAGGTCGCCGAGGACGGTCATGGAGCCGTTCACCGCGCGGCGGCGGCGCAGGGAGCGGGCCTGCATGGGAGTCAGGTCCTGCGCCTCGTCAACGACGATGTGTCCGTAGCGCCGTGGGGTCTCCCCGGTGATGAGGTACCGGAGTTCTTCGAGGCAGACGCGGTCGTCGAGAGTCCAGGGGTCGTCGGCGGCCGTGGCGGCCCGGGGGCGGTGGAGCGAGGCCTGCTCCTCGTCGTCGAGGATGCCGTCGGCGCAGGTGTGCAGAAGGTCGGGCGAGTCGTAGAGGCTCCGGAGCGCTTCCCTGGCGCCCGATGACGGCCAGACGCGTTCGATGAGGCGCTCGACCCTACGGTTGCGTTCCAGGTCGCGACGGATGGTGTCGTCGACGCGGCGGCGCGAGGCGATGGCGACGAGCTCCTGCAGGAGGCGGTCGACTAGCAGGCTGCGGAAGCGGTCGCGCCGCTCACGGTACGCGCCGTCACCGCTGCGGGCCTCGTCGAGGAGGGCGAGGGCTTCGGAGCGCGGTATGCGCAGGGTCGTACTGCCGGCGGTGACAGTGAAACCCGGTTCGTCGCCCTCGTAGGAGGCGGCGGTGAGCAGGTCGTCGAGGGCCTCGGGACGGCATTCGTTCTCGACGCGCTGTCGCAGGACAGCCGCCATGCGCTCGTCGGACTTCACCAGTCGTGCCTGCGCGGTGTCGATTCCGAGGATCTCGCCGTCCCACAGGCGGGTCAGTTGTACCGAGTTGACGTCGCGGGTGCCGAGGGTGGGCAGGACCTGCCCGACGTAGTCGAGGAACCGCTGGTGAGGGCCGACGACGAGGATGTCCTGGGCCTTGAAGTGCTCGTTGTTGACCAGCCAGGTCACGCGGTGCAGGCCGACCGCAGACTTGCCGGTGCCCGGGCCGCCCTGCACGACGAGGATGTCGGAGGGCGAGCCGGTGACCAAATCCATCTGATCGCGGCGGATGGTCTCGACGATGTCCCGCATGTTGCCGCTGCGCGAGCGCTGGAGCTCGCGCAGCAGGAACTCGTCTGGCTGCAGTGGCTTCTGGCGCTGGATGCGGGCGATGTCGGCGGGGGTGAGGACGGGGCTGGGAACGGGCGGGCGTGGTGCTCCCCCCTTCGGGATGCCGGTGGCAGGGATCGCAGGCAGCGCCTCCGGTTCGGCGTCGTCCGCCGCCGGCCGTGGCTGCGGAACGGTGGCTGCGGGGGCGATCTCGTCGAAGTAGTCCTCGACGACACGCTGGACGCAGCGCAACTGCCTCCGCAGCAGAACCTCGCCCGGGGCGTCAGGCCGGACCTCGAACCACTTCTTGGCCAGCGGGCTGGTCCACAGCAGGACCACACGGTCGCCAGTTGCGGGATTGCTGACGCCACGTCGTCCCACATACCAGGGGTCAGGCTCGTCCTGTACGTCGACACGACTGATGACCAGGGATTCGTTGCCGAGACCGCCGTACGACGCCGCCCGCTCCTCGGCTTCGATCCGGTTGGCGACGCTGTCCTTGCCGCTGGCGGAGGCCGAGGCGACCGAACCCCCGGTAAGTTCAGCCAGTCGCGCGGCATAGCAGTCATACGCGTGGTCCACCGCCTTCTGCTCGACGGCGATGATCTCGTCACGTGTCGTGGTGCCCATGTGCATCCCTCCCTTGCGACGCCCCGAACGAAGGACGTCGCTACGGGCCTGCGCCCGTACCCCGGCGAAAGAACTATCAGAGATCGCTTGATGACACCCAGTCAGGGGCCCAATTCTCGGACCAGCTCGCCGACCTCCGTCCGCCAGGCGAGGACCTGATCGTGCGTGGGGCCGATCTCGTACTGGTGGTAGTGGCACCCCAGACACAGGTGAGACCAGACGGCCTTGGCCCGGCGGGCGGTCTCCGCCACGGTGTAGCAGCGCAGGCAGAGCATGCGGGCCCGTCCCGTGGTCCTGGACAGCCCCGGCACCGCGGCGTCCAGTACCTGGCCGACCGCGATCTCCAGGGCGGTCCGCAGTGCCAGGGCCGCTCCGCGGTGACGGCCGGAGGCCGTGGCGCCGAGGTTGCCGGCGAGGAGCCGGTCGGCCGTCAGCAGGAGGTCTTCGACGGAGGTGGCAGGACCCGTCATCACGCGGTCACCTCCGGCTTGCGCACCTTCTGCGCCAGGACCTCGATGTCCTTCACGAATCGGCGCGCGTCAGCGATCTGTGCGCCTCCGGAATGGGCACCCATCTGGCACTGCTTGATGAGGTACGCGGTCTGCGCTCCGTAGCGGGTGCGCAGCTCCTGGTCGACGTCGGCGGTCCGCCCGATGTCGCCGAACAGGGCCAGCGCCGCGATCTTCCTGAACTTGTCGGCGTCGCCGACGGCGGCCTGCAGCGCGTGCTCGGAACCGCCGGAGCGGTGGTGCCGGATCCAGGCGGCTTCGAGAAAGGCGTTTTCCAGGGCGATACGGCACAGGCTGGGCAGCACATGGGTCCGCGCCGCCGACGGAAGGCCCGGGGTGCTGACGATGGCCATGGCGTCGGCGAGCGCCTGGGCGACCGGATCGGTCACGAGCTTGACCGTCACCCTCGACGACATACCCCGGTCGACCTCGAACACGGTCACGGGCAGTTCCTGGCTGGCGAAGGCCCGCTGGAGCCGGGTGTCGTGGGTGAACACGACGACCTGCCGGTGCTCGCCGAGTTCGGACAGGACCTGGGCGAGTCCGTGAACCTTGGCGGGGTCCATGGACTGCACGGGGTCGTCGATGACGATGAAGCCGAACGGGCTGTCGGCAGTGGCGGCCCGGGGCAGGAACAGGGACAACGCGAGGGAGTGCTGCTCGCCCTGGCTCATGACGCTGAGCGCCGAGGCCTCCTGACCGTCGACGGAGACGTCCATGACGAGCTTGCGGACGGTGGCCTTCTCGCTGCCCTTCAGGCTCACGGCCTTGAGGTCGATGTTGCTCTCCTGGCGGAGCTTCTCCCAGATCCGCTGGGACTGGTCGGCGAAGCCCTCCATGCGCTGCTCCCGCAGCTCGGTGGCCAGGGCCTTGATCCAGGTGCTCGCCTTCTTGAGGTCACGCAGCCGACCCCTGTTCGCCTCTACGGCACGGGCCTTCTCCGCCCAGCCCGTCAGGCGGGTGACGAGCCTGCGCCAGCGTTCGTCCCGCTTCTCCAGCTCCCTGCGGGCCCTCTCCCTGACCGCAGCACAGGCATCGGCCAGGGGCGCGGCGGTTTCGTGGGCGCGCCGGGCGAGTTCGGCGGGATCGCTGATCGTCCGGCAGGCGGTCCAGGCTCCCCACGGGTCGGTCAAGGCGACGGGGATCCGCCCGGGCGTGTGGACGAGGTCCTGCACAGTCCGAGCGGCTGACCGGAGTTCGCTGCGCGCGTCCGCGGCGGCCGTCGCCTCCTGCCGCAGCGCGGCGATCTGGGCGGTGGCATCCGTGGCCCAGGCAGCGTCCAGCATCCCATCGGTCCGGCACACGGGGCACGAATCCTCGTCGGGGTGGCGGTCGTTGTGAGCCACTGCCCGCTCGAGGAGTTCCGCGCGCTGCAGAGCGTCTTCGGCGCCGGTACCGCGCAGGTCCTCGACGTCGGCGAGGGCCTTGCGCAGCCGGTCCACAGCCGTGCCGACCTGCGCCATGTCGGGTCCCTCTACGTCGGCCTCGGCGCGCAGCTCGGCGAGCAGGCTCTCGTCGGCGTTGGGCAGACCACTGACCAGTGCTTCAAGGGTCGCGAAGTCAGGGGCTCCCTTCGTGTCGATTGCCACGAGTGCCTGTACCGCGCGCTCGTCGTCCTCGAGTTCGTACAAACCCTCCTTGAGGCCCGGCAGCTCCGCCTTCGCCTCCTTCGCCGCGTCGTCGAGTGCCTTGGCCTCCTCGCGGAGCCGGCTGTCGGCAGTGCTGAGCTGTCCCAGGCCGAGGATGGTGGCGATGGCGTCGTACATCTCGGAGGGCTTGCCGCTGATCATGCGGTCCAGGTCGACGTACGACAAGAAGGGTCGAAAGTCCGTCAGAGCCTGCCTCCAGTCCGCCTGGTCGAGGGGCACACGGCCGTGCCCAGGTCGCTTGAGTTCACCCTCGGAGTCGTGGAAGTCCTCGCCCGTCCACGTCCGGGTGAGTGTGCTGCGGCCGGTGTCACCCTCGACTGCCAGCTTCACCTCGATCTCCGGCTTGCCGGTGTCGTGGAGGTTGCGCCAGTTGCGGCTGCGCGTCGCGTCCTTCCCGTGCCACCGCAGGTTGGTGCCGGTGAAGGCCGTCTCGATGCTCTCGGCGATGCTGGACTTGCCGGAGCCGTTACGGCCGACGACGAGGTTCACGCCGGGCCGGGGGCTGAGCTTCAGCCAGGCACGGGGACCGATGCCGCGAAACCGAGTGACGGCGACGGACTCGAGGTAGATCCGGCCGGCCTGGCCGGCCTGCGGGGTCTCGCCGTCGCCCAGAGCCTCCTTAAGGATCACCTTCACGGCCTCGGTGAGGTCTGCGGCCGCCAGGCGCGTCTGCACCAGCTCTGCCACGGGGACAGGATGCTCGAGCTGGGCCGGCTGGCTGGGGCGGGTGGGGTGGAGTGCGTTCTGTTCGGGCTGTTCCGTCGCGGTCATGGGTGTCTCCCGGGGGCTGGTGCTGATGCGGAGGAGGGGTGGGACACCGGCTGCGACCGTGGAGGGTGTGACTCCTGCGCCGCATCCGACACCGGGAACGATAGGGAGAACGAGGTGTTGAGCGTCATGTACAAGTTGATAACCTGGGTTATCAACTTGTAGTGCGGGATGGATAGTTGACCATCCATGGTGCGTGCGTTCAATCCCGCAGCCCTGGCGTTCCGGCGACGGCTTCATGGACACAGACGGTCTGAGCCTGGTAGCGGGTCGTCCGGCCGCCACGGCCGGGCGGCGGGCGAGGGCATGAGTGATCCAGTTCGCGCAAGTGCTTCCCGGCATTTCCACCGGTCAACGGCGGATGGGGATTACCTCTACCTCGGCGTGCATGGCGCGCAGCCGTTGGGCCGAGTGCAGGAGCGAGATCTGGGCGAAGGCGAAGAGGGAATCGACGTCGATGTCCTGCCCGTCCTTGAGGAGGATCCCGAACACCACCCGGAGCGCGCCGAGGTCCTCCGCCCCACTGCGCGTTCCGGAGCGAGCGACCACCTGCGCGAGGAACTTCTCGCGCACCTCGCTGTCGGTGCGGAGCGTCTCGACCGCGACCACTCCTTGCGCGAAGAGGTGGTTGAGAGGCGCGGTCTTCGACGCCTTCTTCACACAGATCAGCTCACCCTGGGGACCGAGAACGTCGCAGATCTCCAGACCGCCGCCGTTGAACCTCTCGGTGACGATGGTCTTCTTGTCGAACAGGGTGTAACCGGGCTGCCTTGCGATCAGGTCGTTGTACCAACCCTCGTCGTGCGAGTCCTGCCCCTTCGGGTTGCGAACGCCCTTCGGCCAGGCGGGCAGCGTCAACGTTCCCTTCTGCGCGAGGAGCTCCCGCAGCTCCTCTTCGAGCGTGGTCAGTAAGTCGGCACCGACCTCGTACCACTTCCCCTGACCGTAGAAGTACCGGTGTGCTCCGGCCGGGACGTCCGCGATGAGCCACTCACAGCCCTTGGTGGAGGCACTCGCAGGAGTACGGCAGTCTTCATCGCTGTACATCGTGATGCGCGCTCGTTCGAGAGCGTTCAAGCGGTCACCCTCTTCCTTGTCCCGGACGAACTGGAGAAGAGTGCGGAGGTCGAGATCGGTCACCTCCTCGCGGCCGTGTCCCGGTCTGGTGAGCCGAAACGCCTGGGCGGACCCGAACGCCTCCAGGCAGGATTCCGGCACGCTGAGAGCCAGGCGAGCGCTATTCGAATCCGCGATCAGCCGCTCCAGCGCACCCTGGGCATCCTCCGCTTTGCGACCGGAGGGCGCGAGGGTGCGAACCCGGTCGACGAAACGCAGCTCTGGAAGAGGCTCTTCACGAGCGCAGACCTCCTCGATCGCTCGCAGATCACCGAGGAAGTCCTCCGGGTGGGTCGCCAGGGGCAGCTTGATGGTCGATTCCGCGCGTTCCACCTTGACCCGATGAGCCTTTCCGCCCCGCACAGAGGTCAGCGGGATGCCGCTGACGGTGCCGCACAGGCGTCTGACAATGGCGCCGAACCGGTCCAGCCCGAAACCGTCGATTCGTTCGCCCCGGGCGGCTGAGTATTCGTCGACCCGGCCCCGACCGTCCATGATCTGGTTGCGGACCTTGATGACGCCGTCTTCGTCAAGACTGCGCGTGGCGAACTCGAGGCCGAAGTCGTCGTCGCGGTAGTAGGGATCGAGCATGTGGTGGCCTACGCCGTAGCTGAGGGCGTACAGACCGCGCTCCGTCCTCATGAGGACGAGGCCCGCAGCGGAGTGGCTGCGCTCGCTGACTTCGATCCCGGTGATGGCCTGGACCGCGGCGCACCAGTCGGCTCTCTCACGGGGAATCCCTCCTGTGATCAACAGGCCCTCGATGCCGTCCTTGACGAAGTCCTGGACCTTGTACCCGGGGCGATCGAGGTAGCGGCTGCGGACGAGGTCCCGGAGCTCGATCGTGCGCTCCGCGGGGACTCTGAGACGGTGGAGGGTTGACTTGCGAGTGGTGCGCTTGCGCTGCTGGGTACTGCTCATGGGATGGCCCTTCAGGTCGTAATAAGGACAGGCGGCGCTTGGGCATGTGCTGATTTCTCGCTGTTCCGGCCGAACCCACGTCAGTCGCCGAGCGTGAACTCGAGTGCCCCTGCGCGTAGTTCGTCCTCGGTCTGGGTGAGACCACCGCGGTGGGACACCTCTACGGTGTAGAACTTCGAGCCTGGGGTGATCTCGTCGACCGTGAACGAGAAAGTGCAGCCCGCCTCGGTCTTCTCCCCGAGGCCGAGGGAGCTGGTGGCGACCAGGGTTCCCGCCGCATCGGTGACGTTGACCTGGGTGCCGAAGTCCATGTCGGAGTAGCCGCCCGTGCCGGAGCACGGCTGCCCGTCTTCGAGGTCCGCGCCGACGTCGGTGAGTGTGATCGTGCCATCGGTATCGAACGGTTCCGGTGCCTTCGTCTCCTCGGCCGTGACGGCTTTCGAAGGGCTGTCACCCTTTGCCCCGACTGTGACTCCGCCGATGAGAGACACGGTCAGCCAGCACGTCGCCATCGCTGTGGCTCCTGCGCCGACACCGAAGGCCAGGACAGTGCCCCGTCGCAGTCGCGCCCAGCGGGATGGGCCTGATGGTCCGGCCGGGTTACGGCCCCCGCCCGGTGCGAACGTGGGCGTGGACGGGGCTGGGGCCGCCGCCAGGGCAGGGTTCGGTACGACGGGGTTCGGGACCTGGAGGCGGGGCGGGGACGTGAGCAGGCAGCTCGGATTCGGACATCGCGGTGCTTCCTCTCAGGACTTGAAACGAGGCGGAGGCAGGCGGCCGTGAGCGCGGCAGACCCGCCCCGCCCGGTGGGGGAGAGCCGAAGGGGTCGGCGTCAGCCGACCTTCTCCCACTTCAGGCAGCCCTTGGTCTCGAAGTACTCGCCCTTGTTGACCGTCACGCGCGACTGGCCGGTGATGTTGTCGTTGGCGATGATCGCCCCCATTTCGCTGGAGGCGTTCTTGTTCCGGGCCCAGTAGCAGCCGAGGCCGAAGTCGTCGTTCTCGGGTCCGGCGGTCTTGTAGGTGCCGGCCTGGATGTCCTCGCCGACCAGGTACTGGCCGTCGCCGTCGATGGTGTCGGGCAGGCCGGGCTTCTTGGTCGGCTTCGGCTTGGCGGTGACCGTCTCCTTGGCCGTCTCGGTGACGGTCGCGGCTGGCTTCGGCGCAGAGGCATCGGCGGTCTTGGTGACGGTGACGGCGGGTGCGGGCCACGCGGAGTCCGTTGCGCTGCCAGAGTCTCCGCTCCCGCCGATTGCGGCACCGAAGATCAGCGCGACGAACGCAGTCGCACCATGAGTGAGCCATGCCTTCCGGCGGGACGGCTTCTGCACCGGCGGCTGCAGCGGGGGCGGCACGGTGCCCCAGCTGGTGGCCGGGCCTGCCCCGGCGGGCTGGGCGGCGGGCGGTATAGAGGGCGTGCCGGTCATATCGGGGACCTCCGGGTTGTCGCGTGGTCAGTCCCACGCGGGTGGTGTGTCAACGGAGGCCAAGGTGACGTTCGCGGATGACAAGATGAGTGAATGAATGCGATAACCCCGGTTATCAAACATGTCGGTTGCAGCAGGACCCGTCCGCAGTAAGGTTCTGCCACCTGCTCCGTAGCCGGGATTTCCTCCCGGAGCCGACAGGGCAAGGCCCGTACGGGAAGGGGGGAGACGATGAGCGCTGCGCTCGAAGCGGGATCCCACATCCTGCCCGAGATGCCGGCCTGGCGGATCACATACGCCGAAATCGCCGCCCTCGCACATGTGCAGCGGCCCGTCCCCACCACCTGGAGCCGCAGGCACCCGGACTTCCCCGTGCCCGTCGCCTATGAGGACGGCCGCCCCCTGTTCGACGCCCGTGCGGTCGTCGACTGGCTGACGACGACCGGCCGCGGCAATGTTGACCCTCGCCGGCTGCGCGCCGAGCTGGCCCTGCACACCCTCTCCGCCTGGCGGACCCCCACCCTGCCCGCATCCGTTCTAGTGGGGGCGCTGACCGCGCTGATCTGCCTGCGCCAGCAGCTCGACACCGCCGTGTCGGGCCAGAGCTGGGAAGCGCTCCTGGCCCGGGCCGACGACCTCGACTCCGAGGACACCTTTCTCCTCGCCGAGCTGCGTGCCGTGCCCGACCCGGACCGCACCGGCCCCGCCCTTGCTGCTCTTGCGGACGAGCTGACCGAGGCCGCCTACACCCCCGCCGAGGCCTTCGACTGGGTCCTGGAGGCCCGCCGCCGCCTCGGCTCCCATGACCTGGCCGCCGATGAGACCACCCCAGCGGTTGTCCGGGCTCTCGCAGCCCTGTCCGGTGTCGACGTCCTCGGCGAGGAGTCTGTCATCGCCACCCCCCACGCCCGCGCCGGCGACCTCCTCGCGGCCCTGCACGACCGAGCCGCCGAAGGCTCCGGCCACACCTACCTTGCCGCCGACCCCGACCCGGCCCAGGTCCGCCTCATACGCCGACGGATGCTCGTACGCGGGGTGTATGAGTTCCATCTCGACGTCATGGAGGGCGAGGACCTGTCCTCCTCCGCCGACGAGTGGGGGTACCCGGACCTGCTGGCCTGCGTCCTCCCGTACGAAGGCGCGGAGACCCGCAGCCCGCAGGTCGTCCTGGAGCAGGTGCAGGCGCTCACCGACTACCTCGACAACGGCTCCGTGGCCGTCGTGCTCGGCCCCGCCGACGTCCTCGTACGCGCGCTTCCCCGGCACGGCGAGGCCGACCGGCTGCGCCGCTCCTTCCTTCACGAGGGTCTCCTGAAGGCTGCGATCAGCCTGCCCGACGGGGCGTTCGCCTACCGTCCCGGCTACCGCACCGCCGTGTGGGTGCTGTCCCGTACGGCGGAGGCGGAGCGCGCGGGCCGCGTCCTCCTCTCCGACTTCTCGGCGCAGCCGCTCACCGAGCCGGTCCTCGACGCCCTCGCCGAGGACATCGCCATCTGGCGCTCCTCCGGCTGGCGCGGGGACCGCCGCCACGAGCCGCGCCACGCCGTGATCGTCCCCGCGAAGGACCTCAATGACCGACCGGGCACTGCCTTCACCCCGCATCAGCGCCCCGCCGAGGCCCGCTACACCCGCGCGGTTATCGAACGCCCGGCCCGCATCAGCGACCTGGAGCAGCGTCTGACGGAGCTCCAGGAGCAGGCCCGCCGACAGCAGGCCGACCTGCGCGCGGCGCTGCGCATCCAGGCCGTCCTGCGCCCCGAGGATCAGCCAGTACGGCGCACCACGGTCCGCCGGCTCATCGAGGAGCGCCGCCTGCGCCGACGCCCTGGCCACCGCATCGCGCCCGAACACCTCACTGCCGAGGGCCACTACCCGGTGCTCGCCCCGGACGAAATTCTCGGCACCGCACGGCTGGGCAGCCGCCGCATCGACCGCGGTTTACTCCTCACCGCGTACGAGCACGCACAGTTCACCGAGCCCGGCGACATCGTCGTCACGGCCAACCCGCGCTTCGGCGTCCACGTCGACGAGGAGGGCCTGTCGGTCGTCACCGCTCCGGCCCGCATCCTGCGCGTTCACCCCGACGCCGACCCGCCGGTCCGGCCGAGGGTGTTGGCGGCGCTACTGAGGGCGGCGGCCGCCGAGTACGCCCGCACCAGCGGTGCCGTACGGGCCTCCCGAAGCATCGAGGACCTGCTCATCCCCGATCTGGGGCGAGCCGAGGCCGAGCGCTACGACGCCGCGCTCGCCGAGATCGAGAGCCGCGCGGCGCTGCTGCGGGAGCAGTCCGCCGCCCTCGACGACCTGGCCCGCATCACGGCCGCCGGTATTGCCGACGGCACGCTGACCATTCAGAACCTTCCCGGAACCGACGACTGAAGGAGACGGTCTGCCTAATGGCTACCGCTGCAAAGAAGCACACTGACCAGGCGGAACTGTTCAGCGCCTCCACCGCCAAGGAGATCCAGGCGATCCTGTGGAAGGCCGCGGACAAGCTGCGCGGTTCCATCGACGCTGCGCAGTACAAGGAGTTCGTCCTTGGTCTGATCTTCCTGAAGTACGTCTCTGACGCCTTCGAGGAGCGCCGCGCCGAGCTGGCCAACGAGCTCGCCGAGGACGGCATCTCTGACGACCGGCTCGCCGACTTCCTGGAGGACCGCGACGAGTACACCGGCGCCCACGTCTTCTGGGTCCCGGAGACCGCCCGCTGGTCGTGGATCGCTGCCAACGCCAAGAGCCAGGGCGTCGGTAAGCTCCTCGACGAGGCGATGGACACGGTCATGCGGGAGAACGCCGCTCTGACCGGCGTCCTCCCGAAGATCTTCAACCGCGACAACGTCGACCAGAAGCGCCTGGCCGAGCTCGTCGACCTCATTAGCGACGCCCGCTTCGGCGGCACCGAGGACAAGCCGGCGCAGGACGTGCTTGGCGAGGTCTACGAGTACTTTCTCGGTAACTTCGCCCGCGCCGAGGGCAAACGTGGCGGCGAGTTCTACACGCCCCGGTCCGTCGTCCAGCTGATCGTCGAGATCCTGGAGCCGTACGAGGGGCGCGTGTACGACCCGGCGTGTGGCTCGGGCGGCATGTTCGTCCAGGCCAGCAAGTTCATTGAGGCCCATCGGGGGCGCGGCCACAAGGCCGACATCGCGGTCTACGGCCAGGAGCTCAACGAGCGCACCTGGCGCCTGGGCAAGATGAACCTCGCGATCCACGGCATTGACGGCAACCTCGCCTCCCGATGGGGCGACACCTTCGCCGACGACAGGCATCCGGACCTCAAGGCCGACTTTGTGATGGCCAACCCGCCCTTCAACATCAAGGACTGGGCACGGGACGAGGGCGACCCCCGGTGGAGGTTCGGTGTCCCGCCGAGGAACAACGCCAACTACGCCTGGCTGCAGCACATGGTCTCCAAGCTGGGCGAGCGGGGTACAGCTGGCATCGTCCTGGCCAACGGCTCAACGAGTTCCCAGTCGAGCGGTGAGGGCGAGATCCGCCAGGCGATGGTTGAAGCGGACATGGTGGCGTGCATGGTTGCGCTCCCACCGCAGCTGTTCCGTACAACGGCTATTCCGGCCTGCCTATGGTTTCTGTCCAAGGACAAGTCACCGCAGGGCGCGAAGCGCCTGGACGATCGTCGCGACGAGATCCTTTTTATTGACGCCAGCAAAATGGGCGAGATGGCCGACCGCACCGAGCGCATCCTGACGGAGGCCGACCTCGGGAAGATCGCTGCGACGTACCATGCGTGGCGGGGGACGGCGTCGGCTCGTGAAGAGGAGCTGACCTACGAAGACGAGCCCGGGTTCTGCTTCTCGGCCGACTTGGCGAAGGTCCGTGAGCACGGGTACGTGCTGACGCCCGGACGGTACGTGGGTGCCATCGAAGCAGAGGAAGAGGACGCGGAGGCGGTGGCGGCGAAGATTGCCACGCTGACAGAGGAGCTGTACGGGCTGTTCGCCAAGTCGGCGGAGCTGGAGAAGACGGTTCGGGAGCAGCTGGGGAGGGTCGATGTCTGAGTGGCCCAAGGTCCGTTTCGACCAGTTTTCTTCGCTGGACCGGTGGGCGTTTTCCATCGGCCCGTTCGGATCAAAGGTAACGACTGGCGACTATCGCGATCACGGAGTGCCTTTCATTCGAGGCGTCAATCTGGCAAAAGGAATCTTCACGGATTCGGAGTTCGTTTTCATCTCGGACGAGAAAGCCAACGAGATCGAGTCTGCAATCGTGCGGCCTGGAGATATTGTATTTACCCGTAAAGGGACGGTAGGCCAGGTCTCGATGATTCCACGAAATCCGCGCTATGAGCGGTACGCTATCTCGGGGAGTCAGGTAAAGGCCCGAATCGATGAGCGTCGTGCCGTGCCTGAATTCTATTACTATTGGTTCAGGTCCCCCGCTGGCCGCCACAGCATTCTTGAGCACGCCGTCACGACTGGAGTGCCAAGTCTTGCTAACTCGCTCGCGAGTATCCGTGGACTCATGGTACCGAATCCCCCTTATGCTGAACAGTTGGCAATGGCCCAGGTGCTCGGGGCGCTGGATGACAAGATCGCAATCAACGATCGCATCGCGGCCACGTCTCAGCAGCTCGCACTTTCTCACTTCTCTCGGGCCGTCCTTGCTGACGGATCCGTTGAGGTTGATGTCGAGTCAGTATCCAGCGTCCTCACCCGGGGGATCGCTCCCAAGTATTCTGAGGTGCCAGATGATCTCGTAGTCCTCAATCAGAAGTGCATCCGTGAGGGCCGCGTTAGCCTGGCTCCTGCACGTCTGACGCTCCGTGAAAAGGTAAAGGAACCGAAGCTCCTTCACCGTAACGACGTGCTGGTCAATTCTACCGGGGTCGGAACGCTCGGGCGAGTTGCACGGTGGACTTCTCATGACGCGGCAACAGTCGACTCGCACATCACGATCGTGCGCTTCGACGGGATGGCGGTCGACCCGGTCTGCGCAGGATTTGCCATGCTTCACGCGCAGCCCGAGATTGAGGCGATGGGTGAAGGCAGCACTGGCCAGACCGAGCTCCGGCGTGCTCAGCTCGGCGCACTGGAGATCACACTTCCCAGCAGGGCTCAGCAGCAGCAACTCCGCCCCAAGCTCGACGCGCTGGAAGAGTCGGCCGGTCAGGCTTTGGCTGAATCCGTGGCCCTCGTTACCCTCCGCGACACCCTCCTTCCTCAGCTCATGTCCGGTCGGATCCGAGTCAGCGACGCCGAGAAGATTGTCGAGGACCACGCATGACGCATCACCGCAACGACAACGGAGAGCGCCACAACCCCTTGGAGTCCGACTGGGAGTTGCTCGCCCTCGACGAGCTGGCCGAGCTGGCCTGGGAACACACGCCCGGAAACGAGTTCGCGCCCGGCTCCGACCACCGCAAGTCGTGGGACGACCTGATCCTCTACCGCGACCTTCGCGAGGCGGTCGAGCGGCTCAACCCCGACCTTCCCCCGGACGCTGTCCGCGACGCTGTCGCAGCTGCCGCGACCCCGGCATCGCAGGACACGTACGAGGAGAACCGCACCGCCCACGGGTATCTAACGGCCGGCATCCGCGCTGTCACGTACACCGACGCTTTCGGCGCCGAGCACAACCCCACCATCCGCCTCGTCGACCTGGACGACCCGGACGCGAACGTCTACCGCGCTCTCAATCAGGTCACCGTCATCGACGGTGAGCGGAACCGCCGCTTCGACGCCGTGCTCTATGTCAATGGCCTGCCGCTCGCTGTACTCGAGCTGAAGCGGGCCGGCGACGAGGATGCCACGCTTCAGACGGCGCACTCGCAGGTCACTCGCTACGTCGAGGAGTTCCCGACCGCCTTCCGCTACAACGCGGTGGTCCTGCTCTCCGACGGCATTACGGCGAAGTACGGCACACCTTTCACCCCGTATGAGCACTTCGCGCCTTGGAACACGGACGAGTTCGGCGCCCGCGTTGACCCGCTCGACGCCGAGGGCATATGGGATTCGGGCCAGAACCTGGCCGTGCACGGCCTGTTTACCCAGCCGCGCTTCCTCTCCCTCATCAGGTCCTTCATTAACTTCGTGCCATCGAAGCGGATGAAGCGCATCGCGAAGCCGCATCAGTATTACGCGGTGACCCGCGCCGCGGAGGCCGTACGTGAGGCCGCGGCGAGCGACGGTAAGGCAGGTGTCGTTTGGCACACGCAGGGGTCAGGCAAGTCGGAGGAAATGGTCCTCACGACGACCGCTGTGATGCGCGACCCGGCGCTGCTGAATCCGACCGTAGTCGTCATTACGGACCGCACGGATCTCGACGACCAGCTGTACTCGACCTTCCTGGAGAGCGAGATCCTCCCGGAGGCGCCGAAGCAGATCCTCACCCGGGCCGAGCTGCGCGAAGAGCTGGCAGCCAAGCGCACGGGCGGCATCCTCTTCACCACCCTCCAGAAGTTCGGCCGTACCAAGGAGGAGAAGGAGTCCGGAGCGGACCACCCGCTGCTGTCGGACCGCCGCAACATCGTGGTCGTCGTCGATGAGGCGCACCGGAGTCACTACGACTCTCTCAACGGCTACGCCCGCCACTTGCGCGACGCGCTCCCGCACGCCACGCTTCTCGCCTTCACTGGGACCCCGCTCTCCCAGGCCGACCGCAACACCCGCGAGGTCTTTGGCGACAAGGGCGAATACCGCGGCTACATCGACGTCTACGACCTTAAGCGCGCAGCCGACGACGGCGCCACCGTCAAGGTCTTCCACGAGAGCCGCGTCGTCCAGCTCGTCCTGGACAAGGACGTCGACCCGACGAAGATCGATGAGGAAGCCGACCGCATCACCGACGGCCTCGACGACACCGAGCGGCGCCGCGTCGAGCAGGCCGTCGCCACGATGAACGCGATGTACGGCGCGCCCGCCCGCATACGGGACCTCGCCGCGGACCTGGTGGAGCACTGGGAGGGGCGGCGTGAGCGGATGAAGCCGTTCGTCGGCGTCTCCGAGACGGGCGGTGCGGCCGGCAAGGCGATGGTGGTGTGCGCGACCCGAGAGATCTGTGTCCGGGTCTACGACGCCCTGCGCGAACTGCGGCCCGAGTGGCACAGCAAGGAGATCGACAAGGGGGCGATGAAGATCGTCTTCTCCTCGAACTCCCGTAAGGACCCCGAGCACCTGCTCACCCACGCCCTGAGCGATGGCCGGCGCAAGGCGGTCATCAACCGAGCCAAGGACCCCGACGACGAGCTGGAGCTGCTCATCGTCAACAACATGCTCCTGACCGGCTTCGACGCCCCGCCCGTCCACACGATGTACCTGGACCGGCCACTCAAGGGTGCCAACCTGATGCAGGCCCTGGCCCGCGTCAACCGCCGCTTCCGCGCCAAGGAGGACGGCCTCCTCGTGGGGTACGCGCCGCTGACGGAGAACCTTCAGCGGGCGATCGCCGAGTACACCGAAGCCGATCAGGAGGACCGCACGCTCGGCCAGGACCTCGACCGGGCACTGGACGAGCTGCGCAACGAATACGACATCCTCACGGACATCCTGCGAGGCTTCGACTGGCAAACCAGGCTGGCCATGCCGTCCAAGACGGCGTTCATCGACGCCGCGATCAGGGCCGCCAACTACCTGCGGGACCCGCGCACGGCGGGCAACGACCCGGACAAGCTCGACGACCCCCGCCAGACGCTCGGTCGGCGCTTCCGCGAGCATTCCTACCGCCTGGAGCGCTTCTACGCCCTGTCCGCCAGCGCCAAGAACATCGGCGAGCGCTTCCCGGACCACCCGGCCTGGCGACGGGACGTCCAGTTCTTCGTCGAAGTCCGCGCCTACATGGCGAAGTACGACGCGATGGACCGCGAGGCGCGCGGTCTGCCGGTCGCCCGCGATGTTGAGTTGTACCTCGCGCAGCTGACGTCCTCGGTCGTCGAGACCGGCGGGGTGACAGACCTGTTCGCCGAGGCCGGTCTGGAGACCGCAGACCTGACGCACCTGAACGACGCGCTCGTCGCGCAGCTGCAGAACAGCGAGACCCCGCACTTGGCGGCGGAGGCGCTGCGGCGGCTCATCGAGCGGAAGATGCGCGAGGTGACGCGGCACAACATCGTCCGGCGTACGACGTTCTCCGAGCGGCTGCAGGACCTGATGGTCCGATACATGCGGCAGCAGTACACGAGTGCGGAGCTAATCGCCAAGCTCGTCGAGATGGCGAAGGAGGTCATGGACGACGCCCGCCGCGGCGAGAAGTTCGAGCCGCCGCTTGACTGGCGCGAACTCGCCTTCTACGACGCGGTGGCCGACCACGGCACGGCGCGCTCGGTGATGGGCGACGAGGTGCTGGCCAGCATCGCCCGCGAGCTGGTAGCGGAGGTCCGCAGCAAGCTCAAGCCCGACTGGATCGCCCGCGAACCGGTCCGCGCCCGACTCCGCAGTGCCATCAAGCGCCTCCTGGCCCGCCGCAACTACCCGCCGGACCAGGAAGTCGAGGCCATCAACCTGGTCCTGAAGCAGATGGAGCACTTCGCCAATGAGTGGTCCACAACCGGCGGCCGGGAGAGCTGACGCCAACCCCGGAGACTTCGTGGTCACGCCTTCACTGCTCTGTGCCTGGGGACGTGCCACACGTTGAGGAGAGATGCAGGGATCGCAACGCTCCCGATTCCAGTAAAGCGATGGGCAATTGGATGATGGCAGTCACTCTCTCGGTGGCCGAAGGGGCTGCCACCCGCACCGAGTGGCGATCGCCGTCTGACAGACCGAGGGACCGATGGCGCATAGGTGACCTTGACCAAGCTCTATGAGGCTGGTCCGCTTGGCTAGTTGGGATGTCTTTCTGGGGGTTGCGTACGTGATCAAGTCCGCTCTGCATGCGCTGTTCTGGTCCGATGGCCGGGGAGCGGGGCTCATTGGGTATTGCGCAGCCGACCTGGTGACGCGCTCATGAGAGCGAGGCGCGGCGCGACGATCGCCGTCATCGCCGGCGGAGGCGCGATCACCACCATGCTCGTGGGCTTGGTCACGAACGCCGTTTCCCAACAGTCGCACTGGCCTTCATGGCTGGGGTGGTTGCAGGCGCATCCCTGGCTGTCGTTCGTCATTCTGGGGGTGGTCACGGCCGGGCTGACGGCGTTACTTGCCGCGTTGGACGATCACCGGGCGCCGGGGCAGAGCCCTGAGCCGACAGTGCGCCCGGATGATGGATCAGGTCCGCCCGGGGCTGCCCTGGTGCTGCGGTCGCTGCCGCGAGACACCGCGGCGTTCACCGATCGGTCGGCCGAGCTGGAGCTACTGGTGCGCTCGGTACGTGTTGCGCAGGAGACTGGTGAGGCCCTGCTGGTCCACGTCATCGACGGGATGCCCGGAGTGGGGAAGACGACCTTCGCCGTACACGCGGGGCACGTGCTCTCCGAGCGGTTTCCCGACGGGCAGTTCTTCGTCAACCTGAACGGGCACACAACGGGGCGCAGCCCGGTGCAGGCGACCGAGGCTCTCGCGTCGCTCCTCGCGGCCACCGGTGTGCCGACGCAGCAGATACCCGTGGGCGACGATGTCGGGGCGATCACGGAGGCGCGGGCCGCCATATGGCGGAGCAGGCTCGCGGGCAAGAAGGCGCTGCTCATCCTCGACAACGCGGCCAGCTATCGGCAGCTGGAGCCGTTGCTTCCCAGTGGGAGCGACTGTCTCGTGCTGGTGACCAGCCGCAAGCGGCTGGCTGCCCATGAGGAAGTGGTGCTGCCGGTCGAGGCGCTGCCGTCCGACCATGCGGTGGACCTGTTCATACGGCTCAGCGGGCGGACGGCGGACTCACTCGACCGGGATGTAGTCGAGGATCTAGTGCGGCTTTGTGGGTACCTCCCGTTGGGAGTGTCATTGCTCGCCGCGCGGTTACGGCACCATCCGTCCTGGAGCGCCGAGGACCTGCACGGGCGGTTGGTGGCGGCCCGGGACCGGCTGGGAGAACTGCGCGCCGGCGAGCGCGCGGTCGCCGCGACGTTCGATCTGTCCTATCGGGACCTCGCACCGGAACGCCAGCACTTCTTTCGGTGCCTCGGTTTCTACCCGGGCACGGAACTCGACGCGTACGTCGGGGCCGCGCTCGGATCGGTTTCGGTGGTGGTAGCCCGCCGACAACTCGAAGCGCTTTACGACGCCCACCTGATCGACGAGCACCCGGGGAGCCGTTACCGGCTTCACGATCTCCTACGCGACTACGCGCGCGGTCTCGCTGACGAAGGAGACAGCATGGACCACGTACCGGCCGTTCAGCGTGTGTGCACCTACTACCTGGCCGCTCTGGCCGTCGCGAATGAGCACATAGTCCGCGGCGGCTCCGGGGTGCCATCTTCGGCGGACGACGCGGGACACGTCGAGACCCCGGCCATGGAGTCGCGTACGGCGGCCCTGGGCTGGCTGGAGAACGAGCGGCCCAACATCCTGGCCTGCATCCGGCAGGCCGACGAGCTCGCTCTGCACGACCTCGTGATCCGTCTGGCCGCGGCCATGGCACCCTTCCTGCGGCAGGCTGGCCCTTGGGACCAGGCCGTCGGGCTTCACTGGACGGCTGCCGGGGCCGCCCAGCACACCGGAGACCAGCAGGCGCTGGCCGGCGCTCTGGCCGAGCTCGGTGTCGTACGGCGCTTCATGGCGTCCTATCCCGAAGCGACGGAAGCCCTGAACGAGGCTGTGACGCGGTACGACGCGGTCGGGGACCGGCGTGGCAAGGCGGATGCCCTGAACCAGGTGGGCATCGTGTGGTATCTGACTGCGGACAACGATGCCTCGGCCCGTGCCCAGACTGAGGCGCTCGCCCTCTACCGAGAACTCGGGTACCGGCTCGGTCAGGCCAACGCGCTGGCCGACCTCGGCATGGTGCGGCGCCAGACCAGTAGGTTCGATGAGGCCGTCGAGGCCCAGTCCGAAGCACTGTCGATCTACCGTGAGCTCGGCGACCGGTACGGGGAGGCCAACTCCCTGCGGGACCTGGGCATTGTGCACTGCCTCATGGGTGAGTACGGCCTCGCCACCGAGCGGCAGCGCGAAGCGTTCGACATTTACAAGGCGCTGGACGACCGGGTCCACCAGGCGTACGCCCTCAACGAGTTGGGCGTGGTGCAGCGGCTCACCGGTGATCTCGAGGGCGCTCGCGACGCCCACACTCAGGCGCTGGAACACTACACCGAGCTCGGCGAACGCTTCGGGCGCGCGAACAGCGTCCGCCACCTCGGTGTGCTGAACCGTCTGTCCGGGGACATGCTGACAGCGATCCGTGTGCTCGAGGAGGCTCTGGAGGCGTATCGCGATCTCGGCAGCCGTGGCGGCGAAGCCGCCTCGTTGAGCGAATTGGGGATCGCCCGCGGGATCATCGGTGAGCAGGACGCTGCTGTTGAGGCATTCCGGCAGAGCCTGGAGATTCTGCGTGATCTCGGCGATCGCTGTGGCGAGGCAGAGGTGCTCAACCACTGGGGAGCGCTGATGCGGACGTCTGGTGACCCGACCGCCGGGCGCGAGCACTTCGAACAGGCGCTGGTTCTGGCTCGGGACATCCGTTGTCCGTTGGAGGAGGCACGGGCGCTGGAGGGGATTGGCCGCTGCGATTGGACGATCGACGGCCCCGCCCAGGCCGAGGGGATGCTGCGTGAAGCGCTCACCATGTACCGACAGTTGGGCGTGAGCGCGTCGGCCGACGACGTCGAGCGGCTCTTGGTGTCGCAGACGGGATGAGCCGGAGCGAAATACGTGACCATTTTCCGTATGTCGCGGTGAGTGGCGACGCTGCTACGTTGCCAGCCGATCTGTAGCTTCAACCGCCCTTTGCTTCCATCGCCATCGCAGCGTCCCAGTCTCTCGACACCCATCACGAGGAGCGTTGAATGCCGCCCAGCACGAATGTTCCCTCCCCTTCGGCCGCCGGCCCGGACACCTCGGAGTTCGCGCTCGGCCCCGAAGTCCTGGACCGTGTCGCCGCCCGCGTGCAGCGCCGCCTGGTGGCTGAGCGGGCCGCCTCGAACAGCATCGGGGACGGCGCGCATGCCGCCTCGCTGATCTGGCCGTGGCCGCTGTAGTAGCTGCTGCTTGATGACACCGACGCCACCTCATACGCCGTTCCACACCTTCATCCTCAAGGTTGCAAACCGATGCAACATTGATTGCGACTACTGCTATGTCTTCAACTCCAAGGACCAGGCGTGGCGGAGCCTACCGGCGCGGATGAGCGTAGAGGTGGCTCGGGCGGCGGCTCGAAGGATCACCGAGCATGTGACGACGTACGGGCTACGGACCGTCCACGTCGTGCTGCATGGTGGCGAGCCGCTGCTCGCCGGCCCCCGGCACCTGGGGGAGCTTCTCGACGTGCTCAAGGACGGCATCCCGTCCGACGTCGAGGTCCGCTTGGAGTTGCAGACCAACGGGACGCTCGTATCGGAGGCGTGGCTCGACCTCTTCGAGCAGTACGCGGTGACGGTGGGCGTCAGTCTCGACGGACCGCCCGCCGCTAACGATCGGCACCGGCTCACGCACGCCTTCCGATCGAGCGCGGCCTCGGCGGTACGGGGTATCGAGCTGCTGAGGTCCCGGCCTGGGCTGTTCGCGGGGCTGCTCGCCGTTGTGGACCTGGAGAACGATCCAGTGGAGGTCCACGACTACCTCGCGTCGTTCGAGCCTCCGGTGATCGATTTCGGGCTGCCGCACGGAACCCACGATGCGCCGCCGGATCGGAATGATCCCGCTGTCCCGGAGTACGGGGTGTGGATGAGCCGCCTCTACGATGCCTGGCTTGCCCGGCCCGAGTACCGGCACAGCGTGCGCATGCTGGAGGACATCGTGGCGCTCAGCTCCGGCGCGCGCGGTGCGGTGGAGACACTCGGGCTCGCGCCGCCGGCCAGCGTCGTGATCGAGTCCGACGGTTCCGTCGAGGGCGTGGACACCCTGCGCTCGGTGGAGGAGGGCGAGTCCTGGCTCGGGCTCGATGTCTTCAGTGACTCCTTCGACGCGGCGGTCCACCACCCCAAGCTGCTGCATCGCCAGGAGAGCGGGACGGCCGCCCTCTCCGAGGAGTGCCAATGCTGTCCGCTGGTGGCCGTATGTGGCGGCGGCTACCTGCCGCACCGCTTCAGCGAGGCACGTGGGTACAGGAACCCGTCCGTCTACTGCGCGGACCTGGCGTATCTCATACGGCATGTCCAGGGTTCTCTACAACGGCACGGCTGGGCGCTCGGGGCTTCTGCCGCCGGGTCCTCGTAGCCACCATGCACGACAGCGCAAACGACAGGAGTTGCACGCCGATGACCGTGACGATCCGGCCCGCCGAGAAGAGCGACCTCCAAGGATTGGCTGAACTGATCGAGGAGATCGAGCGGTTCTACGGCACGACCGACGCCGAGATCCAGCCTTTCGACGAGCGCCAGGACCAGGTCGAGGAAGCCCTGTTCGGTTCACCGCCCCTCGCCTCCGCCCTGCTGGTCGAGGACGAGGCCGGACACATTGTCGGTCTCGCCGCGTATTCGTTTCTGTGGCCGTCGGCGGGGTCGACCCACTCCCTCTTCCTCAAGGAGCTTTACGTCCGTGATGTGCTCCGTCGGCAGGGAGTCGGAGAACGCCTCATGAACGAGCTGCGCGCCATCGCTGCGGCCCGCCCAGGGTGCAGCCGCGTCGAGTGGATGACCGACCGCGACAACCCGGGCGCCCGAGCCTTCTACAAGTCGCTCGGGTTCGCGGAGTTCGACGGGAAGATCGTCTACAGGGTCGAAGTCGGCGAGTCATGAGAAGGCATGGGAACGAGCGAGGTTGTGAAGGAAGAACGCTGCGAACGGTGTGAGTGCATCATCGGTCTGGGGTGCGGCTGCCCACCTGACGGGTCCGTGCCGAAGTCGCGTTCCGCGTCCCAGCCACGACAGGAATGGTGGCGTTTCCCTGCGGACACGATCCTGATCTCATCCACGCGGTACGCGCACCTACCGGGGGCATGCACACACCTCACAGAGGAGCTGGTGAAGCCGCCGCGGTGGGGGTGGATTCGCGATCCTGCGCCCGGACTCTGGGACCGTCTGGGCAGTAGTTGTCCGGCGGTGGCCACCGTCGGCAACACCACCCGGCGGGCGACTCGGCGGTGTGAGGAGTGTCAGGCTTCGTTGGCGGCACAACGAAGCTGATCGGAGAGTCGACCTTCATGCCGGTGCGGGCGTCGCGGTTGGCGGCTGCGCCAGCGCGGCGAGGGGTGTGCAGCAACGACGCCTCTCTTGGGGCAGCCTATGGACTTCGAGCAGGGCCATGTGACAGCATCCCGTCCGTCAGGTGATCAACACCTGGCAACTGCGGTTGACCCGCGTTAGCGGCTCTATAGATCTCCCTGCTGGCAGGTAAGGGGGTCCCCTTTCAAAGGAGACTCCTGTGCCTGCCGTTTCTCATGTCGCCAAGCCTGCGCAGTGGTCGCACTATCTGCGCGCGGTTGTGGACATCGCCTTCCCCGCACACAGTATTCGTGTCGCAGCGGGTCCCTCGGACGGCGGGGTGACGAGCCTCCCATACCCGTTCAACGATGTGCACTCGATCCACATCGTCACCGCCTTCAACCCCGGCGGACGCAACACCAGTGTCCGAGCCAACCTTCGGGCGCAACACGAGCTGTTGCACAGCATCGGCCTCAATAGGCTGCAGTGGTGGCCAGCCGTCGGAGGCGATCTGGCCGACACTCACGCAGAAATCAGCGCAGCCGTCGTCGGAATGGACGACGCCCAGGCCCGGAACCTGGGCCGACGCTTCGGCCAGGACGCCGTGTTCGCCTGGTCACCGGCGTCATGGCGACTACTGGCCTGCACCGACGCGGCCCACGACACGGTCATCGCCGACTGGCACGCTGCCCTCCTCACGCCAGCACCTCAACGGGGTTCCCAGCCGTCTGTCGCGTAGCCCCAACGATCAGTCGCACATGCCAAGAAGACAGCCTTGCACCCCGAGGGAGCCACACTCATGAACCGCGGCAACTACGAAACTCTCGCCGCCGTCATCGCCGACAGTGATGCTGACGATCGTGCCCGGCGCATCCTTGCCCTCGACCTGGCCGACGCACTCACCGTCACCAATCAGCGTTTTGACCCCGTCAGGTGGCTGCGGCAGTGTGACGTCCCGGTGACGCCCGTTGAGGTCGCACAGCGGAGCAACCGACTCGCCTACCGCGTGAAGCACATCCACGATCGCCGACGAGCGTGTGAACAGCGCACTGGATTTCGCCTCGAGTCCTACTCCGTCACTGTTCCCGCAACAACTCGTTAGAGGTCGAAGTGGAGCTCGAACTCCCCAAGCGGAGTTGGCTGATATTGAGAATCTCCGGAAAGTGCGCCCTGACCTCCGTAAATGCTGCTCTCGCCTGTTGGTCGGCGACAGCTGATTCGGGCCCCTAACGGTTCTCCTGCAGTGCTTCGCCGAGCTCAGTTGTCCGGCTGGTCCTCGGAGTCGGACGGGGGAGACGTCGGCAGAGCATCCTCCTCCCGGAGCAGTTCGATCACGCCGATCGCGTCATCGTCCTGCGAGGGGTCGGCGTCGCCGTAGTTCGGGTCACGGGTCAGGTCGCCGCCCGACTTGTCGATCAGGAAGCGTTCGCGATATGCGTCGCGCGCCGAAACAGCGATGCGATCGATGTGCCTGTAACTCAGCCCTGCGCCGACAGCCATGCCGGCGATGGGCACGAACTGCCCGAGCTTCTTCTTCGTCAGCTGCTGCGTGAACTTCGCTGCGAACGTCTGGGCGATCTTGGTGAGAACCTTCTCGTTCAACTTGGCCCAAGGAGCGTTCCGTGCCAGCAACTGGGTGAGTTGAGACAGTTCACGGTACGCGGCCGTCTTCGCCGATGTGCCGGTGGCCATTCCGAGAGCGATCACGGACATCACGAAGAGTTCTTCTTCGGGATCGCTCGGGCAGTAGCCGTAGTAGAGAGCTGTGGCGGCGACCGTTCGCGTGGCAAGGGCGAGCATCATCGCGGTGTCGGCGAGCATCGCCCCGGCTACGGTCCCGAGTCCGGGTGCGGCACCCGCGCCGGCGCCGGCGATTGTTCCGGCGCCGGCGAGCACCTCTCCGCCGGTCACGGCCGCAGCGGATCCGAGGCCGGTAGCCGCTGCCGAGAGCGCGTGGCCGTACCGAACCAAGTTGTGCCTCGAAACCTCATCGACGACCCGCAGGTCGAGCTCACGGATCTCGTCCAACCCGGCGATGTCGTGTCCGGTACGTCGATACTGCTCAACGACACGTTTCTTGCTCACTGTCCGGCCTGCGGTGTCTCCCACAACCTTGCCGAGACCCTTTGCGGCTCCGCCGTAGGCGGCAGCCACTTTGTCGGCGCCCGGGGTGCTCATCGCCTTCTGGCCGAGCGAAGCGAGTCGGTCCCGGGCCTGCTGCGGAAGGAGGTTCCTCGCCTGCTTGTTGAGGGAAGCCGCCTTTCGCTTCTGGAGTTGGTCCCACTCCCGTTGTTCGTAAGCAGAGAGAGTCATGTCGTCGCCTCAGTATCAGATTGCTTGGAAGCAGTCCCGCATGATCGCGACCATGAGTCTGCGCCGCTGGACGAGGAACTCCTTGTAGCTTCCCGCCATGACCTCAGCCAGATTCGCCGGCCTGTACGGTGAGTTGTGTAACTCCCGTCCGGAGGGCGCTAGTTAGTACTGGTGAGTCTCCCGGGGAGGAACATCGTGAAGCAGAATACGCGTTTGACGAGGTACCTGGAGGGTTCGAGGGAACATCCTTGGGCTGGGGGGCCAGCGAAGGTTGTGAAGGCGCCAAGCATTGGCAGCAGGTCCTGACCGAACTCAAAAGCCGGGGGTCCGTGACGTCCTGATGCTGGTCTGCGACGGGCTGAAGGAACTGCCCACGGGGTGAACAACGTCTGGCCGCGGACCGTGGTGCAGACCCAATGCCGTGTAAAGCCACCCATGCCCTCTGCCGTCGGCCAGGGAATGTCCTCCCGCGATGTGAGCACCTTGCCCAGCGCACGGCTACAGGGAACCTGACTTCACTCGCCCCTGCCGCCAGGCAGTCGCCTCTGTTCCCGGAAGACATCCTTCTGGCTCCTCCTCGACGTCCTCGACTGGTCCCAGCGATGTCGTCGAGGCGGGGCCAGCGGGTCACCAGCCGGGGTAGCGGTCCAACCAGTGTGGGTCCCAGCCGCCGCTGTAATCGCCACCACTGGGGGAGTCGGTGAACTGGGCGACGAGGTCGCGGGCCAGGGTGTCGAGGACCCACGCGAGTTCGTGGCGGCTGATCAGATCGATGGGGAGTGCCTCCACGCCGTGTGCCGCTCCGAGCAGTGCGCCGGTCACGCAGGCGACCGAGTCGCCGTCCGGCGCCCCGGCGGCGAAGCGCAGCGCGGCGCCCACCTGGTCCCGGTCGGGGAAGGAGGCGGCGACATACAGGCCGCCGAGCAGTGCCGAGGGTGCGGTGGCGTCCGGTGCGAGCTTTGCGAGCCGTTTGGCGTCTGCCGGATGAGCGATAGCCTCCTGAAGCGCCTCGGCGAGTTGGTCGAGTTCCCGCGCGTCCAGGCTGTGCTTGGCTCCACGAAGGGCAAGGAGGCCCTTCTGCAGAGCTTGCTGCACCTGCGACTGCCCCCCGAACAGCGAGTCCTGCATTTCCGGGGTGCTGGTCAGGCAGTGGTTGACCAGCACGGCTGCGTGGGCTGCCGCGGACTGCGCGGCTGGGTCGCCGTGGGTGAGGGCGGCGATCTCCCGGGCCAACTGGACTGACTGCTTCGAGCCGTGTGCGGCGCCAACCACGGCGACAGGAAGGGTGCGGGTGAGCGCGTGGCAGCCGCGGCTGGACGTCGGCATCCCGATGTTTCCCTGCTCGGTCTTGGACAGGGCCGCCACGGTCGCCGGTGCTGAACCGCGCCGCTCGGCCAGCACGGGCACCTGGGCGAGCCAGCCGTTGGGCCACACCTCGTCGCCGTGGGCCCAGCGCTGGCGCATCCGCTCGACCTCGATCCCCTGCAGGGCCGCCCACCGGCAGTAGGCGTGCCACACCACCGACGGTGGATGACAGATGCCCTTGTGCTCGCCGCGCACCCACGCGCGGATCGTGCCCTCTGCGGTGAAGCAGGCCAACTGGGTGCTGACACCGGCCCGCAGCGGGCCGTCGGCCGGCAGTTTGCCCCGGGCGGCGCCCAGCGTGTCTCCCAGCGCCAGGCCCAGCATCATCCCGCGTACCCGGGACGCCGCCCCTTTCTCCTTCAGGACCTCCCTCGGCTGCTCCGGCTCCTCGCCAGGGCCCAGGTCCAGCGCCCCCTGCCTGTGCTCGGCCTGCGCCCGGTCCCGTTCCCGCGGTGCGGTGCGGTGCGGTGGGCCGGTGCCGACCCGGCCGCGGTCGGATCAGTCGCTGCAACGCCTGGACTGGCCGGCTGCCCGCCTCCGGCGCGCCGGGCGGTCAGCTCGTGCACCGCGTCGTGCATCTCCGGGTGTGCCTCGAGATGCCAGCCGCTGGTCAGCACCCGGCGCAGGTCGTTCAGCGCAGTCTTGGAGTCGGTGCCGGTGGCCAGGTGACTGTAGATCGCAGCGACGGCCGGGGTACGGCTCTGCCCGGCAAAGCAGTGGAGCAGGACCCGCTTGCCTTCCTGACGCAACCGCACCACCTGGCGGGCGGCCTGGTCCAGAACGTAGTGGAGGTTGGCGTTCGCCCCCTGACTGTCCACCAACCACACGCCGACGTGCTCGACGTCGGTGCCGGGCAGGATCGGGTCCGTGCCGGTACGGCACAGTGACACCACGGCCTCGACAGGGACCGGCTCGGCGTCCTGGGCCAGCGCCAGGTTGCCCAGCACCACCCCGGGGTCGTGCGGGTGGGGTATGGCGAAGCCGCGGTGGTCGCCGACGGACATGCGGGGCGCCGACGGCCAGCCCTGGGCGTCGTCGTTCCCGCCCCTGGCGGTACGCACCGCCAGCCGGACCAGGTCGGCTCCGGTGTGGCCGGGCCAGCCGTGGACGGCCTGCTGCCACGCCAGCGGGATGCCGGAGCAGCCCCAGCGCGCGCCGAGCAGGGCGCCCGCGATCGCCGCGACGGTGTCGGTGTCCGTCCCGGCCCGTACCGCCGCCTCCAAGGCGAGGCCGAAGTGCTGCGCGGGGAAGCTGCTCTCGGCCGGGCTCAACTCGGGGACGGTGGTGCGGGTGATCGCCGACCAGGCGGCCTGAAGCGCGTGGACGACCCAGCCGTTGTTGGCGAAGTGATGCGGCGGATTGGCCTCCGCCTCGTCCAGCCGCCTAGCCCACACCCCCCGGCGCTCCGCGGGGAGCAGGTCCAGGCCGGCGCGCACGCCCTCGAACGTCCCGTGCAGCACCGCGGTGCGGATGCCGGAGCACCACAGCACGCAGGCGTCGGCGCAGTCGGGGTCCGGGTGGGTGAGCGCGCTGACGGCGGTGGCGGCCTCGGCCATCGCGGCGGCACCGCCGAGGTAGGCGAGGGCGACGATGCCGGTGCGCATCAATGAGCCGTTCCCGGCGCTGCGGTCGTTGCCGGCGGTGAAGCTGCGGGCGGCGGCCAGCATCGCCGCGCCCGGCGCTCCGGGGACGCTGCGGGCGGCGCCCAGGACGGCGCGGGTCTGGGAGCCGACGTAACTGGCGCCGCCGCTCAGCCAGCCCTGGAAGTTGGTGGCGATCGCGTCAAGGGCCTCCGGGGTGCGCAGATCCGCCCCGCCAGCCGCGACCTCGGCGATACAGACCTGCATCTGAGTGTCGTCCGAGTACTCGCCCGGCTCGTACGGCCCCAGGCCACCGCCGATCATCCGCGGCTGCTGGTCGTCGCGCAGCGTCGCCTTGAACTCGTAGGGCACGCCGCACGCGTCGCCCACGGCCGCGCCGAGCAGTACACCGGCGGCCCGGTCGGTGGCCCGCGTGTCCAGGCGGGGCTGCGGGGCATGGGCCATGGGAACTCCATAAGGTGCGGTGGCGCGCGGAGAGCGGGGCGGGCGATGGCGTGCAGGCTCGATCCCACGCGGAATAAACGGGGACGGCGCAGGCGCTGCAGAATGCCGAAAAAGGAGTACTCCTCGGCACATTGACGCTCCGTCAGCCTGACAGGGCATCCCGCTTATCGTCAATGAGACGATACTGGAAGTTTGCCGAGATCGGCGCCTGGAACCACGCGATCCGTCCGATCTCGGCTGGGTGAGTGGAGTAGTGGCAGCAGCCGGTCGTTCAGCCGTGGCTACGGTGAGGGGGGGCGGTAGAGCGAGTCGCTTGGGTTCTGCTGCGGTTGTGGACGAGCGGGTGCGGGAGGGGGCGGAAGCGGACAGATGGAGCGACTGCCTTCGAACAAGTACGGGGTCGTATGCGCGGCTGAGCATTGCTCGGTGTATATGCAGCCAGGCGTGGGCGTTCGTGTCCGGCGCGAGGATCGGTCGCAGATGTCAACGAGTGGTCTACGAACGGTGCCACGGAGAGCTGACCCAGGCGCGCCTCAGCGCGTCACCGCATCGGATGCAGAGTCCGCCGGGCGGTTTCCGACGCCCCGCGGACGCGCTATTACGTCCGCGGTCTCCGGGTGATTTGCCGCGGTCTGATGCTAATTGCGGCCCCGAGGAGCTTCTTGAACTCGTCCTCCCACTCGTCCTCCTTTACCCCGTGCAGGTCGTCAGTGACCAGCAACACTCCTTGCGGCCCGCCACCCGGGAGAATGCCGTGTTCTGCGTACCAGGCCTTCTTCTGTTCCCACTTTCGGGCGTACTCCGGGTTGTCGAGCATGCCCAAGTGCTCCCAATAGATCGGTCTGTTGGGGTCGTCGGTGGTGATGGTGAAGTCGGGGAACCTCCTCCTGCCGTCACGTCCAATCAGCGGCTGCTCGTACGAAAAGCGTCCCTGTGCGTGACGCTGGAGGAGGTCGGCGATGATCACTTCGTTCTTGCTGCGCACCGGCAGGCCAAAGTGGGTGATGTGGATGAGGTTCGCATCGAAGAGGCCGATACGGTGTCCTTCAGCGTCAAGCACCGGGACTGGCTTCGGTGCCCTGGTGAGGTCGGTAAGCCTGCGTGCGGTGTCGGATGCTGTAGGGCGGGCCACTTCTCGCAGCTCGTTCAGGGATCCTTCGTGGCAGATGATCACCCTCTCGGTCTGGCGCGTCAATGCTGTGTAGAGCAGCTCCCTTGAGACTCCTTGCAGATTCGCGGGCAACATAAGAATGACCGTGCCGAATTCACTTCCTTGGCTCTTGTGAACGGTCAGTGCCCAAGCCAGCTCCATGGATGGTTCGTCGTCTGAGCCGACCCGCGCAGCGGTAATCCTCAGGCCAGGCTGCGAGGAGAATTCGACCTGTGTCTGCCAAGGCGGAGTACGCGATCCTTTGGATCGCAGCTGGCCGGTGACTACCCCAAGCTCGCCGTTGGCTACGTACGTTTTCTCCGCAGTTCGACTCTGCGGCTTGTACGCGGGAAGCAACTGGTTACGGGTGTTGACGACCTTGTCGCCGACGACGATCTGCTCTGGACCGAGCGGTTCGGGAACTCGCCGTTCGAAGGGACGAGTGTGTGCCTGTGCCAGTGCTCGTTGACGGAAAGTCTGCTTGAGGTGGCGATTGAGGTCGGTGGTCCCATGCGCCCGGCCGCGAGTTGGCGACAGCGCCTGCCACTGATCGCACAAAGCTGAGGCAGTGGAGTAGTTGGGGTATTGATTGCCGTGCGCGTTCGTCCAGGTAGTGGCGCCGTAGGAATGGGTGAAGGTCAGCTCGTCGCGGACCCCGAACTCCTCTCGCAGCACATCCTCAAGGACGCGGGAGGGACTACGGCCGTTCCACGCAACGGCCCGCAGGGTCTGCATGTCGTGTCCGGCCAGGAGCGTTCGCCACACGTTCTCCGCGTCGTCCGGGTGTCCGTCTCCGCTGTACCAATGGGCGAGTGCGAGATCCGCCCGATCTCGACCCTGTTGACGGCGAAGAACGGTCAACTCTGCCCACCCTGGGGCAATGCGTGGCCATGGCATGGTGGTGGGTCTGCGGTGGCGTTCAAGGTCGACGAATGGTCGCCCAGCACCGATGGGTGGTAGTTGGCGCGGGTCGCCGACCAGGATCAGACGATCGGTGATTTCTACGGCGTCCAACAATGCGGCGAGCATGTCCTCGGTGAGCATGGACGCCTCGTCGACCACCACCGTTCCCACCCGCATGCGGTCCCCTTCCGGGTCGGTGAGGTAGCGGGCGTACTGATCGTCGTAGCGCCTTCGGATGCGCAGAAACTGGGCGAGTGTGAAGGCCGGTCGGCCCACCTTCTGCTCCAACTGAACGCGCGCTTTGCCGGTCGGAGCCAGTAGTAGGAGGCCTCGCTCCAGCACTTCCGTCCGCTTGGCCAGCGCTTGAATCAACGTCGTCTTACCAGTGCCGGCTGGACCGTTCAAGATTGTCACGCGCCGCTTATACATTTCCTCGAACGCGGCGGCTTTCTCGAATTGAGCTCGCTGCTCGGTTTTCGTATCTGCATCTGCGGCCAGGTTCCCGAGAATCTGATCAAGGGCTGAAGACAGATTAGAGGGGACTTTGTGGAGAGGGGCTTTGAGAACCTGGTTCAGGCGCTCACGGATGAAGTCGCGGCGCGCTGCGGCTGAGGCCAACTTGTAGGCAGGCTCGCCGCCGTTGATGTCAGCACGGCGCAATTGGCTCCAGGGTTCCGGGAGATCTTCGCTATCCGAAGGCAACAACTTGCTTGGAACCAGCCCCAGGGGCTTCAGGATCGAGTACTCGATGGCCAGCGGCGCAGTGACTGTGAGAAGCGCGAGGCGCTCGGCTGCCTGCTGGAACGGCAGGAGAGTGTGTCCCTCCGCTTGAGCGCGGGCCACCACAGTTGTGATCGCGGCGTCGAGGCGGCGTTGATCGTTTGGGTCGTCGAAGGGGTGCGTGAGTGGCAATGGGTGGTGCTCGGCGAGCTGGAGGTCGGGAAACAAGCCACGGTCCACGGTCTCGAAGGCGATCGGCTCGCCATCATCGACGGTGCAGGTCACAAGGTCGTAAGGGTTGTCCAGCAAGTCCTCGGGCGTGATTGGCACGCCGGTCTGGCCGCCCATGACGCGTGCAATTGTTTCCGGTGTCAGGTCGAAGCGGGAGAGAGTCCTCAGGGCGCGGCGGTCGAGTTCGCTCGTGCCTTTCCAGATGGCACTACGCGTTTGGGTTGCCAGCTCCGTGAGGTCGGGTGGGTCGGCAAGCCCCTCCAGGAGGTTCTCCAGCAGTGGCCATGGGTCTCCGCCGTCGTCAACCGCGGACAGTAGTCGGTGAGCAGCGAAGGTGGAGTGGCGAAAGCCGAGGTACTGCAGGACGGCCGGAAGGCCGGGGGCGGGGCCGCGGCGTTCCCACGCCCGGGCCAATTGCTCATCCAGCCATTGAAGCGACGCCTCAGGGACGCCGATGGTGGGCTCTCCCAACGAGATGGCGGCCTGCGTGGCGCGGTAGAGCTCCATCAACGACGCCACCGCGCAGTCCGGTGAAATGTGCTCGGTGGTATAGGAGAAGTTCCGGCCGGTCTCAGGAGCCACGGCTAAGGTCGAGGTTACGTCCACGCCGCGAGCTGCCAGGTTGGCCAATGCCTGGACGGGCAAGAGGATGCCGCCGGTGCCGTCGGGGCGCAGGCTGTGTCTCAGTGTGGTCTCCCACATGTGGCTAGGAAACTTACTGGATTGCGCTCCAGGCCACGGCTCAGGCCCGGTTGTGCTGGTTACCGTGGCAGCCCCGACCAGCATGCGCCGGGGCTGGTTCTCGAAGGGGGAGTGCTTGAGGTAGAAGAAAATCAGCGAATCTTGGGGTGTGACGTATCGGAAGAATGTCTTGATAATGGCCTGCTGATTATCGCCATGCATCACCCATGGCAGTGCTTCTTTGTCGAAATTCCGAGCGATTTCATCTTCTGCATCGGAGCGGTACCCGGGGACGGGTTGCTCCGCGAGCACCCTTTCCTCGATGTTGCTGCGGTTGAGCCAGAAGTAGGGGATGCCGTGAACGGAGTGGGCCGGAACCGGGAGGCTGGCTGGCCGCAGTTCCTTTAGGAACCAGGCATAGGGGTGGGTGCGCCGCACGGTGTGAGAGCGGTCGCTCATGAAGCTGCCACGTTCCAGGGCGCAGGGAGGCAATTTCTCTCCCAGCGTGCTCCACGCCTGTCCTTTGTGGGTCGCCTCGTGCTGGTCATCACGGTCTTTGGCGATGTTGCCAAGCGCGAGGCACGAGTGGTTGGCAACTGGGTCGGCGCAGATCGTGCCCTCCCAGCCCGTGTCGTGCCATGGAACGCGCACAGACAGATGCTGCACGTAGGCCATCGCTTGCCCCTCCGCAGATCACGTGTTGACTGTGTCCGCCAAGCCTAGACATCAGCCGGCGGGCTGTGGGTGCCAACTGAGAGAGCCGTCCGTGGGGCAATCCTCGGCGCGGTCACGGCGAGTAGCACAACCCCTTAGGGCTTGTCTGACAAATGATCACCGAGCGTGTGCGTGCTCCGTCCAATTGCCTTGCCGTCCTGACGTCAGCCAGTGATTCTGGGCAGGTGCCA
>NZ_JBIAGW010000024.1:0-104442 GCF_042869955.1 Streptomyces sp. NPDC006691
TTCGGCAAGGGCGCCCCGCACGGCCTCGTGCTGACCCGTCAGGGCGTGCCGACCTACGACGTCAACGAGGACGCCGCCAAGGGCGGTTACGTCCTGCTGGAAGCCGAGGGCGGCGCCCCGCAGGCCGTCCTCATCGCGACCGGCTCCGAGGTCCAGCTCGCCGTCGGCGCCCGCGAGGAGCTCCAGGCCGCCGGCATCCCGACCCGTGTGGTGTCGATGCCGTGCGTGGAGTGGTTCGACGAGCAGGACCAGGCGTACAAGGACAGCGTCCTGCCGCCGTCCGTCAAGGCACGGGTCGCGGTCGAGGCCGGCATCGGCCTGACCTGGCACCGCTTCGTCGGCGACACGGGCCGCATCGTCTCCCTGGAGCACTTCGGCGCCTCCGCCGACGGCAAGCTCCTGTTCCAGGAGTTCGGCTTCACCACCGAACACGTCACCGCCGCCGCCCGTGCCGCACTTGGGGACGGCACGGGGCCGAAGGCCGTCGGGAACCGGCCGTGAGCGCGGTGGACAGTGCCGCGGGGACCGCGAGACCCGTGCTGTGCGCCCGCATCCCGGGCTCGAAGAGCCTGACCAACCGGGTCCTGCTGCTGGCCGCCGCCGCCGAAGGCACCAGCCGGATCCGGCTCCCGCTGGTGAGCGAGGACACGCTGGCGTTCCGGGACGCGTTGAACGCGCTCGGCGTCCCCGTGGAGTCCGGCCCCTCGGACACGTACTGGGAGGTCACGGGGGCCGGTGGCGGACCGGTGGTGGCCGAGGCGCGGCTGTGGTGTGCCGATGCCGGGACCGCGGCCCGCTTCCTGCCGCCCTTCGCCGCCACGGGGAGGGGGGTGTTCGACTTCGACGCCACCGGACAGCTTCGAGCACGCCCCCAACTGCCGTTGTTCGAGGCGCTGTCGGGGCTCGGCGCCGATATCGCATCGGCACCGGGCGGCACGCTCCCCGCACGCATCCGGGCCGCGGGGCTCGACGGCGGAGAGATCGCCGTCGACTCCTCGATGAGCAGTCAGTATCTGAGCGGACTGCTGATGGCGGCGCCGCTGACGCGCGACGGCCTGCTGCTGCGCACCGCCAGGCCGGTCAGCCGTCCGTACGTCGACATGACGGTGGCCCTGATGCGCCGGTTCGGCGCGCGGGTCACCCAAGGCGGGGACGGCTCCTTCGGCGTGGCGCCCGGCGGCTACACCGCCACCGACGTGGACGTCGAACCGGACGCCTCCACGGCTTCGTACGTCCTCGCGGCGGCCGCCGTCACGGGGCGGACGGTCCGGGTGCCGGCCCTGGGCGCCGGGAGCCTTCAGGGCGATGTGCGGTTCGTGGAGGTCCTGGAGCGGGCGGGTGCCCGGGTGCGGCTGGACCGGGACGCGGTCGAGGTGACCGGCACCGGACGCCTGCGCGGGGGCTTCGCCGTCGACATGGGCGACCTCTCGGACACCTTCATGACCTTCGCCGCGATCGCGCCCCTGGCCGACGCGCCCGTCACCATCAGCGGGATCGGGCACGCGCGGATGAAGGAGTCGGACCGCATTGGAGCGGTCGCGGCGAACCTGCGGGCGATGGGCATCGAGGTCGCCGAGGGCGAGGACTGGATCACCGTTCACCCGGGCAGGCCACGTTCCGCCCGGATCGCCTGCCACCGCGACCACCGCATCGCCATGGCGTTCTCGGTACTCGGTCTCGCCGCCCCCGGCACGGTCACCCTGGACGACCCGCGATGTGTGGCCAAGACGTTCCCGGGGTTCCATGCCGAGCTGCACCGGCTGTTCCCGCAGCACGAACTCCCTTATGGCATAGGGGACATGACGAAGGAGCACCGTTGAGCAGCTTGCGCTGGCTGACCGCTGGGGAATCCCACGGACCCGCACTGGTGGCGACGCTGGAGGGGCTGCCCGCCGGTGTTCCGGTCACCACGGAGGCGGTGGCCGAGCATCTGGCGCGGCGGCGCCTGGGCCATGGCCGTGGTGCGCGGATGAAGTTCGAGCGGGACGACGTCACCTTCCTGGGCGGGGTGCGGCACGGACTGACCATGGGCTCGCCGGTCGCGGTGATGGTGGGCAACACCGAGTGGCCCAAGTGGGAGCAGGCCATGGCGGCCGACCCGGTGGATCCGGCGGTACTGGCCGCGTCGGCCCGCAACGCGCCGCTGACACGGCCGCGCCCCGGGCACGCGGATCTGGCCGGGATGCAGAAGTACGGCTTCGACGACGCCCGGCCGGTCCTGGAGCGCGCGAGTGCCCGGGAGACCGCGGCGCGGGTGGCGCTGGGCGCGATGGCGCGCTCGTATCTGAGGGAGACGGCCGGGATCGAGATCGTCAGCCATGTGGTGGAGCTGGGGGCGGCGAAGGCACCGCGCGGGCGCCACCCGGTCCCGGCCGATGTGGGGAGGCTGGACGCGGACCCGGTGCGCTGCCTGGACGCGGATGCGTCGAAGGCGATGGTTGCCGAGATCGACCGGGCCCACAAGGACGGCGACACGCTGGGCGGCGTGGTCGAGGTGCTGGCCCACGGGGTGCCGGTCGGGCTGGGCTCGCACGTGCACTGGGACCGTCGGCTCGATGCCCGCCTGGCCGCGGCGCTGATGGGAATCCAGGCGATCAAGGGGGTGGAGGTCGGGGACGGGTTCGAGCTGGCCCGGGTGCCCGGCTCGCAGGCCCACGACGAGATCGTCCGGACCGCGGACGGTATCGCGCGGGCCTCGGATCGTTCCGGCGGCACGGAGGGCGGCCTGTCCACGGGCGAGCCGCTTCGGGTGCGGGCGGCCATGAAGCCGATCGCGACCGTGCCGCGGGCGCTGGCCACCATCGACGTGGCCACCGGCGCGGCGGCCACCGCGCACCACCAGCGCTCGGACGTGTGCGCGGTGCCGGCCGCCGGGATCGTGGCGGAGGCCATGGTCGCGCTCGTCCTGGCGGATGCGGTGGCGGAGAAGTTCGGCGGCGACAGTGTGCCGGAGACCCGACGCAATGTGCGGTCCTACCTCGCCGGCCTGCGGATTCGGTGACCGGTGGGTCCGGCACCCGCGCGTCGGGTGGCGGACCCTTGCACAGCCCTCCCCTCAGGGTGAAGATCCTCCTTAGGCAGTACGCCGGTTTCTTTGCGTGCCCATTACCCTTGACGACAAGGCCGCGCACGGTGGCCATGGAGGAGTGAGATGAGGAGCAGCAACCCGGTCTTCTCGCGACGGGGGTTCAGCCGCGACAACGGCTACGCCGGTTTCAACACCGCGCAGCAGCCGCAGGCCGGGGGCAACCCGTACGCGCAGGCGCCCACGAACCCGTACGCCACGAACCCCTACGCGCAGCAGGACACGCAGCAGGGCGCCCCGCAGGCACCCGCCCGCTCCGGCGTGATGACGATCGACGACGTGGTGTCGCGCACCGCGATCACGCTCGGCACGGTCGTCGCCGGTGCGGTCGTCGCCTGGCTGGCGCTGCCGGTCGACGCGGCGAACATCGGCAAGTCGTACGGCATCGCCGTCGGCGCCGCGCTGATCGCGTTCGTCCTCGCCATGGTCCAGTCCTTCAAGCGCAAGCCGGTGCCGGCCCTGATCCTCGGGTACGCCGCCTTCGAGGGCGTCTTCCTCGGCGTGATCAGCTCGGCCGTCACCACGCACGTGTCGGCGGGCGCGGTGCCGCAGGCGGTGCTCGGCACGATGGCGGTCTTCGCCGGTGTCCTCATCGCCTACAAGACCCGGCTGATCCGGGTCAACCGCCGCTTCGTCGGCTTCGTCATGGCCGCGGCCATCGGCTTCATGCTGCTGATGCTGGTCAACCTGCTGTTCTCGGCGATCGGCGGCGGTGACGGCCTCGGCTTCCGCAGCGGCGGCCTCGGCATCCTCTTCGGGATCATCGGCATCGTGCTCGGTGCCTGCTTCCTGGCGATGGACTTCAAGCAGGTCGAGGACGGCATCACCTACGGCGCTCCGCGCGAGGAGTCCTGGCTGGCGGCCTTCGGCCTCACCATGACCCTGGTGTGGATCTACCTGGAGGCGCTGCGGCTGATCTCCATCCTGCAAGGCAACGACTGACACCGCTGACGGTGCACGTCACCAGGGGCCCCGCCCGGCGCACTGCCGGGCGGGGCCCCTCGCCGTGTGCGGGGGGTCACCAGCCGATCGACAGGGTCAGATCCGTCGGCGGGTTCGCATTGCCCAGGATCTGGACCGAGGACTGGTCGTCGATGTCGTCGTACGGGAACCCGTACGCGCGCCCGTCCAGGCCGACCGTGTGGAAGAAGGCCGCGTAGTCGTTCTTGGGGCCCGTACCCCGGTAGTACGCGGACGGGGTGTGCCAGAGCGAGGTGTCCTGGGCCACGCCCCGGTTGAAGGCGGCGCAGAACTCCGCGCCCAGCCGCTTCTCCTCGTCGCTCCCCGAGGCGAGCGCCCCCGAGCAGGCCATGACCTCGCGCGAGGTCGGCTTGTGCAGCGTGAAGGAGCCCGAGCCGTTCCTGGTGAAGGTCAGGGTGTCGCCCGCGACCCGACCGGAGAACGTCTCGCCCGGCGCGTTCAGGGTGAAGGGGTGGGACGCGTAATAGCTCCAGGTCTGGTTGATGGTCGAGGTCAGGTAGTCCGCGGGGAAGCCGGCCGCCGAGCGCGGGGCGATGATCCGGTAGCCGGACTGCAGTGGCTTGAAGGCCGCACCGACGCCCGCCGCGTACGCGGACATCACCTGCGCGCGGGTCTTGGAGATGCCGCGGGTGGTGTCGTAGCCGCTGGAGGTCTGGCGCAGCCGGGAGGTCATCGGGAAGCCGAACTGGTCGACCTGGGTGGTGTTCCCGCCGTACGCCGCCTGCCCGTTGACGAAGGTGTACTCGTACCAGTCGTAGTACACGTCGTTGTTGGGGTCGGAGGGGTTGTTCGGGTCGGGGCCGCCCCAGCCCTGGTCGTCGGGCGAGACCGGGATGTAGAGCGGCGAGCCGAGCGAGAGGTAGACGCGGCCGCCGCGGATCGAGGACGGGGAGGGCACCCGGCCGCCCGCCCGGGTCAGCGTGAACGACATGTTCGGGTAGTTCACGCCGTGCTTGGTGAGATGGCCCGGCGCGTTGGCGTCGAGGTGGTTGATGTGGGCCGTGCTGCCGTCGGGCTTGAGGTAGGACCACTGGCCGGGGGTGATCTGGCCGAGCACGGTGACGTAGATCTGCGCGTCGGTGTACGCGCCGTGGGTGTTGTTCTGGAACACGATCGGGAAGCCGGCCGCGGCGGCGGCCCGCGGGGCGCCGGCGGCGGCCGTGGCCGTGCCGCCGCCCGCGCCGAGGAACAGCAGGGCGCTCGTCGTCGCGGCGGCGAGGAGGAGCCGTACGGTCTTCATGCGCGCGCGCCCCATCAGTGGCCGAACCCGAACCAGTTGACGTTCACGAAGTCCGCCCCCTGGCCGCTGGTGAAGGTCAGGTACACGTCGTGGGTCCCCGTGACGCCGCTGATGTTCGCCGGGACCGTGCGCCAGCTCTGCCAGCCGCCGGTGTTGGCCACGGCGAAGCTGCCGATGGGCGCGTTGCTCCGGCTGTCCAGGCGCACCTCCACCAGACCGCTGACCCCGCCGGCCGCGCCGCTCGCCACCCGGGCGGAGAACTGTCTGGCCGCCGTCGTACCGAAGTTCACGCCCTGGTAGAGCGCCCAGTCGCCCTGGGCGAGGGAGCCGATGTCCTGGCCGCCCCCGCTGTCGGTGGTGGTCTCCTTCACCACTCCGGACTGCTGGTCGTACGACTCGGCCTGGATGGTGCCGTAGGCGTCGCGGTTGCCCGGGGGCGGGGTGGTGGGCGGGGTGGTGGTGCCGGAGCCCGACTGCTGGACGGTGACGTAGTCGACGACCAGCGGGTGCCCCGGCTGGGTGCCCGCGTCGGGGCCGCCGCCGTAGGCGCCGGGGAAGCCGCCGCCCATGGCGACGTTGAGGATGACGAAGTAGCCGTGGTTGGTGGCGTTGGTCCAGGTCGCCGCGTCGACCTGGTTCTGGCTCACCGTGTGGAAGGTGACGCCGTCCAGGGAGAAGCGCATCTGCTCGGTCGGGCCCGAGCGGTCCCACTCGACGGCGTAGGTGTGGAAGCCGGCCTGGCAAGTGGCGCCGTCGCAGGCCTTCTGTCCGCCGATGCCCGTGGTCTCGTTGCAGGGGCCGCCGGGGCTGGTGCCGCAGTGCATGGTGGACCAGTTGTTGTTGAGGCCCTGGACGTTCTCCATGATGTCGAGCTCGCCGATGCCGGGCCAGTTCCACCAGTTGCCCCGGAAGGGCGCGCCGAGGGCCCAGAACGCCGGCCAGTAGCCCTTGGCGGCGGCGCCCGTCACATTGGGCATCTGAAGGCGCGCCTCGATGCGGAGCCTGCCGCCGGCCGGGGGCTGGAAGTCGGAGCGCCTGGTCTCGATCCGGCCCGACGTCCAGTTGCCTGCGGCGTCGCGCTGCGGGGTGATGCGCAGGTTGCCGGCACCGTCGAGGGAGACGTTGTTGGTGGACGAGGTCATCGTCTCGACCTCGCCGGTGCCGAAGTTGGCGGGGCCGCCGGGGTAGCTGGTGCCGGTCGTGTACTGCCAGTTGGCGGTGTCCACGCCGGAGCCGGCCGGGCCGTTGAAGTCGTCGCTGAACACGGTGGTCCAGCCCGCCGGGGGCGGTGGGGCGGACGCGGAGGCGGGCAGGGCGACGAGGGCGGCGGAAGCGGCCGCGAGGCCGAGGGTGGAGAGCAGGGCGGTCACGGCTCGCCGGGCCGGGCCGCGTCTGGGGGGTGTGGGGCGCATGTGGGGGGCCTCTCTCGGAAAGAAAGCGCTCTGAGAGCGCTCTCAACGACGGGCTGCGCGGTCACTGTGCTCTCCGTCGTCGAGAGCGTCAAGAGGTAAAACAGTGAAAGCCCTTGCCGGGAACGGGAGTTCACCTACTGAAGGCGGTGTTCGGCCCGGCGCGCGTCCCGACGCAGCGCTTCGCCCCGCCGACGGGGTCGTCGGCGGGGCGAAGGGGCGGTGATGGCGGTGCGCTTCTCGCGGGGGTGCGGGAAGCGGAGTGACGCGAAGTGATTCCTCCTGGAACTGGGAACAGGCTCGGAACTAGAGCAGTCGGCGCGCGGCTCGCCTCAGGTCGTACTCATGGATGATCGCCTTGGCGTGCCCATAGGCGAGATCGTGCTCGCTCCGGAGCCAGCTGACCTTCTCCTCGAAACGGAAGAGGGAGGGGCCTTCCTCGACGGTGCGGAGCCAGTCGGACACTTCACGACCGGTGCAATGGGGGATGCGGGAGAGCAGGTTGCGATGGGTCTCTTCGGAGAAGACTTGGGACATCGGCGCCTCCGGAGGCGTTGCGCTTACTGGTCCTTCACTGCACCGTGCCTGAGTGTTCGCGTATTGGCAACAGTGCGGGAGAGGCGCGTAGGGTCACGGCGTGCTCGATGTGAACCCTCTGATCCTGGCCGTGGACCGCTTCGCCGACCGGCTGCGCGCCGCTCCCGAAAGCCGGCTCCGCCGTGGCGCAGCCGCCGAAGGACTTGCGCTCGCAAGGGAGTTGGCGGTTCTGGCGCAGCGCGTCGAGTTCCCGGACCGCGAGCCGCTGATCATGCCGGACGCCGGTCTGTTCGCGGTGGCCGACCAAGTCGTGGTCGCCGGACGGGATCTGGCCGGGGCGCTCCGGACGGCGAAGACCCCGCCCGGCGGGGAGCCGGACGGGGCCGTGAAGCTGGTGGAAGCCGCGCAGGAGCGGGCCTTCGGTTAGACGCGGGGAGCGGCCTTCGGCGGACGCGGTGCGGCCGGGCCGGTCTTCCGCCGGCCGCTGTCGCCGTCAGAGCGAGGCGATGACCCGGTCCGCGAGGATGTAGACGCTCTCCTCGCCGCAGGAGAAGGTCAGCGCGTACGCGCCGGACACTCCGGAGCCGCCGAGCAGCACCGGCGCCTCGCCGTCGCGCAGGGCGTCCGAGAGGCGCTCCGCGGTCTCGCGGTGGCCCGGGGTCATGCAGAGCGTGGTGCCGTCCGCGAAGACGTACACGTCGAGCGTGCCGAGCGGGCCCGGGCGCACGTCCGCGAGCGCGGTACGGGCCTCGGCGAGCTCCTCCAGGCGCGAGACCGTGGCCTCGTGGTCGGCGACGACGGGCGTCTGGACCGGCACGAAGTCGGGGTGCGAGGGGTGGCGGCGGCGGGCCGCGGCGAGCTCGGGGGAGTCCTCGGGGAACTCCTCCGCGGTCTCCAGGGCCTCGGCCATCTCCAGGGCCTCGGCCTCCAGGCCCGCGAAGTCCGCCTGACGGGGCAGGAAGAACGCGGCGTCCTCGCCGAGTCCGGCGAGCCCGCCCAGCATCGGGGAGGGCGCGTCGGCGGCGTCCCTGGCCTCCTGGGCGGCCCAGAAGGCGCGCGCCTCGGCCAGCTCGCGCTCCCGCTCCTCGGCGAGCGCCTCGGCGACGGCGGCCCGTATCTCGGCGGCCGGGGTCCCGGCGGAGCGGGCCTGCTGGGGCAGGGTCACGTGGTCGGTGCGGTGTTCGGCACGGGCGGCTGCCAGGTCTTCGCGCAGAGCCACCACCTGCTTGCGCAGCCCGTGGGCGGCGTGCAGGGCAGCGGCGCCCACGGCCGTGGCAGCGGCCGTGGTCAGCAGCAGGGCAAGAGGCATGGCGCTCACTGACTTACTCCCGGATTCAAACGATTCCCCGACTTCCTACATCAGCTTGTCGTGAGCCCGCTCGTGGTGTCAGTGCATTACGTCACGAAATGGACAGGTCTTTGGGCCTGGGGTTTAACCCCGCACCTACGCTGACCTGGGGAAATTCTCTTCCCGCAAGAGATACGTCACATCCTGGGGGAGATTCGGTCACGGTTAGGACGCGGAACGATTGGCTGTGAGCGCCCTGTGGGAGAGGAGTGCCCTGGTCAGAGGCACCGGCGTCGCCCTCCGCGTTCAACCTGTGGCGGCCGGGGCGTCAACCCTGCGTCGACCGACGGTCAACACAGCGCTCCGGCCGCCCGGTTGAGGCATCAGCTCAGGCGCTCGACGACCATCGCCATGCCCTGGCCGCCGCCGACGCACATGGTCTCCAGGCCGAACTGCTTGTCGTGGAACTGGAGGCTGTTGATCAGCGTGCCGGTGATGCGGGCGCCGGTCATGCCGAAGGGGTGGCCGACGGCGATGGCGCCGCCGTTCACGTTCAGCTTGTCCAGCGGGATGCCGAGGTCCTGGTAGGACGGGATCACCTGGGCGGCGAAGGCCTCGTTGATCTCGAAGAGGTCGATGTCGTCCACGGTCAGGCCGGCGCGCTTCAGCGCCTGGCGGGACGCCTCGACCGGGCCGAGGCCCATGATCTCGGGCGACAGGCCCGTGACGCCGGTGGAGACGATGCGGGCCAGCGGGGTCAGGCCCAGCTCGCGCGCCTTGGTGTCGCTCATGATCACCAGGGCGGCGGCGCCGTCGTTGAGCGGACAGCAGTTGCCGGCCGTGACGAGCCCGTCGGGGCGGAAGACGGGCTTGAGGCCCGACACGCCCTCGACGGTGACGCCGGCGCGGGGGCCGTCGTCCTTGCCGACCACGGTGCCGTCCGGGGTCGTGACGGGGGTGATCTCCCGCTCCCAGAAGCCGTTCTTGATGGCTTCCTCGGCGAGGTTCTGCGAGCGCACGCCGAACTCGTCCATCTCCTGGCGCGAGATGCCCTTGAGGCGGGCCAGGTTCTCGGCGGTCTGGCCCATCGCGATGTACGCGTCCGGGATGAGGCCGTCCTCGCGCGGGTCGTGCCAGGAGGCGCCCTCGGACTGCGCGACGGCGGCGGTGCGCGCCTCGGCGTCGGCGAAGAGCGGGTTGTGGGTGTCCGGCAGGCCGTCGCTGCTGCCCTTGACCGAGCGGGAGACCATCTCGACACCGGCCGAGATGAACACGTCGCCCTCGCCCGCCTTGATGGCGTGCAGGGCCATGCGGGAGGTCTGGAGCGAGGACGAGCAGTACCGGGTGATCGTGCAGCCCGGCAGGTGGTCCATGCCCATCTGTACGGCCACGATGCGGCCCAGGTTGTGGCCCTGCTCGCCGCCGGGCAGTCCGCAGCCGAGCATCAGGTCGTCGATGTCGCGCGGGTCGAGGCCGGGCACCTTGGCGAGCGCGGCCTGGATGATCGTGGCCGTGAGGTCGTCGGGGCGGAGGTCCTTGAGCGAGCCCTTGAAGGCGCGGCCGATGGGGGAGCGGGCGGTCGAGACGATCACGGCTTCGGGCATCACGGCTCCAGGGGATGGGAAGGCAGGACTCCCTGGGAAGTTACCCGCACGTAGTGGATTGGTCATCCGGGGTGGCGTGTGATGCCGGACTCTTTTCTAAGCGGTCGCTCAGGGCGCACGCCGTGCGGCTCCCTGGCCTTCGGCCGGGCCTGCGGTCAGGCCTGCGGTCCAAGCGGCTGCGCGGGACCGCCCCGCGGCGCCCGGTGGCTTCCGGAAGCCCCCGGGCCGCCCCCTACCGCCCCGTGTGCGAGCCGTTGGGGGCCGGCTCCACCGGGGCCGGCAGCCGCCTGCGGCGGCGGTACTTGAGCAGGGCCCAGGGCGCCCGCGCCCCGGTGACCTCGGTGCCGGCCTGAGCGGCCGCGGCCGAGGCCGCCTTCGCCACCGGCAGGATGTCCTCGTTGCGCGAGGCGTCGGGGTGGTCGGACTCGGGCCACAGGCCGAGCGAGGCGCACAGCGTGGGCAGCACCGCCATCGCCGCGGTCGCGTAGCCCTCGGCCGAGGGGTGGTAGTTGTCGGGACCGAACAGCTCCCGCGGGTTCTGCTCGAACTCCGGGCCGAGCAGATGGCCCAGCGACACCGTGCGCCCGCCCTGCTCCACCACCACGATCGTCTGCGCCGCCGCGAGCTGGCGCGAGACCCGCCGGGCCAGCCAGCGCAGCGGCTGGTAGACCGGCTCGATGGTGCCGAGGTCGGGACAGGTGCCCACCACCACCTCGGCCCCGGCGGTACGCAGCCGGCGCACCGCGGTGGAGAGGTAGCGCACCGAGGCGGTGGGTGCCATCCGGGTGGTGACGTCGTTCGCGCCGATCATGATCACGCAGACGTCCGGGATCCGGTTCGGGTCGGCGAGCAGCAGGGACACCTGGCGTTCCAGGTCGTCCGAGCGGGCGCCGGGCAGCGCCACGTTCCGCAGCGTCACCATGCGCTCGGCGACCGCCGCGAGCCCGGACGCGAGCAGCGCGGCCGGGGTCTGGCCCGCCCGGCGCACCCCCTGCCCGGCCGCCGTGGAGTCGCCCAGCATGCCGAGCCTGAGGGGCTTCGTACCGTCCGCGAAGGCGGTGCCGTACAGCCCGTCGGCGTTCGGGGCCTGGGGGGAGCCGCCGCCCACCGAGCGTTTCGCCAGCGCGACCTCGGCGAGCACGACGCCCACCGCGGCGCCCGCGATCAGCCCGATGCCGCCGCCGCCGAATGCCGCGCCCGTCGCGATCCGCCGCGCCACCCTCGCCCTCGAACCGGTCCCCGCCACCGCCACCTCCATGGAGCTTGCAGTCGTACAACAGCTAACTGCCCGGTAGCGGGTGTCGCTCAATCCCGTGCGAAGGTGAACGCCCCGTCCTGGTCCGCATACGCTGGCGGGACCTAATCGGAGACCCGGAGACAACGGTGCGATTCCACGACTCGATGATCAGCCTCGTAGGCAACACCCCGCTGGTGAGGCTCAACAGTGTGACCCAGGGCATTCAGGCGACCGTCCTGGCCAAGGTCGAGTACTTCAACCCCGGCGGCTCGGTCAAGGACCGGATCGCCGTCCGCATGATCGAGGCCGCCGAGCAGTCCGGCGCCCTCAAGCCCGGTGGCACCATCGTCGAGCCGACCAGCGGCAACACGGGTGTGGGCCTGGCGATCGTGGCCCAGCAGAAGGGCTACAAGTGCATCTTCGTCTGCCCTGACAAGGTCTCCACGGACAAGATCAACGTCCTGCGCGCGTACGGAGCCGAGGTCGTGGTCTGCCCGACCGCCGTCGACCCCGAGCACCCGGACTCGTACTACAACGTCTCCGACCGCCTGGTGCGCGAGACGCCCGGGGCCTGGAAGCCGGACCAGTACAGCAACCCGAACAACCCCCGTTCGCACTACGAGACCACCGGTCCCGAGCTGTGGGAGCAGACCGACGGGAAGATCACCCATTTCGTCGCGGGCGTCGGCACCGGCGGCACCATCTCCGGCACCGGCCGCTACCTCAAGGAGGCCAGCGAGGGGAAGGTGCGCGTCGTCGGCGCGGACCCGGAGGGCTCGGTCTACAGCGGCGGCTCCGGCCGTCCGTACCTGGTGGAGGGCGTCGGCGAGGACTTCTGGCCGACCGCCTACGACCAGGACGTCACCGACGAGATCGTCGCCGTGTCCGACAAGGACTCCTTCCAGATGACCCGCCGCCTCGCCAAGGAGGAGGGCCTCCTGGTCGGCGGCTCCTGCGGCATGGCCGTGGTGGCGGCGCTGAAGGTCGCCGAGGGCCTCGGCCCCGACGACGTGGTCGTCGTGCTGCTTCCGGACTCCGGCCGCGGCTACCTCTCGAAGATCTTCAACGACGAGTGGATGGCGGACTACGGCTTCCTGGAGGAGGCCGGTCCCTCGGCGCGCGTCTCCGACGTGCTCGGCTTCAAGGAGGCCGGCCACCTGCCCTCGCTGGTGCACATGCACCCCGAGGAGACGGTCGGCCAGGCCATCGAGGTGCTGCGCGAGTACGGCGTCTCGCAGATGCCCATCGTGAAGCCGGGCGCGGGGCACCCCGATGTGATGGCCGCCGAGGTCATCGGCTCGGTCGTCGAGCGCGAACTGCTCGACGCCCTGTTCACCCAGCGGGCCCTGCTCGACGACCCGCTGGAGAAGCACATGAGCGCGCCGCTGCCGCAGGTCGGCTCCGGCGAGCCGGTCGGCGACCTGATGTCCGTGCTCGGCAAGGCGGACGCGGCGATCGTGCTGGTCGAGGGCAAGCCGACCGGTGTGGTCAGCCGCCAGGACCTGCTGGCGTTCCTCGCCCGCACGCCGCAGCAGCTGCCGTAGCGCCCGGTCACCCGGTCACCCGGCCCCCGCTTCCCCGCGACTCGCTCGCGGGAAGCGGGGGCCGGGTGCGTTCGGGGGCGGCGCCCGGTGATGTCGTGCGAACGGTACGAGCGCGACATGTGCGCGCAGCACCGGCTTAACACGGCTCGTGCACAGTGGTGGATGTCGGCGGGGGAACCCGGGCAGGGGGCCCCGGCCGGCACACCAGCGGCGTCAGGAACCTCCGGAGCGGCTCCCGGATCTCCCAGGACGCCCAGGACGCGGACCGGTTCTGACCCGGACCCGTGTCCCTCGCGGGGACCGCCGTCGTCCCGCCCCTCGGGCAACCCGGGGGTGCGGCGGTCCCCGCGACCACTCCTGCGCGGGGCCGTCAACAAGGCTGGCGCACAAGGCGGTTGAGCTCAGCCCTCCGCGCCGGGCCGCCGGCTCTTCAGCCAGGGCCAGCGATGGGCCGCGTGCACCGCGTTGACGCCGACGATGCCGAGCCAGGTCACGACGAGGCCGTCGAAGCCGCCGTTGACCCCGCCGATCGCGGACAGCGGCACCGCGAGGACCAGCGAGATCAGGGCGAAGCCGAAGCGCTCGCCGAAGTGGCTCTCCGAACCGCTGCGGGCCGGGCGGCCGCCGCGGGCCACGACTATCTGCTGCTCCGCCAGCTGCCGCCGCACCCGCCGGTCCACGGACGCATCGACGCGCTGCTCCACCTTCTCCAGGAAGGACTCGATGAGGGCGGGCTCGTAGTCCGCGCCGAGCTCCCTGCGGGCGTGCAGGGTGGCGTCGAGCTCCTTCTTGAGCTCGGCGTCCTTCACGAGACTGGGCCTGGGCGCGGGATCACGGACATCCATGGTTTTCAAGGTACGCAGCGGAGCCCGGATCCACAGTGGGGCTACCCCCCGTATTCCGTCCCCGTGCCAGCACGAAGAAGAGCGCCGCCGGGACCGCGAGCCCCACGAGCCAGGAGAGGTCGGCGCCGCCGAGGGGCGCGACGAGCGGGCCGGTGTAGAAGCTGGTGGCCAGGAAGGGGAGTTGGGCGAGTACGCCGACGACGTAGACCGCCAGGGCGTCCCAGCGCCAGGCGCCGTAGCGGCCCCGCGCGTCGAAGAGGGCCGGTATGTCGTAGCGCTCGCGGGAGATCAGGTAGTAGTCGACCAGGTTGATCGCCGACCACGGCGTGAAGAAGGTCAGCAGGAACAGCAGGAAGTCCTTGAACGAGGTCAGGAACGAGTCCTTGCCCGCGAGGGCGACCGCCGTGCCGGCCACCATGATGCCGCCGATGTAGAGGGCCCGGGCGCGCGGCCCGATGGTCTTCTGGGCGCGGAACCCGCTGACGCTGGTCACCATCGACATGAAGCCGCCATAGGTGTTGAGCACGTTGATGGTGAGCTTGCCGAGAGCGATCGTGAAGTACAGGAACGAGGCGATCAGGCCGGCGCCGCCGAGGCCGACGACGTACCCGACCTGGTTGTCGAGGAAGGCGTCGCCGGCGGTGGCGGCCACCAGGACGCCGAAGGTCATCGACCACTGCGACCCGAGCGCGGACCCGGCCAGCGTCCACCAGAAGGTGGCACGGCCGCTGGTCGTGCGGGGCAGGTAGCGCGAGTAGTCCGCGACGTACGGGCCGAACGCGAGCTGCCAGGACGCGGACAGCGATACGGCGAGCAGGAACATCGGCAGGTGGAACGCCCGGTCGTGCAGGACCGTCGTGAGGTCGACGCGGTCCAGGAGGCGGATGCCGAGGTAGACGAAGGCGAGCGCGCAGATCACGCTGGCCACCCGGCCGAGCGCGTGGATGACCCGGTAGCCGATCGTCGCCGTCACCGCGGTGATCAGGGCGAAGATCACGATGCCGGGGGTCTCGCCGAGGTGGGTGAGCTCGCCGACCGCCTGACCGGCGAGCACGCTGCCGCTGGCGAAGAAGCCGACGTACATCACGATCACCAGGAGCAGCGGCACCACCGCCCCGCGCACGCCGAACTGGGCCCGCGAGGAGATCATCTGGGGCAGCCCGAGGCGCGGGCCCTGCGCGGAGTGCAGCGCCATGACGGCGCCGCCCAGGAGGTTGCCGACGACCAGGCCGACGAGCGACCAGAACGCGCCACCGCCGAACACCACGGCGAGGGCGCCGGTCACGACGGCGGTGATCTGGAGGTTGGCGCCGAGCCAGAGCGTGAACTGGCTGAAGGCGGTGCCGTGCCGCTCGGCGTCGGGGACGACGTCGATGGAGCGGCGCTCGACGAGAGAGGCGGTCCGGCCTGGGGATTCGACTGGTTCGGCCATGGGGAGGGTGTGCTCCTTCGGGACGAGGAGGCGTGAAGGCTTGCCCGGCTGTATATCGTCATGCAGAGTTCTGGGTGTCTGAATAACTTGTCAATGGCTCGCACCCGGGCCGTTGTCGCCGCGTCCGGAAATGGTGGTGTTCGCGCATGTTGTCGTCCCACGTCGTGGACGCCTCGCAGGATTCGCCGGCCGGGGTCGTCGTCCTCGACGGCGAGACCCTGCCCGTCGCCGACGTCGTCCGGCTCGCCGACGGCACCGCCCGCCCGGTGCCCGGCACCGGGGCGATGCGCCGCGTCGAGCACGCCTGGCACACCGCCCGCGAACTCGCCGCCTCCGGGCGGGTGTACGGCCGCTCGACCGGGGTCGGCGCCAACCGCAGCGAGGCCGTGCCGACCGAGGCCGCCGCCGGGCACGGCCTGCGCCTGCTGCGCAGCCACGCCGGGGCGATCGGCGCCCCGCTGCCCGCCCGCGAGGTCCGCGCGATGCTCGCGGTGCGGGCCAACCAACTGCTCGCGGGCGGCGCGGGCCTTCGCCCCAGCGTCGTCGGCGCGCTGTGCGAGGCCCTGGAGGCCGGAGCGCATCCGGTGGTCAACGAGTTCGGCTCGGTCGGCACCGGCGACATCGCCGCCCTCTCCCAGGTCGGCCTCGCGCTCGCCGGGGAACACCCCTGGCAGGGCGGCCCCGAGCCCGAGGCGCAGCCCCTCGACAACAACGACGCCCTCGCCCTGATCAGCTCCAACGCGCTCACCCTCGGCCAGGCCGCGCTCGCCCTCGACGAACTGCGCCGCCTGATCGCGGCCACCGAGATCGTCGGGGCCTTCTCGCTGCTCGCCGTGGACGGCTCCTACGAGGCGTACGCCGAGCCGGTGCACGCGGCCCGCCCGCACCCCGGCTCGTACGCCACCGCCGCCCGCATGCGCGAGCTGCTCGGCGCCCCCGAGCGGCCCACCCCGCCGCTCGGCCGCATCCAGGACCCGTACGGCTTCCGCTGTCTGCCGCAGATCCACGGGCCCGCGCACGACGCGGCCGACGCCCTGGAGCGGGTGCTGGCGGTCGAGATCAACGCCGCCGCCGAGAACCCGCTGATCTCGTCCGACGACCTCGCCGCCTACCACCACGGCGGCTTCTACCTGGCCCAACTCGCCCTGGCGCTCGACCACTTCAGGCTCTCGGTCACCCAGGTCGCGCGGCTTTCCACCTCGCGCCTGTCCGCGCTCAACGAGCCCGCCTACACCCGGCTCAAGCCGTTCCTCGCCGACGGCGAGGCCGCCTCGTCGGGCGTGATGATCCTGGAGTACGCGGCCGGCGCCGCTCTCGGCGATCTGCGGGCCTTCGCCGCCCCGGCCTCGCTCGGCCACGCTGTACTCTCTCGGGGCGTCGAGGAGCAGGCCAGCTTCGCCTCGCTCGCGGCCCGCCAGACACTGCGGCTCGGCGGGGCGCTGCGGCTCGTGGTGGGGTGCGAACTCGTCGCGGCGGTAAGGGCGTTGCGCCAGCGCGGGCTGCGCCCCGACCCGGATCTGCCGGTCGGGCGGGCGTACGCGCTCGCGGACGCGGTGCTCGACGAGGATGTCACCGACCGGCCGCTGACCGACGACGTCGACAAGGCCGCCGCACTGCTCGACCGGTTCAAGGACAGTCACGCATGAAGGACAGGCACGCATGAAGGGGGACGGCATGAGCGAGGGCCCTGCCGCACGGCTGCAACAGCTCTTCGAGGGGCACCGGCTCACCCCGACCCAGCGGCGCATCGCGCACTGCATGGTGCGCCGCGCCGCCGACGTGCCGTTCCTGTCCAGCGTCGAGCTCGCCGAACTCGCCGGGGTCAGCCAGCCGTCGGTGACCCGGTTCGCGGTCGCCCTCGGCTTCGACGGCTACCCGGCGCTGCGCCGCCATCTGCGCGAGGTGGCTCCCGCCCCGGCCGAGGCGGCCGTCGAGACCTCGTACAACGAGTACCAGCAGGCGGTGCGGGCCGAGATCGAGAACCTCCAGCACCTGGCCGGGCTGCTCGCCGACCCGGGCCCGGTCGAGAGCGCGGGCCGCCTGCTCGCCGCCTCGCGCCCGCTGCCCGTGCTCGGCCTGCGCGCGGCCTCCTCGCAGGCCCGCGGCTTCGCCTACTTCGCGGCCAAGGTCCACCCCGACGTCCGCCTGCTCGACGAGGGCGGCACCATGCTGGCCGACCGGATCGACGCGGCGCTGCGGGCGGGGGCTTCGGCGCTGCTGTGCTTCGCGCTGCCGCGCCACCCCAAGGAGGTCGTGGAGGCGCTCGCGTACGCCCAGTCCGCGGGGCTCACCGTGGTCACGGTCGCCGACTCGGCGTTCGCACCGGTCGCCAGGTACAGCGATCTGCTGATTCCGGCGGCGGTCGGCACCGGGCTCGCCTTCGACACGGCGTGTGCGCCGATGCTGCTGGGGCGGGTGCTTCTGGAGGCCATGTGCGACGACCTGCCGGACGCGCAGGCCCGCCTGGAGGAGTTCGACGCGCGGGCCGCCGCGCGGGGGCTGTTCGTGGAGTAGCCACCCCGAGCCCCGCCTCCCTGCGGCTCCGCCCCAGACCCCGTTCGCGCCTGAACGGCGCTCGTCCTCGAACTCCCCCAAGGCCCTAAGGGCCAGGGGGGACCCCCATGACGGGCTGACGATGCCCCGGCACCGTTACTGCCAGGGGCGCGAGAAGCGGGCACGGTGCGAGGCCGAAGGGGGCAGGGGCGCGAGGAACGGCGCGAGCGGCTCCGCCGGGGGCCAAGCGGCGTGGCCTCTCACGAACCGCTCAGATTGCCGGGCTAACCTCCGCGCCAGCAAAGCGAGGCATGGAGGTGCGGGGACATGGGGCGCGGAGGCGTCGCGTTGGCGCGCGTGGCGGTGGTCGTACGGGCCGGGGCGGCCCCTTTGTGGTGGCTCGGGCTGGTGGCCGCGGGGCTCGGGGCGGTGCTTCCGGTGAGCCTGACCGGCCGGCGGATCGGGCTGCTCGCGGGCGCGGCCCTGTTCCTCGTCACGGCGGCCGTCGTGTTCGGGGCCCGGCGCCGGCGCTACGCGCACTTCGCCGAGGCCGCCACCCGCGCCGCCAAGGCCGACTTCCTCCAGGACCGGGCCGTGACCGTAGGCACGTGGCGACGGGCCTGGCGCTGGTGGCTGCTCCTCGCCTTCGTGGTGGCGGCGGGATCGTCCTTCGCGCTGCCCGGCGCGGGCGGCCTGCTGATGGCGGGCGCGGGCGCCGGGCTCCGGCTCAAGGCGGCGTGGCTCGGCCGGACCGAGCGCGCGGCCGGTGCGCTCCTGTGGGTGCGCACCGACTGGGTGCCGCGCGGTGCACCGGTCGGCAGGGCGGTGCGGGGCTTCCGGACGACCGGGCTCGGCGCGGGCGACGCCGCGCCCGGCGGGGCGCGGCGTCACTGAACGGCCCCTTGACGGAACGGAGTTCACACCTCCAGCTCGTCCTCGATCTTCCGCAGCTGGTGGCGGGCCATGGCCAGGTTGGCCCGCTTCTTGTCCAGGGCGAGGTAGAGGAACAGGCCACTGTTGCCCCGGCCCTTGAGGAGCCGGATCAGGTGGTACTGACTGCCGAGCGTGATCAGGATGTCCTCGATCTCCTCCTTGAGGCCGAGCATCTCCATGGTCCGCACCTTGGCGCGCACCACGTCGGTGTTGCCTGCCGCGGCGACCGTCAGGTCGAGTTCCTTGCCGCCGCCCAGGGTGCCGAGGGCCATGCCGCTGCTGTAGTCGACCAGGGCCGCGCCGAGGGCGCCCTCGATCGAGGTCATCGCTTCCTTGAGCGTCGTTTCGGTGTTGCTCATGGGTGTCGTCGTTCCTTTCCTTCGGGGGCTGTTCCGGCTCGGTGTGCCGGTGCCGTTCATGGGGTCTCCTGCCGGTCGAGGGCGCCGTCGATCAGCTCGCCGACGCGCGTGCTGGAGCGGCGGGCTTCGAGGTGCAGCCGGCCGACGTTGACGCGGGGCTCCGCGAGGAGGGTGAGCACGGCGTTGCAGCCCGCCGCGTACGTGGCGACGTAACCCGTCTCGCCGCGCACGAGGAGCTCGCGGAAGCCGCCCTGTCCGGTCGTCTCGGTCAGCCGCTGGGCGACGCCGAGGGCCGCCGCGGTGAGCGCCGCGACCCCTTCGACGGCATCGGCCGCGCCGTCCTGGGCGAGCACGAAACCGTCCGCGCTCGCGGCGAGCGCGCCGGTGAGCTGGGGCAGCCGGGCCCTCAACCGCCGTAGTTCTTCGAGGACTTCGGCGACTTCCGTCTCGGCCGCCATGAGCTGTCTCCTCTCGGCACGCTGCCGCAGTGCGCGGATCACAGCGTGGCCTCCAGTGCGTCGCGCAGCCGCCGCAGCAGCGCCACGTCGGGGGCGGTCGTCTCGGCGGCCATCCGGGCGGCCCAGGCGTGGGTGTCCGGCGGCGGCGCGGGGGCGCGCGGGGGCTCGACGGCCCCGACGGCCGCCAGCCTGCGCATGTCGACCAGGGTGTGGAAGGCGGGCCGGCCGAGCAGCCGCGCGATGTCCAGCGGGGTGCGCGCCCCGTCGGCCAGGGCGAGCACCGCCCGCTGGCGCGGGGTGAGCGGCGCGTCCGGCGGGCGCGTGCTGCGCACGACGGGGGCGGTGTCCAGGTCCGGGCAGGGCCAGATCCCCTCCAGGAGCTCCCTGCGGCGGGCCGCCTCCCGCTCCACCGCCTCGGCCGGCACCGGTCTGACCGGGCCCATCCAGTGCGCGACGCCGTAGCGGAAGCGGGTGGGGCCGCTGGTGGGGGCGAGCGCGAAGAACGCCGCGTCGTGCAGCGCGCCGAGGTGGCATATCTCCAGTTCGCCGTCGCCCACCTGGCCGCTCTCCACCAGGAACCGGCCGACCCGGCCGCGCGGCCCCGCCCGGTCCACGGCCTCCTGCCAGCCCTCGGGGCGCAGCCGCCCGGCGGCGGTGAGCAGCACGTCGATGCCGGGGGCCGCGGGGCTCTCCGCGTGCACCACCTGGCCGTCGCAGAGGTAGAGGGTGCCGCGGTCGCGCAGCAGGGCGCCGGTGGCCCGTTCGGTGACGAGCCGGACCAGCATGGGGGAGACGCCGTGCCGCGTCTCCTGGGGCGGCTTCCGTATCGCGGTGCTCATCACAGCACCAGCCGTTCGGCCAGGTCGCGAAGGCGCAGCCGGGCGAGCGCGAGATTGCCGTCCTGGCGGTCCAGCCACAGATGCAGGAAGACGCTGCTGTCGAAGGCCGTCTCGACGAAACAGAGCACGTGATAGGCGGTACGGGTGGTGATGATCAGGTCCTCGACGGGCGGGCCGACGGCCGAGCCCTCCTCGGCGGCGGCGCCGAACCCCGGATGCTCGGCGGCCGTACGGGCCAGCTCGGCGGTCTCGGCGGCGGTCGCCTCGTGGTCCCCGCCGGGCGACTGGCCGATGGCGCCGAGCGCGAGCCCGCTCGTCCAGTCGGCCACACCCGCCCCGAGCGCTCCGGGGAGCAGCATCGCCTCAAGCAGGCACTCGTCGATTCCGGGCACGCGGAACCTCCTCCCGGCGCGGCGCATGGATGTCACGAAGGGCCGCCGGAACGGGCGTGCGGCAGCGACCAAGACGTTACGCACCGTTGCAACCGCTGGTGGGAGTTCTGGCATTTTCCAGCGGCGCTTGCCACGCTTGGCTAGGGTGCGGCCCTTTGGGCAGAAACCGAACTCCTGCTGTGGGCGCGGCAGTTCGGGACGGGCGGGACTATGCCCGACGGCTCACAGGAGCCCGTCGGCGTGGGCGCCGCCCGCCTCCGCGACCAGGTCCTCGATGGGCTGGGGGTCGCGCACGGTCGCGAACCGGACACCCTCGTCGCTCGCCGTGAAGCCGTAAACGCCCGGCCTGGCCAGGGAGTTGTAGGAGTAGTGGTGGGCGAAATAATAGGCGCCCGTGTCCAGAATTCCGGTGTAGTCGCCCTGTTCGAGCAGCGGCAGCGGGCGGTTCTCGGCGAGCAGATCGCCCGCGAAGCAGGCGGGCCCCGCGATGTCCTGGGCGACGGACGGCCCCGACTTGGGGCGGCCCTTCGCGTCGTACGCCGCGATCCGCAGCGGCCAGGAGGCGGGCGCGTACACGGTGCGGGCGGCGATCTGCACCCCGGCGTGGGTGACCGCGATGGGCCGGCCGCCCGAGCTCTTCGCGTACTCGACCCGGGCGAGAACCGTGCCGTGCTTGGCGAGCAGCGAGCGCCCGAATTCGGTCACCAGGCCGTACCGCCCGTCGAACAGACCCGGCACCTCCTCCTTGAGGAGCCGGGCGTAGGAGGCGTACGTCGGTGTCTCCTCGTCGGAGCCGAAGTTGACCGGAAGTCCTCCGCCGATGTCGACGGTGTCGACCTGCCGGCGCCCTACCGCCGCGTTGATCTCCTCGGCCAGCTCGTAGGCCACCCGTACGCCCCGCGCCATGAGGGAGAGCGCCACGCCCTGCGAGCCGGAGTGCGTGTGCAGCCGGGTCAGCCAGGGGCGCTCGCGATAGGCCCGTACGACCCAGTCCCGCGCGCCGTCGTCGAGCAGCGCGACGCCGAACTTGGACGTGGCCGTCGCCGTGGACAGCGCGTCGATGGACCCGGCGCCGAGCTGCGGATTGACCCGCAGGCCGATCGGCGAGGTGGTGGGCGTCGACGCCACCAGCGCGTCGATGCGGGCCAGCTCCTGCGGGTTGTCCGCGTTCACCGCGATACCCAGGGCGAGCGCCTCGCGCAGTTCGGCGGGGGTCTTGGCGGGGGAGTCGAGCACGGTGTCGGCGGCCGCCGTTCCGGCGGCGCGGGCCAGCGCCAGCTCGCCCGGGCTCGCGACCTCGGCGCCGATCCCCTCCGCGCGCAGCAGCCGGAGCACCGGCACCAGCGGGCAGGCCTTTACGGCGAAGGCGTGCAGCACGGGGGCCTCGGTGACGGCGGCGAAGGCGTCCCGCAGGGCGGCGGCGCCCGCGCGGATGCCGGTGATGTCGAGGAGGGCGACGATGGCGGCGTCCGGCCCGGCCAGACCCTGCTCCACCGCGGCCCGCACGGCCTGATCGCGGCGCTCGGCCGCGGTGGTCCCGGCCGTGGCGGACGTTGCCTGGGAAGTCATGCGATCCAGCCAATCACCGGGTCGGCCCGCCCGCAGAGCCTACGCCGCTATTGACTAGTTCTATTCAGTAACCCAGGATGTGAATAACTGGATCAGGTCACGAGGAGGCATCGCCATGTCAGGACCCCGCCCCGTACGGGCACCGCGCGGTACGGAACTGAGCGCCCTGGGATGGCAGCAGGAAGCCGCGCTGCGCATGCTCCAGAACAACCTCGACCCCGAGGTCGCCGAGCACCCCGACAAGCTCGTCGTCTACGGCGGCACCGGCAAGGCCGCCCGTGACTGGCGCTCCTTCGACGCGATGGTGCGTACGCTGCGCACCCTGAAGCAGGACGAGACGATGCTGGTCCAGTCGGGTCGGCCGGTCGGCGTCATGCAGACCCACGAGTGGGCGCCGCGCGTCCTGATCGCCAACTCCAACCTGGTCGGCGACTGGGCGAACTGGGAGGAGTTCCGCCGTCTGGAGGCCCTCGGCCTCACCATGTACGGCCAGATGACGGCCGGCTCCTGGATCTACATCGGCACGCAGGGCATCCTCCAGGGCACGTACGAGACGTTCGCCGCGGTCGCGGCGAAGAAGTTCCACGGCACGCTCGCCGGGACGATCACCCTGACCGCCGGGCTCGGCGGCATGGGCGGCGCCCAGCCGCTCGCCGTGACGATGAACGACGGCGTCGCGATCTGTATCGACGTCGACCCGCGCGCCATCGAGCGCCGGATCGAGCACCGCTACCTGGACGTGCGGGCCGACTCCCTGGAGCACGCGCTCCAGTTGGCGGTCGAGGCGCGCGACGCCCGCAAGCCGCTCTCCATCGGCCTGCTCGGCAACGCGGCGGAACTCCTCCCGAGGATGCTCGCCGAAGGCGCCCCCATCGACATCGTGACCGACCAGACCTCGGCCCACGACCCGCTCGCGTACCTGCCCGTCGGCGTCGCCTTCGACGACATGGCGGCGTACGCGGCGAAGGACCCGGCGGGCTTCACCACCCGCGCCCGTGAGTCGATGGCGCGGCACGTCGAGGCGATGGTCGGCTTCATGGACGCCGGCGCCGAGGTCTTCGACTACGGCAACTCGATCCGCGGCGAGGCCCAACTGGCGGGCTACGCGCGGGCGTTCGACTTCCCCGGCTTCGTGCCGGCCTACATCCGCCCGCTGTTCTGCGAGGGCAAGGGACCCTTCCGCTGGGCGGCCCTCTCGGGTGAGGCGTCCGACATCCACAAGACGGACAAGGCGCTGCTCGACCTCTTCCCGGAGAACGAGTCGCTGCACCGCTGGATCAAGATGGCGGGCGAGCGGGTCCACTTCCAGGGGCTGCCCGCGCGGATCTGCTGGCTCGGCCAGGGCGAGCGGGACAAGGCGGGCGACATGTTCAACGACATGGTCGGCAACGGCACGCTCGCGGCGCCGCTCGCGATCGGCCGCGACCACCTCGACTGCGGTTCGGTGGCCTCCCCGTACCGCGAGACCGAGGCGATGCTGGACGGCTCCGACGCGATCGCCGACTGGCCGCTCCTGAACGCCATGGTGAACGTGGCCTCCGGGGCGTCCTGGGTGTCCATCCACCACGGTGGCGGTGTCGGCATGGGCCGCTCCATCCACGCGGGGCAGGTCTCGGTGGCGGACGGTACGAAGCTGGCGGGCGAGAAGATCCGCCGGGTCCTCACCAACGACCCCGGGATGGGTGTCATCCGGCACGTCGACGCCGGGTACGACATCGCCGAGCGGGTGGCGGACGAGAAGGGCGTGCGCGTTCCCATGCGGGAGGGCGAGAGCGAGTGACCCCCGACCCGACCCTGGGGGCTCCGCCCCCAGACCCCCGTTCGCGCCTTGAGGGCGCTCGTCCTCAATCGCCGGCCGGGCTGAACACGCCGGCGCCCGGTGCCGCCAGGGGCGCGGGAACCGCCGCGACCCCGGCCGAGGCGACGGGGCTCCCCGCGTCCGACCCCTCCAGGGCCGCGGGGAACTGCGCGACCAGCCCCGCACGGTCCGCGGCCGAGCAGGGACCCAGCGACCCCGCCGCAGCCACGGAGGTGGCCAACCCCAACCCCGCCGGTGGCGCGACCAGCCACACACGGTCCGCAGCCCAGCCGCATCCCCCGGAGGGTCTCGGGAAGGGGCGGGGTGGGGGATCCTCCTTCCAGGAGATGTGGCGCGAGCTGGCACCCATCGGCCGCGACAGCCAAACCCGCGGCTACCGCCGCCACGCCTGGACCGGCGCCGACGCCGAGTGCCGCGAGTGGTTCCGCGCGCAGGCCGAGTCCCGCGGACTCGCCTACGAGCTGGACCGGAACGGCAACCAGTGGGCCTGGGACGGCGATCCGGCGGCCGGTGACGCCGTCGTCACCGGCTCGCACCTGGACTCCGTCCCGGACGGCGGCGCCTTCGACGGCCCCCTCGGCGTCGTCTCGTCCTTCGCCGCGTTCGACGAACTGCGGCGCAGGGGAACGGAGTTGACCCGCCCGCTCGCCGTCACCAACTTCGGTGACGAGGAGGGCGCCCGCTTCGGCCTCGCCTGCGTCGGCTCCCGGCTCACCGCCGGACAGCTCACCGTGGACGCCGCGCACCGCCTGCGCGACCAGGAGGGGATCAGCCTCCCGCAGGCCATGGAGCGGGCCGGGTACGACCCGGACACCATCGGCCCCGACCCCGAACGCCTCGCCCGCATCGGCGCGTTCGTGGAGCTGCACGTCGAACAGGGCCGCGCCCTCGACCTCAGCGGCGACGCCGTCGGCATCGCCTCCGCCATCTGGCCGCACGGCCGCTGGCGGTTCGACTTCGCGGGCGAGGCCAACCACGCCGGCACCACTCGCCTGGTGGACCGCCGCGACCCGATGCTGACGTACGCCGAGACCGTCCTGGCCGCCCGCCGCGAGGCCGAACTCGCGGGCGCGGTCGCCACGTTCGGCAAGATCTCCTGCGAGCCCAACGGCGTCAACGCCATCCCCTCCCTCGTGCGCGGCTGGCTCGACTCGCGGGCCGCCGACCAGTCCACCCTGGACACGGTCGTCGCCGCGATCGAGCGGGCCGCGAAGGAGCGCGCCGAGCGCGACGGCGTGGACCTCAGCGTCGTACGGGAGTCCTTCACGCCCGTCGTGGAGTTCGAGCACGCCCTGCGGGACGAGATCGCCAAGATCCTCGGCGGTCACACCCCGGTGCTCGGCACCGGCGCGGGACACGACGCCGGAATCCTGTCCGGCTCGATCCCGACCGCCATGCTGTTCGTACGCAACCCCACGGGCGTCTCGCACTCCCCGGCCGAGTTCGCCGGCGAGGACGACTGCGTCGCCGGGGTGCTCGCACTCGCCGATGTACTGGAGGGCCTGGCGTGCAGGTGACGTACTGGCTTGAGCACGCCTGGCTCGACCCCGTCGTCGAGCCGGGCGTGGTCGTGGAGGTCGCCGGCGACGGCCGGATCTCCGCCGTCCGCACGGGAGTCGAGGCCCCGCCGCCCGGTGCCGAGGTGCTGCGCGGCTTCACCGTGCCCGGCCTCGCCAACGCCCACTCGCACGCCTTCCACCGGGCCCTGCGCGCCACCGTGCAGGTCGGCTCGGGGACGTTCTGGACCTGGCGCGAGACCATGTACCAGGTCGCGTCCCGGCTCACCCCGGACTCCTACCACGCGCTCGCCCGCGCGGTGTACGCGGAGATGGCGCTCGCCGGGATCACCGCCGTCGGCGAGTTCCACTATCTGCACCACGCGCCGGACGGCACCCCCTACGACGACCCCAACGCGATGGGCGAGGCGCTGATCGCCGCGGCCGCCGAGGCGGGCATCCGCATCACGCTGCTCGACACCGCCTACCTCTCCTCCGGCTTCGGCGCGGCCCCCGACCGCCACCAGCTGCGCTTCTCGGACGGCACCGCCGAGGCGTGGGCCGAGCGCTGCGCGGCGCTCAAGGAGCGGGAGCACGCGCGGATCGGCGCGGCCGTCCACTCCGTACGGGCCGTCCCCGCAAGGGAGTTGGGCACGGTCGCCGCATGGGCCGAGGCCCGGCGGGCCCCGCTCCACGTCCACCTCTCCGAGCAGACCGCGGAGAACGAGGGCTGCCTCGACGCGTACGGCATGACACCCACGCAGCTGCTCGCCGAGCACGGGGTGCTCGGCACCCGGACCACGGGCGTGCACAACACCCACCTCACGGACGGGGACATCGCGCTCATCGGGTCCACCGCGACGGGCACATGCATGTGCCCCACGACCGAACGCGACCTCGCCGACGGCATCGGGCCCGCGGTCGCCCTCCAGCGGGCGGGCTCCCCGCTCTCGCTGGGCAGCGACAGCCACGCGGTGATCGACCTCCTCGAAGAGGCGCGTGCGATGGAGCTCGACGAGCGCTTGCGAACGCGGCGGCGGGGGCACTGGACGGCGGCCGCGCTGCTGCGCGCGGCGACGGCCGACGGCCACGCGGCGCTCGGCTGGCCGGAGGCCGGCCGCATCGAGGCCGGGGCCCCGGCCGACCTGGCCACGATCGCGCTCGACTCCGTCCGGACGGCCGGCGCGGTGCCGCGGCTCGCCGCGGAGACGGCGGTGTTCGCGGCGACCGCGTCCGATGTGCGGCACGTGGTGGTGGGGGGCCGGGTCGTGGTGCGGGACGGGGTCCACGCCCTGGTACCGGATGTGCCCTCGGCCCTGTCGACGGCGATCGCCGCCTTGCGAACGTAGCCCCCCGGCGGCCGACCCGGAGCCGAATGCGGAAAGGAACCCATGCGCACCACCCTCGTGCGGAACATCAGCAGCCTCGTCACCAACGACCCCGAGCGGGGGGACGGGCCCCTCGGCCTCGTCGAGGACGCCGCCCTCGTCATCGAGGGCGAGCGGATCGCCTGGGCCGGCCGCACGGCCGACGCCCCCGCCGCCGACGACGCCGTCGACGCGAAGGGCCGGGCCGTCATCCCCGGCTTCGTCGACTCCCACTCCCACCTGGTCTTCGCGGGCGACCGGACCCAGGAGTTCAACGCCCGCATGAGCGGCCGGCCCTACCAGGCCGGCGGGATCCGCACCACGGTCACAGCCACCCGCGCCGCGAGCGACGAGGCGCTGGGCGCCAACGTCGCCCGCTACCTCGCGGAGGCGCTGCGGCAGGGCACCACCACCCAGGAGACCAAGTCCGGGTACGGGCTCACCGTCGAGGACGAGGCCCGCGCCCTGCGCATCGCGGCCGAGCACACCGACGAGGTCACCTACCTCGGCGCGCACATCGTGGCCCCCGAGTACGCCGACGACCCGGCGGCCTACGTCGACCTGGTCACCGGGGCGATGCTGGACGCCTGTGCCCCGTACGCCCGTTGGGTCGACGTGTTCTGCGAGAAGGGCGCCTTCGACGGGGACCAGGCGCGGGCCGTCCTCACCGCAGGCCAGGCCAAGGGGCTGCTGGCGCGCGTGCACGCCAACCAGCTGACGTACGGGCCCGGCGTACAGCTCGCCGTGGAGCTGGATGCCGCCTCCGCCGACCACTGCACCCACCTCACGGACGCGGACGTCGACGCGCTCGCCAACAGCGCGACGGTCGCGACCCTGCTGCCCGGTGCCGAGTTCTCCACCCGGGCTCAATGGCCGGACGCGCGGCGGCTGTTGGACGCCGGTGCGACCGTCGCGCTGTCCACCGACTGCAACCCGGGCTCGTCCTTCACGTCCTCGATGCCGTTCTGCATCGCGCTCGCCGTACGCGACATGGGGATGACGCCGGACGAGGCGCTCTGGTCGGCGACCGCGGGCGGCGCCGCCGCACTGCGCCGCACCGACATCGGACGCCTGACTCCCGGCGCCCGCGCGGACCTGGCGTTCCTGGACGCGCCTTCGCACGTCCACCTCGCCTACCGCCCGGGCGTGCCCCTGGTCGACGAGGTCTGGCGGGCGGGCCGCCGGGTCTGAGCGTGCGGGGGTCGGGGCCCGGCCAGTGGCGTGGAAGGGCCGGGCCCCGGCGTGGACGAAGGAGGGGCGGAGCCGGCCGCGGCGGCCGTCGCCGCCCCGGCCACCCTGCGTTCGGGAGCCGCCGGATCCGGCTCCCGGGCGACGGACGGCGGCACCGCCGCCGCATCCGCCGTCCCGCATGAACTCCGCCGCCACAGCCATTTCTCCATCGGCCGTGTCCCCTTCGCCCGCGCGGCCCTCCCCGGACCGCTGCGCCTCCGGCTACGCAGGGGAAGATGCCCGGAACCCGGGGTGCCGGTTCCCCGGCCGGGACGGCGCACGGGAGCGCGATTGCCCGGTGAATATGCGCCGCACGCCCCTCGGCCTCCGGGGCCCGTGCCGCCTCCGGGGCTCAGGTCCGACCTCCGCGCCTCAGGACGCGGCCAGGCGGTCGATCTCCGCCGTCTCGCCCCTCGCGAGCAGCCCGAAGAGCCGCAGCACCTCGTCCTTGGCCACCGCCGGGATCTGGCGCGGCTGTGCGTCCGGCTCGTCCAGGTTCTCCCAGAGGAGCCAGAGCAGCTCGCCGCTCGGGAAGGCGCTCAGGGACCAGCCGTTCTCATGGGTCAGGGAGACATCGGGGTGCTCGTCGTCGGCGTCGGCCAGGCCGTCGAGGATCGTGCGCATCGTGGCCTCGTCGGGCTCTTCGACGGAGGCGCCCGACAGGTCGGTCATGAAGTAGCTCATACCGTGCATTAGCTCACGCCGGGCGCCCCACCCGTACGCCCGGCCCCTCCCGTACCGCCCGCTCGCACAGGTCATGAACGGGCCACGACGTCGACGGCGTACCAAGCGTCTCCATATGGTCACAAACCGCGGAACGGTACCTACCGTCGGGTGAAATCGACCGGTACCGTCCAGGGGCAGCGTGGCTCGGGGGAGACCGGGGGGTCGAAATGGGCAGTCCGCGCGGGAGCGGCGCCGCCGCAGGGGCCGGGGGGCGTGTGCGGGTGGTCAGACCCGGCGATCTGAGCGCCGCGGAGCTGGACGTCTGGCGCGAACTGCGGGCCAGGACGCAGGCGCCGGAGAATCCTTTCATGGAGCCGGAGTTCACCCTGGCCGTCGGCCGGGTGCGCTCCTCGGCGCGGGTGGCCGTCGTGTACGAGGGCGGCGAGCCCGCGGCCTTCTTCCCCTACCAGAAAGGGAAGTTGGGGCAGGGCCGCGCCATCGGGTTCGGCGTCTCGGACGCCCAGGGGATCATCGGCCGGTCTCAACTGACATGCGGCAGTGGTGAGTTGCTGCGTGCGTGCGGGCTGTCCTCCTGGGAGTTCGACAATCTGGAGGACGGCCAGTCCCTGTTCGTGCCGGACGCCGCCGCCGAGTACGCCTCCTACGTGATCGACGTGGGAGCCGGTTACGCGGCGTACGAGGCGATCCTGCGGGAGCGGTCGCCGAAGTTCTTCCGGACCACCACCGCCAAGGAGCGCAGACTCGGGCGTCAGACGGGCGAGGTCCGGTTCGTCTTCGACGAGCGGGACCCGGCGGCGCTGGCCCGCCTCATGGAGTGGAAGTCCGCGCAGTACCGCCGCACCGGGCGGCGCGACCGGTTCGCCCAGGAGTGGATCAGCACCCTGGTACGACAGCTCGCCCACACCCGCGCGCCCGGTTGCTCGGGGGTGCTCTCGGTGCTGTACGCGGGGGACGCGCCGATCGCCGCGCACTTCGGGCTGCGCTCGCGCACGGTTCTGGCCTGCTGGTTCCCGTCGTACGACCCGGAGTACGCCAAGTACTCGCCGGGCCTGGTGCTCCATCTGCGGATGGCGGAGGCCGCGGCCGCCGAGGGCATCGGGATGCTCGACCTCGGCCGGGGGGCCGCCGAGTACAAGGACGCCCTGAAGACCGGCGAGATACCGGTGTACGAAGGGGCCGCCACCCGGCCGGGCGCGGGCGCGGTGCTGCACTGGATCGGCCGGGAGCCCTCCCGCCGGGCCCATGGGTTCGTACGGCGACGGCCGGGGCTCGCCGGGTTCGCGCAGCGCGGCCTCAAGCGGGCCGCGCGGTTGCGCGGCGCCGGAAGGTAGCCCCCGTCGGGGCGCGGCCGTCGAGGCCATCGGAAGACGCGGAGCACGGGGGGACAGCACAGTGTGGGACAGGTCGTCGCAGGCACCGCAGGGGCCATGGGCCCAGGACCTGGAGAGACAGCGCGACGCCGGGCAGGGGATCGGCGTCGGGGAACTGGACCTGGACGGGCTCGACGGGGACGTGCTCTCCCTGAGACCCGCGCCGGGCGGGCCGCCCATCGGCCCCGGCGAGGTGTACGTCCTGGTCCGGCTGCGGGGGCGGCCGGTCGGCACGGTCCTCGGGCGGGTGCACCACGGCGAGGACGCGGCCGGGGTCCTGGCGGCGGCGGCCCGCAAGCAGCTCACCGGGTTCGTGCCCGAGGAGCGGCCCGCGCCCGCGCCGACGCCGGTCCGCGCCAGTGTGGTCGTCGCGACCCGCGAGCGGTCCGCCCAACTCGCCCGCGCCCTGGACTCGTTGCTCGCACAGGACCATCCCGACCACGAGATCCTCGTCGTCGACAACAACCCCGCCACCGACCGGACCCGCGAGCTGATCGAGCGCCGCTACGCCCCGCTCGGCGTCCGCTACGCCGTCGAGCCCGTGCCGGGGCTCGCCGCCGCCCACAACCGGGGCGTCGCCGCCGCGCACGGCGAGATCCTCGCGTTCACGGACGACGACGTGATCGCCGACCCGCGCTGGCTGTCCTCGCTCGCCGCGCCCTTCGCGACGGACCCCCGGCTCGGCTGTGCGACCGGACTGATCCTGCCCGCCCGCCTCACCACGCCCGCCCAGATCCTCCTGGAGAGTCACGGCGGCTTCACCAAGGGCTTCGCGCCCCGCCACTTCGACCCGCGCAGACCCCCGCCCGACGAGCCGCTGTTCCCGTTCACGGCGGGCCGGTTCGGCTCCGGCGCCAACATGGCCTTCCGGGCGGACGTCATCCGTGCGATCGGCGGCTTCGACCCGGCCACCGGTACCGGCACCCCGGCCAGGGGCGGTGACGACCTCTACGCCTTCGCCCGGGTCGTCGTCGCCGGACACCGGCTCAGCTACACCCCCGAGGCGCTGGTCTGGCACCACCACCGCGAGACCTGGCGCGATCTGGAGAACCAGGCCTACGGCTACGGCGCCGGGCTCACCGCCTATCTGACCGCGATCATCGCCCGCCGCCCGGCCCTGCTGCCCGCGCTGCTCGCCCGGGTGCCGCGCGGACTCGCGCACGCGCTCGCCATCAGCGCGCACCGCGACGCCGGGGAGCAGGCCGTACCCGGAGAGCACGGCGCGCGGAACCATCCGTGGCCGCGGGCACTGTCCCGCCTGGAGCGCCGGGGCATGCTGTACGGGCCGCTCGGCTACCTCCGCGCCCGGCACCGGGTGCGCGGCCACCGGCGGCCGTGGGAGGTGACCCGGTGAGCGCGGGGGCGCCGGGCGTCCCGGTGCTCCTGTACCACGCGGTGATGGAGGACCCGCCCGCCTGGATCGCCGAATTCACCGTCCCGCCGCGGCAGTTCGAGGCCCACCTGGACGCGATCCGGGACAGCGGACGCACCCCCGTGACCATCGGGACGCTCGCCGCCCACTTCGCCGGGCGGGCCCCGCTGCCGCCCCGGCCGGTCGTGCTCACCTTCGACGACGGCTTCGCCGACCTGCCCCGGCGCACCGCGGAGGCGCTCGCCGAGCGGGGCGTGCCCGCCACCGCCTACCTCACCACCGGCGCGATCAAGCGCGGCCGGCGCTGTCTGCTGCCGCCCGCGCCGATGATGACCCTCGGTCAGGCCGGGCTCCTGGAGGAGTACGGAGTGGAGATCGGCGCCCACACCGTCTCGCACCCCCAGCTCGACACCCTGGGGCGCCAGGCCCTGCACCGTGAACTGGCCGACGCCAAGGCCGAGTTGGAGGACGTCCTCGGCCACCGGATCGACCATCTCGCCTACCCGCACGGCTACAACAACCCCGCCGTGCGCCGGGCCGCGCGCGCCGCCGGCTACGAGACGGCCGTCGCGGTACGGCACGCGCTCAGTTCGGAGCGCGACGACGCGTACCGGATCGCCCGGCTCATCGTGCGCCGGAGCCACACGCTCGCCGATGTGACGGCGTGGATGTGCGGGCAGGGGGCGCGTGCCGCCCCCTACAACGACTCGCCGCTGACCGTGGGCTGGCGGCTGTACCGCCGCACGAGAGCCGCGGTGAAGGGTCCCGTCTTCGCGGGATGAGCGGGCCCGGGGCCGTTCGCGGTGTAGCCACACGGGTGCGAGGAGTGTTCCTATACTCGCTCGAAGGGGACAGCCAGGGGACCGCGGCGTGACGGCCGTGACCACATGCGTGGGGGGAGTCGCACTGTGCAGCACCGTGTGCCCGCACCGGCCCGGGGGAGCGCGCAGCAGCCCCCCGGTGACGCGGCCGACGAGCGGGCGGACGGCCCGGCGGCGGGCGCTCGGCGCCGCTCCGTGCCGGACCTGATGAGACCTCAGATCCTCTTCACCTGGCTGCCGTTGGTGTCGGCCACCGCCCTGTGGGTGTACTCCCTGCCGGGCATCGACTTCCGGCACATGGACGACTGGGGCCTGATGGACCGGCTGCCCGCCGCGTTCTACCTCTCGCTCGCCGTCCTGACCGGCGGATTCGTCGTCAGTCTGCGGCGGGCCGGCACCGCGCCCTGGTGGCCCGGCCTCTACAGCGTGGCCCTGCTCTTCGCCCTCAAGGCGCCCACCTCGATCCTGTACGACGCGGTGCGCTACCCATGGGCGTCCAAGCACGACGCGGTGGTCAACCACCTGCTGGCCAACCAGGAGTTGCGGCCGGGCGTGCCGCTGTCCGGGAACATGGCGGCGTACGACCAGTGGCCGGGCTTCTTCACGCTCAACGCGGGCCTGGTGCGCGCCTTCGGCGTGGACACCGCGGCGTCGTACCTCAACTGGGCGCCGCTGTTCTACGGCGTCGTCCTCATCCCGGTGCTCGTCCTGATCTACCGCACCTTCGCCGAGGACTGGCGTCTGGTGTGGACCGGCGTGTGGATCTTCGAGGTCGCCAACTGGGTCGGCCAGGACTACTTCTCGCCCCAGGGCCTGGCACTGATCCTGGACCTGGCCGTACTGGCCGTGGTGTTCCGCCACTTCGTCCGTCCCGGGGCCGCGGGCGAACTGCGCTCCCGGGCCAACCTCGACCCGGCCGCGGCGAGCGTCCCGCCGCCCACCACCGGGCGCCAGCGCGCGGTCTGCGTCGCGATCCTGGCCCCGCTGATCGCCGCCATCAACTTCACCCACCAGCTCACCCCGGTGATGCTGTGCGTCGCCCTGTTCGCGCTCAACCTGACCCGGCGCTACCGCAACCCCGGGCTGCTCGCCGTCACGGCCGTGATCATGCTGATCTGGGACGTCACGATGGGCCGCCCGCTGTTCGTGGAGACGCTGTCCTCGCTGAAGGAGTCCGTCGGCAACCTCCTGAACAACTCGCGGGCCGGTTACGCGGGCGAACTCACCGGTCACGGACCGGTGTTGCAGGGCCGGGCCGACATCGTGATGGTCCTGGTGGTCGCGGTGCTCGCGGCGATCGCGGTGGTCCTGCGGCGCAAGCTGGTCAGGAGCGCGCTGCCGCTGCTCCTGGTGTCGGTGGCTCCGGTCCCGCTGTTCGCCGTCAACGACTACGGCGGTGAAATGCTGTTCCGGGTCTACCTGTTCGGGCTGCCCGGGGCGGCGTTCTTCGCGGCGGCGGCGCTGGTCCCGGCGGCGGCGGGCCAGGGAGGCGGGCGGATCGGCCCCGTCGTCCGCCGCCGCGTGGCGGCCGTCGCGCTGCCGGTGGTGCTCGTGCTGCTGGTGGCCGGGTTCATCCCCGCGTACTACGGCAAGGAGCGGATGTACTACACGCCGCCCGCCGAGACGGCGATGGTGACCCGGCTCCTCGACAGCGCGCCCAAGGGTTCGATGATCCTCGCGGTCACCGGGTCCTTCCCGCAGGCGCTGCACCGCTACGACCAGTTGGAACACTGGTACGTGGCCGAGCAGGAGGAGCCGCAGAACGCGATCATGCTGCGGGACCCGGTGGGGTATCTGGAGCCGCAACTCCCCCATGACGGGCGGCCGGTGTACTTCGTCCTCACGCGGACGCAGGACGTCTACACGGCGGGGGAGGGGCTGCTTCCGCCCGGAGGTTTCGCGGAGCTGCGCTCCAAGCTTGAGGCTTCGCCGAGGTTCCGGCTGCTGGAACGGGGCCCCTACGGCGAGGTCCTCCAATACGTCCCCCCGCGCCCCGACTGAGCCGCCCCTCGGGGCTCCGCCCCCAGCCCCCGTTCCCGGGAGGGCCCCGGGCCGCGGGACTTGAGCGCCCAGCCATCCACGACCCGGAGGTCGCCATGACGATCGGCCAGAACCAGATCAGAGCCGTCCTCGCCCTGTCCGGCTGGGCCGCACTCGGCGCGACCGCGCTGCCCGCCGCAACCCCGGCCCGCTGGATCCCCGTACTGCTGTACGTGAGCCTCGGCCCGGGGCTCGCCCTGCTCCACCCGCAGCCGCGGGCCCTGCGACCCGGGGCGAGACTGGAGGCGCTCGCGCTCGCCGCCCCGCTCAGCCTCTCGTTCGGCGCGCTCGTGTCCACCTGCCTCTTCCTCGTGCACGGCTTCTCGGCCACCGCCTTCCTCGTGTCCCTCGCCGCGTTCTCCACCGTCGCCTGCGCGTTTCCGGGGCTGCCGCTGCCGGCCGCGACCCGGGGGGCGGTGGAGCGTACGAAGCGGGTCAGGCGCGAGGGGGACTGAGGCGGCGGTGCACCAGTGCCGCCGCCGTCGCCGCGCACAGTCCGACGAAGACCGGCAGCGCCACCCCGGCGAACGTCCGCTGGGCCGCCCAGCCCGCGACCGCCAGCACCCACACCACGGCCGCCGTGATCCGCCAGTGCACCCCAAGGGCCAGCAGCGCCACCGTCGCCAGGGCCAGGCAGAGCAGTTGCAGGACCACGGGCAGCCAGCGCTCCACACCCGAGGGCCCGGCCAGGCCCGCCGTCTCGGACAGGAAGCGGGCCAGCGGGGTGTGCCAGGGGCCGGACAGCCGTTCGGGCGGTACGCCGAGGATGACCGGGGCGGTGTGCAGGGCCGCCACCGTCACCCACAGGCCGGCCGCCAACAGGCCGGGCCGTGGCCGGTAGAGGGAGAGCGCCGCGCTGCACACCACGATGAGCAGCACCCCCGCGGTCAGGCTCACCGGCGGCAGCGCGTGCAGCAGACCGGTGCCGTCGAGCCGCGGTCCCGCCGCGCCCCCGGCCCGTGAGAGCGGCACCCAGAAGAGTCCCGCGGCGAGGCCCAGCAGCAGCCACAGCGCGGTGGTGAGGCGCGATTCGTCGCTCTCGCGGGCCGCCGGGCCGGGCGGCAGGCGCAGGTGCAGGGTCGTCGCGGAGCCCTGTTCCGGGTGCGCCCCGGGGACGTACACCGGGATGCCGAGGGCGGGCGTCGCCGTGTCCATGCCGCCGCGCAGATACGCGGTCTGGGTGGCCCAGCGCGTGCCGTACTCCCGCGCCTCCTCGGTCCTGGCCGCCTGTGCCTTCCGGGCCCAACTCGTGCCGAAGTCGGGCGGCTTGGTGGCACTCGGCGTGCGGATGGCGGCGCGGCCCGCGAGGGCGCCGCGCAGTCCGGGTACGCAGCACAGGGCCATCAGGGTCATCGCGCACAGCTGGGCCCAGCCCGCCCCGGAGATGCCGAACACACCGAGCAGGACCGAGGCGCCGCCGAGGACCAGGGTGCACATCGCGCACTGGAGGATCGCCAGCATGCCGGTGCGGCCCTGGACGCGCAGCACCCCGATGTACAGCTCGACGGCGACCCGGGGAATCGCGGCGGCGGCCAGCAACTGGAGTACCAGCGTGCCGTGTTGGGCGTAGTCGTCACCGAAGGGCCCGAGGATCCGGCGGGCGAACAGGACCAGGAAGAGGACCACCGGGATGAGCAGCAGCGCCATCCGGCGCAGGGCGCCCCGCACTCCGTCGGCCAGCTTGTCGGGGCTGTGCGAGGAGTGCGCGGTCAGCGAGGAGGCCATGTTGACGGCCATGAACTCCATGGTTCCGCCCACCGTGTAGGCGATGAAGAAGAAGCCGTTCTGTGCGGCCGGGAAGCGCACCGCGACCATCACCGGCAGCAGGTTGATCATCGCGAGCGAGAACAGCGCCCCGACCGAGTCGCCGGCCAGGAAGCGGCCGATCTCGCGCAGCTCGGGAACCGGCCGGTCCCGGTCGGCGGCGGCCTGCGCCGGGATGAGGCGGCGGAAGACGAGCCAGCCGAGCGGCAGGACGGACAGGGCCATCGACACGGCCCACGACACGAAGACGCCGAGGGTGAGCGCCGAGAACACGGCGAGCAGGAGCAGCTTGCCGAGCGAGAACACCGCGTTGCCGACCGGGACCCAGATCGCCTTGCGCAGACCCGTGAGGACGCCGTCCTGGAGCGTCAGGATCGCCCAGGTCACCGACGACACCGTGAAGACCGCCCCGGCGGCGAGCCCGGACAGCGGCGCGTACGAGGGCCCCCACAGCGGCAGCGAGAAGAGGAAGACGACGCAGGCCACCACCACCACGCCGGTGCTGGCGAGGTACGCGCGGCGCACCAGCGTCGCGGTGGAGCGCCCGGCGCGCGGCACGTAACGGACCACCGCGCCGATCATGGTGGTGGCGGTGATCGAGGCGAGCAGCTTCATCGCGGCGATGGCCGCTGAGCCCTGTCCGACCGACTCCTCGCTGTAGTAGCGGGCCGCGACCAGCCAGAAGCCGAGGCCGAGCGCCGCCGAGACGGCGGTGGACAGCATGAGGGCGTAGGCGTTGCGGAACATCGAGTCGCCGCTGCCGGTGGGCTCGCCGCCGTCCGTCACGGCCCGGTCCGACGGCGCGGTGGCCATGTCCTCGATCCCCGTTCGGGCCGTGTCAGGCACCGGCCGGGCCGCCCCGCGCGGGCCGCACGCCGGCCGCGCGCAGCACCTGGATGGTGCGCTCGGCCCTCAACGGGTCGACGGGCAGGGCGTGTTGGGCGAACCAGCGGGCGGCCTCCGGTGCGGGCGAGGGATCGGTGAACGCCTCGCCCGCGTAGTCGTCGAGCGGCGGGTCGTACAGATAGCCCACCGTGATCCGCTCCCGGGCGAGCGCCGCGCGGGCCGCGTCGCGGTCCTCGACCAGCAGCGGAACGCGGAACAGCGGCTGGACGGGCCCCGGCTTCGGCCGCGCCCACTCGGTGGCGAGCAGCCGCTCGGCGCCCCCGCGGTGCGCGTCGAGTACGTCATCGAGCCTGCCCAGCTTCCGCCCGATGCGGGCGAGCCGGGCCCCTCCGGGAGTCGCCCGGTAGTCGTGCATGTCGACCCGGGCCCAGGAGTGGAAGGCGGCGAGACCGGGTGCGGACTCGGCGGCGCGGGTCAGCTCCGCGGGACGCAGCGGCATCCGGATGTCCTCGCGTTCCTGCCGGCCGAGCATCCGCAGCACCGCCCGGGCGGCCGGGGCCAGACGCAGCCCCCGTACGGCCGACTCGGCGTACGGGCGGGCCCAGTAGGCGAGTTCGGCGCCGGACCTGCGGGGGGCGAGCAGTGCGTCGCGGGAGGTGGCGAGCGCCTCGCGCAGGCCCGGGTCGGCGAGCGCGAGGAAGCCGCCCGCCTTGGCCGCGGTGTGCTTGGAGAGGCTGAAGACGGAAGCCTCGCCGAACGTGCCGACCCTGCGCCCGGCCGTCTCGCTGCCGATGGCGTGAGCCGCGTCCTCGATGAGCGCGATGCCGAACCGGGCGCAGAGGGAAGCCAGTTCGGGCGCGGGGTCGGGGTTGCCGTACAGGTTGGTGGTGAGGACGGCGGAGAGCCCGGACCAGAGCGCGTCCGGTACGGCCGCCGTGTCGAGGGATCCGTCCAGGGGGTCGAGCGGCGCCTGGACGGGTCGCAGGCCGGCCGCGAGGACCACGAAGAAGATCACGTCGTCGTTGACCGGCGACATCAGGACCCGGCCGCCGGGCGGGCACCGGTGTCTGAGCGCGAGGTAGAGCCCGAGCCGGCCGGACGGCACGTAGAGACACTCGCGTCCCAGGCGTTCGCGCATCGGCGCCTCAAGCTCTTCGTACGCCATGAAGTCCCCCCAGACCCCCGCAGGCCCAGCGCTCAATGTGACCCAGTGCGCACCGCCGCGTCAACAACGCGGAAGGGCCCGCACCTCGACGGTGCGGGCCCTTCGGACAGCTGTGCTCACTCCTCGACGGTCAGCCCCTTGCGGAGCTTGCGCAGGGTGCGCGCGAGGAGCCGGGAGACGTGCATCTGGGAGATGCCGAGCTCCTCGCCGATCTCGGACTGCGTCATGTTGGCGACGAAGCGCAGCGACAGGATCTTCCGGTCCCGCGCGGGCAGTTCCGCGATCAACGGCTTCAGCGACTCGATGTACTCGACGCCTTCGAGGTCGTGGTCCTCGTAGCCGATGCGGTCGCTCAGCGCGCCTTCGGCGTCGTCCTCCTCGGGCTGGGCGTCCAGCGAGCTCGCGGTGTACGCGTTGCTCGCCGCCATGCCTTCGACGACTTCTTCCTTGGTGATGCCCAGGCGTTCGGCGAGCTCGCCCACCGTGGCCGAGCGGTCAAGCTGCTGGGCGAGTTCGTCGCCCGCCTTGGCGAGGTCCAGACGGAGCTCCTGGAGCCTGCGCGGAACCCGCACCGACCAGGAGGTGTCGCGGAAGAAGCGCTTGATCTCGCCGACGATGGTCGGCATCGCGAAGGTGGGGAATTCCACCCCGCGGTCGAACTCGAACCGGTCGATCGCCTTGATCAGACCGATCGTGCCGACCTGGACGATGTCCTCCATCGGCTCGCTGCGGGTGCGGAAGCGCGATGCGGCGAACTTGACCAGGGCGAGGTTCAGTTCGACCAGGGTGTTGCGCACGTAGGCGTGCTCGGGGGTGCCCTCTTCGAGTGCGTTCAGGCGCGCGAAGAGCGTCTTCGACAGTGCCCGGGCGTCGACGGGGCCGACCTCGGTGTAGGGCGGGATTTCGGGAAGTCCCTCAAGTCCCTCGGTTTCGTGCGATCGTGCATGTGGGGGGCGGATGTCCTGCGGTTCCTGCTTGATCGACGTATCCGCAAGCGATTCGTCGAGCCGGGGTGACATGGGTCTCCTCCATCGTTCTCGGCATATGGCTGCCGATGCCCATACGTGTTGTCCGCGGTGTGCGGCGCCTCCGTGGCCGGTCGTGTTGAATAGCTGTCCCTACTACCCCTACCCGCTTTAAGTAGGCTCTCGCAAGGCTTCTTTGTTGGTATATGTCTGTTTTGGTGTGATGTTCGGGTTCCAGATGGCGTAGGGAAGGCGTAGTGTTCCTGGGAAGTTACGACGAATCGGCGAAGAGGGACGGCATGGACCGCGGCACGGTCGGCAGCACGAATCGGGGCCGGCTCCGGGTCGGAGTCCGCACCGTTGGTCACAGCGAGGTTCTGACACCCGCGGGTGAGCTGGATCACCACACCGCGGATCTGCTCAGGGAGCCGCTGGAGGAAGCCCTCGACCAGGGGCGCATTCGGCTCGTCGTGGACTGTTCGCAGCTGGAGTTCTGCGACTCCACCGGGTTGAACGTGCTGCTCGGCGCCCGCCTCAAGGCGGAGGAGCTGGGCGGCGGGGTGCATCTGGTGGCCATGCAGCCCGTGGTGGCTCGGGTATTCGAGATCACGGGGGCGGAGGCGGTCTTCACCGTGCATGATTCGCTCGATACCGCTCTGAGTGACTGACCCGGATTCGTCCGGGCAGGAGACCAGACTGAAGACATTGGCGAATCGGTGAGGTGAAGCGCTGATGAGCACCACCCGGGAGCAGGCTCCGGGCGACCGTGGGCCCGAATCCCAAGGTGCCGGGCCCGACGCCGGGCTGTCGGAAAACGACAGCCCGGCCCCCGTAGTATCCGCACGCGTCCTGGAGCTGTCGGGGGCGAGCGGCATCGTTCCGATGGCCCGCGACTTCACCAGGCAGGCCCTCTACGACTGGGGCTGGCTCCCGGCGGCGACGGCCGAGGGCCGCGCCGCCTGCGAGGATGTGCTGCTCGTCGTCTCCGAGCTGGTGACCAACGCGTGCCTGCACGCCGAGGGTCCCGAGCGGCTGCGCGTCTCGCACACCGCGAAGGTGCTGCGCCTGGAGGTCAGCGACCTCGGTTCGGGCCAGCCCGCGCCCCGCACCCCGCACCGCGCGGGGCGACCCGGCGGACACGGCATGTTCATCGTGCAGCGCCTCTGCCTCGACTGGGGCGTGGTGCGCACACCGGGCGTGGCCGGCAAGACGGTCTGGGCGGAGCTGGCGGCCCCGGCGTAAGCCCTTCGTCGCCCTCGCCCTTTGGGCGAGGCCGGGGTGTCCGCGGGTTTCTCCCGCCTTCGACATGAGGGGCTCGGGCGTTTGCCGAGCCCCTCATGTCTGGTGTGCCGATCCACCGATCCATGGACGCCGGCCGATGTCATCGACCGGCGTCTCGCCTTCCCTTGCCCGCTCCTGCCGGCGGGCCCGGCCCCACGCGCCCGCCCGGCTCTCCGCGGGTCCCGCCGCCCGCTCCCCGCGGGGTCCGGCCCCTCGCTTCCGGAAGGGGCCGCCCCCCGATGCCCGGGATTCGGCCGGTCCCGGCGGCCCCGGCCGGTGCGCTCGCGCGGTCCCCTTCCGGCGCAACGCGGGGCACCCGGGTAACTCCTGTTCACGGTCACCCGTGCTCCGGGCCGCCGGGGCGCAGGCGTGCCCGGGCCTCGATCCGGCCCGTTCTTTGTCTTCCCTCGACAACCTCCCCGGCGTACCTTGAGCGCCCAATCTGATGTGCCGTCAGTAACTTGGCGGCCTCCGGCTCAACCGGCATAAGGGGAACCAGAGGTGTCGTACCGGAAGAGGACAGCCCTCGCGCTGGCGACGGCGGTGGCGGGCTCGGTGGTGCTGATCACCGCCCCCGCGGCCCAGGCGTCCGTCGTGGACGTGAACTACAACTGCCAGACCCCGATCGGGGCGAAGAGCGCCGTCTCGCCCATCGACATCAAGGCGGTCAAGAGCGGCAGTTCCTACAACGTGACCATGACCTTCCAGAAGGGTGTGTCCTCCAGCCCGGTCGCGCTCGGCGCCGGCGCGATGAACCCCAGCGCCCTGATCAACCTGGGCGGCGCCGACAAGGGCACCATCGCGGTCAAGGGCCCCGCGAACACCGCGGAGATTCCCGCCAACTCGCCCATCAAGATCAGCGACCTGTCGGGAACGTACGTACCCAAGGCCAACGGCAAGGTCACCCTCACGGCCGGCGTCCTCACCATCAAGGCGCTCGGCACCACCACGACCTGCACGGCCAGCAACAGCCCCGGCCCGTCCCTGGAGTTGGACGTCACCGGAGCCGCCGGCTCGGGCGGCAGCACCGGCAGCGGTGGCGGCGGCAGCACCGGCGGCAGCGGTGGCAGTACCAGTGGCGGCGCTCCGGCGGCCCTGCCCAAGACCGGCCCGCTCGACTCGGCCGTGGCGCTCGGCACGCTCGGCGGCACGGTCGTCCTGGTCGGCGCGGCCGGAGTGCTCTGGCTGACCCGGCGCAACCAACGGGCCTGAGTCCGTACGCCCACGAGGAGACCCCGCGAGGAAGCCTCATGAGCGAGCCGCACGAGGAAACGCCGCAAGCAGACCTCGCGGGCAACCCCAGCAGGCGAACCAACGACGAACCCCCGCAAGGGCACCCCGCAAGGGCACCCCGCAAGGAACCCGCCTCGCGTCCGAGGAGCCGCCGATGCGTCCGATCCGCCTGGCCCTGCCGGTCACGGCCCTGCTGCTGTGCGCCTTCTCGGCGCCCGCCGCCGTGGCCGCGCCGACAGCGAGCGGGGACTGGACCGCCGCGCCCGCATCCGGCGGCGGGACCCGCCCCAGCGCCGACGGGCGGCCCTACTTCTATCTGGAGGGACCGCCCGGCGCGGTCCTTGAGGACACCGTCTCGCTGAGCAACCCCTCCGGCGCCCCGCTCACCGTGAGGCTGCGCGGCGCCGCCGCCTACAACGCCACCAACGGGGACTTCGCCGTGCGCCCGACCCCCGACCCCTGGATCGCCCTCGCCGCACCCGAGGTCAGGATCCCGCCGCACACCCGCGCCGACGTACCGTTCGCCGTCACCGTCCCGTCCGGCGCGCAGCCCGGGGACCACCCCGCCGCCCTGCTGGCCGAAGCGGGCGGACGCCAGGTCGGGGTGCGTCTCCAACTCCGCGTAGCGGGCCCGACGTTGAGCGCCCTCACCGTGGAGTCCGTACGCGTCGACAAGGCCCACGGGCTGATCCGGTACGCCCTGGTCAACCGCGGCAACACCGACCTGGCCCCGAGCCTCGCGCTGCGCGCCGACGGCGTGTTCGGGCGCGGGCCGAACCACCCCGCCAAGGCGCTGCCCGTCGAGCTCCTGCCCGGCCAGCGCGTCGAACTGAGCGAACCCTGGCCGCATCCGCCCGCCCTCGACCGGGTCACCGTACGGCTCGACGTGACCGCGGACGGCGGGGCCCACGCCACGGCCCGGGCGAGCGCCGTCTTCGTGCCGTGGGGCGCGGTCGCCGGGGCGGCTCTGGTGGCCCTCGGCGGCGTGGCAGCCGCCCTCCGGCTGGTCCGGCGCCATCGGCGGCGCTCCGCCGAGCCGGTCGAAGTCCCGCTAGTGGAACGCGAGTTGGCGCAGACAGGAGCCCCTCAGTGAAGCCACGTCCCGGGGGCGCGGCCCTCGCCCCGCTGCTGGCCGGTCTGCTGTCCTGCCTGCTCGCCCTGCTGATCACCGGATCCTCGTACGCGGCCCCGATGGTGCCCGGGCGCAGCGTGGCGCTCTCCCGGAGCGAGGTCCCCAAGGGGGCGGACATCACCGTCACCGGCAAGGGGTGGCGGCCCGGGGCGCTGCTCATGCTCCTCGTGTGCGGGGAGTCCAACCCCGAGCTCGGCGTCATCGGCGGCACCAACTCCTGCTCCAACGCGGACGGTCAGGCCGTCACCACCGACGACAAGGGGTCCTTCAGCAAGGTCCTCTCGGCCGCGCCGCCGCCCAAGCCCTGCCCGTGCGTCGTCCATGTGGCGACCGTGCAGGGCGAACAGGCCGTGGTGGACACCGAGTTGAAGATCACGGGGCATCCCGAGGAGCCGTTGCCCGCTGCCGGCGCGGGCAAGCTCGCGGTGCTCACCGAGCCGCGCCTGGACGGCAGCGGCTCGCTGCTCACCTGGTTCGGCGCGCCGCCCGCCCGCACCCTGGTCTTCACCGTCGGCAACCTGGGCTCGGGCCCCGTCAAGGATCCCGTGTTCCAACTCGGCACCGCCCACGGCGTGTTCGCGCCCCAGTGGGAGGACCGGCAGTGGAAGGGCACCATCCAGGCCGGCCAGAAGGCCGAGATCAAACTCGACTTCGAGCTGTCGCCCGGCGCCCACGGCGACTACCAGGTCTCACTCCAGTACGCGAAGAAGCTGCTCGCCACCGAGCCGTGGGGCGTGGACCGGCCCTGGGGCGTCACGCTCTTCTGGATCCTGCTCTGCCTGGTGGTGCCCGCCGCCGTCTTCCGCATCGGCATGGTCGTCGTCGACCGGCTGCGCCCGCGCGTCCCCCGGCGTTCCGAGCAGGCCCGCCACCGGGGCGTACGGCTGCCCGACGTGACCGTGAGGCTGCCGAAGGTGCGCCGGACGCCGGCCGAAGGCCCACCGCCCGCCGGAGGCCCGCCGCCTGCCGCGCCCGCCCCCGATCCGGGCGCCGCCCCGCACGGAACCACGGCCGCGCTGCCGTGGTTCACCCCCGACTCCGCACCGTCCGAGAACCACCCCAACCGTCCGTAACGTTCCACGACGAAGGGAAATCCGTGACCACGCAACGGAGGATGAGCGCGGCCGGTCTCGCGCTGATGCTCGGCGGCGCGGGGATCATGCTGGCCGCAGGTCCCGCACAAGCAGCCGAAGTCTCGTACGCCACCGAGTGCATACCGCCGTCCATCTCCGGTCTGCCGCCGGTCGAAGGTACGACGAAGGTGCAGATCACCGCGCCCGCCACGGCCAAGGTGGGCGACGAGGTGGACGTCGTCTGGAAGTTCACCCAGGCCGCCTCGAACAACCCGAACGTCCTCGACCTCAACAAGGACGTCGTCCAGCCCACCGGCACCCTGAAGGCGGCGGGCGCGCAGACCGCGGACATCGCGATGAAGGGCCCGCGGCAGAACCCGCCCATCCCCAAGAACAGCCCGATGGTCCTCTCGGACATGACGGCCAAGCTGAAGCTGACCAAGGCCGGTGACGTCACGCTGACGCCGGACGCCTACAACATCAACGTCAACCAGATCATGTCGACGGACACCAAGTGCACGCCGAAGGCGACGGTCGGCGTCTCCGCGACGATCAAGGTGACGGACGCGGGCGGCACCACCGGTGGCTCGACGACCGGGGGCACGACGACGTCCGGGGGCACCACGGGCTCGACCACCTCGGGCGGCACCACCGGGTCCACCACCTCGGGCGCCACGACGACTTCCGGCGGCACCACCGGCGGGTCCACGTCCGGCGGATCGACCTCCGGCGGCACCACGAGCGGCGGGACCATCTCCGGCGGGACCACCGGAGGCAGCGGGGGCCAGACCGACTTCCCGGGCAAGGAGGTCGCCGTCAACTTCGCCTGCACCTCGCCCGGACCGGCCAGTATCCAGTCCAAGGTGACCATCAACGCCAAGAAGAGCGGCGGGAGTTACGGCCTGACGGTCAAGACGGCCAAGGGCGTCATGAACAGCCCGGCCGACCTTCCGGCGGGCGCGCTCAAGCCGTCCATGCAGGTCGTCGTCGGCGGCGCCGACAAGGGCACGGTGGCCGTCACCGGCCCGGCCAACCCCGACCCGATCAAGTCGGGCGCCCCGGTCAGCCTCACCGACATGACGGGTACCTACAAGCCGGGCGCCTCCGGCAAGTCGACGCTGAGCCCGGGCGACCTGTCCATCGACGTGACGCTCGGCGGCTCCCCGATCCACATCCCGTGCAAGGTCTCCGGCTCGGCGCCCGTCTCCCTGGAACTGGACACCTCGGCCCAGCCCGGCGGCGCGGCGGGCGGCAGTGGCGCGGCGGGCGGCTCGGCGGCCACCGGCGGATCCAGCGCCTCCACGGCCGGCTCCGGCGGCCTCGCCCAGACCGGCGCGAGCGACAACGGCGCCCTGCGCGCGCTCGGCCTGGTCGCGGGCACCGTGCTGCTGCTCGGCGGCGCGATCTTCACCTTCACCCCGTGGAAGCGGCTGCGCGGCACGCGCTGACGCCCCCGGCAAAGCGAAGGGCCGCCGCACCTTTTCGGTGCGGCGGCCCTTCACAGGCGTACGGAGCGCGTCAGTTGACGCTGCCCATCAGCCGCTTGACCTTGTTGCGGTACATCCAGATGCCGATGCCCGCCACGACCGCCACGACCGCCTCGACGCTGACCGCGCCGACGGTGTTGAGGTTGACGTTGAGCTGCGGCGAGGTGAGCAGACCGGCCAGGGAGTCACCGGCGGTGACCGCGAGGAACCAGACGCCCATCATCTGCGAGCTGTACTTCGCCGGGGCCATCTTCGTGGTGACGGAGAGGCCGACCGGGGACAGGCACAGCTCACCCACGGTCTGGACGAAGTAGATGGCCACCAGCCACATCGGGCTGACCCGGCCGCCGTTGTTCGCGGTGTCGATCAGCGGGATGAGGAAGACGACGAAGGAGATGCCGATCAGCGCGAGGCTGGAGGCGAACTTCACCGCCGTGCTCGGCTCCTTGCCGCGCTTGTTCAGCCACAGCCAGCCCGAGGCCACGAGGGGGGCCAGCGCCATGATGAACACCGGGTTCAGCGACTGGTACCAGGACGTCGGGAAGTGGAAGCCCAGCAGGTCGTTGGTGGTCGAGTTCTTGCCGAAGATCGACAGCGTCGAGCCGTTCTGGTCGTAGATCATCCAGAAGACGGCGGCGACGACGAAGAACCAGACGTAACCCGAGAGCTTGGACTGCTCGACCTCGCTGAGGTCCTTGTCGCGCTTCATGCGGGCCAGAACGGCGATCGGGATGACCAGACCGGCGATGGTGACCGGCATCATCGCCCAGTCGGCGAAGTTCCCCGTCACGGCGAGGCCGATGTAGAGGGCCGCGGCGACGATCAGCCAGATCAGCCCCTTGCGGAGCACGGACCGCTTCTCCTCCTGCGTCACGGGCTGAGCGACGACGTCGCTCTCCGCGCTCAGGTGGCGGGAGCCGAGCAGGAACTGGGCGAGGCCCAGCGCCATGCCGATCGCGGCGAGGGTGAAGCCGAAGTGCCAGTTGACCTTCTCGCCGACGGTGCCGATGGACAGCGGGGCGAGGAAGGCACCCATGTTGATGCCGATGTAGAAGAGCGTGAAGCCACCGTCACGACGCGGGTCCTCGGGACCCTTGTAGAGGTGACCGACCATCGTCGAGATGTTGGCCTTCAGGAGGCCGGAGCCCAGCGCGACCAGCACGAGACCCGCGAAGAACGAGGGCGTCGAGGGAACCGCCAGCGTGATGTGGCCGAGGATGACGATGCCGGCGCCGATCGCGACCGTCTTGCGCGGACCCCAGAAGCGGTCCGCGATCCAGCCGCCCGGCATGGCGAGCAGGTAGACCATCGCCATGTAGACGGAGTAGATCGCGGTGGCGGTGGTGGGATTCATGTGAAGGCCACCGGGCGCGATCAAGTACAGCGGGAGCAGGGCCTTCATGCCGTAGAAGCTGTACCGCTCCCACATCTCGGTCATGAACAGAGTGGCCAGGCCGCGGGGGTGGCCGAAGAAGGTCTTCTCGCTGCCAGTGGTACTGGCGGAGTCCTTCGTCAGGCTGGACGCCATGGTCGATCCTTGCTTGCTCGGGACGCGCGCTTCGTGAGCGTTGAGTCGCGCCCGGTGGGGGAGGGCCGGCACCGGCATGGCAGCCGTCCCCCCGACGCCTTCGGGGTCCGGCTCCGTGGGGGAGCGCGGAACGGACGGACCACACCGGGATCCACACCCCGTGCGCTTCGTCGCGCTGGGGCCCGGCCCGTAGGTCATTCACTGATCTCAAGACTGGCTCAGCCGGTCTTGTGCAGAAAAGAGACCCTTGGCGCGCCAAGCAGGCCAAAGGTCCTTGAGTAGTGCTATAGGCGTCGGGACACCATACGTCACCACACTGCGGCATATGGAAGGACTTGAGACATGGATCACAGGCTTCCCTGGAACCGCTCACCCATATTCGAAGGTGTTAAACAAGATCACTCCACAGAGCCGCAGGGCGGGTGGATCACCTGACGCATTGTCGCCGTCGCGGACTACCATCACCTCCATGACCCGTGTACTGCTCGCCGAGGACGACGCGTCCATCTCGGAGCCGCTGGCCCGCGCCCTGCGCAGGGAGGGATACGAGGTCGAGGTGCGCGAGGACGGCCCGACCGCCCTCGACGCCGGACTGCAGGGGGGCGCCGACCTGGTCGTGCTCGACCTGGGGCTCCCCGGCATGGACGGCCTCGAAGTCGCCCGGAGGCTGCGCTCCGAGGGACACACCGTCCCCATCCTCGTGCTCACCGCCCGCGCCGATGAAGTGGACACCGTGGTCGGCCTCGACGCCGGTGCCGACGACTATGTGACCAAGCCCTTCCGGCTGGCCGAACTCCTCGCGAGGGTCCGGGCGCTGCTGCGGCGCGGGGCCACCGAGCCGGCGCCCCAGCCCGCCACCCACGGCGTGCGGATCGACGTCGAGTCGCACCGCGCCTGGATGGGCGACGAGGAGCTCCAGCTCACCGCCAAGGAGTTCGACCTGCTGCGGGTCCTGGTCCGGGACGCGGGCCGGGTGGTGACCCGCGATCAGCTGATGCGCGAGGTCTGGGACACCACCTGGTGGTCCTCGACCAAGACGCTCGACATGCACATCTCGTGGCTGCGCAAGAAGCTCGGCGACGACGCGGCCAACCCGCGCTACATCGCCACCGTCCGCGGAGTCGGCTTCCGCTTCGAGAAGAGTTAGAGCACCTCCGCACATGCGCCGTCGGCTGATCAACTCCACACTCGCGGTCGTTCTCGTGGTGATCGCGGTCTTCGGCGTCTCCCTCGTCATCGTCGAGACCCGGACCATCAGCAGCAGTGCCCAGGAGAGCGTCAACTCCGAGGCGCTGCGGCTGGTGTCCGTCGTCGACAGCCGCACCCTGGCGAACGAGACGATCAACGCGCAGGTCCTGAACGAACAGATCGACCCCAAGCGCTACGCCCGCATCGCGATCCCCGGCCGCCCGGTGATGGAGATCGGGCAGAAGCCCGAGGGCACGGTCATCAAGGGCACCGCCGTGGGCGAGCGCGGCGAGTCCGTCCTGGTCGAGGAGTCCCGCTCCACGGTCACCAAGGAGGTCGGGCGCACGCTGCTGATCATCGGCGCGGTCGCCCTGCTCGCCATCGTGTCCGCGGTACTCCTCGCCGTACGCCAGGCCAACAAGCTGGCCTCCCCGCTCACCGACCTCGCCGAGACCGCCGAGCGGCTCGGCTCGGGCGACCCGCGCCCGCGGCACAAGCGGTACGGGGTGCCCGAGCTGGACCGGGTCGCCGATGTGCTCGACTCCTCGGCCGACCGGATCGGCCGGATGCTCACGGCGGAGCGGCGGCTCGCGGCCGACGCCTCGCACCAGCTGCGCACGCCGCTGACGGCGCTGTCCATGCGCCTGGAGGAGATCGCCCTCACCGACGACCTCGACACGGTCAAGGACGAGGCCACGATCGCGCTCACCCAGGTCGAGCGGCTCACCGACGTGGTGGAGCGGCTCCTCACCAACAGCCGTGATCCGCGCACCGGTTCGGCCGTGGTCTTCTCGCTCGACGAGGTCGTCAAGCAGCAGCTGGAGGAGTGGCGCCCGGCCTACCGCGGCGAGGGCCGCGCGATCGTCCGCTCCGGCAAGACCGGCCTCAAGGCGGTCGGCACCCCCGGCGCGGTCGCCCAGGTGCTCGCCGCGCTGATCGAGAACTCCCTGATGCACGGCGGCGGCACGGTCGCGGTGCGCACCCGCGTCACCGGCAACCAGGCCGTGGTCGAGGTCACCGACGAGGGCCCCGGAGTGCGGCCCGACCTGGGTGCGCGGATCTTCGAGCGGACCATCAGCGGCCGCAACTCCACGGGCATCGGCCTCGCGGTCGCCCGCGATCTGGCGGAGGCCGACGGGGGACGCCTTGAGATGCTCCAGCAGCAGCCGGCCGTGTTCGCGCTCTTCCTCAGCCGCGAGGCGCGCGGCCACCGGGAGCCGGAGCGTACGACGACGATCCGCTGAGCCGACGATCCGCTGGGCCCCGGAAGCGGCCGGCCAGGACCCGGAAGCGGCCCGGGGGCCTGCTCGGGGGTGCGGTCAGTGGGGCCGACGGTCAGTGCTTGGCGGGGACGGCGGGCCGGGGGTCGTCGAGAAACGATTCGGCCGTCTGTACTGCCTCCCGGGCCGGGAGCGCGCGGAACACCCAGGTGCGGTAGGACCAGAACCGGAACAGGGTGCCGAGCCCGATGCCGAGGAACTTGAAGAAGTTGTTCTGCCACGGGCTGTTCCACTCGAAGCCGTACGTCGCCACGTACAGGATTCCGTTCTCGATCACCGCGCCGACGACGCTGAACAGCAGGAACAGCGTGAGCTCACGGGCCCGGCCGCTCTTCTCACGGTCGCGGTAGGCGAAGTAGCGGAAGCCCACGTAGTTGAACGCGATCGCGATCGCGGTGGCCAGCAGACTGGCCCGCACCACCTGGAGGTCGGTCGCGTGCCGCAGCAGGTTGAAGGCGCCCATGTTCACGAGCACCCCGAGACCGCCCACGGCGCCGAATTTGGCGACCTCGCGGACGAGCAGTCGCAGCCGCGATGGCGACGCGCCCTGTGCACTCATGGTGATCGCCCAGCCCCGTCCGAGTCGGTGTGCTTTTCGTGCCAGTCAACCCGCCCATGCTAACCACCCCCCCTGTGCATTGCCCGTGGGCACCCGGATTCCGCGCACCGGAACCCGGCCCTGGAGGGCCCGCCGGGGCGGCGGATACCCTGGAGGCGTGACGTTCCCGGTAGTCGGCATGGTCGGCGGCGGTCAGCTCGCCCGCATGACCCACGAGGCGGGTATCCCCCTCGGCATCAGATTCAAGCTCCTCAGTGACACCCCGCAGGACTCGGCGGCCCAGGTGGTGAGCGAGGTCGTCGTCGGCGACTATCGCGACCTGGACACGCTGCGTGACTTCGCGCGCGGCTGTGACGTGATCACCTTCGATCACGAGCACGTGCCGACCGAGCACCTACGGGCCCTGGAAGCGGACGGCATCGCCGTCCGGCCGGGGCCCGACGCGTTGGTGCACGCCCACGACAAGGGGGTGATGCGCGCCCGGCTCAGCGCGATCGGCGCGCCCTGCCCCCGCCACCGCATCGTGGCCGATCCCGCGGACGTGAGCGCGTTCGCCGCGGAGGGCGACGGCTATCCCGTCATCCTCAAGACGGTGGTCGGCGGCTACGACGGCAAGGGCGTGTGGTTCGTGCGCTCCGAGGCGGACGCGGCCGACGCCTTCAAGGCGGGCGTCGACGTCCTCGCCGAGGAGAAGGTCGACTTCGTGCGGGAGCTGGCGGCCAACGTCGTACGGTCCCCCAGCGACCAGGCCGTGGCCTACCCGGTCGTCGAGTCGATCCAGGTCGACGGGGTCTGCGACACGGTGATCGCCCCCGCGCCGGACCTCGGCGACGAGCTGGCGGGCGAGGCACAGCAGCTCGCCCTGCGCATCGCGTCCGAGCTCGGTGTCGTCGGCCACCTCGCGGTCGAGCTGTTCGAGATCCGCGACGCCGACGGGGTGCCCGGCATCCTCGTCAACGAGCTGGCGATGCGCCCGCACAACTCCGGCCACTGGACCCAGGACGGCGCGATCACCTCGCAGTTCGCCAACCACGTCCGCGCCGTCCTCGACCTCCCCCTGGGCGACCCGCGCCCGCGGTCGAAGTGGACCGTGATGTGCAACGTGCTCGGCGGCGACTACCCGGACATGTACTACGCGTACCTGCACTGCATGGCCCGCGACCCGCAGCTCAAGATCCACATGTATGGCAAGGACGTGAAGCCGGGCCGCAAGGTGGGCCACGTCAACACCTACGGCGACGACCTCGCGGAGGTCCGCGAGCGGGCCCGCCACGCAGCCGACTACCTCAGGGGAACGATCACCGAATGAGCACCACCAGCAACGCCGGTCCGGTCGTCGGCATCGTCATGGGCTCGGACTCCGACTGGCCGGTCATGGAGGCCGCGGCCAAGGCGCTGGACGAGTTCGAGATCCGCTACGAGGTCGACGTCGTCTCCGCGCACCGGATGCCGCGCGAGATGATCGCGTACGGCGAGGAGGCCGCGGGCCGCGGCCTGAAGGCGATCATCGCGGGCGCGGGCGGCGCCGCCCACCTGCCCGGCATGCTCGCCTCCGTGACCCCGCTCCCGGTCATCGGCGTCCCCGTCCCGCTCAAGTACCTGGACGGCATGGACTCGCTGCTCTCCATCGTGCAGATGCCCGCGGGCGTGCCGGTCGCCACCGTGTCGGTCGGCGGCGCGCGCAACGCGGGGCTGCTCGCGGCCCGCATCCTGGCCACCCAGGATCCCGAACTCCTCGCCCGCATGCGGGAGTTCCAGCAGGAGCTGAACGACCAGGCCACCGAGAAGGGCAAGCGGCTGCGGGCGAAGGTCGAGGGTTCGGGCGCCTTCGGATTCGGAAAGTGAGTCCCATGACACCTGCCACGACTCATCTCGACGAAGCCCGCGCGCTGCTCGCCGCGCACCCCGTGGTCGACGGCCACAACGACCTGCCCTGGGCCCTGCGCGCGAAGGCCCGCTACGACCTGGACCGCTGCGACCTGGCGACCGACCTGACCGGCCGCACCCACACCGACCTCGCCCGGCTGCGGGCCGGCGGGGTCGGGGCGCAGTTCTGGTCCGTGTACGTACGGACCGACCTGGCCGGTGACGAGGCGGTCAGCGCGACCCTGGAGCAGATCGACTGCGTCGACCAGATGCTGGCGCGCTACCCCGGCGACCTGGCGCCCGCGCTGACGGCGGACGACATGGAGAAGGCCCGCGCCGAGGGCCGCATCGCCTCGCTCAAGGGTGCCGAGGGCGGCCACTCGATCAACAACTCCCTCGCCACGCTGCGCGCGCTGTACGCGCTGGGCGTGCGCTATATGACCCTGACCCACAACGACAATCTCGCGTGGGCGGACTCGGCGACGGACGAGCCGGGCGTGGGCGGGCTCTCGCCGTTCGGCCACGAGGTCGTGCGCGAGATGAACCGCATGGGCATGCTGGTGGACCTCTCGCACGTGGCGGCGACGACGATGCGGGACGCGCTGTCGACGTCGGTGGCCCCGGTGATCTTCTCCCACTCCTCCGCGCGGGCAATCTGCGACCATCCGCGCAACGTCCCGGACGACGTGCTCGCCCAGCTGCCCGGCAACGGCGGCGTGGCGATGGCGACGTTCGTGCCGAAGTTCATCCTGCCGGCGGCGGTGGCGTGGACGCGGGCGGCGGACGAGAACCTGCGGGCGCACGGGCTGCACCACCTGGACACCTCGCCCGAGGCGATGAAGCTGCACGAGGCGTTCGAGGCGGCGAATCCGCGGCCGGTCGCCACGGCCGCGACCGTGGCGGACCACCTCGACCACATGCGGGAGGTCGCGGGCGTCGACCACATCGGGCTCGGCGGCGACTTCGACGGCACGGCCTTCACCCCGGCCGGCCTGGACGACGTCTCGGGCTACCCGAACCTGGTGGCCGAGCTCCTCTCCCGCGGCTGGTCCTCGGCGGACCTGGCGAAGCTGACGTGGTCCAACGCGGTACGGGCCCTGCGTGACGCGGAGTCGGTCGCGGCCGACCAGTCCGCCCGGCGCGGCCCCTCCAACGCGACCCTGGCGGACCTGGACGGCTAGCCCTCCCGAGCGCCGAGCCTTCCCGGTGCGGGCTCGCATCGTGGCATTTCAGCCTGTCCGGCGTTTGAGGACGAGCGCCGTTCAGGCGCGAACGGGGTCTGGGGCGGAGCCCCAGGGGCTCGCGGGGTGAGGGGCTCGCGGGGTCCGGGGGCGGAGCCCTCGGGGTCCCCCGAACGCGCCGTCCGCCGTGACCCGCCCGCCCCGCCGTGACACCGTGGCCGTACTGCCGTCACCGCCGATACCGGGAGCCCGTCATGGCAGATCTGCAGGACGACCCCCAGAGCACCTCGGCGGTCGGCGAACTCGACACGCCGGCCGCCGCACCCCCGGACCCGGCACCCGCCCCGGACACCGACGACCGCCTCGGCCGCGCCCGCGACCTGCTCGCCGCGCACCCCGTGGCGGACGGGCACAACACCTTGGCGAAGGCCCTCGCGCAGGCCCCCTGGCACGACCTGGAGGTCGGTGAGAGCTCGCTCGACACGGATCTGCCCCGGCTCCGGGCCGGCGGCGTCGGCGCGCAGTTCTGGGCGCTGACCTCCGACCCCGGCTGCCCCGACCCGGCCGGCGCCACCCTGGAACGGCTCGACCGGATCCGTACCCTGATCGCCGCCTCCCCCGAGTGGCTGCGCCTCGCGCTGACCGCCGGGGACCTCGCGGACGCCCGCAACTGCGGCCGCATCGCCTCGTTCCTCGGCCCGGTCGCGGCCCACGCCCTCGGCAACTCCCTCGGCACCCTGCGGGCCTACCACGTGCTCGGCGTACGGGCACTGGCCCTGACCCCGGGGACCCCCTGGACCGAGCCGGGCCTGAGCCGCTTCGGTCTGGAGGTGGTGCGCGAGTCGAACCGGCTGGGGATACTGCTCGACCTGTCCGGCGCCGCCCCCGCCACCTGGCGCCGCACGCTGGACGCCTCGAAGGCGCCCGCGCTGCTGTCGCGCTCGGCGGCGGCCTCGCTCACCCAGCACCCCCTGAACGCCTCCGACGACCTGCTGAAGGCGCTGGGTCACCAGGGCGGGGTCTGTCTGGTGAGCTTCGCCCCGGAGCAGATCGAGCGGGGCGGCCCGGCCGTCTCCGTACGCGATGTGGCGGACCACATCGAGCGGGTGCGCGAGGTGGCCGGGCCGGCCCATGTGGGGCTCTCGGGGACGTACGGGCTGATCACCGGGGCGCCGCGCACCACCGGCCTTGAGGATGCCTCCTGCTATCCCACCCTGATCGCCGAGCTCCTCGACCGGGGCTGGACCGATTCCGAGGTCGCCGCGCTGACCTGGGAGAACCTCGCCCGGGTGATCCGGGACGTGGAGTTCACGGCCCGGGCGACCGCCCCTCGCAGGGCCGCGTCGAGCGCCACCATCGAGGACCTCGACGGGGCGTAGGCGCAGGGCTCAAGGCACGGAGGCGCGGGGCTCAAGGCCGCCGGGCTCAGGCGCGCGGGCGGCCCATCGCGCGGTAGGTCCAGCCCGCGTCCCGCCACTTGGCCGGGTCGAGCGCGTTGCGGCCGTCCAGGATGATCCGGGTGGCAGCGGCCCCGGCCAGCTCGGCCGGGTCGAGCTCGCGGAACTCGCGCCACTCGGTGAGGTGCAGGACGACATCGGCGCCGCGTACCGCGTCGAGGGCGGTCGGCGCGTAGCCGAGCGTGGGGAAGAGGCGGCGGGCGTTGTCCATGCCCTTCGGGTCGTACACCGTGACCTGGCCGCCCTGGAGGTGGATCTGCCCGGCGACGTTCAGCGCGGGGGAGTCCCGTACGTCGTCGGAGTCGGGCTTGAAGGTGGCGCCGAGCACCGCGACCCGCTTGCCGAGGAAGGTCTCGCCGCCCACCGCCTCGCGGGCCAGCTCCACCATGTGGCCGCGCCGGCGCATGTTGACCGAGTCGACCTCGCGCAGGAAGGTCAGCGCCTGGTCGGCGCCGAGCTCGCCGGCCCGGGCCATGAACGCCCGGATGTCCTTGGGCAGGCAGCCGCCGCCGAAGCCGATGCCGGCCCGCAGGAACTTCTTGCCGATCCGCTCGTCGTGGCCGATGGCCTCGGCGAGCTTCACCACGTCGCCGTCGGCGGCCTCGCACACCTCGGCCATGGCGTTGATGAACGAGATCTTGGTGGCGAGGAAGGAGTTGGCGGCCGTCTTGACCAGCTCGGCGGTCGGGAAGTCGGTCACCACGAACGGCGAGCCCTCGCCGATGGGGCCCGCGTACACCTCGCGCAGCAGCTTCTCGGCGCGCTCGCTCTCCACGCCGACCACGAGCCGGTCCGGGTGCAGGGTGTCGTCGACGGCGAAGCCCTCGCGCAGGAACTCCGGGTTCCACGCCAGCTCCACACCCTCGGGCAGGGTCTCGGCGAGCCGGGCCGCCGAGCCGACCGGCACGGTGGACTTGCCCACGACGAGCGCGCCCTCGCGCAGATGCGGGGCGAGCGAGCCGAAGGCGGCGTCGACGTAGCTCATGTCACAGGCGTACTCGCCGTGCTTCTGCGGGGTGTTCACACACACGAAGTGGACGTCGCCGAACGCGCCGACCTCCTCCCAGGAGGTGGTGAAGCGCAGCCGCCCGCTCGCGCCCTCGATGCCCGCGACGTGCTTGCGGAGCAGTTCTTCGAGGCCGGGCTCGTACATGGGGACGCGCCCCTGGCCCAGCATCTCGATCTTCTCCGGGACCACATCGAGGCCGAGCACCTCGAATCCCAGCTCCGCCATGGCCGCGGCATGGGTGGCTCCGAGGTATCCGGTGCCGATCACGGTGATCTTGAGGGCCATGCGGTGCTCCTGGAAGTACGGGCTCGGGAGGCGGGCTCGGGCATACGGGCGACAAACGCGCTGCCCGAGCATAGTCGGGCCCGGTCGGGGCCCCTTTTTCGGGCTGTCGCCAAGCTCACGTATGCCTGCGGCCGTCCCGCCCCCTAAAATTAGGTTACTTAACGGTAGTTAGCGTCCCTTGGGGAGTGAGAGACCTTGGCCGGAACGGCTGGCAACTCGGAGTTCGACCTGTACCGCCCGTCCGAGGAGCACGACATGCTCCGCGACGCCATCCGCTCGCTCTCCGAGGCCAAGATCGGCCCGTACGCGGCCGAGGTCGACGAGCAGGCCCGCTTCCCCCGGGAGGCGCTCGACGCGCTGGTCGCCAACGACCTGCACGCCGTGCACGTGCCGGAGGAGTACGGCGGCGCGGGCGCCGACGCGCTCGCGACCGTCATCGTGATCGAGGAGGTCGCGCGGGTCTGCGCCTCCTCCTCCCTCATCCCCGCCGTCAACAAGCTGGGCTCGCTGCCGGTGATCCTCTCCGGTTCCGAGGAGCTGAAGAAGAAGTACCTGGGCCCGCTGGCCAAGGGCGAGGGCATGTTCTCGTACTGCCTCTCCGAGCCGGACGCCGGTTCGGACGCGGCCGGCATGAAGACGAAGGCCGTCCGCGACGGGGACTTCTGGGTCCTCAACGGCGTGAAGCGCTGGATCACCAACGCCGGTGAGAGCGAGTACTACACGGTCATGGCCGTGACCGACCCGGAGAAGCGCTCGAAGGGCATCAGCGCCTTCGTCGTGGAGAAGTCGGACGAGGGCGTCTCCTTCGGCGCCCCGGAGAAGAAGCTCGGCATCAAGGGCTCGCCGACCCGCGAGGTCTACCTGGACAACGTCCGCATCCCCGCCGACCGCATGATCGGCGAGGAGGGCACGGGCTTCGCGACCGCCATGAAGACCCTGGACCACACCCGCATCACCATCGCGGCCCAGGCCCTCGGCATCGCGCAGGGCGCCCTCGACTACGCCAAGGGCTACGTCCAGGAGCGCAAGCAGTTCGGCAAGGCGATCGCCGACTTCCAGGGCATCCAGTTCATGCTGGCCGACATGGCCATGAAGCTGGAGGCCGCCCGCCAGCTCACCTACTCGGCCGCCGCCAAGTCCGAGCGCCTCGACTCCGACCTGACGTTCTTCGGCGCCGCCGCCAAGTGCTTCGCCTCCGACGTCGCCATGGAGATCACCACCGACGCCGTCCAGCTCCTCGGTGGCTACGGCTACACCCGCGACTACCCGGTCGAGCGCATGATGCGCGATGCCAAGATCACGCAGATTTATGAAGGTACGAATCAGGTCCAGCGCATCGTGATGTCCCGCAACCTGCCGTAGCGGGGTTGTCGCAGGTCAGATTCCCTCTCGGGTGATCGAGGAGCGGCTGTCGGCTTCCTGTCCGTTCGGGTCCGTTCGGGTCCGTTCGGGGGTATTGCTGGGCGTCATGCTGGGGGAATCCTGGGCGGACACCGAGCGCAGAACCAGCTCTGAACTGCGTAAACGCGAAGGCCCCCAGCTTGATGCAGGGGGCCTTTCGTATGGGCCGGGTCAGGCGACTTGGTCTCGCTCGGTGGGGTCGTCCCCGTCGCACGAAGAGGCCCCGCCACCCTGACGAGAGAAAGGGGGGCGGGGTGGATTCCCTCACCACCGCAGGCACGTGCAGGTACCTGCTATGGCACCCCGTTGGGGCGGACCGGGCCGGGAGCCTGAGCGTGTCTTCTCAGTGAGGGGACACGACCTGTCCCTCCTCGCAGGTGTCCGGTCGGGGGAATGAGGCCCGCTCCTGCCACACCGCGCCGCCGCGACCTTGGAGAGAGCGGGAGCATCAAGGACGGACCGTCGTTACACGTCGCAGTCACACGTCCAGTAGTCGTATACGTGCCACGTCCTGTGATCGACGACGATGCGACATCGGACGCCGTAGCAAACTTGGCAGTGGATCTTCCGGCTCGCAGGAGCCTTATCCACATACCTGTCGAAGAACTCCACCATGGGCTGATAACGCGGGTCGGTCCATGCCTCGGTCACTGGCGGGCGTCGAGAAAGCGAAGTGCCACCCCACGACGGCGAACCTCCGCCATGAACGCGAAGGGGCCCAGCCCCCGAGCACCGGTGGTGATGTGGGAACCGTTCTCAGCGGCGATGCTCAACGCCAGCCGGTACAGCTCGACCATCGTCTCGTCAGGACTCAGCTCCTCCGGCGCGTACGCCGCCTGCTGGCTCATGAAGGGCCGATGTTGTCGAGGCTCCCGACCCTGATCACGTCCGCCAGCTTCGCGGCCAGATCGGCGGGCAACTGCCCCACGTCCACCCACGCCGCCCCTCTGCGGTTCACCATCGGCCGCAGATGCATGCCCTGAGTCTCACCGGCCCCCATGTCACTCAGGGCCGTTCTGAGCGTGTCCGTGGCATCCTGCGCGCGATCCCACGCCGCACGCCATTCCTGCATGTCCATCATCGACGGCCCCGCTTCGCGTGCGGGTGGTTTCGCACCTCCGCCGCAGCGTCGTAGGCGTCACTCCACCTCTGGGCCGTCTTGGCCTCCTCCAACTCCTTCACGAGTGCCGTACACACCCCACAAGCCTCGGCCGGCGCGCAGTCGTACAGAAAGGCTTCCACCGCCCCGGGCAACTCCACCGGCGGCTGTAGGTACTTCAACGGAGTAGTCATGACTTCCCCTCACGCATCGTTGCGGTGGGTCCCAGTCTGGGAAGGCTGGTGGCGCCAAAGAACCCGTGTTGCGGGATGTTGCGCGAATCCCTTAGTTCCCGTGACCGTCACTGTCTCGCTCCGGCACAGTGAGTGCCGTGAACAGCACGCAACGACTCTCTCCAGGGAGGCGCACTGTGGGTTACACCTTCATCGGCAAAGATCCCGAGTCGGGCGAAGAGGGCTGTCCGGCCGTGTGGGTAGACGATGACCGGCGGCTTCTTGTTCAAGGCCGTCACGCGGACGTCGAGGCCCTGTCTCGAACGATCGAGGACTCACCCCGAGCAGACGATGAGTCACTGATCGTTCTCGAACCGAGGATGATCCCGCTTCTCAAGGGTGTCGCAGAGTCCATCGAGGTTCGCTGAACTCCTCGGCCAGACTCACCGCTACGCCCTCCATCTCGAAACCCGAGACTCCTACGCCGTACCCGGCGAGTCGCCTCGGTTCGATGCCTGGCTGGCAGGGGAGCGCACGGACTGGGAGGACCGCGAGTCTTGGTGGAGCAACTGGCACACCATGGTCAGGGAAGCCACGGAACGTGGGGTTGCCGTGCGTCGGGCCAGGGTGATCGGTGAACCCGCCTCGGACTACATCAGGTGGGAGCACTTCATCACTTACGGCAACGTCGCTTGCGGCGAGGATGTTCGTTGGCTTCCACGCCGTCAGGCTTCGGACCTTTCCTTGCCCGGCAACGACGTGTGGATCTTCGACGACAAGATCGTTCAGTTCAACGTCTTCGACGGCAACAGCCGTTGGACGCACACAGACTTCAGCGAGGATGCTGCCGTAATCGCGAGATGCACGGCGATGTTCGAAGCAGTCTGGAAACGGGCCGTCCCGCACGACAAGTACACGATCGCCTAACAGAACAGCGGCCAGTCGATGACCTCTCCACTGTCCACGTCTCAAGCGGCGCACAAGGCAGTTGCTGAACGCCTCAACCGCATGATGCAGGAGGCTGAGCTATCGGGGGCTCAACTGGCCGCTATCTGCGGCTGGCACAGGGCCAAGACGCATCGCATCGTCCAGATGAAGGCGTTGCCGAAGCCTGCTGACATCCGGGCATGGTGTGCTGCCTGTGGCCGCCCTGAAGAAGCCGATGCGATCATCGAGACGTCGCGGAACGCGAGGAACCTGTATGCCGAGTGGAAACAGGTCTACAAGGCGCGTGGCGGCATGGCTCAGACGCAGCGCACAACCGACCTCTACCGCGAAACCCAGATGTTCCGCGTCTACAGCGGAAACGTCTACCCGGGCATGCTCCAAACACCCGAGTACAGCCGTTCAATCCTCCGCAAGCTCCAACGGTTCTTCTCGCTGCCCGACGAAGTGGAGGCGGCTGTTGAGGCCCGACAGGAGCGATCTCACGGAGTCCTGCACGAGGGGCGCCACGTGCTCTCCGTCGTGATGGAAGAAGCAACCCTCTATGTGTCGATCCTCCCTGGCAACCTGCACGCCGAGCAGCTTCGGTACATGCTCTCCGTCACGGGCCGTCCGAACGTGTCGTTCGGGATCATTCCCTCCTACGCGCCTCGCGAGATCTGGCCTATCGAGACCTTCTATGCCTTCGACTCGGAGGAGGTGCGCGTCGAGACGCTGACGGCCCAGGTGAAGGTGACGAGCCGCCACGAGGTGCAGGAGTACCTACGGGCTTTTGCCTCCCTGTCACGCAGCGCTGTCTATGGGGACACGGCGCGACAGCTACTCCACAAGGCCATCCGGACCGCTGAAGGAACGCCCTAGGAGCGAGGCCGCAACCTGCCGTAATCGCGGGCGAGTTGGGGAAGGGCCCGCATCCGGCGCATGCCACGGATGCGGGCCCTTCGGCTCTGCTGGGACCGTCAGGTCCGGTTGGCGGCCCTGCGGCGGCGGGTGACGAAGACCGCGCCGGCGCCGAGCACCACGGCCGCGCCGCCCGCGAGGGCCAGCTGGGGCATGGCGGAGGACGAACCGGTGCTGGCGAGCGCCCCGGTGGCCGGGGTGCCGGTGGTGTTCAGCGGAGTGGCCGCGGACCCGCCCTGCGCGGTGGGCGTCGAGCCGCCCCCGGTCGGCTTGGTGCCCGGCTCCGGACGGTTCTTGTCGTCGGTCGGCTGCGGCTTCGCGGCGTCGCCGTCCGGCTTGCTGCCGGCGGTGAGCACCTTGAACCCGTAGCCCTTCATCGGGCCCTGGACGCAGGGGTTGTACTGGTCGGAGGCGTCGCCCGCGATCAGCGCGTCGCCGTGGCCGGCCGGAGCCTTGGCGTCGACGGTGAGACGGATCTTCACCTCGATCGCGGAGCCCGGCTTCACGGCCGTCTGCGAGGCGACCCAGCCGGGCTCGTCCGGCAGTTCCTTCCACACCGACCCGTCGAGCCACTGGGCCTTGGCCTGCTGTGCGTGGACGAAGAACAGCGGGTGCAGGTCGAGCGTGCGGTCGGTGCCGTTGGAGACCTGGAACGAGAAGTCGACCGAGGTGCCCGCGACGACCTGCGCCGGCAGCCCCTTCAGCTGGGAGGAGAGCGCGGGCAGCCGGACGCACTCCTTGGCGGTCTTGAGCGCCGCGTCGGCTGTGTCCTTGGCCTTCTGCGCGCTTTCCTTCGCCGTGCGCGCCGCCTTCAGCTTCCTCATGGCGGCGATCCGGAGGTCGGCGAGGGCGTTCCCCTCGCTCTTCTTCTCGGCCTCGGCCGTCGTCAGCGCCGTGGCCGCCTCCGCGGCGGTGGCCTCGGCGTCGGTGACTGCCTTCCGGGCGGCCTCCTTCTCTTCGGCGCCGGCGGTCTCGGGGAGCGCGGCGAGCTTGGCCTTCGCCTCGCTCACCGACTGATCGGCCGTGTCCTTGGCCTCCTTGGCCTTCTTGGCGGCGGCGATCGCGTCAAGGAACGCCTTGGCCTCGGGGGCGTCGTCCTCCATGACGCGGTTGACGAAGGACTCCTGGTCGGCCACGGCCCCGGCGGCGTCGTCGTACGCCTTCGCCGCGTCGGCGGCTGCCTTCTTCAGTTCCTCGAACGTGGGCTTCTGCGTCTGCGCGGCGGGCTTCGTGCCGGCGGCGAACGCGGGAGACACCGAGAGCAGCACGGCCGGGGCGGTCACGGCGGCGGCGACGGTGGTGGCGAGAATGCGGCGGATATTCAAGTGAGCCCTTTTCTGGGTCCGAAATTCTGTGCCGTTCGCGCCGCGGTGGGTTCACGCCGCGCGACGGAAGTGATCGTAGGACCGGAAAGGGGGAGCGAGAAAGGCAATTCCTCGGTACCTAAAAGTAGTAGACCGTACTCCGCAGGAATCAACCGCCGCGAAACGGGACAGTTGTCCTCGATTCCTGTGTCTTTACTGTGAGGCATGTCATGCGGGTGGCGCATCGGCCCGGCGGTCGCGAAAAGGCCCGGGCCGCCGCGTCGAAACGCGGGGCCCGGGCCCAACTGCCGTTCGGGGCGGCCTACTTGACCGTCACCTTGTCGTCGTTCTTCAGCTCGCTCACCAGCTGCGTGACCTTCGGCTTGTCCCACAGCAGCGAGGTCTGGGGGCCGTCGCCCGCGACCGGCATGTTCATCGAGATGCCGTCGCCGCCGGTGATGCCCTTCATCGCCCAGAACATCGAGCCCAGGTCGAACAGGCTCATGTCCTTGTCGACGATCAGCGTGTCCAGGCCCGCGCCCATCACCGGGTACAGCTTGAACGGGTTGAGGATCGTCGTCGGGGTCGCGGTCTGGGCGGCGAGCGCGGAAAGGAACTTCTGCTGGTTCTTCGTGCGCTCCAGGTCGCCGGCGGCATATCCGTGCCGGTTGCGGACGAAAGCCAGGGCCTGCTGGCCGTCGAGGGTCTGCTTTCCCTTCTTGAAGTCCGCGCCGGAGTCCTTGTCCTTGATGTCCTGCGGGATGTCGAGCTCGACCCCGCCGACCGCGTCCACGATGTTGGCGAACCCGGCGAAGCCGATCTCCGCGTAGTGGTCGATGTGCAGGCCGGTGTTGGCCTCGACGGTGCGCACGAGCAGCTCGGGACCGTCGATGGAGAAGGCCGCGTTCAGCTTGTTCTTGCCCGGGGAGGGGAACGACTTGCCGGACTGGGAGCCCTTGAAGCTGGGGATCGTCACCCAGGAGTCGCGCGGCAGCGAGACCATCGTGTTCCCGTTGTCGCCGACGTGCAGCAGGATCATCGAGTCCGTCCGCTTGCCCTCGGCGGAGCCGGTGTGCAGCTTCTTCTTCTCGTCGGCGGACATGCCGTCGCGGGAGTCGGAGCCGACGATGAGGTAGTTGGTGCCCTTGCCCGTGTCCGGCCGGTCGATGACCTTGGACAGGTCGACCTCGCGGCGCACCTTGCCGTCCGCCCAGAAGTACGTGGCGACCGAGGTGATCAGGAGCACGGCGACCAGGGCCAGCACCCCGACGGTGATGCGCTTGCGCCAGTTCGGCGCCGCGCCGGGCCGCCGGCCGCCGCCGCGCCGCGGCCCCCGGGGCCCGTCCGGCCCGCCGGGTCCGGCCGGGCCGCGGCCGGCGGGGCTGCCGTAGACATGGCCCTCGCTGTAGCCGCTGTCGTACGAGCCCTGGCTGGGCACGCCCGGGGCGTAGCCGGGCTGCTGTCCGTAGCCGTCGTCGTACGCGGGCTGCTGCTGGGGGACGGGCCGCTGCACGTGCCGCATCCGGCGCGCGCCCTCGGGCTGCGCGGCGGAGCTGCCGCGGCCGTAGGCGTCCTCACCGTTTCCGCGGGCGTTGCCATTGCGGGCGTCGGGCCATTCGTTCATGCGGACCAGCATGCACGGCGGCCCCCGGCGCCCGACAGGGCAGGGGGTATTTCGGAGCAGGGCTGTTGCACAGCTGATGCAATGAGCCGGAAATCGTATGGCGCCTAAAGTAGAACGCATGACTGATCTTCCGGGCAAGCCGACCTCGGCCTCCCGAACCACCCTGAGCCACATCATGACCAGCCACGACACCAACCTCCTGGGCACGGTGCACGGCGGCGTGATCATGAAGCTGGTGGACGACGCGGCGGGCGCGGTCGCCGGGCGGCACTCGGGCGGTCCGGCGGTCACCGCGTCGATGGACGAGATGGCGTTCCTCATGCCGGTCAGGGTCGGAGACCTGGTGCATGTGAAGGCCCAGGTCAACTGGACCGGCCGGTCCTCCATGGAGGTCGGCGTACGCGTCCTGGCCGAGCGCTGGAACGAGTCCACCCCGGCCCAGCAGGTGGGCTCCGCCTACCTCGTCTTCGCGGCGGTCGACGCCGACGGCAAGCCCCGCCCGGTGCCGCCGGTGATCCCGGAGACCGAGCGCGACGAGCGCCGCTACCAGGAGGCCCAGATCCGCCGCACCCACCGGCTCGCCCGGCGCCGCGCGATCATGGACCTGCGCGAGAAGCGCGCCGCCGAGGGCCTGGACGACTAGCCCGCGCGCAGCCGGACGCCGGCCCGCAGCCGGACGCCGGCCCGCAGCCGGATGCCGGCCCGCAGCCGGATGCCGGCCCGCAGCCGGATGCCGGCCCGCAGCCGGATGCCGGCCCGCAGCCGGATGCCGGCCCCGGGCCGGGGACCGGGCGCGGGCCGGGGACCGGGCGCGGCCCGCGCACACCTGGCCGTACCCGCAGGTCAGGGGCAGACCACCCGGTCGCCGGTGACCGTGCCGAAGTCGCCCTGCGGCTGCTCCTCCGCCCGTACCGGCACGACGTCCTTGAAGTCCGCGCCCGCCGTCACCTTCATCGTGGCGCCGAGCCCCTTGACCGCGCGCAGCTCACTGCCCGGCAGGGCGAGCGCGAGGGACTTCGCCGAGCGGTCCCAGCGCGGGTCGTACTCGATCAGGGTGCGGCGCATGTCGAGGTTGGCGCTGGCCCGGGGCGCGCCGGTGGTCTTGAAGCCGGTGGCGTGCAACGCGTCGTCCACCCGGCGGCCGAGCCCGTCGGTGCGGGTCCCGTTGAAGACCTGCACCCTGATCTGGTCCGGGGCGACCTCGACGATCGAGCCCGGCGCCTTCTGCGGCTCCGGCGGCTTCGCGTCCTTGGCGGCCGGTTTCGGGGCGGGCTTCGGCGGGGCGTGCGGGGCCAGCGGCTGGTCGTCGTGGAGCAGCTGGAACAACTTCTTGGACTTCGCCTCGTCCCACTTCACGGTCGAGCCGATGCCCTTGATCTGCACGCCGAGCTGCCCCAGCGGCACCGTGGTGAAGTCCGACGAGGAGGGCGTGAAGCCCTTCATCGCGGCGGTGAAGCTCAGCATCTCCTCGACCCCGAAGCCCTCGTCGGCCCGTACCGAGGAGAGCAGGGACTGGGCGACCTCGCGGAACTTCACCGGGTTCAGGAGCACCCCGTTGCTCGTGGCCTTCGCCAGGAGCGCGGCGAGGAAGCGCTGCTGGCGCTGCATCCTGCCGAGGTCGGCGGAGCCGTCGGTGTGCCGGGAGCGCACGTACTGGAGCGCCTCGCCGCCGCCCAGTTGGTGGGTGCCGGCCGTCAGGTCGAGGCCGGTGTAGGAGTCCTTCATGGGGCGGGCCGTGCAGATCTGCACACCGCCGACGACGTCGACCGTCTTCATGAAGCTGGTGAAGTCGACCTCCAGATAGTGGTCGATCTTCAGGCCCGTCATGTTCTCGACGGTGCGCACGGTGAGCGAGGGCCCGCCCTCGGCGTAGGCCGCGTTCAGCTTCACCGGGTGCTGGGGGTGGTGCTGGCCGGTGGCCTCGTCGGTGTGCTCGGGGACCTCGGCGTAGGAGTCGCGCGGCAGGCTCACCACGCTGACCCGGTCCCGGTCCGCCGACACGTGCACCATCATGATCGTGTCGGTGCAGTGGCAGGGCGCCCCGCCGAGCCGGTACTTCTGCTTCTCCTCCGGCGTGATCTTGTCGCGCCCGTCGGTGCCGACCAGCAGGATGTTGGTGCCGCGGCTGCCCTGCGGCCGGTTCTTCATGTCCCGGAACGGGTCCACCCGGCCGATTCCGCCGTCCAGGCTGGTCACCACTGCATGGCCGACCCCGCCCGCGCCGAGCACCAGGACGGACAGGGTGGTCGCGAGCCGCATGCCCCAGCGGGGGCGCTCGTCCTGCTGTCTGCTGCGGGGCTTTCCGGGTCGTACGGGGCGCGGGCGGGGCGGCGTGGGCACGGGGGACCTCCGCGGGTGCGACAGGGGGATCTTGAGCACCGTAGGCCCATACGATCAGCTACCCCGTGCACCGCCCGGCCGCCGCGCGACCTTGTCCCCCGTTCGCGGTAACGTGACCACCGATGAACGCCACGCCTGCTGTTTCCGTGATCATGCCGGTTCTCAATGAGGAGCGGCATCTGCGCAACTCGGTCCGTCACATCCTGGAGCAGGAGTACGAGGGCGAGATGGAGGTGGTGATCGCGCTCGGCCCGTCCACGGACCGCACCGACGAGATCGCCGCCGAGCTGGTGCGCGAGGACCCCCGCGTCCACACCGTGCCCAACCCCACCGGGCGCACGCCCGCGGCCCTGAACGCCGCCATCAAGGCCTCCCGCCACCCGATCGTGGTGCGCGTCGACGGCCACGGCATGCTCTCGCAGCACTACATCGCCACGGCCGTACGCCTCCTGGAGGAGACCGGCGCGATGAACGTCGGCGGCATCATGCACGCCGAGGGCGAGAACGCCTGGGAGGACGCGGTCGCCGCCGCGATGACCTCGAAGATCGGCGTCGGCAACGCCGCCTTCCACACCGGAGGCGCGGCAGGACCCGCCGAGACGGTGTATCTCGGCGTCTTCCGACGTGAGGCCCTGGAGCAACAGGGCGGCTACAACGTGGAGTTCATCCGCGCCCAGGACTGGGAGCTGAACTTCCGGATCAGGGAGGCCGGCGGCCTCATCTGGTTCTCGCCCGAGCTCAAGGTCCAGTACCGGCCGCGTCCTTCGGTGAAGGCGCTCGCCAAGCAGTACAAGGACTACGGGCGTTGGCGCCATGTGGTGGCCCGCTACCACGAGGGCTCCATCAACCTGCGCTACCTGGCGCCGCCGACCGCCGTGTGCGCGATCGCCGCGGGCGTCGTGGTGGGCGCGCTGCTCACGCCGTGGGGGTTCGTCGTTCCGGCCGGGTACCTGGCCGCGATCGCCGCGGGCTCGCTGCCGGCCGGCAAGGGGCTCTCGCTCAAGGCCCGCGCGCAGATCCCGGTGGCGCTCGCCACCATGCACATGTCGTGGGGCTTCGGCTTCCTCACCAGTCCGAAGGCGCTGGCGCGCAAGGTCATCGCGAGCCGCCGCCCGGCCGTGCGGACCACGTCCGTCTGACCCGTACGGACGGGCGGAAAGGGGGCGCCCGGTGCTTGAAAGCACCGGGCGCCCCCTCGTGTGTGCGGGCCCGCGACCGGGCCCATCGGCCGGCTAGAAGCGGTAGGGCGCGTAGACCTCCATGCACGCGCCCTTGTCGGCGCCGTTGACCGCCTCGGTGCCCTTGAGCGGGTCGGCGGCCTTCGGGTCCTGCTTGGGATAGCTGGTCCCGGTGCGCCAGTCGCCGCCGACCACCAGGGTCAGGCCCTTGACGTCGGAGGCCTTGACCGCGCTCGCGGGCAGGCCGAGCGCGGTCGCGACCGACTCCGCGTCCGACTTGCCCTGGGCGCCGGCGCCCTGGGGATAGTCGACCTCGCTGGTCGAAGCCGGGTCGCTGGTGCCCGTCGCGGCCTTCGTGAAGCCCTTGGCCTTGAGGGCGTTGACGACCTCGGTGGCCCGGCCCTTGACCGCCGTGCGGCCGCCGGTTCCGGTGCCGTTGACCACGCTCACGGCGAGCGAGCCGGGGGCCGCGGCGGCCGGGCCCTTGGCGGGCGGGGCGGCGGGCTTGCCGTCGTCCTTGCCGTCCAGCGGCTTGTCGTCGCGCAGCAGCGCCCACAGCGCGTCGGCCTTGGCCTTGTCCGGGATGACGTGGGATTCCGGGTCCTTGGGGTCGGGCAGCCTCGGCATGGTCAGCATGTTGATGCGGTCCATGGGGATGTCCTTGAGCTCCATGCCCAGGTCGAACAGCTTCTTGACGGTGCCGAGTTCCGAGGAGACCTGGAGCGACTTGGTCGCCGTCTCGGCGATGTCCATCAGACGGCCCGTGTCGGTGAACGCGTTCTGGTCCTTGAGGTTGCGGATCACCGAGTTCATGTACATGTGCTGGGCCTCGGAGCGGCCGATGTCACTGCCGAAGGCGTGCCGGGTGCGCAGCCATTGCAGGGCCTGCTCGCCCTTCACCGTGTGGTTGCCCGCGGTGAGGTGCAGGTGCGAGCCGCCGGGCTGGAGCTTGGTGGGGTGGTCGTCGATGTTCTGCTTCACACAGACGTCCGCGCCGCCGACCGCGTCCGAGATGGCCACGACACCGGCGAAGTCGACCATCATCCAGTGGTCGATGTAGATGCCGGTCAGCTTCTCCCAGGTGTCCAGGACGCAGCCCGCGCCGCCGCGCCCGAGCGCCTCGTTGATGATGGCGTTGGTGGGCGGATTGACCTTGTTCTTCGTGGTGTCCTTGCACTCGGGCACGTCCACCCGGGCGTCGCGCGGGATGCTCACGACCGAGGCGTTCTTGCGGTCGGCCGAGACGTGCAGCAGCATCTGCACGTCCGCGTGCGGATCGCCGCCCCGGTCCTGCTTGGCGCCGCCGAGCGCGACGTTCTCGTCCGAGTTCCGGCTGTCCGAGCCGATCAGAAGGATGTTCAGCGGGGTCTGGCCCTGGGCGTTGGGCGCGGCCTTCTTGGCGTCGCTGCCGCCCGCACTGCGGTCGCCCTTGCGGATGTTGGCGTTGAGGTGCTGGTAGTAGAGGTATCCGGCGCCGGCCGTCCCGAGTATGAGGAACGCGAGTGCCACCGCGCTCCACTTCAGTATGCGGTGCCTGGGCTTCTTGCCGCGTCTGCGCGACCCGCCACGGCGGCGCCCGCCGGAGCCTTGATCACCGGAGCCCTGATCACCGGAAACCGCGTCACCGGAAACCGCGTCACCGGAACCCGCGCCGCCGGAACCCGGCTCGCCGGAATCCGCCGAGCCCCCGGGCGTGCCGGAGCCGCCCGGCGCGGCCGACTGGCCGGGCACGGCCGAGCCCCCGCCCCCTTCGGCGCCGCCGGACGCGTCGTTCCCGTACAGGCTCTCGTCCCAGCCGAGTTCGCCCGCGCGCTCCACGCGTCCGTGCGACCCCTCCCCGCGCACGCTGTTTCTGCCCACCCCGATACCCCCCTGTTGTTCAGACTCCCCCTGAGGCCCGGTCGGGCCGTGAGTCTGCTATTTGGCGCACACCGACTTGTCGGCTTCGACCTTCTGGATGCCCTCCGGTGCCTTGGCCGGAGCGCCGATGGGTGTTCCCGCCTGCTTGAAGTCGGGCCCGAGGGTCAGCACCATCGCCTCCTTGCCCACCGCGTCCTTCGTGCCCGGCTTCAGGGCCGAGGCGGGCAGGCCGAGCAGATCCGCGAGCTTGCGGGCCTGGTCGGCCTGGTTCGGCGCGTACGCCAGGACCGTGGCGGGCACCTTCTGCGGTGCGTTGGAGCCGTTGCTCGACTTGAGCACGCTCTGCTGGTTCTGGAGCCAGGTGACCATGAGACCCGCGGAGCCCGCCGCCGCGCCGCCGTTGAGCACGGTGACCCGTACGTCCGAGGCCTTCGCGCGGGGGCCGTTGAGGCGGGCGGCCTGCTCGGCATCGGCCGCGCTCTTGGACGCCGCCTCCTTCTTCTTCACCTCGGTGAGCGAGGTGTCGGCGCGCATCATCGCGAACAGCGCGTCGGACTTCGTCGGGTCGGGCACGACCGTGATGTGCTTCTTGCCCTCGGCCGGGTTGTCGATGACCGGCAGCGTGGCGAAGGTGATGTTCTTGGCGTCGATCTTGCCGAGGACCTGGGCGAGATCGGTCAGCTTCTTGATGCTGCCTATCCCCGAGTCGACCGTGAGCGCCTTGGTCGCCGCGTCCGCGAGCCCGTACATCTTGGTCGGGCTGCCCAGGGTGTCGTCCGACTTCATCTGCCGGATCATCGAGCCGATGAATTGCTGCTGCTGCTTGATCCGGTCGAGGTCGCTCTCGTTGCCGAAGCTGTGCCGGGTCCGTACGAACGCCAGGGCCTGCTCGCCCTTCACGACGCTCTGACCGGCCGGCAGCTTCAGATGCGACTTGGGGTCGTTGACCGGCTTCTCCAGGCAGACCTTGACGCCGCCGACGGCGGAGGACAGCTGCTTGACGGCGTTGAAGTCGGCCATCATGAAGTGGTCGACGGTGAGCCCGGTGAGCTGCTTGACCGTGCGCATCGTGCAGCCCGGGTCACGGCCCTCCTGGCCCAGGCTGGTGTTGAACCGTACGTTCTTCTCGCCCGGCACCGTCTTGGTGGTGCCGTCCTTCTGCTTGGTCGGGCAGGCCGGGATGTCGGTGATCATGTCGCGGGGGATGGACATCGCGGTCGCGTTGGTCCGGTCCGCCGAGACATGGAAGAGGATGTTGGTGTCGGCGTGGCCCTCGCTGCCCGCGTCGCCGTAGCCCTCGTTGCCCGCGCCGGTGCGCTTGTCGGTGCCGATGACCAGGATGTTGAACGCTCCGTCGGGCACCGAGCTCTTGCTGCCCGCGTCACCGACGTCGACGGTGTTGATGTTGCCGTTGAAGTGCTGGTAGAGCCAGTACGCGCCACCCGCGCCGACGACGAGGACGAAGCCCATCACGCCGCCCGTCCACAGCAGCACCTTCTTCTTGCGGGCCGCTTTCGGCTTGCGCTTGCGGCGGCCCTGGGCGTCGGGGGACTCCCCGGCCGGGGCCTTGCCGGCCCGGCGGTTGCGCTGCCCGGGCACCTCGCGGCGTCCGGAACGTTCCGGCTGCTCGGTCCTTCTGGTGGAACTCCGACCCGAGGATGACCGGCCGGTACCGGAATTCGACTGCGTTCCGGAAGGGTTCAGTCGCAATTCGTAAGTGCCGGTTTCCGGGTTGAGGACCCACTGGTCTGCGGGGTCGACGTCATCGGCCCGCCCACGGCTCTGCGCATCCACGGTTGCTTCTGTCCTCCGTCGGTGCCGAGTCGCTTCCCCCAAAGCGCTCAATCGTTCGCTCCTGCAGTGCACGGCCCGTCGGCCGGTAGCACCGGATCGCGTCACACTATCTGGCCAGTTCGGCCGTGAGCGACGGCCGTGACAAATTGCACGCCCTTTATAACCGGGCATTTGGCACCAATTCGTTGACGGGCACGCGGAATTCACAGGTCTCCCACCCGCGCGCCGCCTAGCCGCACATGCCGGAGGCGGCATCCGTACCCGAGTAGACGGGTGGGGCCGAGGGGCTGGACGAAGGGTCCGGATCGTCCGGCTTGTTGTCCTGGCCGTCCCCCTTCTCCGTCCCCTCCTTCGCCTTCTCCTTCTCCTTGGCCTTCTCCACGTCCGTCGCGGCCACCACCTTGATCGGCAGGTCGTCGCGCACCTGCTTGAAGAGCCGGTCCGCGTCCGGCTGTACGAGCTCGTCGCGGTTGCCGTCGTAGACATAAGGCTGTCGCGGAACGGTCAAAAAGTGGATGTTCTCGGTCGGAATGTCACGCATCGAGCGCACCAGGTCGTACAGATCCCCGAGGGTGTTGAGCCCGGGGTCGGTGGTCAGCGACTTGGTCGCCGCGTCCAGAACCGGATAGAGCCGGGCCGGATTGAGCAACACCCCGTTGCTCTGGACCTTCTTCACCAGCGAACCGAGGAACTGCTGCTGCCGGTCCATGCGTTGGGTGTCGCTGCCGTCCCCGAAGCCGTGCCGGGAACGGACGAAGCCGAGTGCCTGCTCACCGCGCAGGGTCTGGCGTCCGGCCGGGAGCTTGAGGTGGGCCCGGCGGTCGTCGACCGGGTCCTTCAGGCAGACCTCGACGCCGTCCACCGCGTCGACCATGTCCTTGAACCCGCTGAAGTCGACGACGATGTGGTGATCGATGCGTACCCCGGTCATCTTCTCGACCGTACGGATCGTGCAGGCGGCGCCGCCGATCTCGAACGCCGAGTTGAACTGGGCGAATTGGGCCTTGGTGCTGCCGCCGTCCGGCCGGCCGCAGGCGGGGATGTCCGCCATCAGGTCGCGCGGCAGCGAGACGGCGGTGGCGCTGCGCCGGTCGGCCGCGAGGTGCAGCAGGATCGTGGTGTCCGAGCGCTGGCTGCCGCCGTCGTCCCTGCCGTAGGCGGAGTTGCTGCCCGCGCGGGAGTCCGAGCCGATGAGCAGCAGGTTCTGAGCGTCGTGCACGACGGCGGCGGGCCGGTCGTGCTCGTACTTGTCCAGCTCGTGCGCGGCCGTGGTGTCCGTCTGGATGTTGCCGTCGAGCTTCCGGTAGAACCACCAGCCGGTCCCGGCCGCCGCGAGGACGACGACGGAGACGCCCAGCGCGGTCCAACGCAGCCAGTGGCGACGGCCCTTGGCCTCTGCGGCGGGGGCGTCGATGTCCTCGCCGGGGGCGCCGGTCTCGGCGGCGGTGTTTGGCTCGCCGGTCTCGCCGGTCTCGCCGGTCTCGACGGGTTCGGCGGGTTCGGCGGGTTCGGCGGCGGTGCTGGGCTCGACGGACTCGACAGTCTCGGCGGGCTCGACGGGCTTGACGGGCTTGACGGGCTCGACGAGTTCGGCGTTCTTGGTGGTATCGCCGGTCTCGCCGGTCTCGCCGGTCTCGTCGGCCTCCTCGGCCTCGCCGGTCACGTCGGCCGGGTGGGGCTCGCCCGCCGTTTCGGTCTCCCCGGTCGTGAGGCCGTCGGACGGCGGTGGCTGCTCGGCCCCGGCCGGCTCCTCCGGTTCGGGGGGCGTGCCAGCACTGTCGGTCACGTCGGCGTCCATCCTCACGGGCCATCACGGGAGTCGGCGGGCGCATCGCGCCGCCGGGCACCCCGGTAGACGGCCGAATCGCACGCATGGTTGTGCGTACGGTCGATCATCTACCGCGGGTGCCGCCGGAGCCCGGGGGCCGGGCCCGGGGTGGGGCCACAAGGGTGGAGATCGGTGCGGGGACCGTGCGGAGTCACGGGCCCGCGGTCACAGCGAGCGGTGGGTGACCCGCTCGCTCTCGGCCCGCTTCTCCAGGCCGTCATCGGCCAGTTGGGCCAGGTTGCGGCACAGGACCACCGAGCCGCCGGAGGCGAGCGGGGCGTACAGGCCGCTCGCCAGACCCGCCCAGCCGTCGTACCCGAGGGCCGAGAGGAGCCGTGAGCCGGAGCCGAGTCCGAGCTGCGCGGCCTCGGCGCGGGCCCGGGCCACGAGCTCGTCGGCGCTCAGCTCCTCGCCGTCCACGGCGAGCGCGGGGGCGTCCGGGTCCACGGGCGAGAACGGCGCGAAACGGTCGCCCTGGCTCGGCACCTCGACGGCGTAGTCGGCGAACCCGGCGGGCGGCTGCGGGAAGCGGCCGCCGAGCGGGCGCAGCGCGAGCGCCACCCGCTCCCCGGTGCAGGCGCGGGCCTCCTCCAGGGTGTCGGGACCGCTGACGACGAGGTCGGCCGCGCCCGGGTCACCGCCGATCTCCACGGTCACGCCCACCGAGTGGCAGGCCATCAGCCACACGGCGCTCTGCCAGTGCGCGGGCAGCAGCAGCGCGAGCCGGTCACCGGGCTCGGCGGCGAGATCGCCCTGGAGCAGATTCGCGGTCTTGGCCACCCAATTGGCGAAGGTGGCGACGGACAGTTCCACGCGCTCGCCCGTGGCGTCGTCGTAGAACGTGATGAGGGGGCGGCCCGGGTCCGCGGCGAGCGCGGATCGCAGCAGGTCGGCAGGGGTGCGGTCGCTGGCGTTCACGCGGGCAAGGCTACGTGGCGCGCCCGCGCGGCACCGGCGGAGGTGGCCCCGGCGCGTACACCGGTTGGCCGACGGAGCGTCAGATCACCCATGGACAGATTTATTGACATATGTACACGATCGTCAGCATGCGTAGCTTCCTTGCGTCTTCGATCGGAGTGGCCGCCGTAGCGGCCCTCGCCCTCCCCATGGCGGCCACGGCGCCCGTCGCGGCCTCGCCCGCCGTCGCGCCGCCGGCCACGGCGGAACTCGCCGGTTCCACCCAGTCGCTGCCGATGGCGCCGCTGCCCGGCCAGGATCGCGCGGCGGGCGACGCCTCCCAGGAGGGCCTGGCCCAGCGGGAAGTGCGGCCGTTCTCCTTGGTCGGGGTGGTCTGGGACAACGCCGAGGACGAACTGCACGGCAGCGTCCAGGTGCGCACCCGGGCCCGTGCCGCCGGCACTTGGTCGGCCTGGCAGGACCTGGAGACCCACAACCACGACCACGGCGCCGACCCCGGCACCGCCGAGGCGGCCGGCCCGCTGCACGGCTCCACCGCGCCGCTGTGGGTGGGCGACTCGGACGCGGTCGAGGCACGCGTACGGGCCGAGGACGCCGAGGGCGAGCCGCTGCCCAGGGGGCTCCGCCTCGACCTGGTGGACCCGGGGGCCGACCCCGCCGAGGGCGACGCGGACGACAGCGGCCGGGCGCTGCGGGAGCCCGATGTGCTGCCCGCACTCGACAGCACCGCGAGCCGCGTCGAGGCGGCGGGGACGAGCAGGGCGGTCGAGGCGGCCGGGGCGAGCGGGGCGGTCGAGGCGGCCGGGGCGAGCGGCGCCGAGGCCGCCCGGCCGTACGTCGGGGCACGGCCGCGCATCATCACGCGCAAGGGCTGGGGCGCCGACGAGCGGCTGCGCGAGCGCGGCTTCGTCTACACCAACAGCGTCAAGGTCGCCTTCGTCCACCACACGGCGTCGGGCAACGGTTACAGCTGCGCCCAGGCGCCTTCCGTGCTGCGCAGTATCTACCGCTACCACGTGAAGAGCAGCGGCTGGCGGGACATCGGCTACAACTTCGCGGTCGACAAGTGCGGAAACATCTACGAGGGCCGGGCCGGGGGTGTGGCCAAGGCGGTGATGGGCGCGCACACGCTGGGGTTCAACACCAACAGCACCGGCATCGCGGTCCTCGGCACCTACTCGAACACCAACCCCTCGGCCGCCGCGCTCAAGGCCGTCGAGCAACTCGCGGCCTGGAAACTGGGTCTGTACGGGGTGAACCCGGCGGGCAAGAGCACCCTCGTGTCCGGCGGCGGCAACCGCTACAAGAAGGGGCGCAGTGTCAGGTTCAACGCCATCGCCGGCCACCGCGACGGCTTCGCCACCGACTGCCCGGGGGCGCGCCTGTACGGCAGGCTCGGCAGCGCCCGTACCACGGCGGCCCACTTCCAGGGCCGGCGCTGACCCGGTGTGAGCAGCCGGGTGGTCTGCATACACTGGCCGGCCGGGCGTTGCGCGGAAAACCCGACGGAACGCCGAGGCCGGCCCCAGCAGGAAGCAGAGACGACAGGTGACAGAAGCGATCCTCCTGGTCGGCGGCAAGGGCACCAGGCTGCGCCCGCTCACCGTGAACACGCCCAAGCCGATGGTCCCCGCGGCGGGCGTGCCCTTCCTCACCCATCAGCTGGCCCGGGCCCGTGCGGCGGGCGTCGACCACATCGTCCTGGCGACGTCGTACCTGGCCGAGGTGTTCGAGCCGTACTTCGGGGACGGATCCTCGCTCGGCCTCTCCATCGAGTACGTCACGGAGGACGAACCGCTCGGCACGGGAGGGGCGATCCGCAACGTGGCCTCGCGGCTGCGTTCCGGGCCCGACGAGCCGGTGTTGATCTTCAACGGTGACATCCTGACGGGCCTGGACATCCGAGCCCTCGTGGACACCCACCGCTCGTCCGGCGCGGACGTCTCCCTGCACCTGACCCGGGTCGACGACCCGAGGGCGTTCGGCCTGGTCCCGACCGACCCGACCGGCCGGGTCACGGCGTTCCTGGAGAAGCCGCAGACGCCGGAGGAGATCGTCACGGACCAGATCAACGCGGGGGCATACGTGTTCCGGCGCTCGGTCATTGACGAGATCCCGGCGGGCCGGCCGGTCTCCGTCGAGCGGGAGACCTTCCCCGGGCTGCTCGCGCGGGGCGCCCACCTCCAGGGGATGGTCGACTCGACGTACTGGCTGGACCTCGGCACTCCCCAGGCCTTCGTCCGCGGCTCGGCCGACCTGGTGCTCGGCCGCGCGCCTTCGCCCGCGGTACCGGGCCGCTGCGGCGACCGGCTGGTCCTGCCGACCGCGCAGGTCGCCCCCGACGCGAAGCTGACGGGCGGGACGGTGGTGGGCCACGGGGCGGTGGTGGGCGAGGGCGCGCGCATCGTGGGCAGCACGATCCTGGCCGACGCGGTCGTCGAGCCCGGCGCGGTGATCACGGACTCGCTCGTCGGGGCGGGGGCGCGGATCGGGGCGCGGACGGTGCTGTCCGGGGCGGTCGTCGGGGACGGCGCGCGGGTGGGCCCCGACAATGAGCTCCGCGAGGGGGTGCGGGTGTGGTGCGACGCGCTCCTCCCCGCGGCCTCCCTCCGCTTCTCCTCGGACCAGTAGCCCCCCTGGGCTCCGCCCCCAACCTCCCGGCCTCTGCCCCGCCCCTGGGCTCCGCCGCGCCACCCTTCCTGGGCCCTGCCCCGGCCCTGGGCTCCGCCGCGCCGACCTTCCTGGGCCCTGGGCCCTCCGGGGTTGTGGGCCGGGGCTCCGCCCCGGACCCAGGGTCTTGCCCCTCCCCGCCCCTTCCCTAGACCCTCCGGGGGTGGAATGGGGGTGGGTGGGCTTCCGGTGCTTGCGCCCGGGCCTGCTGATTCGCTTGCGACCGTGCGTGGCTGGTCGCGCAGTTCCCCGCGCCCCCAACCCTCTTTCGGCTGCGCAGCGTGCCCGCTTCTTGCGCGGTTCCTCGCGCCCCCCTCAAGGCCTGGTGCTGCCGGGCGCAGAGCGCTTCGGTCCGGCCGGCCGGGCTGGGTGGTGCTCTTCTAGGAGCTGCGCCCCGGGCCCGCTGGTTGCCTGCGGACCGTGCGTGGTTGGTCGCGCAGTCCCCGCGCCCCTGGCGGTACCGGTGCTGGGGCACCTACAGCCCGTCCGGCGTTTGAGGACGAGCGCCCTTGAGGCGCGACGGGGGTCTGGGGGCGGAGCCCCCGGGGCCGGAACCTACCAGCGCGGGGTTGCGGGCGGGCGGGTGGGCAAATGGGCCCGGGGTCTGGGGCGGAGCCCCAGGGTGCTGGCCCACCCCGAGCCCCCCCGCCCCCCGGAGGGACCCCGTACCCTCGGAAGGGTGGCAGGACGATTCACCCCCCGCACCGGCCCCGGCAGCCGCCCCGAAGGCCGCCCCAGCCGCATCCCCACCCCCCGCCCCGCAGGGAGGACCCGGACCTGGGCCCCACGACGCGGCCCGCTCGACCTTGCCCTCACACTGGGCCCCCTCCGGCGCGGCCAGGGCGACCCCACCTACCGCACCACTCCCGACGGCGCGCACTGGCGCACCTCCAGGACCCCCGCCGGCCCCGCGACCCTGAGGGTCACGGCGGCCCAGGGCACGGCCCACGCCGAGGCCTGGGGCGAGGGTGCGGAGTGGATCCTCGATCAACTCCCCGTCCTGCTCGGCGAGTTGGACGACCCCGACGCCTTCACCCCCCGGCACCGTTTCCTCGCGGAGACCCACCGCAACCGGCCAGGCCTGCGCCTGACCCGTACCGGACTCGTCATGGAGTCCCTGATCCCCTCGGTCCTTGAGCAGAAGGTCACCACGACGGAGGCGTACCGCGCCTGGAGGCTCCTGGTGCGCGGGTTCGGCGAGCCCGCCCCCGGCGCCCCCGAGGGCATGTACGTCATGCCCGACGCCCGGACCTGGGCGCTGATCCCGTCCTGGGAGTGGCACCGAGCCGGCGTCGACTCCAAGAGGTCGGACACCGTCATGCGCGCGGTGCGGGTGGCCCGCCGCATGGAGGAGGCCGCGACGATGGACCAGTACAAGGCCGCCGAGCGGCTCCAGCTGATCCCCGGCATCGGCCCCTGGACGGCCGCCGAAACCCTCCAACGGGCCATCGGCGCGGCCGACTTGGTGACCGTCGGCGACTTCCACCTGCCCGGCATCATCGGCCACGCCCTCGGCGGCAACCGGCACGCCGACGACGACGAGATGCTGGCCCTGCTCGAACCGTACGCGGGCCAGCGCCACCGGGCCGCCCGCCTGATCCTGCTCAGCGGACGCACCCCGGCGCGCCGTGCCCCACGTCTTCAGCCCAACAACATCGCGGTGCTGTAAGGGAGTTGAGGACCGTCGGAGGGCGCCCGCAGAGAGTGCGCCCAGCGCCCTCGGCCCACCCCGGGCTCCGCGCCCAGCGCCCTCGGCCAACCCCGAACCCCGCGCCCCGCGCTCAGCGCACCTCGATGAACGCCGAGGCCTCCCGCGCGGGCCGCTCCCGCGGCGGCTCGGCCGCATGGCCCACCGCCACCGCACCCATCGGGTCCCAGCCCTCGGGCAGGCCGAGCGCGTCCCGTACGACATCGCGGCAGAACATCGTCGAGGACACCCACGCCGAGCCGAGCCGCTCGCCCGCGAGGGCCACCAGGAAGTTCTGTACGCCGGCGCCCATGGCGACCACGAACATCTCGCGCTCGGCACCGTCCCGGCGGGCGTCGCCGTAGCTGTGCGAGCCGTCCATCACCAGGCAGGGGACCACCAAGTACGGCGCGGCGCGCAGGACTTCGCCCCGGGCGACCCGCTTGGCGATCGACTCCTCGGACTTGCCGTCGCGGCGCAGATCCGCGATCCAGGCGTCCCGCATCGCGTCGAGCAGCCGGGTGCGGGACTCCTGGGATTCGAGCAGCACGAACCGCCAGGGCGTCGTGTGGTGCGGGGCGGGCGCGGTCACCGCGGCCGCCACCGCGCGCCGCACCGCGCCGGGGTCGACGGGCTCGTCCGTGAACGCCCGTACCGTACGCCGCTGGGTGACCGCCTCCCGTACCGCCTCGGAAGTGCCCAGCCGGAACATGTCGTCGACGGCCGAGCGGACCAGCTCGCGGGCCGCGCCCTCGCCCGCCAGATGTCCGAGCCCGCGGACCACGGCGACCGGCAGCCCGCCGGCCTTGCCCTTCACCAGGTCACCGGCGGCGGCCAGCTCATCGGCGAGCGCGATCACCGTCGCGCTCAGTGGATTGCCGTGCGCGTCCGTGCCGCCGCGCAGATCGTCCAGGACGCGTACGCCGCTGGCGCCGATCGCCACGTCCGTCAGACCACTGCGCCAGGGCCGCCCGAAGGTGTCCGTGACGATCACGCCGACCTCGACGCCGAGCGTGTCGCGCAGCCCGGCGCGGATCGCGGCCGCCGAGGCGTCCGGGTCCTCGGGCAGCAACAGGACGGTCCCGGCGGGGGTGTTGGAGGCGTCCACCCCGGCCGCGGCCATGACCAGGCCCTGCCGGTTCTCTACGATGCGCAGGGTGCCGCGCCGCGCGACCACCCGTACCGTCTCGGCGTCGATGGCGGCCTCGCGGTCGGCGGCCTCGGTGATCCGGCCCTCCGCCTTGGAGACGATCTTCGAGGTGACGAGCAGGATGTCGCCGTCGGCGAGGCCCGGTTCGGTCGCCGCGATCAGCTTGGCGAGGTCGTCGCCGGCCCGTACCTCGGGCAGGCCCGGCAGCGCCCAGACCCGGAAGGAGGCGGGGCTCACGCGCGGACCTCCTCCGCCAGCGTGAGGGCCTCGCGGGCCATCGCGGCCGTCGCGTCGAGGTCCGTCATCATCAGCGGCACGGCCCGGCAGCGGATGCCCGCCTCCTCGATCCGGGCCACCGATCCGGCGTCCACGGTGTCGACCAGCCAGCCGTCGAGCAGACCCGAGCCGTAGTGCTCGGCGACCGCCGCCGCCGTGGACTCCACGCCGACCGCCGCGAGCACCTTGTCGGCCATGCCGCGCACCGGGGCGTCGCCGACGATGGGGGAGAGGCCGACCACCGGCACGCCCGCCTCGGCGATCGCCTCGCGGATGCCGGGCACGGCCAGGATGGTGCCGACCGAGACGACCGGGTTGGACGGCGGGAAGACGATGACGTCGGCCGCGGCGATGGCTTCGAGGACGCCGGGCGCGGGCTTGGCCTGCTCGGCGCCGACCGGCACCACGGCCTGCGCCTCCACGGAGGCCCGCAGCTTCACCCAGTACTCCTGGAAGTGGACGGCCTTGCGCTCGCCGTCCACGTCGACGGCCACGTGCGTCTCGACGCGGTCGTCGGACATCGGGATGAGCCGGACCCCGGGCTGCCAGCGGGCGCACAGCGCCTCGGTGACGGAGCTGAGCGGGTAGCCCGCGCCGAGCATCTGCGTACGGACGATGTGGGTCGCGAAGTCCCGGTCGCCGAGGCCGAACCACTCGGGGCCCACGCCGTAGGCGGCGAGCTCCTCCTTGACCGTGAAGGACTCGTCCGTACGCCCCCAGCCCTGCTCCTCGTTGATGCCACCGCCCAGCGTGTACATCACGGTGTCGAGGTCGGGGCAGACCTTGAGGCCGAACAGATGGATGTCGTCACCGGTGTTGCCGATGACGGTGATGTCCGCGTCGGGGGCGGCGGACTTGAGACCACGGAGGAAGCGGGCACCACCGATGCCGCCTGCCAAGACCACAATGCGCATGCACAGAGTGTGTCAGGCGGGTACGACATCCTGGGCCGCCGGGGAGGCCTCGCCGGCGTACATCGCCATGTCGGTCAGGCCCGGGTAGTACACGTGCAGGCTGACGGCCGGCTCCAGGGAGTCGTTGACGACGTCGTGGACGTAGCCCGGCGCGAACACCTGCTGGGACCCGTCGGACAGCCGCCGTACGCCCCGGTCCGTGCGCTCGGTCAACTCGCCTTCCAGGACGGTCAGTACGCCCGAGGACGCGCCGTGGTCGTGGGCGCCGCTGCCCTGCCCGGGTACCCAGGACAGCAGCCAGACCTCGTAGCCCGGCCCCGTGCGAAGGCGGTGGTACCAGCGCGAGACCGCGTCGTACTGGACCAGGTGGGCCCACTGGGAGCGGTCGGCGGCGATGGCGCGGGCGAGGCCGACGAACTCGGCGACCGTGGCGGGGTGCTCGCGGGCGGGCTGGAGGAGGTGCTGGACCTCCAGGATGTCGCCGGCGATCTGGAGGTCGCTGTGGCTGCTGTTCATGGTGCGGGGGTTCCTCGGCAGAAGTGCTGGGGTGTCGCAGATGAGATGTCTCGCAGAACAAGGAGACGGCGGCCGTCCGGACGCGGGGCGTCCCGGGGAGGCGGGGGAGGAGCTGGTGCGCGGGTGGGAGAAGAGGCGCGCGATCAACAGCTGGAACAGCAACAGCGAGCCTGGACAGCGCTGCGGAACCCACGGACGTGGGTCGCTCGGTGCGCTGCGGTGGCTGACATGCGACCCAGGAGACCGGGTCGGTGGGGGCGTTGTCAACCCAATGACCGATTTGGCGGCATTGTTTCACCTCATCCGGTTACTGGGCCCGGAGAAAGGTTTGTGCAGTCGCGGGGCGGGAGATGTGGCGCAGCAACCGCGTATTAAACGCCATTGCCTTCTCGTGATCCGAATGTGATCCGGGCCGCTTTCTGGGTACTGGCGCAACAAGATCAACACTCGTCTCGTCCTCATCTGTAGTCACAGCCGAGCGGGAGTCGGGTGGATCGGCAGGAAGCGACGGTGGCGTGGGCCCGTGGCATGTGTCACCTTTTTGCCGATTTGAACACTTTCCGCATAGCCTTGGTTCCGCAGAGTGAATACGGGGCCCAATAGCAGATCTCGGCTTGACTGGCCCGGATCCACACACTTGTAATTTCACTCGTGTCGTTCGGCCGGATTCGGTAACGGCAACATCACGGGGCAGCAAAGACAGACGAGGGGCGCACATGACCGAGCTGTTTCAGGAACTGCTGGTCGACGAGGCCGAAGAGGAGCTCGGCTGGCAGGAGCGGGCCCTCTGCGCCCAGACCGACCCCGAATCCTTCTTCCCCGAAAAGGGCGGCTCCACCAGGGAGGCCAAGAAGGTCTGCCTCGCCTGCGAAGTCCGCTCGGAATGCCTTGAGTACGCACTCGCCAACGACGAGCGGTTCGGCATCTGGGGCGGCCTGTCCGAGCGTGAGCGCCGCCGCCTCAAGAAGGCCGCGGTCTGAGTCCGCCCCACCTCCGCGGAGTTCCGCCGCCTGACCCCCGGCGAGCTCCCCCGGGCGACCAAACCGCCCAACTCCGTACACAACCAACGGTCCGCCCCCTGCACCCCGTCCGCAGGCGGCGGACCGTTTGTGTGGCAGCCGTTAGTGTGGGGCGCTGTCCACGGCACTCCGGTTCACGTCAGAGCCCGTCTCGCAACACCGGCCGCGCCGACCGCAGTCAGCACAGCAGCCTTTTGGGGCGGAGGGGCCCGTACCTCGATGTCCGTGCACAGTCAGTCGACGGCCTCGTACGAGACGGCCGCGACTCCCGAGTTCCCCCGACACGTCGTCACCGCCGTCGTCGTCTCGCACGACGGGGCGCGTTGGCTCCCCGACGTCCTGGCGGGGCTCCTCGGCCAGGAACGCCCCGTACAGAACGCCTACGCCGCCGACACCGGCAGCGCCGACGACTCCGCCCGCCTGGTCACCGAGGCACTCGGCGCCGAACGCGTCCTGCACCTCGCCCGCCGCACCGGCTTCGGCGCCGCCGTCGAGGAGGCCGCCCGCACCGCACCCGTGCTCGGCCCCGAGGAACTGCCCTACCTCAAGCGCCCCAGCGGCTGGGACCCCGTCTCGCGCACCTGGCGCGACGACAGCTACGACCTGCCCGAACTCCCGCACGGCGAGCCCGTTCAGTGGCTCTGGCTGCTGCACGACGACTGCGCGCCCGAGCCCGACGCGCTCGCCGAACTGCTGCGCGTCGCCGACTCCAACGAGCACGCCGCGATCGTCGGGCCCAAGCTCCGCGGCTGGTACGACCGCAAGCAACTCCTCGAAGTGGGCGTCTCCATCGCCCACAGCGGGCGCCGCTGGACCGGCCTGGACCGGCGCGAGCAGGACCAGGGCCAGCACGACCAGGTGCGGCCCGTCCTGTCGGTCTCCTCCGCGGGCATGCTGATCCGCCGCGACGTGTGGGACGAGCTCGGCGGCTTCGACCGCCGGCTCCCCCTGATGCGCGACGACGTCGACCTGTGCTGGCGCGCGCACGCCGCCGGGCACACCGTCCTCGTCGCCCCCGACGCCGCGGTCCGCCACGCCGAGGCCGCCGCCCGCGAGCGCCGCACCGTCGACTGCGCGGGCCGCTCGGTCGTCAACCCGCACCGGGTCGACAAGGCCGGCGCCGTCTACACCATGCTCGTCAACTCCCGTCCCGCGCTGCTCCCCTACGTGGTGCTCCGCATCCTGGTCGGCACGCTCCTGCGCACCGTCGCCTACCTCGTGGGCAAGGTGCCGGGCCAGGCCGTCGACGAGGTCATGGGCCTGTTCGGCACCCTGCTGCGGCCCGGCCGGATCCTCGCCGCACGCAAGCGGCGCGGCAGGAGCGGCGTCGAGGCGAGCGAACTGCGCCCGCTGTTCCCGCCGCCCGGCGCCACCGTCCGAGCCACCGTCGAATCCGTCGCGGGCAGCCTCGGCGCGGGCACCGAGGACACCGGCGGCTCCCGGCACGGCGCCGTCGAGTCGGGCCCCGGCGGCGACGACGCCGACTTCCTGGAGATCGAGCAGTTCGCCCGCCTGAAGAAGATCGCCCGCAAACCCGCGCCGGTCCTCTTCGCGCTCCTCCTGCTCGTCTCCCTGGTCGCCTGCCGCAATCTGCTCGGCGGCGGCACCCTCATGGGCGGCGCCCTGCTGCCCGCGCCCGACCACGTCGGCAGCCTGTGGGGCCGCTACGCCGACGCCTGGCACCCCATCGGCGCCGGCGGCACCCAGACGGCGCCGCCCTACCTCGCGATCATCGCGGTGCTCTCCGCGCTGTGCTTCGGCTCGACCGGCTTCGCCCTGACCCTGCTGCTCGTCTGCTCGGTCCCGCTGGCCGGGCTCACCGCCTACTTCGCCTCCCGCCCGCTCGTCGCATCGCGCCAGCTGCGCGCCTGGGCGGCCATCGCCTACGCCTTCCTGCCCGCCGCCACCGGCGCGCTCGCCGCGGGCCGCCTCGGCACCGCCGTGCTCGCCATCCTGCTGCCGCTGATCGCCCGGGCCGGGGTGAGCGCCGCCGGGCTCCGCGCCGAGGGCGCGCGCGGCAGCTGGCGCGCGACCTGGACGTACGCCCTGCTCCTGACCGTCGCCACGGCGTTCACCCCCGTGGTGTGGCCGGTCGCGGTGCTGCTCGGCCTCGGCGTGCTCGCGCTGCGCCGCGCCGACATCACCGCGTACGGGCTGCGCTTCCTGGCCGCCGTCGGCACCCCGGTCCTGATGCTCGCGCCCTGGTCGCTCACCCTCCTGACCGGCCCGTCCGGCTTCCTGAGGGAAGCGGGCCTGGAGTACGGGGACGGCTCGGCCGGCGCGCTCGACCTGCTCGGGGCCAGCCCCGGCGGGGCCAAGACGGTCGGCGGGCTCGTGCTCATCGGATTCGTCGGGGCGGCGCTCGCGGCGCTGCTCCGCTCGGAGCGCACCTTCGCCATCCGTACGGCCTGGGTGGTCGCGCTCACCGGCTTCCTCTTCGCGATCCTGTCCAACCGCAGCGCCTGGGCGGGCCCCGCGACGCTCGTCTACGGGCTCGCGCTGCTCGCCGCGGGCGCGATCGGCGCCGAGAACGGCCGCACCCGGGTCGCCGGGCACGGCTTCGGCTGGCGCCAGCCGGTCGCCGCGCTCATTGCGCTCGCGGCCGCGCTCGGCCCCGTCTACTCCGCCGCGAACTGGATGATCGGCGGCGCCGACGGCCCGCTCAAGCGGCGCGACCCGGTGCAGGTCCCGGCGTTCGTCGCCGAGGAGAGCGGCACCCGCGACCAGGCCCGCACCCTGGTCCTCGGCGGCACCTCGCCCGCCAAGGTCGCCTACACGCTGGTGCGCGGCTCGGGCGGACAGCTCGGCGACGCCGAACTCGCCGCGTCCGGCGGCGGTGACGCCGGGCTCGGCAAGGTCGTCTCCAATCTCGTCGCGGGCTCCGGCGCCGACCAGTCGAGCCAGCTCAGCGGCTACGCCGTGCGCTATGTGCTGGTCCGCGACGGCGCCCCCCGCGCGTTCGCCCGCACCCTGGACGCCACGCCCGGCCTGAGCCGGCTCAGCCAGCTCGACGGCAGCGCGCTGTGGCGGGTGGACCGCCAGGTGGCCCGCGCCGTGATCGTCCCGGCGAAGGGCGGCGAGAGCCTGCCGGTCGCAGCGGACCCGGTCGACATCCACACCAAGGTCCCGGCCGGCGAAACGAGCCGCGTCCTGCGCATCGCCGACAAGGCCGCCCCCGGCTGGACCGCCACGCTCGACGGCAGGGCGCTCAAGAAGACCACCGTCGACGGCTGGGCCCAGGGCTTCGAATTGCCCTCCGACGCGGGCAAGTTGGACGTCACCTACGACGCTCCGCTCACCCACACCCTGTGGATCTGGACCCAGGTCGCGCTCGCCCTCGTCCTCTTCGTCCTCGCCCTGCCCGGCCGCCGCCGCCGGATCGACGACGACCTGCCCGAGGCGAAGGAGCTCATCGCGGCCGTCCCGGCGCAGCCGGTCCCGGGCGAGGGCCGCCGGGCCCGCAGGCTCCGCGCCCAGGCCGAGGCCGAGGCCGTCGAGCCCCTGGACGGCGAACAGGCCGCCCCCGGGGCCGAGTTGCCCGCGCAGCCCGCGTACGGGGAGTGGGACGCGGCACAGTACGCCACCCCATCCCCGGCCGGCGCCACCGAGCACGACCAGCAGGCGCAGCAGGGTTACGACCCGTACCAGCAGCAGTACCCCGGCTATCAGCAGTACCCCGAGGGCCAGTATCCCGAGGGCCAGTACCCCGAAGGGCCGTACGTCCGGGCTCCCGAGGGCCAGGCCCCCGACGGCCAGTATCCGGACGGCCAATACCCCGACGGCCAATACCCCGACGGCCAATACCCCGACGGCCAATACCCCGACGGGCAGTACTCCGACGGCCAGTACGCCCCGGCCTCCTATCCCGACCAGCAGGCCTACCCCGATCCCGGCTACCCCCAAGTGCCGGGGGCGGACGGTCGGTTCGGGCAGGGGCAGTATCCCGACGGGCAGCCCCAGCCGGGCTACGACCCCTACCGGCAGCCGGGGGCCGAGGAGTTGCCGCCCGAGGGCCAGTACGACCCCTACGGCTACGGATATCCGCCCGAGCACCCCGAGCAGCAGCCGCCGCACCGCCCCGACGGGAGCCAGCAGTGAAGCGCACCACCCTCTCCCTCGCCGCGGGGGCCGTCGCGCTCGCCGCCCTGACCGGCTTCGCCTCGCTCACCGCGCCCGCCGGCTCGGCCGACACCGGCGCAAAGGCCCCGGCCCGGCTGCCCGTCGAACGCACCAGCCTGCTCTGCCCGGCACCCAGCAACTCCGACCTCGCCCAGACCACGTACACGGCGTTCACGCCCAAGGGCGCGGCGACGGGCGGCTCGGCGGCCAAGCCGGGCACGGCGGCGCTGACCCCGGCGGTGCCGCCGCCCGCCGACTCCGGCGCGCCCGCCACCGACAAGGGCAAGGACGGCAAGGGCAAGAAGGCCGACAAGCCCGCCTCCGACAAGCCCGTCATCTCCCTCAAGGAGCCGGGCAAGCCGGCCGCCGCCACCGCGAACGGCTCCGACGCCCCGGCCCTGACCGGCTCGGCCGACGGACTGCTCGCCCCGGGCTGGGCCGCCCAGCTGACCACCCAGATCACCGGCGGCGTCGGCCGCGCCCTGCTCGGCACCACCTGCACCGCGCCGGACGCCGACTTCTGGTTCCCCGGCGCCTCCACGGCCAAGGACCGTCAGGACTACGTCCACCTGACCAACCCGGACGACACGGCGGCCGTCGCGGACATCGAGCTCTTCGGCAAGGACGGTGCCATCAAGACCGACACCGGCGAGGGCATCACGATCCCCGCCAGGTCCAGCGTTCCCGTCCTCCTCTCCACACTGACCGGCACGGTGGCCGACGATCTGACGGTGCATGTCACCACCCGGGCCGGCCGGGTGGGCGCGGCGGTGCAGGCCACCGACGCGAAGGCCGGCGCGGACTGGCTGCCCGCGTCGGCGGAGCCGGCCGCCTCCCAGGTGCTTCCGGGCATCCCGGGGGACGCCACCGACGTCCGCCTGATCGTGCACGCCCCGGGCGCGGACGACGCGGACCTCAAGGTGAAGCTGGCGGGCAAGGGGGGCAGCTTCACACCGGCGGGCCTCGACACCGTCCACGTGAAGGCGGGGATGACGGCGTCCTTCGATCTGAAGAACGTCACACGGGGCGAGTCGGGTTCCCTGTCGCTCACCCCGAATGCGGACGGTGGCACTCCGGTCGTCGCCGCGCTGCGTGTGGTCCGCGGCACCGGCGACAAGCAGGAGACCGCCTTCATCCCGGCGGCGGCCCCGGTCGGCGCCCGCGCCACGGTCACCGACAACCGCGACAAGGCGGCCACGCTCGCGCTCACCGCACCGGGCCCCAAGGACGCCTCCGTGAAGGTCACCTCGTCGGCCGGCACCGAGGGCGGCGAGCCGCAGTCCAAGACGTACACGGTGAAGGCCGGCACCACCCTGGCCGTCGACCCGCAGGTCCCGGCCGGCCTCAAGGGCTCGTACGCGCTGACCGTGGAGCCCGATCCGGCCGGCGGTCCCGTCTACGCCTCGCGCACCCTGGCGATCACGCAGGACGGGGTCCCGCTGTTCACGGTGCAGACGCTGTCCGACGACAAGGGCACGGTCGCGGTCCCGGCCGCCGCCCAGGACCTCACGGTCCTCGGCAAGTAGCGGGCGCGGTCCGAACGGACGCGGGACCCGGGCGCCGGGCCCCGGGACCGAGCCCCAGGGCTCAATCCTGCCCGTACCGCGGGTCGACGGACTCCGGTGCCAGGCCCAGGAGTTCGGCGACCTGCTCGACCACGACCTCGTGGACGAGCAGGGCACGCTCGTCCCGGTTCTTGGTACGGATCTCGACCGGCCTGCGGTAGACCAGGATCCGCGCCGGGTGGTCCTTGCCGGCCGCGAGGGCACGCCCCAGCGGCACCGCCTCGTCGCTCCAGGGCGGGTCTGTGTCGTCGTCCGCGCCGCCGGGGGCTTCCTTGAACGGTACGTCCGTGACCAGGAACTCCACCTCGGCGAGCTGCGGCCAGCGCCGCTCCAGGCGCTCCACGGAGTCGAGCACGAGATCGCGGAAGGTCTCGGCCCTGCTGGCCGACAGCGGCACCTGGGGCGGGGCCACGGGCCCGCGCATGCCACGGCCGTGCCGGTCACGGCGCCGGGGCCCCGTACGGGGGCCAGTTCCTTCGGCTGAGCTGGAGCTGTCCATCACTGACGCAGCGTAGCCCTCCGGGCCCGTCGACGATCGCGCCGACGGCTCCACCGGGTCCATGTCGAGGCCATGTCGAGCCCATGTCGGCGGGTACGTCGAGCTCATGTCGGCGGGCATGCCGAGCTCATGTCGGCGGGGTACGTCGAGCCCATGTCGGCGGCACGGTGGGGGCACTTCGGAGGCATGTCGCCGGATGACCGTTTCGGCCACGCGTGAGAGCGGTTACCGGCCCGTCCAGGCCCTAGGATTTCGCGTGGTTTGACCGAATCGTTCCCAAGTGGCGCTCGCCAGAAGGCCGGTAACCCCCCGTGGCTCTCTGTTCCCGTGCAGGTCAGCGCAGTTGCTCCGACACCTCCTGTGCCCGAGGTCACACCGCGACACGGGGGAGTGAGCTGGTGGAGAGTCGTCGCGGCCCGGTCAAGAGTGCGGTACCGTCCAACGTCGTGAGCCCTGTACGTCGCTGTTCGCGCACCGCGTGCGGCCGCCCTGCCGTCGCGACACTGACGTACGTCTACGCGGACTCGACCGCAGTTCTCGGTCCGCTCGCCACCTACGCCGAGCCCCACTGTTACGACCTGTGCGCCGAGCACAGCGAGCGCCTCACCGCGCCTCGCGGCTGGGAGGTCGTCCGCCTGACCGACGCCTCCGCCCCGACCCGCCCCAGCGGCGACGACCTGGAAGCGCTTGCCAACGCCGTACGGGAAGCCGCCCGCCCCCAGGAGCGCGCCGCCGAGGCCGGCGGAGCGCGCGCGGCGGACCCCGTCGAGGTCGGCCGCAGAGGCCATCTGCGCGTCCTGCGCTCGCCCGAATCCTGACCCCGCGTCCGGCGCCACCGTCAACCCCACAGGTATCTCGGCCGAGTTGGCACAGTCGGCCGCGGGTCCACCGGAGCCATGGCCTGCGCCCGGTCGGCGCCGGGTAGTTTGGGAGCCCGGCCGGTGCTCCGCGGAGGGCGTCGGCGACGACATCAGGGAAGGTTGCCGTGGCTGCTGATCTGTCGCAGATCGTGAAGGCGTACGACGTCCGCGGAGTGGTGCCGGATCAGTGGGACGAGTCCCTTGCCGAGCTGTTCGGTGCCGCGTTCGTCACCGTGACGCAGGCCGACGCCATCGTCGTCGGTCACGACATGCGGCCCTCGTCGCCCGGCCTCTCGGGGGCCTTCGCGCGCGGCGCGGCCGCCCTGGGCGCGGACGTCACCCTCATCGGGCTCTGCTCCACCGACCAGCTGTACTACGCCTCCGGCGCGCTCGACCTGCCGGGCGCGATGTTCACCGCCTCGCACAACCCGGCCCGCTACAACGGCATCAAGATGTGCCGCAAGGGCGCGGCCCCGGTGGGCCAGGACACCGGTCTCGCGGAGATCCGCGAGCTGGTCGAGCGGTGGTCCGAGCAGGGCGCCCCGGCCGTCGCGCCGAAGGCGGGCACGATCGTCGAACGCGAGACGTTGACGGACTACGCGGCCCATCTCAAGTCCCTTGTCGACCTCACCGCCATCCGCCCCCTGAAGGTCGTGGTCGACGCGGGCAACGGCATGGGCGGGCACACCGTGCCCACCGTGTTCGAGGGCCTGCCCCTCGATCTGGTCCCGATGTACTTCGAGCTCGACGGCACGTTCCCCAACCACGAGGCCAACCCCCTCGACCCGGCCAACATCGTGGACCTCCAGGCCCGCGTCATCGCCGAGGGCGCCGACCTCGGCCTGGCCTTCGACGGCGACGCCGACCGCTGCTTCGTCGTGGACGAGCGCGGCGAGCCGGTCTCTCCCTCCGCGATCACCGCCCTGGTCGCGGCCCGCGAGCTGGCCCGCCACCCCGGCGGCACCGTGATCCACAACCTGATCACGTCCTGGTCGGTCCCCGAGGTCGTCCGCGAGAACGGCGGCACGCCCGTCCGCACCCGCGTCGGCCACTCCTTCATCAAGCAGGAGATGGCCGCCACCGGAGCGATCTTCGGCGGCGAGCACTCCGCGCACTACTACTTCGCCGACTTCTGGAACGCGGACACCGGCATGCTGGCCGCGCTCCACGTCCTGGCCGCGCTCGGCGGCCAGCAGGGCACCCTCTCCGCCCTGGTCGCCCAGTACGACCGGTACGCGGGCTCCGGCGAGATCAACTCCACGGTCGACGACCAGACGGCCCGCGCGGCCGCCGTCCGCGCCGCCTACGAGGGCCAGGAAGGCATCACCCTGGACGAGCTCGACGGCCTGACCGTCACCGCCCAGGACTGGTGGTTCAACCTCCGCGCCTCCAACACCGAGCCGCTGCTCCGCCTCAATGTCGAGGCACGCGACGCGGCGACGATGGCGAAGGTCCGGGACGAGGTCCTGGCGATCGTCCGGGGCTGACCCGGGAGGGGCCGTCCCGGGAGGGGCCGTCCCGGGAGGGGCCGTCCCGGGAGGGCCGGCCCGGAGGCGGGGCGAGGGCGGCCGGGCTGCCCGCGCCCCGCTGCCCGCGCCCCGCCGCGCGCGGGCGGCTGTCCGGGCCGTCGCCCGGTCCCGGGAGCCACCCCTTTCACGGGGCACGCAACCCGCCGGGCCCGGCGGTAGGCTGACCTGGCCCGACCCCGCGCGCGTCGCGGACGCGTACGCGATGCGCGACCACGGAACGAAGTACCGCCGAAGGGAACCCCATGCCGCTCGAAGCCGGCCTCCTTGAGATCCTCGCCTGCCCGGCCTGTCACGCGCCGCTCAGCGACGCGACCGCGGCGGACGAGCCCGAGCTGATCTGCACCGGCAAGGACTGCGGCCTCGCCTACCCCGTCCGCGACGGCATCCCGGTCCTCCTGGTGGACGAGGCCCGCCGCCCCGCCTGAACCGGGTACGAGCCCCGCCCGCGCAGTCCCGGTACACCCCAGCAGAGCCGGAGGCCGACCCCCATGCTCGACGAGTCGCTGCTTGACGATCCGGAAGCCCTCTCCAGGGCCGACCGCCGCGGGCTGCTCCGCGGCGCGGCCGAGGCGGGCGCCCGCGTCCGCACCGCGGCCCGGCACGCGGCCGAGGCCGGCATCGCCGAGCTGAAGCCGGAGGGCCGCCCGCGGTCGGTACTGATCGCCGGACCCGGCACCGCCGCGGCCGGCGTCGCCGACCTGGTGACGGCGCTCGCCGGCGCCTCGGCCCCGGTCACCCGCCTCGAATCCACCGGTGTCGCGCCCGCCGCCGGCGCCCTGCGCTGGACGCTGCCGGGCTGGGCCGGCTCCGTGGACCTGCTGCTCATCACCACCACCGACGGCAGCGAACCCGGCCTCGCCCTCCTCGCCGAGCAGGCCTACCGCCGGGGCTGCAACGTGGTCGCCGTCGCCCCTCGGCGCTCCCCGCTCGCGGAGGCCGTGGACGGCGTGCACGGCCTGGTCGTACCGATGGCCTCGGCCCCTTTCGAGCCCGACGAGGCGGAGATGTCGGCGGCGAGCCCGGGCGCGCTGTGGTCGCTGTTCACCCCCCTGCTCGCGCTGCTCGACCGGGTCGGTCTGCTGAGCGCACCCCCCGAGACCGTCGAGAAGATCGCCGCCCGTCTGGACCGCACCGCCGAGCGCTGCGGCCCGGCGATCGCCATGTACGGCAACCCCGCGAAGATGCTCGCCTTCGAGCTCGCCGAGTCGCTTCCGCTGATCTGGACCGAGGGGGTGGGCGCGGCTCCGGCCGGGCGCCGGTTCGCCGCCGTGCTGAGCGAGCTGTCCGGCCACCCCGCGTTCGCCGCCGCCCTGCCCGAGGCACTGCCCGCGCACGGCGTGCTGCTCGCGGGTTCGCTCGCGGCCGGCGCCGACCCGGACGACTTCTTCCGCGACCGCGTCGACGAGCGGGAGCGGCTGCACGCCCGGGTCGTCCTGCTGCGCGACCGCCCGGCCGGCGGCCTCTCCGCGGCCCCGGCCGCCCGGGAACTCGCGCTGAGCCACGACACGCCGATCAGCGAGCTCGAACCCGAGGAGGGCACCGAGCTCGAACGCCTCGCCGAACTCCTCGCCATCGCCGACTTCGCGACGGTCTACCTGACCATCGCGTCGACCTGACCCCGCCCGAGCGAACCGGGCGGGTCCGCCCAGGGACAGGGCGCGCCTGCCATCACCCAGCCGTCCCCCGGAAAGCCGGGAGGCGGAACGTCTCCCGGCCCGAACCGAACCCCGACCGAACCGAATCGACCGAACCGAACCGAATCGGCTGAACCGAGTCGACCCGAATCGGACCGACCGAATCGACCCGAATCGGACCGGACCGGGCCGGACCGGTAACCGAAAGCGAACACAGGACGACCCATGGACCGTCTCACCAACACCATCCGTCCCTACGCCTGGGGCTCCACCACCCTCATCCCGGAGCTCCTCGGCACCGAGGCCACCGGCGAGCCGCAGGCCGAGATGTGGATGGGAGCCCACCCGGGAGCTCCCTCCCAACTCGATCGCGGTGCCGGCGCGACATCGTTGTCGGACGTGATCGCGGCGGACCCGGCGGGCGAACTCGGCCGCGCCGCGGTGGCCCGGTTCGGCCCCCGGCTGCCCTTCCTCCTCAAGCTCCTCGCCGCGGGCGCCCCCCTCTCCCTCCAGGTCCACCCCGACCTCGCGCAGGCCAAGGAGGGCTACGACGCCGAGGAGCGGGCCGGGGTCCCGCTCGACGCCCCGCACCGCAACTACAAGGACGCCAACCACAAGCCCGAACTCATCTGCGCGCTCACACCCTTCGAGGGCCTGTGCGGCTTCCGCACCCCCGAGGAGGCCGCGCGCACGCTGGCCGCCCTGGAGGTCGACTCGCTCAAGCCGTACGTCGACCTGCTGCGCGCGCACCCCGTCGAGGCGGCCCTGCGCGAGGTCCTCACGGCCGTACTGACCGCGGACCGCGAGGAGATGGCGGCGACGGTGACCGAGACGGCCGCCGCCTGCGCACGCCTCGGCGGCGCCCCGTACACCGCGTACGCCTCCCTCGCACACCACTACCCCGGCGATCCGGGCGTCCTGGCGGCGATGCTGCTCAACTACGTCCGACTCCAGCCCGGCGAAGCCCTGTTCCTCGGCGCCGGAGTGCCCCACGCCTACCTCAGCGGCATGGGCGTGGAGATCATGGCCAACTCCGACAACGTGCTGCGCTGCGGCCTGACCCCCAAGCACGTCGACGTTCCCGAACTGCTGCGCGTCGTGCGCTTCGAGCCGACCGATCCGGGCGTGCTGCGACCCGAGGCCTCGCCGTCGGGGGAGGAGCTCTACGAGACGCCGATCGACGAGTTCCGCCTGTCCCGCTTCGTACGGGCGGAGGGCGCGGCCCCCACCGAACTGACGGCGGCGACCCCGCAGATCGTCCTGTGCACCGCGGGCAGCCCCTCGGTCGGGGGATTGACGCTGACCCCGGGTGCGGCCGTATTCGTCCCCGCGGAGGAGAAGTCCGAACTGTCCGGTACGGGAACGGTGTTCCGCGCCACTGTGGTTGCCTGATGTAACAATGTGCCGCCGCGGGGTCCGGCAGGGCCGGTCCCCGCAGAGGGCAACCGACGAAGGGAAGACGGCAACTCCATGAGCGCGTCAGGCGGAACCAAGGCCATCGTGGCGGCGCTGAGCGCCAACCTCGCCATCGCGGTGGCGAAGTTCGTGGCGTTCCTGTTCAGCGGATCGTCGTCGATGCTCGCGGAGAGCGTCCACTCGCTCGCCGACTCGGGCAACCAGGGCCTGCTGCTGCTCGGCGGCAAGAAGGCCCAGCGCGAGGCGACACCCCAACACCCCTTCGGCTACGGCCGCGAGCGGTACATCTACGCGTTCCTGGTCTCGATCGTGCTCTTCTCGGTCGGCGGCATGTTCGCGGTCTACGAGGGCTACGAGAAGATCAAGCACCCGCACGCGATCGAGGCCTGGTACTGGCCGGTCGGCGTGCTGGTCTTCGCGATCATCGCGGAGGGGTACTCCTTCCGTACGGCGATCAAGGAATCGAACGTCACCCGGGGCAAGCTCTCCTGGAAGGAGTTCATCCGCCGGGCCAAGGCCCCCGAACTCCCCGTCGTCCTCCTTGAGGACTTCGGCGCCCTGGTCGGCCTGGTCCTGGCCCTCCTCGGCGTGGGCATCGCCCTGGCCACCGGCGACGGCGTCTGGGACGGCATCGGCACCCTGTGCATCGGCATCCTGCTGATCCTGATCGCCCTCATCCTCGCGTCGGAGACCAAGTCGCTGCTGCTCGGCGAGTCGGCCGGCACGGACGAGGTGGAGAAGATCAAGGCGGCCATCGTGGACGGCGACACGGTGACCTCGGTCATCCACATGCGCACGCTGCACCTCGGGCCCGAGGAACTCCTGGTAGCGGCCAAGATCGCCGTCCAGCACGACGACACGGCCCAGGAAGTGGCGACAGCGATCAACGCGGCGGAGTCCCGCATCCGCGAGGCGGTCCCGATCGCCCGCGTCATCTACCTGGAACCGGACATCTACAGCGCGGAAGAAGCAGCCGCGGGCCCCGACCCGAAGGCAACCCCGGGCGGCCACTGACCCCCTGACTCCCTGACTCCCCCAACCTCGCCGCCCCCGCCCCCGCCCTCCCCCGGGGAGACCGGCAACCGGCCCCCTTCCTTCGCAAGGTCATCGCACCGTCATCGCACGGTGATCGCGGCGCTCGGGGCCAGGGGCGCGTTGCCGCTCGGAGGGGCTCGGGTCTCACCCGGTCACCGGGCCGCGGAAGACACTGGTTCCTCCGCGCTTCCCAGCTTCCCTGGCCCGCGCCCCGGGGGCCAGGCCACCCGGGGCCCGGAGGGCCCGGCGGCAACGGGCAACCGGAGCCCACCCGGCGTACCCGGACTCTCGGCAACTTCAGACCCTCCGGCGTCTGAGGAACGGGGACTCCGGTGGCAGCGCCTCCCGGGACGGCCTTCGAGCGGCCCGAGTGGACGGTCTCACCCGGGGGCCCGGGCGGACGGTCTCACCCGGGGGCCCTACGGGCCCGTGCCGCCGGCCCGCGATGCCGGCCCGTGTCGCCGGGCGGCCCTACGACCCGTACCGCTGGCCCGCGATGCCGGGCGGCCCTACCGGCCCGCCTCACCGGGCCGAGCCCGACTCTCCCCACCCCCGGTGGGCCTGGGGAAGGGGCGGGGCGGGGAGGAAGCCCCACCGCGCCGGCACCCACCCCACCGACCGCCCTACCGAATCTCCCTCAGCACCTCCAGAACCGCCCCCGTATCCGGAGCCTCCAGCAGCCGCCCCCGGAACCCGGGATCCATCAACTTCCGCGACAGCAGCGCCAGAATCCGCAGATGCTCATCGCCCGCCGCGGCCTCCGGCACGGAGATCATGAAGATGAGCCTGGCCCGAGTCCCGTCGAGCGAACCCCACTCGATGCCCTCGGCAGATCGCGCGAACCCCACCGTCGGCGACGACACCGCATCCGTCTTGGCATGCGGAATGGCGATCTCCTCGCCGAGCCCGGTCGTCCCCTGAGCCTCCCGCGCGAGCGCGACCCGTACGAGCTCGTCCACATCCCGTACGTTCCCGGTCGCGGCCAGCATCTCGGCCATCTCCCGAATCGCGGCCTCCTTGTCCTGCGAGGCCAGCTGAACCTTGACGGTCCGACCGGTCAGATACCCGGACAGCACCTCCGGCTCACCACCAGCCACATCAGTAGCACCGGCGGCACCTTCCGCACCGGCGCCGTCCCCCGACGGCTCCGCGGCGGGCGAGAGGGACCCGCCCCCAGAGCCGACACCGGAGCCGATCCCAGACCCGACCCCAGAGCCGACACCGGACTCGCCAACGACCCCCGCATCGACACGAGCCCCGGAACCGACCCCCGTCAGGACGGGCTCGGCAACCAACGAACCCGCACCGGCGGCACCCGCACCGGCGGCACCCGCACCGGAGACGGCCCCAACGGTGGGCCCGACGCCGACCCCGACATCACCGCGCCGGGCGGCCTTACGCCCCTTGAGGTCGATGAGCGCGTTGGTGGTCAACGCGGTGACAGCCGTACCCGCGGCGATGGCCACGAAGAACATCGCCGCTCCTCCCACCGCGCCGAAGAGCGAAACGATCGGCCCACCGTGCGGAACGGAATCCGTGACCCCGGCCACGCCCGCGACCGCACCGGCCACCGCCCCGCCGAGCATGTTCGCGGGAATGACCTGAGCGGGCCGCGCCGCCGCGAAGGGGATCGCGCCTTCCGAGATACCGAAGAAGCCCATGAACAACGCCGCGATACCGGTCTCCCGCTCCTGGTCGCTGTACAGCTTGCGCCGCAGCAGCGTGGCAAGCCCCTGTCCGAGTGGCATGACCGGAATGGCCGCGGCGGCCATACCCATCACCGCGTTGTTCGTGCCGATCAGGCCCACCGCCACGAGGAACGCCGTCTTGTTGACCGGCCCGCCCATGTCGAAGGCGATCATCAGACCGATCAGCGCGCCGAGCACGATCGCACTAGACCCGGTCATCCCGTTCAGCCAGCTGGTCAGATGGGTGAACAGCCAGGAGATCGGCTGCCCGATCACGTAGATGTAGAACAGTCCGAGCGCCAGCGTCGAAACGATCGGGATCACGATGATCGGCATGATCGGCTGGACGAACTTGGGCACCTTGACCTTGCGGATCCACACCACCAGGTAACCGGCGAGGAAGCCTGTCGCGATGGCGCCGAGGAACCCCGCGTTGGCGTCGGCACCGTAGATCGTCACGCCGTCGTACGCGAGGAACCCGCCGATCATGCCCGGCACCAGCGCGGGCCGGTCGCCGAGAGCGAAGGCGATGTAACCGGAGAAGATCGGCAGCATCAGCTTGAAGCCGAGCGTGCCGAGCGCGTTGACGTAGAACCAGAACGAGTCCTTGTCGAACTCGATCCCCTTCGGCGTCGTGTGGCCGCCCAGCGCGATCGAGACCGCGAGCAGCAGACCGCCGACCACCACGAACGGGATCATGTGCGAGACGCCGTTCATCAGCGCCTTGTACGCGGCGCTGCGCTCCTTGCCACCCCCGCCGCTCCCGCTCCCGGCGGCGCCACCGCCGGCCGTGGCCGCATGGCCACCCGTGTGCACGGGCGCGCTCCGCACTTGCTCGATGAGCTGCTCGGGCCGGTGGATGCCGTCGGCGACCGGCACGCTCAGCACCTTCTTACCGGCGAACCGATCGAGCGCGACGTCCTTGTCGGCCGCGATGATGATCCCGTCGGCCTCCCTGACATCGTTGTCATCGAGTACGTTTTCGACCCCGATGGAACCCTGCGTCTCCACCTTCATCTCGATGCCGAGCGCCGCCGCTGCCTGGGCCAGCTTTTCGGCGGCCATATAGGTGTGGGCGATGCCGGTGGGGCAGGCGGTCACCGCGAGCAGCTTCAACTTCCGCTGCCCGTCGCTAGCCGGACTGGTCACGTGGGGGTCTCCTAACGCTTCGCGCCTCGTTCGCGCCTCGTCGCGCGGTTGGTGCGTACGGTCGGCTCGTTTCCCGAGCGCGGCCGACCCAAGCATCTTCCATCAGGTAAGACCCACATCAAAAGTCCGTTAGGCCCCGTTTGGGCCGGACCGTGGTCCCGACTCCGGGGCTTGTTCCAGCGGCGCCTTTCACCCGGCCCCCATGGGTTCGCCCGGCTGATCGGTGTAGATTCGTGACCAGAGCCAGACGTCGCTGCTGATGGCGGTCGGTCGGTCCCATGCGGACCCGGCCGAGGGAGAGAGGGCCTCCGACGGACTGCGCTGCGAGCGCGTTCGGGCACTCCCATGCCCATCGCCGCGCCCGCAGACCAGCCGTACCCACCCTCGAAACCAATCCACGAGGAGCAGCTCACCATGACGACTGTCGCCACCGGCGCCGGCCAGGACTTCAAGGTCGCCGACCTTTCCCTCGCCGCCTTCGGGCGCAAGGAGATCAACCTCGCCGAGCACGAGATGCCCGGTCTGATGTCGATCCGCAAGGAGTACGCCGCCACGCAGCCGCTGGCCGGTGCCCGTATCACCGGCTCGCTGCACATGACCGTGCAGACCGCCGTGCTGATCGAGACCCTGGTCGCCCTCGGCGCCGAGGTCCGCTGGGCCTCCTGCAACATCTTCTCCACGCAGGACCACGCCGCCGCCGCGATCGCGGTCGGCCCGAACGGCACCCCGGACGCCCCCGCCGGCGTCCCGGTCTTCGCCTGGAAGGGCGAGAGCCTCGCGGAGTACTGGTGGTGCACGGAGCAGGCGCTGACCTGGCCGAACACCCCCACCGGCGGCCCGAACATGATCCTCGACGACGGCGGCGACGCCACCCTCCTGGTGCACAAGGGCGTCGAGTTCGAGAAGGCCGGCGCGGCCCCGGACCCGGCCACGGCCGACTCCGAGGAGTACGCCCACATCCTCACCCTGCTGAACCGCACCCTGGGCGAGAACCCCCAGAAGTGGACGCAGCTGGCCTCCGAGATCCGTGGCGTGACGGAGGAGACCACCACCGGTGTCCACCGCCTCTACGAGATGATGCGCGACGGCGACCTCCTCTTCCCGGCGATCAACGTGAACGACGCCGTGACCAAGTCGAAGTTCGACAACAAGTACGGCTGCCGCCACTCCCTGATCGACGGCATCAACCGCGCCACCGACGTCCTCATCGGCGGCAAGACGGCGGTCGTGTGCGGCTACGGCGATGTCGGCAAGGGCTGCGCCGAGTCCCTGCGCGGCCAGGGCGCCCGCGTGATCATCACCGAGATCGACCCGATCTGCGCGCTCCAGGCGGCGATGGACGGCTACCAGGTCACGACGCTGGACGAGGTCGTGGACAAGGCGGACATCTTCGTCACCACGACCGGCAACAAGGACATCATCATGGCCGCCGACATGGCCAAGATGAAGCACCAGGCCATCGTCGGGAACATCGGCCACTTCGACAACGAGATCGACATGGCCGGCCTGGCCAAGATCCCCGGCGTCGTCAAGGACGAGGTCAAGCCCCAGGTGCACACCTGGACGTTCCCCGACGGCAAGGTGCTGATCGTCCTCTCCGAGGGCCGCCTGCTGAACCTGGGCAACGCGACCGGCCACCCGTCCTTCGTGATGTCCAACTCCTTCGCGGACCAGACCCTGGCCCAGATCGAGCTGTTCACCAAGCCGTCCGAGTACCCGACCGACGTCTACGTGCTGCCCAAGCACCTCGACGAGAAGGTCGCCCGCCTGCACCTGGACTCGCTGGGCGTGAAGCTCACCGAACTCCGCCCGGAGCAGGCCGCGTACATCGGCGTCGAGGTCGACGGCCCGTACAAGCCGGACCACTACCGCTACTGAGCCACCATCCCGAGAACCACAGGGCGCCGGGCGGCAGGCCGTCAGGCCCAACTGGCCCCTGTGGTACCGGAGTTGACGGCTCGGCCAGTCAAGCCGGCCAGCCGGCACGGCGCGGGCGCGGCACCGACCACACCCAGCCCCCTGCCGGAGCCACCGCTCTCCCCGGAGTGCGCGGCGTCCCCGGAGCACCTGGCTTCGGCCGGTGGCTTCCGCCGAAGTACGCGGCGCCCGCCGGGGCGCCCAGCTTCGGCGGAAGTGCGCAGCCTCCGCTGGGAGCAGCCGGCTCGACCCGAACCCCCTGCCTCGACTGAGGTCTTGAGCCCGAGCATGAGCCCGAGCCTGGACCAAGGCTTGGGCTCGGCTCGGATTCAGGGCTCCAGCAGCACGGGGTGCGGGGCGCCAGGCACTGAGCTCCAGGCACCCGGCTCCGGACACCGGGTGCCAGACACCAGACACCAGACACCAGGCGCCAGGCGCCAGGCGCCAGGCACCGAGCATCGGGACGTCACCGATACCTGGCACCCGGCACCGATACCTGGCACCCGGCACCGGCACCTGGCACCTGGCACCGGCACCTGGCACCGGACGCCGGCACCGGACGCCGGCACCTGGTGCCGGGTGCTGGCACCCGGCACCGAACGCCGGCACCCGCACCTGGCACGTAATCGGTACTGAGGCAGGCCCCCGCACCCCCGTGACGGGGGCCTGCCCCTACCGCTCCGCACCGAGTCAGCGCCTGACTCCCAAGGACCCCGAGATCCCATGCCCCGCGGCCGATATTCGCTTCACGATCCCCACGACCACACCCCTCTCGGCGAAGAACACTTCCACTGCGCGCCGGGACCTTCCGGCTGGCGCTATGTCTCCCAGCTCACCACCCCCTCCGGAGACCACGCGGGCTCCGTAGACCTCGCACTGGACGAGCTCGGCCGCCCGATCCGCCTCGAACTCCACGCCGCCGCCTGGCAGGTACGAGGCGCCGCGATCGACGGCGTCACCTGGGTCCGTACGGACCCTTCCGGGACCCACGCCACCGAAGGCAATGTGCGCGCCCACGCCTTCGCCGGCAGTTCCCCCGCTTTTCTCGTCGCCACCTCCCGTTTGCTCCGCCTCACCCCCCAGTCCCCGACGACGCGCGTCCGCCTCGTCACCTTCACGGATCCGGTCCTCGCCCCCCTCACGAGCGACCAGTCCTGGGCCCTGATGAAAAGTGAAGCGCACGCCACTGACAATGGCCCCCTGACGGTGGACGAGTACCAGGTCAGCGCCCTGGACACGGGCGAACAGCACACCGTCCACATCGCCGGCGACGTGGTCCTCGCGGCCCCCGGGATCGAGCTGGAGTCGCTGGAATCCCCACCCTCGACGTTCCCAGCGCCGTAGTACGCGTTTCCCATCCGCTCGGGTTGCGGCGCCCAGCATGCTCAAAAGTCGGAGGCGCCAGCGCCATGTGTCTCATACCATCGGCCCGCACCGACCCGTCGAGTATCACCAAGGACTTTGTGAATCACTCCGATCTCCACGCCAAGGCTCCATCGCTCGCGGCTGGCATGGCTGCCGCCGATCACAGCCCGGACGTCCAGCTGTCCCAGACTCGCCACAGAGCCGCCCTCGTGGCGAGCTGGCAGATCGCACCAGGCTCAACCGTCCTCGAACTGGGCTGCGGCCAGGGCGACATGACCGCTGTCCTCGCGGAGGCGGTGGGGCCCAATGGGCGCGTGATCGCCATTGACGTGGCCGAACCCTCCTATGGGTCACCGGTCACGCTCGGGGAATCGGCAGCCCGGCTCGGTGCAGGCCCTCTCGGGTCGCGCATCGACTTCCGCTTCGGCACCGACATCCGCGACCCATCAGTCAACTTCCGCGAAAATACCTTTGACCATGTGGTGCTCGCACATTGCTCCTGGTACTTCGCATCGCTCGGACAACTGCTGGACACACTGGTCCGGGTACGGCCATGGGCGCGGCGACTGTGGTTCACCGAGTGGGACTTGACGCCTGCATCTGGTGATCAGCTGGCGCACTTGCTCGCCGTACTGATCCAGGGGCAGGTCGAGGCCGCAGGATCGCATGGCCAGGGCAACGTCCGCACGCCCTTCTCCCGGGAGGGGCTGCTGCGGCTCCTGCCTGAGGCCGGATGGACAGCCGACGGCGGCAGGTCGGTCGATACCGAAGACCTCCAGGACGGTGACTGGGAAATCGCTGCTTGCCTCGACCTGGTCGGACCGGAGGAGCGTCTGGCCACGCTGCCGGAGCCGGTGCGACAGCTCGTCCTGAGCCAGGCCGACGTTCTCCGGTCCATCGCCAAGCCGAGTGGCAACCGTGCGCTCGCCGCGTATTCGGTCACCGCGAGCTGACATACGTCCCACCGGCTGGCGGCCGGTCACAGTTCAGTCAGATCGGCCGACCCTCGCCCACGTCCGCTTCCAGACCGGGGATGTGGAAGATGTCGGGCGAGCCCCAGGCCAGGACAAGGTGTCCGTGGTCGAGATCCAGCAGAGCATGCACGGCCTCCGCATCGCTATCGACGACGCTGGGGAAGCAGAGGGGCGAGGGGGGATCGGCCGTCGGGCGGTGCCGATTCCTCGGCCGGCTGGGGGTAGCGCCGTCCCGGCCGAGGCGCCTGTTCATGAGGCCGGTGGCCGCCCAGGTGATCGGTGTTTGGGAGGGCCGGACGAGACGTTCGTAGTCCCTCGTGTGGAGCGCGGGCGTGCATCATCCACGCGGGCGACCTCTCGATCCACGCGGGCGACCTCTAAAGACGACCCAGCGGCGGGGTAAGACGACGAAGCCGGAAGCATCCGTGGGGCGGCTGAGCGGCTTGATCGAGAGGCTCACGTGTCGTTTGGCCAGTGGACGAGCCGTTCCGGCCTGCCGTCCGTATGACCCTGCCTGGCACGACGCGCCGCCGAGGAGACCACGGCGTCTGGCCGTATACCCGGGCCTCAGCCGGTCGCCGCAAGCCCGACAGTCTCTGTCCCCGGCCGGCCCGGTGCCCCTGCACACCACGCCGGCGTAGAACGCCAGGCTATTCAGAACCGGGGTGGAAAAGCAGGCATGTGGCCCCGGCCGCCCGGCTGAGCAGAGCACTACGCAGGCGGCGCGAACCCCGTCGACCGCCCGGCACCCGGAGCCGTGGCCACGCCAGGCGGAACCGCAGCCGAACCATGGAGCGGCGCGTGAGCGACCTCGTGCCCCGGACTCTGAGCAGGGCCGTGAGCGGGTCCAGGACCGGGGCTGTGAGCGAGTCCAGGAACCGGACCGTGAACCGCCCCGGAATCCGGACCGAGAACCGCTTCAGGAACCGGACCGTAAGCAGTGCCGGGAAGGGGCGCATGCCCCTGCGGGTTGCCCGCCCAAGGAGCCGCTGCCTGCCCCTGACCGGGGCTCCAGGGCGCCACGCCGGCCACCGCTTGCAGCGGCCCGAACGCCCGCCGCGCATCGCGGGCCTGACGCTCACTCACCACTGCGGCCAGGTAGGCGCCAGGCGGCACGCCCTCCGGACGAGGTGCCCCCGTACAGGCCGCCATGTCCTCGGCCAGGCGGACCGACATCGTCCAGCTCACCTGCGGATCGAGCTGCCCCATCCGCGTCAGGTACTGGCGCACCGCAAGCCAGAGCCCGTCCGGCACACGCGAGAGATCCAGCCCGGCGAACCGCCCCACCAGCCACGGCGGAGGCGGCGGGACGGCTGCCGCCCACCCCGACGACACCCGCTCACGTACGACCAGCGTTCCCGCGAACACGTCCCCGATCCGCCGCCCGCGCTCGGAGACGAGCGACGCGATGCAGGCCACGACGCCGAACGTCACCAGGATTTCGATGACTCCCATGGCCCCGCGCACCAGCGCGTGCCGGAACCGGATCGGCCCGCCGTCGTCCCGCACCACGCGCAGCCCGCAGGCCAGCTTCCCCAACGACCGTCCGTGCGACAGCGTCTCGACCGCGATGGGGCCGCCGACCAGCACGAGCACGAACAGCGCCACCCCTATGGCGGCCTGGGCGGCGCCGTCGAGCGAAGCGGTGGCGAACAACATCACCAGTGAGACCAATATGTACGCCGCCCACACAACGGCGAGGTCAATGACCAGGGCCAGCGCCCGACTCGGCAACCGTGCAGGCCGCAGCCCCAATACGACCGCATCCCCCGTGACCAGCGCGCTCACCCGATACCCCACCCTTCGCAGACGACGGCCTTCCACATCCCTTGGACCGCACAGTCTGCCAAGCTGGCCCGCAGCGCGCCGCAGTAGTACAGACCGTACGCACCCAGTGCCTGGAGCAGCAGCAGAACATGGACCTCGACGTCTTCGTGACCGCCCACCGTGCGGAGTGGGACCGCCTCGAACACCTCCTGCACCGCGGCCGCCGCCTCAGGGGCGCCGAGGTGGACGAGCTGGTGACCCTCTACCAGCGCACGTCCACGCATCTCTCGCTCATACAGTCCACGGCCCCGGACCCCCTGCTCACGGCCCGGCTGACACAGCTAGTGGCACGCGCGCGCTCCACCGTCACCGGCACTCGCCGCGCCACCTGGCGCGACGCGGCCCGCTTCCTCACCGCGGGCTTCCCGGCGGCCGTCTACCGCTCCCGCCGGTGGTGGATCCCAACAGCCCTGGTCTCCATAGCCGTTTCCGCGATCATCGGCTGGTGGATCGGCACCCACCCCGAGGTCCAGTCCGCGATCGCCGCCCCCGACGCCCTTCGCCAGATGACACAGCCGGGCGGCGAGTACGAGACCTACTACTCAAGCCACCCGGCCGCGTCCTTCGCGGCCCAGGTCTGGACGAACAACGCGCAGGCCACCGCGATGTGCCTGGTGTTGGGCGCCTTCCTCGGCATCCCGGTCCTGTGGATCCTTCTTCTGAACATGCTCAACCTCGGTGTCGGCATCGGCCTCATGTCGTCGGCCGGCCGCCTCGACACCTTCCTCGGCCTGGTGCTGCCGCACGGTCTCCTGGAACTGACCGCCGTGTTCGTCGCGGCAGGCACGGGCCTGCGTCTCGGCTGGACCGTCGTGGATCCGGGCCCCCGCTCCCGCCGGTCAGCCCTGGCGGAACAAGGCCGCGCGGCCGTCGGAATGGCGATCGGACTCGCTCTGGTGCTGTTCGTCTCAGGAATGATCGAAGGCTTCGTAACCCCTTCTGGCCTGCCCACCTGGTCCCGTATCGCCCTGGGCATCGCCGCCGAAGTGGCGTTTCTGCTGTACGTCTACGTCCTGGGCGGCCGGGCCGCGCGGGCGGGAGAGGCGGGCGACGTCGAGTCAGCCGCCCGCAGCGCCGAGCTTCCGACGGCCGCGTGATGTGCGCACGACCCCTCTGACCTGGTACTGTCCCCTTCGCCCACAAAAATCGTTGACACGGTTCGCGTGGGGAGGTAGATTTGAACGGTTGCCTCGGGCTGGACAAGCCTGAGCGCACTGGCTAATATCTAGCTCGCTCTCGCTGGAAATTGAATTTCTGAGCGATGAGCCATTCCGACTTCACCATTCGAAGCCACGAAGCCGATTCGGTCGGCCGAAATGCTTCTGATAGAGTCGGGATCACCGAAAAGGGAAACGCGAAAGCGAATATCAATTCGGTAGCCCGCTCCAGCGGGTGGCAGAAACAAGAAATTGAATCTGCTAAGCTGGAAACACGAAATACCGAAGGGAAGCGCCCGGAGGAAAGCCCGAGAGGGTGAGTACAAAGGAAGCGTCCGTTCCTTGAGAACTCAACAGCGTGCCAAA
>NZ_JBIAGW010000025.1:0-99937 GCF_042869955.1 Streptomyces sp. NPDC006691
CCGCCGTCCGTCAAGGCACGGGTCGCGGTCGAGGCCGGCATCGGCCTGACCTGGCACCGCTTCGTCGGCGACACGGGCCGCATCGTCTCCCTGGAACACTTCGGCGCCTCCGCCGACGGCAAGCTCCTGTTCCAGGAGTTCGGCTTCACCACCGAACACGTCACCGCCGCCGCCCGGGAATCGATCGACGCCGCAGCACGCTGACGCCGGTATACGAACTAGTAGGAGATGCATTTCTCATGACAGACGCACTCAAGCGCCTCTCCGACGAAGGCGTCGCGATCTGGCTCGACGACCTGTCGCGCAAGCGCATCACGTCCGGCAACCTGGCCGAGCTGATCGACCAGTCGCACGTGGTGGGTGTCACGACCAACCCGTCGATCTTCCAGAAGGCGATCAGCGAGGGTGACGGCTACGACACCCAGCTCACCGACCTCGCGGCCCGCAAGGTGACCGTCGAAGAGGCCATCCGCATGATCACGACGGCTGACGTGAGGGACGCCGCCGACATCCTGCGCCCGGTCTTCGACGCCACCGACGGCCAGGACGGCCGGGTCTCCATCGAGGTCGACCCGCGCCTGGCGCACAACACCCGCGCGACGGTCGCCGAGGCGAAGCAGCTGGCCTGGCTGGTGGACCGCCCCAACACGCTCATCAAGATCCCGGCCACCAAGGCGGGTCTGCCGGCGATCACCGAGACCATCGGCCTCGGCATCAGCGTCAACGTCACGCTGATCTTCTCGCTGGAGCGCTACCGCGAGGTCATGGACGCCTACCTCTCCGGCCTGGAGAAGGCCAAGGAGCGCGGCCTGGACCTCTCGAAGATCCACTCCGTGGCGTCCTTCTTCGTGTCCCGCGTGGACACCGAGATCGACAAGCGCATCGACGCCCTCGGCACCGACGAGGCCAAGGCCGCCCGCGGCAAGGCCGGTCTGGCCAACGCGCGGCTCGCCTACCAGGCGTACGAAGAGGTCTTCTCCTCCGACCGCTGGAACGCCCTGGACAAGGCGCACGCCAACAAGCAGCGCCCGCTGTGGGCCTCGACCGGCGTCAAGGACAAGGCGTACAAGGACACCCTGTACGTGGACGACCTGGTCGCCCCGAACACGGTGAACACCATGCCGGAGGCCACCCTGGAGGCCGCCGCCGACCACGGCCGGATCACCGGTGACACGGTGACCGGCACCTACGAGCAGGCCCGCGCCGAACTCGACGCCGTCGAGAAGCTCGGGATCTCGTACGACGAGGTCGTACAGCTGCTTGAGGACGAAGGCGTCGAGAAGTTCGAGAGCGCCTGGAACGACCTGCTCAAGTCCACCGAGGCGGAGCTCAAGCGCCTCGCACCCTCGGAGGCGTAGACCTTGTCAAGCAGCAATCCGCTGCGTGACGCCGCAGACCGACGGCTCCCGCGCATCGCGGGGCCGTCGGGCCTGGTGATCTTTGGCGTCACGGGCGATTTGTCCCGTAAAAAGTTGATGCCCGCCGTCTATGACCTCGCCAACCGGGGTCTGCTGCCGCCGGGCTTCTCGCTGATCGGCTTCGCCCGCCGCGAGTGGCAGGACGAGGACTTCGCCCAAGAGGTCCACGACGCGGTCAAGGCACACGCCCGTACGCCGTTCCGCGAAGAGGTCTGGCAGCAGCTCATCCAGGGGATGCGCTTCGTCCAGGGCGACTTCGACGACGACGACGCGTTCGAGACGCTGAAGTCGACGATCGAGGAGCTCGACAAGGCACAGGGCACGGGCGGCAACTTCGCCTTCTACCTGTCGGTGCCGCCGAAGTTCTTCCCCAAGGTCGTCCAGCAGCTCAAGAAGCACGGGCTCGCCGACCAGAAGGAGGGCTCCTGGCGCCGCGCGGTCATCGAGAAGCCCTTCGGCCACGACCTGGTCTCCGCGGAGGAGCTCAACCAGGTCGTGCACGAGGTCTTCCCGCCCAATGAGGTCTTCCGGATCGACCACTACCTGGGCAAGGAGACCGTTCAGAACATCCTGGCCCTGCGGTTCGCGAACACCATGTTCGAGCCGCTGTGGAACCGGTCCTACGTGGACCACGTCCAGATCACGATGGCCGAGGACATCGGCATCGGCGGCCGGGCCGGCTACTACGACGGCATCGGCGCGGCCCGTGACGTCATCCAGAACCACCTGCTCCAGCTGATGGCGCTGACCGCGATGGAGGAGCCCGCCTCCTTCGACGCGGACGCGCTCGCGGCCGAGAAGACCAAGGTGCTGGGCGCCGTGCGGCTGCCCAAGGACCTCGGCAAGGACACGGTCCGCGCGCAGTACGCGGCCGGGTGGCAGGGCGGCGAGAAGGCCGTCGGCTACCTCCAGGAAGACGGCATCGACCCCAAGTCGAAGACCGACACCTACGCCGCGATCAAGCTGGGGATCGACAACCGCCGCTGGGCGGGCGTCCCGTTCTACCTGCGCACCGGCAAGCGGCTCGGCCGGCGCGTCACGGAGATCGCGGTGGTCTTCCAGCGCGCCCCGCACTCCCCCTTCGACCACACCGCGACGGAGGAGCTGGGCCAGAACGCCCTGGTCATCCGGGTGCAGCCGGACGAGGGCGTGACCGTGCGCTTCGGCTCCAAGGTGCCGGGCACCTCGATGGAGGTCCGGGACGTCTCCATGGACTTCGCCTACGGCGAGTCCTTCACGGAGTCGAGCCCCGAGGCCTACGAACGCCTCATCCTGGACGTCCTGCTCGGTGACTCCAACCTCTTCCCGCGCGTGGAGGAGGTCGAGCTGTCCTGGAAGATCCTCGACCCGATCGAGCAGTACTGGGACAAGCACGGCAAGCCCGCCCAGTACCCCTCGGGGACCTGGGGTCCTGCCGAGGCGGACGAAATGCTCGCACGAGACGGACGGAGCTGGCGTCGGCCATGAAGATCGACCTTACGGACACCACTGCCAGCAAGATCAACAAGGCGCTCGTGCAGGGTCGCCGCGCGGTCGGCACCCCGGCCGTCGGCATGGTGCTCACCCTCGTCATCGTCACCGACGAGGAGAACGCCTACGACGCCCTGCGCGCCGCCGGCGACGCCTCGCGCGAGCACCCCTCGCGCACGCTCGTCGTCATCAAGCGCGTCTCGCGCTCGCCCCGTGACCGCACGGGCTCCCGCCTCGATGCCGAGGTGCGGGTCGGCGCGGACGCGGGCACCGGTGAGACGGTGATCCTCCGGCTGTACGGCGAGGTGCTCAACCACGCCCAGTCGGTGGTCCTGCCGCTGCTCCTGCCGGACGCCCCGGTCGTCGCCTGGTGGCCGGTGAACGCGCCGACCGACCCGGCCAAGGACCCGCTGGGCTCGCTGGCCCAGCGCCGGGTGACCGACACGTACGCGGCCGAGCAGCCCATCCAGGAGCTGACCGCCCGCGCCGAGGCCTACACCCCCGGCGACACCGACCTGTCGTGGACCCGCATCACGCCGTGGCGCTCGATGCTGGCCGCGGCCCTCGACCAGGTCGCCTGCAAGGTGACGGCCGTCGAGGTGGAGGGCGAGGAGTTCAACCCGAGCTGCGAACTGCTCGGGATGTGGCTCGCCGACCGGCTCGACGTGCCGGTCAAGCGCTCCCTCTCGTCGGGCCCCGGTCTGACGGCCGTACGCCTGGAGACGGACGGCGGCCCGATCGTCCTGGACCGCGCCGACGGCTCGCTCGCCACGCTGTCCATGCGGGGCCAGCCGGACCGCGCGGTGGCGCTGAAGCGCCGCGAGACCTCCGAGCTCATCGCGGAGGAGCTGCGCCGCCTCGACCCGGACGACACCTACGCGTCGGCGCTGAAGTACGGCGTCGACAAGCTCGGTGAGGGCGTCGAGGAGAAGTCCGCGCCGAACGCCAAGGACGGCTCCGGGAACGCCGAGGGCGCGGAGGCCAGGCCGGCCCCCGCGAAGAAGGCGGCCCCGGCGAAGAAGGCAGCGGCCAAGTGAGCACGCCGCAGCTCGTGGTCCACCGCGACAAGGAGCTGATGGCCCAGGCCGCGGCGGCGCGGCTGATCACGAAGGTCGTCGACGCGCAGGCCGCCCGCCGGGTGGCGTCGGTGGTTCTCACCGGCGGCCGCAACGGCAACGGGCTGCTCGCGGCGCTGGCGTCCTCGCCGGCCCGGGACGCGATCGACTGGTCGCGCCTGGACCTGTGGTGGGGCGACGAGCGTTTCGTGCCCGAGGACGACCCGGAGCGGAACTACACCCAGGCCCGCGAGGCGCTGCTCGACGCGGTGCCGCTCGATCCGAAGCGGGTGCACGCGATGCCCGCCGCGGGCGGGTCCTACGGCAACGACGCGGACGCGGCGGCCGCCGCCTATGCGGCGGAGCTCGCGGAGGCGGCCGGTCCCGAGGACCACGGGCCGGTTCCGACGTTCGACGTGCTGATGCTGGGCGTGGGTCCGGACACCCATGTGGCGTCCCTGTTCCCGGAGTTGCCCGCGGTGCGGGAGACCGAGCGGACGGTCGTCGGGGTGCACGGCGCTCCGAAGCCCCCGCCCACCCGTATCTCGCTCACCCTCCCGGCGATCCGGGCGGCCCGCGAGGTGTGGCTGCTCGCGGCCGGCGAGGACAAGGCGCACGCGGCGAAGATAGCCCTGTCGGGCGCGGGCGAGGTGCAGGCCCCGGCGGCCGGCGCCTACGGCCGGTCCCGGACGCTGTGGCTCCTGGACGCGGCCGCCGCGTCCGAGCTGCCGCGCTCGCTGTACCCGCCGGCGTCCGCCTGACGCCACGAGAAGACCGGCCCGGTCCGCCCCTTCGGGGGTGGACCGGGCCGGTCTTCTTGTGCGTGCGCCGGACTTCTCGTGCGGGCACGGGCCCGCTGGAGTGCGGGCCCGGCCTCAAGGCGTCAACGCCCGCGCAGCGCCCGGTACTTGGCGACGAGTGCCTTGCTGGACTCGTCCAGGCCCGGCACGTCCGCGCCCTCGGTCAGGGCGGGCTCGACGCGCTTGGCGAGGACCTTGCCGAGCTCGACGCCCCACTGGTCGAAGGAGTCGATGTTCCAGATGGCGCCCTGGACGAACACCTTGTGCTCGTAGAGCGCGATCAGCTGGCCGAGGACCGAGGGGGTCAGCTCCTTGGCCAGGATCGTGGTGGTGGGGTGGTTGCCCTTGAACGTCTTGTGCGGCACGAGCTCTTCGGCCACGCCCTCGGCGCGCACCTCGTCGGGGGTCTTGCCGAAGGCGAGGGCCTGCGTCTGCGCGAAGAAGTTGGCCATCAGGAGGTCGTGCTGGGCGACCAGGCCCGGCTGGAGGTCGGCGACCGGCTCGGCGAAGCCGATGAAGTCGGCGGGGATGACCTTGGTGCCCTGGTGGATCAACTGGTAGTACGCGTGCTGCCCGTTGGTGCCCGGGGTGCCCCACACGACCGGGCCGGTCTGCCAGTCGACCGGATTGCCGTCGCGGTCCACGGACTTGCCGTTGGACTCCATGTCGAGCTGCTGGAGGTAGGCGGTGAACTTGGACAGGTAGTGCGAGTACGGCAGCACCGCGTGCGACTGGGCGTCGAAGAACGCCCCGTACCAGACGCCCAACAGGCCGAGCAGGAACGGCGCGTTGGACTCGGCGGGGGCGGTGCGGAAGTGCTCGTCGACGAGGTGGAACCCGTCGAGCATCTCGCGGAAGCGGTCCGGGCCGACCGCGATCATCAGGGAGAGGCCGATGGCCGAGTCGAAGGAGTAACGGCCGCCGACCCAGTCCCAGAAGCCGAACATGTTGGCCGTGTCGATGCCGAACTCGGCGACCTTGTCGGCGTTGGTCGACAGGGCCACGAAGTGCTTGGCCACGGCGTCCTGATCGGCCTTCAGCTCGGTGAGCAGCCAGTCGCGTGCCGAGGTGGCGTTGGTGATGGTCTCGATGGTGGTGAACGTCTTGGACGCGATGATGAACAGCGTCTGAGCCGCGTCCAGGTCGCGGACGGCCTCGTGGAGGTCGGCGCCGTCCACGTTGGAGACGAAGCGGACCGTCAACTCCCGGTCGGTGAACGACTTCAGGGCCTCGTACGCCATCGCCGGTCCGAGGTCGGAGCCGCCGATACCGATGTTGACGACGTTCTTGATGGGCTTGCCGGTGTGTCCGGTCCACTGCCCCGAGCGGATCTTCTCGGAGAACCCGGCCATCTTGTCGAGGACCTCGTGGACGCCCGGCACCACGTTCTCGCCGTCGACCTCGATCACCGCGTCCCTGGGGGCGCGCAGCGCGGTGTGCAGGACCGCGCGGTCCTCGGTGACGTTGATCTTCTCGCCGCGGAACATCGCGTCCCGCAGTCCGGCGACGTCGGCGGCCGCGGCCAGCTCGCGCAGGAGCGCGAGGGTCTCGTCGGTCACCAGGTGCTTGGAGTAGTCGAGATAGAGATCGCCGACCCGCAGGGTGTATGCGGTGCCGCGGCCGGGCTCGGCGGCGAACAGCTCACGCAGATGGGTGTCGCCCAACTGCTCCCGGTGCTTGCCCAGTGCGGTCCACTCGGGCATCTGGTTGAGCCTGGTACGGCTTCCTGTGTTCATCTCCGACATCAGCCCACTTCTCTCGTACTTGCGTACCTGCCCCGCTGCCCCTCCAACCTAATTGATCAGGCGGCGCGGGCAGGAATCAGCGCGGCGACGGCGGCCATGAACAAGCCGGACGCCAGCAGCGCCGGGGTGTTCAGACCCCAGGCCCCGGCCGCCGCGCCGCCCATGAGGGCGCCGAGCGGGGCGCCCGCCACGGCCACGGTCCGGAACGCCGCGCTCACCCGTCCCAGCATCGCCTCCGGCGCGCGCTCCTGCACCAGCGTCGCCAGGTTCACGTTCCACACCATGCCCAGGAGCCCGAACAGGGCCATGGCGGTGACCGTCACCCCCAGGGCGCGCACGCTGCCGACGGCCACCAGGCAGCCGGCCTGGACGGCCCCGGCGAGCAGCACGCTGCGTATCCGCCCGAGGCGCCGTACCAGGGGCCGGGCGAGCAGACCGCCGACCGCGCTGCCGGCCCCGTACGCCGTGACGGTCGCGGCATAGCCGCCCTGCCCGGCGCCCAGCCAGCCGGTGACGTCGAGGACGAGGGTGGCGATGAGGGCGCCCATGCCAATGTTGCAGACGGTGGTGGCCACGCACAGCCCGCGCAGGACCCGGTCGGCCCACAGGGCCCGCAGCCCCTCGGCCACCTCGGCCCGCAGGGTGGCTCCCGGCTTCCTGGGCGCCCGCTCCGGAGCCGCGGGCCGCAGCGAGGCGACCAGGGCTGCGGCCAGAACGTAACTGGCCGCGTCCACCCCGTAGGGCGCCGCCACCGACACCGCGAGCAGGACCGGCACCAGCGGGGCCGCGAGGAAGCTGCCCGCTATCTGCTGGCCGGTCATCACCCGGGCGTTGGCACTGCCGAGGGCGCCGCTGGGCACGAGGGAGGGAAGCAGGGCCGTCGCCGCGTTGTCGAAGAGGGTGCCCAGGGTGGTCAGCACGAAGGCCAGCAGCATCAGCAGGGGCAGGGAGGCGTGGCCGGTGCCCACGGCCACGGCGAAGGCGGCGACCAGGGCGGCGCGGACCAGGTCCACCGTCCACATGGCACGGCGCTGGTCGACCCGGTCGGCGAGCGCGCCGCCGAGCAGTCCGAACAGGATCCACGGCACATAGCCGCAGGCGGTGACGAGCGCGATGAGGAAGGGGTCGGAGGTGAGGGTGACGGCGAGCAGGGGCAGCGCCGCGGTGCGCAGCGCGTCACCGAAACGGCTGACGACGGCGGCCGTCCACAGCCGGCCGAATCCTCCGCGCCAGGCGGGCTTCGCCCCCGACGCGTCCTCCACGGCCTGCACCGCTGCCACAACTCCCCCTCGTGATCGGCTGCTTCACAAGGTAGAGGGCGCCACTGACAATCGCCCCTGAGCTGCGGTTTCGTCCCTCGGCGCGCGGGCGGGACCGGTGCGGGGCCCCGGATGCACCGAAGGGCCCTGCGGGGGAACCGAGTTCACCCTGTGGGCCCTTCAACTGTCACATCTCGCCCCGGAGCTTGGCGAGTGCCTCGGCGAGAATCGCCTCTCCGTCCGCGTCGCTGCGCCGTTCGCGTACGTACGCGAGGTGCGTCTTGTACGGCTCGGTGCGCGGCGGGTCCGGCGGGTTGTCCCGGTCCTGTCCTGCGGGGAATCCGCAGCGCGGGCAGTCCCACGTCTCCGGAACCTGTGCGTCACTGGCGAAGCTCGGCTGCGTCTCGTGCCCGTTCGAGCACCAGAAGGAGATGCGGAGGCGCGGCGCGGACTCGCCCCGCTCGGCCTCGCCCATCGGCCCCGCTCCGACCCGGCTTCCCCGGATCGCGTTGCCACTTGCCACGGTCGTAACTCCCTGCGTGATGGTGCTCGAAGATGCCCCAGTCTACGTAAGGCCCAACGCGCGTCCAGTGATTGGAGTTACACCCCACCCCCGAAACGCCCCACAACGACGCTTACTTGAGCTTCATCAGCAGACCAAGTACGACAATGCACGCGAACCACAACAGACCGACCACGATGGTGATGCGGTCGAGGTTGCGTTCGGCGACCGAGGAACCGCCGACGGAGGACTGCATGCCACCGCCGAACATGTCGGAGAGGCCGCCGCCCTTTCCCTTGTGCATCAGCACCAGCAGCATCAGCAGCAGGCTGAAGACGATCAGGGCAATCGAGAACCCGACAATCACGGCTGGACCAACTTCCTAGGACTGATATGGCGACGGGGGCCGGGGGGACATTCCACAATCCCTGTCCCGGCCCCCGCAAGGGTACGACGGATCCGCGCTACCGCATACTTACTGGTCGCGGAAGCGGACGATCTTGACGAACTCGTCGGCGTCCAGCGCGGCACCGCCGACGAGGGCGCCGTCGACGTCCGGCTGGGCCATGATCGCGGCGACGTTCCCGGACTTCACCGAGCCGCCGTACTGGATGCGCACCTTGTCGGCGAGCTCCTGCGAGTACAGCTCGGCCAGGCGCGCGCGGATCGCTCCGCACACCTCCTGGGCGTCCTCGGGCGTGGCGACCTCGCCGGTGCCGATCGCCCATACGGGCTCGTACGCGATCACGATGGACTCGGCCTGCTCGGCCGGGACGTCCTTGAGGCCGCCGTCGAGCTGGGCCAGCGTGTACGGAACCTGCTCGCCGGCCTTGCGGACGTCGAGCCCCTCACCGATGCAGAGGATCGGGGTCAGGCCGTGCTGGTAGGCGGCCTTCACCTTGGCGTTGCAGATCTCGTCGGTCTCGGCGTGGTACTGCCGGCGCTCGGAGTGGCCCACGGCGACGTAGGTGCACTTGAGCTTGGCCAGCATCGGGCCCGAGATCTCACCGGTGTAGGCACCGGACTCGTGCGCCGAGATGTCCTGGGCGCCGTACTTGATCTTGAGCTTGTCGCCGTCGACGAGGGTCTGCACGGAGCGCAGGTCGACGAACGGCGGCAGGACCGCGACCTCGACGGCCTCGTAGTCCTTGTCGGCGAGCGCGAAGGCGAGCTTCTGGACGTGCGCGATGGCCTCAAGGTGGTTGAGGTTCATCTTCCAGTTGCCCGCCATCAGCGGGGTACGGGTGCTCACGGGTGTTCAGTCCTCCAGTGCGGCGAGGCCGGGAAGCGTCTTGCCTTCGAGGTATTCGAGGCTGGCGCCGCCACCGGTCGAGATGTGGCCGAACTTCGACTCGTCGAAGCCCAGGTTGCGGACGGCGGCGGCGGAGTCGCCACCACCGACCACGGTGAAGCCCTTGCTGTCGAGCAGCGCCTGCGCGACGGCGCTGGTGCCCCCGGCGTAGTCGGGGTGCTCGGCGACGCCGACCGGTCCGTTCCAGAACACGGTCTCGGCGTCGGTGATCTTCGAGGCGAACAGCTCGCGGGACTTGGGGCCGATGTCCAGGCCCTCCTCGTCCGCGGGGATCTTGTCCGCGTCGACGGTCTGGAAGGTCGCCGGGGCCTTCGTCTTCAGGTCCGGGAAGTCCTTGGAGACCAGCACGTCGACCGGCAGGACCAGCTCGACGCCGTTCTTCTCGGCGCGCTCCATGTACTCCGTGACGACCGGGATCTGGTCCTCCTGGAGCAGCGAGATGCCGACCTCGTACCCCTTGGCCTTCAGGAAGGTGTAGGCCATGCCGCCGCCGATGAGCAGGCGGTCGGCCTTGCCGAGCAGCTCGTCGATGACGGCGAGCTTGTCGGAGACCTTGGCGCCGCCGAGCACGACGGTGTAGGGGCGCTTGACCTCTTCGGTCAGCTTCTTGAGGACGCCGACCTCGGTGGCGATGAGGTAGCCCGCGTAGTGCGGCAGGCGCGCCGGGAGGTCGAAGACGGAGGCGTGCTTGCGGTGCACGGCTCCGAAGCCGTCACCCACGTACACATCGGCGAGGGCCGCGAGCCGGTCGGCGAACTCGCCGCGCTCGGCGTCGTCCTTGGCCGTCTCACCGGCGTTGAAGCGCAGGTTCTCGATGACCGCGACCTGGCCGGGCTGGAGCCCGTTCACCGCGTCGTGGGCGGCGGGGCCGACGGTGTCCTGGGCGAACGCGACCGGGGCGTCCAGGAGTTCACCGAGCCGCTCGGCGGCGGGGAGCAGCGAGAACTGCGGGTCCGGGGCGCCCTTGGGGCGGCCCAGGTGCGAGGCCACGACGACCTTGGCGTCGGCGGCGACGAGCGCCTTGAGGGTCGGCAGCACGGCGCGGATGCGGCCGTCGTCGGTGATGCGGCCTTCTGCCAGCGGCACGTTGAGGTCGGCGCGGACGAATACCCGCTTGCCCGCGACCCCTTCGGCGAGAAGTTCGTCGATCGTCTTCATTGAGAGGTGACTCCTTGGGAGGTACGTGACGGACGGTCTGGACAGGCGACAGGGCCCGTACAGCGCGTCATTGCGCTGCCCGAGCCCTGTAGCTCACATCAGATGCCTACCGGACCGAGGTCAGAGCTGGCCGCCGACGAAGACGGTCAGGTCGACGAGGCGGTTGGAGTAGCCCCACTCGTTGTCGTACCAGCCGAGGATCTTCACCGTCTTGCCCTCCTGGACCATGGTCAGGGAGGAGTCGAAGGTGCAGGAGGCCGGGTCGCCCACGATGTCCGAGGACACGATCGGGTCCTCGGTGTAGTACAGGATGCCCTTGAGGTCGCCGTCACCGGCGGCCTTCTTGAACGCGGCGTTGACCTCGTCCTTGGTGACCTCGCGCTGGAGCTCTACGACCAGGTCGGTGGCCGAGCCCGTCGGGACCGGCACGCGCATCGCGATGCCGTCGAGCTTGCCCTTGAGCTGCGGCAGGACCAGGGCGGTCGCCTTGGCGGCACCGGTCGTGGTCGGGATGATGTTCTCGGCGGCGGCGCGGGCGCGGCGCAGGTCCGAGTGCGGGAAGTCCAGGATCCGCTGGTCGTTGGTGTACGCGTGCACCGTCGTCATCAGGCCCTTGACGATGCCGAAGTTCTCGTCCAGAACCTTGGCCATCGGCGCCACACAGTTGGTGGTGCAGGAGGCGTTGGAGATGACGTGGTGGTTGGCCGCGTCGTACTTGTCCTGGTTGACGCCCATCACGATCGTGATGTCCTCGTCCTTGGCCGGAGCCGAGATGAGGACCTTCTTGGCGCCACCGGCGATGTGCTTCTCGGCGTCGGCCTTCTTGGTGAAGATGCCGGTCGACTCGATGACGATGTCGACGCCCAGCTGGCCCCAGGGGATGTCGGCCGGGTTGCGCTCGGAGAGCACCTTGATGGTGTGCCCGTCGACGGTGATGGTGTCGGCGGTGTGGGTGACCTCGGCCTTGAGGCGACCCAGAATGGTGTCGTACTTCAGCAGGTGCGCAGTGGTCGCGGTGTCACCAAGGTCGTTGACAGCCACGATCTCGATGTCTGCACCCTGCTCAAGGAGCGCCCGGAAGTAGTTGCGCCCGATGCGGCCGAAGCCGTTGATGCCTACGCGGATCGTCACGAACCGATCTCCTCGTTAGGTACGCCGGGTTTCTCGACGCCGGCGAGTTGTATGGGATGTCCCCGACCGGTTACGACCCTACCTCCCCAGGGCCTCGGAAGTGACATCGAGCGCGTCCGGATGGTTCCGAAATGACGCCCGCAACGGCCCGGTGGCCCGTACCTACCTGCGGGTACGGGCCACCGGGGACCTTCGGCCCCACTACGGGGCGTCAGCGGTGCAGTGCGCTGAGCGCCTTCCCCAGGACCTGCTTGCGGTCGGCGGCGGACGGCACGTTCTCCAGGCCGAAGCCGAGCAGGACGGTGTCCCGGGTGGCGACGGCGGCCGAGGAGTGGAACAGCGCCTGGGAGCGGGCCCAGTCGCCGCTGTTGCCGGGGCTGCCGGCCGGTGCTCCCGGCACGCTCCACGGCCCGAGCGAGGTCTCGAAGCCCTCGGCTCCCGAGGGGGTGCCGCCGATGACGAGCCGGGTGTCGTCGACGAACGCGCCGAGGCCTCCGGTGCCCGGATCGGAGACGTAGGAGACGGCGATCTCGACCTGCTTGCCCGCGTACGCGCCGAGGTCGAGCGAGACCTGCTGCCAGCCGTCGGACGAGCCGGTGAAGCGGTTCCAGGCGCCGCTGCTGCCGGTCGCCGCGCAGGCGGGCGAGCCGAGCGTGAGGTAGTGCGTGAGGAAGGGGTGCTCCTGGAGGAGGTAGCCCTGCTCGCACTGGCTGGGCACGCTGGTGGTGCTGCCCCCGTTCGCGTCCGGCAGGGTGGTCCAGTCGTCCTGGCCGACGGTGTGGGCCTCGACGATCACCTGGTCGTAGCCGGGCTCGGTGTCGTAGCTGAGCTGGAAGTCCAGGCTCGGCCTGTCGGCGGCCGTCGTCCGCGACAGATCGACGGTGCGGGCGAGCCGCATGTAGGCGTCGTCCCGGTGCTGGGCCGCGGCGAACCAGGAGCCCTCGGCGGGCTCGAAGGGGGTGCGGATCCCGGGGTAGTCACCCGCGGAGGCGCTCGTGAACTGCGGGAACCGCTGGGGCTTGAGGGTGTCCGAGGTGATCGTGTACGCCCCGGCCGCGGTCAGCGGGCTGCCCGGGCCCGCGGCGAGCGAGGCCTTGGCGCCCGCGAGCCTGCCGGTCCCGGCGAACGCGGGCGGCGACTTGAGCCCGGCCTTGTTGTAGGCGCCGAGGTAGTACTGCGAGAAGTCGTCGGACAGGGCGCCGCCGAGATCGACACTGCCGCCGGCCTGTGCGCCGGCGTTGACGAGCTTGCCGCCCTCGTTGAGGAAGTCCCGTACGGCGAACGTCGTGGCGGCCGTGGGCCGCGCCTCGCCGGTGTACCAGACGACGTTCCTGAAGTGGCTGAGCACGCCGAGCGCGCTCGGCGCGCCCTGGGTCGCCACGTCCCAGACGGCCGCCTTCCTGCCGTTGTCGGCGAGCGCCTTGGTGTAGAGCGCGGCGTTCTTGGCCGCGCCCGTGCCGCCCTCGTCCGCGAGCACCAGGGTGTCCGCCTTCGGGCGGGTGGCCACGGTGTACGTGAAGGGCGTGCTGGAGGTCCGCCCGCCCGCCGCGGTCCGCCCGGTGAACCACACCTGGACCTTGTCGCCGGCGTGCGCGTCCTCGACCTTGGCGCGGTACTGGTCGAAGCGGATGTTGTCCTGCCCGCCGTAGACCTCGCCGCCCTTCCAGGGCCTGAGCTCCTCGGTCTGTGTACGGCCGTTGTTGACGCGGTAGTTGAGGGTCTTGTCGCGCACCGACTTGCGTACGGTGACGGCCACCTGCTGGTCGTCGTCCCGCGCGTAGGAGGTGGCGAAGGTGTCCGGCGTGAAGTCCGGGGCGTCGATGCCGACCGAGGAGGAGGGCCGGTCGGGGTGGGCCGAGGTCTCCGCGACGGAGAGCGCGAAGGGGATGTTCTTCTCGAACTCGCCCTGGATCAGCTTCTCGCTGTCGGGGAAGTTGAAGTCCGAGGGGCAGTCCGCCGCGTTCCACTGGTCGCCCGGGTCCACGTTGGAGGCGGTGGTGCAGGTCGACATCTCCGGGGTGAACATCATCGTGCCGTTGACGTTCGCCGCGTGCCCGTCGGCCTCGCCGTTGGTGGTGTACAGCGCGGAGGAGACCTCGGAGAGGTAGCCGGGGATGGCCGGCTTGTCGGGAGTGCCCGCGAGCGCCTTGTAGATGACGTCGTCCGGGGTCGGCGTGGCGACCTGCCAGCCCACTCCGTACAGCAACAGCTCCGCCGCGGAGTGGTAGTTGATGGCGTAGTTGAAGTGGACCCGCTTCTCGAAGGAGTCCAGCGCCTTGGTCTCGGGCTCGCTGCCCGCGCTCGGTCCGCGGTAGGTCTCGTTCGACGGGTCGTCGGACGAACCCTCGTTGTCGTAGCCCCACTTGTAGGGGAAGTTGCGGTTCGGGTCGACTCCGTCGACGGACGTGATCTTCCCGTCGCCGTTGTTGTCGCGGAGGTTCTTGCGCCACAGCCGGTTGCCGGGCGTGAAGGTGTAGTCGTAGCCGTCCGGGTTGGCGGAGAGCACGAACCACAGCTCGGTGGAGTCCACGATCTTGGTGATCCGCGGGTCCTTGCCGTAGTTGTCGAGGTAGTAGTGCATCAGCCGCCGGGTCATCTCCGGGGTGATCCACTCCCGGGCGTGCTGGTTGGACAGGTACAGCGTGGCGGGCTTGGAGCCGTCCTTGGACTTGTTCGCGCCCTTGGTCAGCTTGACGGCGAGGATGTCCTGGCCGTCCGTGGTCTTGCCGATCGACTCGACCTTGGTGAGGTTCGGGTTGGCCCGGCCGGTGTCGAGGATCTCCTGCTTCAGCCCGTTCGGGCCGCTGTACGGGCGGAACACCCCGTCGCCCGCGGCCTTGAGTCGGTTCTGGGTCTGGGCGGAGACCTTGCGCTCGGACAGGGTCACACCCTTGCCGCGCAGGGCGGCGGCCTGGGACTTGGTGAGGTAGAGCTCGACTCCCGCCGAGCCCTTGGCCGGCAGTTCGGCGCCGAGTTCCTGGGCGTCGGCGCCGGCCTCCAGGAGCAGCGGCAGCTGCGCCCGGCTGACCTGGGCGTTCCAGACGACGATGCCCTCGCCGTCCGCTCCGCCCTGACTGGCCTGGGCGACGGGTGCCGCCACGAGACCGGCCGTCAGGAGTGATGCAGCGGCGAGGATCGCTCTCGCTCTGCGTCTCATAAGCCCCCCTTGCTGTTGTCTGCCACGAAAGTGGACCGACGCCAGGCTCATGACACTTCATGATCATGTCAATACCGCATGAGGCGGCGAGGCTTGCGCGCACAGGGGTGCGGAAAACGAACCGGCGCCCAGCAAGTGGGCGCCGGATCCCGCGAGTTGACGGTGCGGGTGCGGGCTCAGCCGACCAGGCCGTCCGCCATCTCCTCGGTCAGGTTGGACTCGGTGCCGGGGATCCCCAGGTCCTGGGCCCGCTTGTCGGCCATCGCGAGCAGCCGGCGGATCCGGCCCGCGACAGCGTCCTTGGTCAGCGGCGGGTCGGCGAGCGCGCCCAGCTCCTCCAGGGATGCCTGCTTGTGCTCCATGCGCAGCCGGCCCGCCGCCGCGAGGTGCTCGGGCACCTCCTCGCCGAGGATCTCCAGAGCGCGCTGGACGCGGGCTCCGGCGGCGACCGCGGCCCGCGCCGAGCGGCGCAGGTTGGCGTCGTCGAAGTTGGCGAGGCGGTTGGCGGTGGCCCGGACCTCGCGGCGCATCCGCCGCTCCTCCCAGGCCAGCACCGACTCGTGCGCGCCCAGACGGGTGAGCAGCGCGCCGATCGCGTCACCGTCGCGGACGACCACCCGGTCCACACCGCGGACCTCGCGTGCCTTGGCCGCGATCTGGAGCCGCCGGGCGGCACCGACCAGGGCGAGGGCCGCCTCCGGGCCCGGGCAGGTCACCTCAAGGGACGAGGAGCGGCCCGGCTCGGTCAGCGAGCCGTGCGCCAGGAACGCGCCGCGCCAGGCGGCCTCGGCGTCACAGGTGGCCCCCGAGACCACCTGGGGCGGCAGGCCGCGGATGGGGCGGCCGCGGCCGTCGACGAGACCGGTCTGGCGGGCGAGCTGGTCACCGCCCGCCACCACCCGTACGACGAACCGTGAGCCTCTGCGCAGGCCGCCCGGAGCCATCACGATCAGCTCGGAGCTGTGCCCGAAGATCTCCAGAATGTCCCGCTTGAGCCGACGTGCCGCCATCGCGGTGTCCAGCTCCGCCTCGATCACAATGCGGCCGCTCACCAGGTGCAGCCCGCCCGCGAATCGAAGAATCGCCGAGACCTCCGCCTTCCTGCAGCAGGTCCGGGTGACGGGCAGCCGGGAAATCTCGTCCTTCACCGCCGGCGTCATCGCCATGGGCCGATCCTTCCATGCATCCGAAAAATACGGTCGTACGCGGCGGCCAACAGCTCCGGATCGTGCTTCGGAGAACCATCGGGCCTGGCCACGGGCGCCAGCTCGACCTCGGCTCCGAGCCGTTTCGCGGCGTCGGTCAGGCTCCCCCGGTCGGGCACGGCGGCCTCGTCGGCCAGCACCACGTCGAAGGCGAGTTTAGGGGCGTGTCGTCCCAAAACCTCCAAATGACGCTGCGGAGAGAAGCCATCGGTTTCACCCGGTTGTGGCGCGAGGTTCAGCGAGAGGACCTTGCGGGCCTTGGTCTCGATGAGCGCGTCGAGCAGTTCGGGCACCATCAGATGCGGGATGACGGACGAGAACCAGGAGCCGGGGCCGAGCACCACCCAGTCCGCGTCCAGGACCGCGGCGACCGCCTCGGGGACGGCCGGCGGGTCGTGCGGGACCAGCTGCACGGACAGCACCTCGCCGGGCGTGAGCGCCACCGTGGCCTGGCCGCGCACGGTGTCCACGTCGTCCGGGCGCGCCGGGTCGTGACCCCGTACGAGGGCCTCAAGCTCCAGCGGCACGGCCGACATCGGCAGCACCCGGCCCTGGGCGCCGAGCAGCTTGCCGACCAGGTCCAGGGCCTGCACATGGTCGCCCAGCTGTTCCCACAGGGCGACGATCAGGAGGTTGCCCACCGCGTGCTCGTGCAGGTCGCCCTTGGACTGGAAGCGGTGCTGGATGACCCGGGACCAGGTCTGGCCCCAGTCGTCGTCGCCGCACAGCGCGGCCAGCGCCTTGCGCAGGTCGCCGGGCGGGAGCACGCCCAGCTCGTCGCGGAGGCGGCCGCTGGAGCCGCCGTCGTCGGCCACGGTGACGACGGCCGTCAGATCGCCGGTGATCCGGCGCAGCGCGGCGAGCGAGGCCGACAGGCCCATGCCGCCGCCGAGCGCGACGACCTTGGGCTGGGCGCCCCGCTTGCGGCCGGTGCGCAGCACCGGTCCGGCGGTGCGCCGGCGGTACACCTTCACTCGCGCCCCATGTCCCGGTGTACGACGACGGTCTCGATCCCCTCGGAGGCGAGGCGGGCGGCGAGCTTCTCGGACATGGCGACCGAGCGGTGCTTGCCGCCGGTGCAGCCCACCGCGATCGTCACGTACCGCTTGCCCTCGCGGCGGTAGCCCGTCGCGATCAGCTGGAGCAGCTCGCTGTACTGGTCGAGGAACTCCTTGGCGCCCGGCTGGTTGAAGACGTAGCCCGACACCTCCTCGTTGAGGCCGGTGAAGGGACGCAGCTCCGGCACCCAGTGCGGGTTGGGCAGGAAGCGGCAGTCGACCACCAGGTCCGCGTCGACCGGCAGGCCGTACTTGTAGCCGAACGACATCACCGTGGCGCGCAGCTCCGGCTCCTCGTCGCCGGCGAACTGGGCGTCCATCTTGGCGCGCAGCTCGTGGACGTTGAGGCTGGAGGTGTCGATCACCAGGTCGGCGTCGCCGCGCAGCTCGCGCAGCAGATCGCGCTCGGCGGCGATGCCGTCGACGATCCGGCCGTCGCCCTGGAGCGGGTGCGGGCGGCGCACCGACTCGAAGCGGCGCACCAGTGCGTCGTCAGAGGACTCCAGGAAGACGATCCGCCGGGTGACCTCCTTGGCGTCCAGGTCGGCGAGCGACTCGCGCAGGTTGTCGAAGAACCTGCGGCCGCGCACGTCGACGACGACGGCGATGCGGGCCACGTTGCCCTGGGAGCGGGCGCCGAGTTCCACCATGGTGGGGATCAGCGCGGGCGGCAGGTTGTCGACGACGAACCAGCCGAGGTCCTCCAGGCACTTGGCGGCGGTGCTGCGCCCGGCGCCCGACATTCCGGAGATGATCACCAGCTCGGGGATGGGCGCATCGGCCCCGCCGGCCTCGATCGTCGTGCCCGTACTCACGTGTACTCCTGCTTCTCGGTCTTCGTCGTGCTGCTCGGTCATGTCGTGCTGCCCCCGTCGTCCTCTTCCATGATCTCTCCTGTCGCCGTGTTGACGGCGGGTGCGGCCGGGACCGCTTCGGCGAGGGCCGCGGCAACGGTCTCGGCCGTCTTGCGGCCTATGCCGGGGACCTCGCAGATCTCGTCGATTGTCGCCGACCGGAGCTTCTTCACCGAGCCGAAATGCTTGATCAGAGCCTGTTTGCGGGTGTCGCCGAGGCCGGGCACGGCATCCAGCGGGCCCGCCTTGAAGCGCTTCGTCCGTTTGGCCCTCTGGTAGGTGATCGCGAAGCGGTGGGCCTCGTCCCGCACCCGCTGGAGCAGATAGAGCCCCTCACTGGAGCGGGGCAGCACCACCGGGTCGTCCTCGTCGGGCACCCAGACCTCTTCGAGGCGCTTGGCGAGCCCGCACACCGCGATGTCGTCGATGCCCAGCTCGTCCAGGGCCCGCTTGGCCGCGGCGACCTGCGGCTGGCCGCCGTCGACGACGAGCAGCTGCGGAGGGTAGGCGAAGCGCTTGGGCCGCCCGTCCTCCTCCTGGAACGCGGACACCTCGCCGGACACCGGCCCGGACCGGCCGTCCTCGCCGCCGCGGCCGGGCACGGGCGCGGGTTCGGGTGCCGCGGCGGCTGCTGGTACGAGGGCCACGGGCGCGGACGGGCCGGGCTCCCGGCCGGCGGCCACCCCGGGCTCCCGGCCGACGGCCTCCCCGCGCTCCTGGCCAAGTGGCTCCGCGGACTCCTGACCGAGGGCTTCCCCCGGCTCCCGGCCCTCCTCCTCGCCCCACTCCCCCGTGCGCGCCTGCTCGGCGAGGTAGCGCTTGAAGCGGCGGCTGATGACCTCGTGCATCGACCGGACGTCGTCCTGGCCCTCGAAGCCCTTGATCTGGAAGCGCCGGTACTCGCTCTTGCGGGCCAGGCCGTCCTCGAAGACCACCATGGACGCCACCACGTCGTCGCCCTGGAGGTGGGAGATGTCGAAGCACTCGATGCGCAGCGGCGCACTGTCCAGCTCCAGGGCGGAGGCGATCTCCTCCAGGGCCCGCGAGCGCGTCGTCAGGTCGGAGGCGCGCTTGGTCTTGTGCAGCGTGAGGGCCTGCTGGGCGTTGCGAGCGACCGTCACCATCAGGGCCTTCTTGTCGCCGCGCTGCGGAATGCGCAGCGAGACGTTGGAGCCGCGCCGGCTCGCCAGCCAGCCGCTGACCGCGTCCGCGTCCTCGGGCAGCGCCGGGACCAGGACCTCCTTCGGCACCGAGTCGCCCGTCTCCTCGCCGTACAGCTGCTGGAGCGCGTGCTCGACCAGGCCCGCGGTGTCGACCGCCTCGACCTTGTCGGTGACCCAGCCGCGCTGGCCGCGGACCCGGCCGCCGCGCACGTGGAAGATCTGGACGGCCGCCTCCAGCTCGTCCTCCGCGACCGCGATGAGGTCGGCGTCGGTGGCGTCGTTGAAGACGATCGCGTTCTTCTCCAGGGCCTTCTTGAGCGCACCCAGGTCGTCGCGCAGCCGGGCCGCCCGCTCGTACTCCATGTCCTCGGCCGCGTCCATCATCTGCTGCTCGATGCGGCGCAGGTACGCGCCGGTGCGGCCGGCCATGAAGTCGCAGAAGTCCTCGGCCAGTTCGCGGTGTTCCTCGGGGGTGACGCGGGCCACGCAGGGGGCCGCGCACTTGCCGATGTAGCCGAGCAGACAGGGCCGCCCGATCTGCGCCGAGCGCTTGAACACGCCCGCGGAGCAGGTGCGTACCGGGAAGACGCGGAGCATCAGGTCGACCGTCTCGCGGATCGCCCAGGCGTGCCCGTACGGGCCGAAGTAGCGCACGCCCTTCTTCTTGGCGCCGCGCATGACCTGGACCCGCGGGAACTCCTCGTTCATCGTCACCGCGAGGTACGGATAGCTCTTGTCGTCGCGGTACTTGACGTTGAAGCGGGGGTCGAACTCCTTGATCCAGGAGTATTCGAGCTGGAGCGCCTCGACCTCGGTGGCGACGACGGTCCACTCCACGGCCGCGGCCGTGGTGACCATGGTGGCCGTGCGGGGGTGCAGACTCGTCAACGGCTGGAAGTAGTTGGCGAGCCGCTGCCGCAGGGACTTCGCCTTCCCGACGTAGATCACCCGGCGGTGCTCGTCGCGGAATTTGTAGACCCCCGGCGAGTCGGGGATCTGTCCCGGCTTGGGGCGGTAGCTGGAGGGGTCTGCCATGGCCACCACCCTACTGGCGGGCGCTGACAACGCGGCGTCCCCGGGGCGTCCCCCCGCCGAACCCTGCGGGCTCCGCCCCGGACCCCGATCGCGCCTCAAGGGCGCTCGTCCTCAGACTCCCCCAAGGCCTTATGGGCCAGGGGGGACCCCATGACGGGCTGGGTATGCCCGGGCCGGCTCACGCACGGGGTTTTCAGGGGCCACGCACGGTGCACGGACGAGGCCGGGTCATGAGGGACGCGGGGAACTGCGCGAACGGCCCCCGCGGTCCGCAGACGCAGACGCAGCCGGCCAAGGGGGCGCGGGAACTGCGTGAGGGGCCGGCCCGGGACGGGGGCGGCGGCCGGGAGGTGGGCCGGTGCGGGGGCACGCCGTCGGGACCCCGCACCGGCCCAGGGCTAGGCCTGCTCAGCCGCGCGGCGCCGCCGCACAGCCGCCCCCATCAGCCCGAGCACAAGCAGCGTGCCCGCACCCGCCACGGTGGCGGTCAGCATCGGGGAGCCGTCATCGTGCCGGGCCGCGACGGCCGCGGCCTGGGCCGCCTGCGCCCGGGTCTCCGCCGCCGTCTCGGCGTAGCCGCCCGCCTTCCCCGAGCGGTCGTACACCGAGCCGGGGAGCTTGTCCCCGTACGCCGTGGCGACGCGCTTCCGGTAGGCGGCGAGCGTGGTGCCGTTCGCGCCGACCGCCTTGACGGCGTCCTCGTCGAGCGGCAGCACCTTGCTGCCCTTCTCCACGTACCAGGCGTTGATCTGCGGCTCCTGGAACACCGTGCCGCCGGGGAGCTTCGCGGCGCCGGCCGCCGCGTAACGGGACTCGTCGTCGCCGGTGGCTATGTTGACCACCTGCCAGGACGAACCCTGCTTGACGGTCCACAGCGAGGCCTTCTGACCGTCCGAGGAGACGGCCGTGGAGGCGAGGTATTCCAGCTGTGCGACGGGGGCGCCCGGCTTCCCCGCGACGAAGCCCGGGGAGAGCGTGTAGACGGGCACCGCGTCGCCCTCGATGTGCGGGGCGGCGGCCTTGAGCGCGACCTTTCCGTCCCGCGCGAAGAAGCGCGAGAGCGTGTCGAGGGTGGCGGGAGCGGACGCGGCCTGGCGGGCCGCGGCCCTGGAATCGGCGGAGTCGAGCGGTGCCTGGTCGGCGAACGCGCCCGGGGCCGCGAGGCCGACGAGCGACGCGGCGAGGACGGCGGGTACGACGGCCGTGGAGGCGAGGCGGGTCAACTTCATCGTCGTCACGCCCCGATCCGGTACAGCGAGTGGGTCCAGGAGAAGGAGTTGTTGTTGACGTACCAGTCGTGCGAGGCCCAGTTGTAGCGGGTGCTGGAGGGCCAGGGATCGCCCCAGTACACCCAGCTGCTGGCGTCGTCGTAGCCGTACAGGACATGCATGTGACCGCCGCCGCTCGACCACTGGATGCGGGTCTCGATCGGACGGTTGGCGTTGATCTCGGTCTGCACGGTCGAGTAGCGCAGCCAACCGTTCACGTAGGAGCCGGAGTTGATGCCGGCCCAGTTCAGGGCGTTCTGCACATTTCCCAGATCCGCCTGCCAGTTGGGGCAGTCGTAGCCCTGCGCCCGGCCGAACGCGGCGTTGCAGAACTGGTTCTGGGTGTAGTTGCGGCCGAACCAGGTGGCGATGGTGTTTCCGCTGCCGGCCCAGCACCAGTTGTCCTTCTGCTGGGACTGCATGGTGATGTTGAGCCGCTTGGAGTTCGCCGCGGCGGCTGCGGCGGGCACCGGCTTGTCGTGGTGCGGGGCGGCGGCGGCCGTTGCCGTGGGGGCGGCAAACAGGGCCGCCACCACGAGGGTGAGGGCGGACAGCCGTCTCTTCTTGCTGCGCATCGCGTTCCTCCCATGGCGGGGTGGGGGGTTGGGGATGGTGGAGGATCGCGTCCGGACGCTTGTGATCGAGCATCGGCCGTTGTCGAGAACAGGTCAACGCGCTTCAATGCGGGGTGAGACGCGGGTGTGAACGCGGTGGCCGGAATGTGAACAACTCCCCTCCCGCCACCAGGTTTTCCCCGACCTGTCGCCGCCCGGCGTCCACCCCCCACCGTGAACGTTCACTGAGGAGTCCCCCATGCTCCACTCCGAGGCCGACCTGAAGCAGGCGCTGCACACCGGCCCCTTCCACCTGGCGCTGCGCGCCGCGCTCTCCGTACGGGGCCTGCCGCTCCAGCGCGTCCAGCACCATCTGGCCGGACGCGGCATCAAAGTCGGTGTCACCAGCCTGAGTTACTGGCAGCAGGGCGCGCGCCGGCCGCAGCGCCCGGAGTCGCTGCGCGCGGTGCGCGGCCTCGAAGAGGTGCTCGGCCTGCCCGCGAACTCCCTGCTGCGGCTGCTCGACGACGCCACGGTGGCCGACGTCGAGCGGCCCGCCGGGCGCTCGTACCGCTCGCTCGTCGAGGCTTCGGGAGTGGTGGAGCAGCTGATCGCCGGTCTGGAGACGCCGGTCGACGGCGGTCTGCACACCGTCGGTCACCACGAACGCATCCGCATCGGCGCGGCCCGGGAACTGCGCGGCCGTGATTCGCAGCACGTCGTACGGGCCCATCGCGACGGCGTCGACCGCTATCTCGCCATCCACCGCGGGGACGCCGGCTGCGATCCGGCCCGGGTCGAGGTGCGCGCGGGCGAGAACTGCCGCACCGGCCGGGTCCGCTGGGACGCCACCACCGGCGTCCTGGTCGCGGAGCTGCTCTTCGACACCCGGCTGCGGGCCGGCGAGACCTACCTGTTCGGGTACGGCTTCGAGGACGGCACGGGCGGCCCCAGCCGGGAGTACGTACGCGGCTTCGCCTTCGCCGGCGGACAGTACGTGCTCCAGGTGCGGTTCGACGAACAGGCCCTGCCGGCCCGCTGCCGACGCTTCGCCCAGACGTCCACGGGCGCCACCCGCTCAGGCCGCAGCGACCTCACGCTCAGCGGGCGGCACCGCTCGGTGCACCTGGTGGAACAGGGGGTGCGGCCGGGGATCCTGGGGATCGACTGGGACTGGGAGTGAGTTCCCGGCCCGGCGGGGTTACGCGTCGGGGCCCGCCACCAGCTGGCCGTCCTTGAGCTTCACCGGCACCGAGGGCAGCGGCACGGTGGCCGGGCCCTGCACGGGCTTGCCGGTCATCACGTTGAAGCGGCTGCCGTGGCAGGGGCAGTTCGCGTGGCCGTCCTCGATCTTCTCCAGGAGGCAGCCGGCGTGCGTGCACTGGGCGCTGAACGCCTTGTACTCGCCCTTCGCCGGGCAGGACACCATGACGCGCTGCTCGCGGTAGAGCTTGGCGCCGCCGACGGGCACGGCGTCCGGCGTGCCGAGCGGCTCGGGGGCGGTGGGGGTGGGCGTCTCGGCGTGGCCGAGCTTGGAGTCGGTGGAGCAGGCGGCCACGCCGACCCCTGCGGCCCCGGCGAGGGCGGCGCCTTTCAGCACGGTACGACGGGCGGCGGGCTGGCCGGTCATGGGCTGTCTCCACTGATCACTGGTCTTGTCCGGGGTGCGGCCGTCCGCACGCCGAGCCGGCCGCGGCAACCGACCCGGGTTGCGTCATCGACGATACCGGCGCAGATCGGCCACCCCGCGCCGGGGCTCACCCTGCGGCCGGGCTGCCCGCGCGGGCGTGGGATGGGTTACGTTCTGGGCCGTGATCGTCGTCGCCGGAGAGTCCCTCATCGACCTGGTCCCGCAGCATCCCGAGGATCCGCTGGGGCCGCTCTCGCCACGGCCCGGGGGCGGCCCGTACAACACCGCGGTGGCCCTGGGCCGGCTCGGCGCGGGGGCCGCGTTCTGCTCGCGGGTCTCCACGGACGGCTTCGGCGAGGCCCTCCTGGGCGGGCTGCGCTCGGCCGGGGTGGACACGTCCCTCGTGCAGCGCGGCCCGGAGCCGACGACGCTCGCCGTGGCGACGCTGGGGCCGGACGGCTCCGCGGGCTACGGCTTCTACGCGGACGGCACCGCGGACCGCCTCTTCACCCTCCCCCCTCAACTCCCGCCTGCCGCAACGGCGTTGGCCCTCGGCACCTGCTCCCTGGTCCTCGAACCGGGCGCGACGGCCTACGCGGCCCTGCTGCGCAGGGAGTCGGCGCGGGGCCTGCTCACCCTCCTGGACCCCAACATCCGCCCCGCCCTGATCCCCGACCCCGACGCCTACCGGGCCCGCTTCCGGGGCTGGCTGCCGTACGTCTCCCTCCTGAAGCTCTCGGAGGAGGACGCTCAGTGGCTGGGCGGCACGCCCGATGAGTGGCTGGCGGCGGGCCCGGCGGCGGTGGTCGTGACGCGCGGCTCGTCGGGCCTGACGGCGTACACGGCGGACGGCGCGGTGCACGCGGTCGCCGCGGAGCGGGTGGAGGTCGTGGACACGATCGGGGCGGGCGACACGGTGAACGCGGCGCTGCTGCACCACGTTCGGTCCGTGTCCGCCCTGGCGACGGCGGACTGGCCCCGCGTCCTTCGGTACGCGGCGAAGGCCGCGGCCCTGACCTGCGCACGGGAGGGGGCGCAGCCCCCCACGTCGGCTCAGGTGGGCCTACCCTCCTGACCGCCCTCGGCCACTGCCGCGGTGCGGCTCCGCCGGGCGGGGGGGGGGGCGGGTCTGGTGCGGCTCCGCAGGGCGCGGGCGGGCGTCGGCTTGGTGCGGCTCCGCTGGCCGCGGGGGCGGATCTGGTGCGGCTCCGCCGGGCGGGGGCGGACCTCGGCTTGGTGCGGCTCCGCTGGCCGCGGGGGCGGATCTGGTGCGGCTCAGCCGGGCGGGGGCGGACCTCGGCTTGGTGCGGGGACCGGCGGCCGCGGGGTGGGTTGGGTGCGGGCTCGCCGTGGGGTGTTGCGCAGTTCCCCGCGCCCCTGAATGCCTGATGCTGGCCAGCGTCGACGCTTCAGCCCGGCCGGCTGATCGGTACGGCCCGCCAGCCGTCCCGTGGGTCCCTATTGTTCGGCTGCGGGCCGTGCGTGGCTGGTCGCGCAGTTCCCCGCGCCCCTAAAGACCTCGGTGCCGGCCCGCATTGGGCGCTTCAGCCCGTCCGGCTGACCGGTACGGGCCCGCACCGAGGCATTTTCAGCCCGTCCGGCGATTGAGGACGAGCGCCCTTTAGGCGCGATACGGGGTCCGGGGCGGAGCCCCGAACCGGGGTGCAGGGGGCAGAGCCCCCGCGGGGGCGAGGGGCGCAGGCCCCTCAAGGGGGTCTGGGGCGCAGCCCCAGAGCAGCGCCCCGCCCCTTCCCCTCCCGCCCCCGGAGGGTTTAGGGAAGGGGCGGGGAGGGGCAAAGCTCAGGCCTTGCGAGCCCGAACCGCCTTCTTCGCCGGCGCAGCCTTCTTCGTGGCGGCCGCCGAGACCGCCTTCCGCGCGGCCGGCGCCGCCTTCTTCGCCGACACCGCCTTCTTCGCCGGCGCCCGCTTCGCGGACTTCCGCCCCGGCGACGACGCCGCGTCACTGATCCGGTCCGCCCCCAGAATGTCCCGCAGGAACTTCCCGGTGTGGCTGGCCGGCTCGGAGGCGACCTCCTCGGGCGTGCCCTCCGCGATGACCAGGCCACCCCCGTTGCCGCCCTCGGGGCCCATGTCGATCACCCAGTCCGCCGTCTTGATGACGTCCAGGTTGTGCTCGATGACGATCACCGAGTTGCCCTTGTCGACCAGGCCCGAAAGCACCTTGATCAGCTTCGAGATGTCCTCGAAGTGCAACCCCGTGGTGGGCTCGTCCAGGACGTACACCGTGCGGCCCGTGGACCGCTTCTGCAGCTCCGAGGCGAGCTTCACGCGCTGCGCCTCGCCGCCCGAAAGGGTCGGCGCGGACTGCCCGAGGCGGACGTACCCGAGCCCGACCTCGTTCAGCGTCCGCAGATGACGGGCGATCGTCGGAACGGCCTCGAAGAACTCCAGACCCTCCTCGATCGGCATGTCCAGGACCTCGGCGATGGACTTGCCCTTGTAGTGGACCTCCAGGGTCTCCCGGTTGTAGCGCGCCCCGTGGCAGACCTCGCACGGGACGTACACGTCCGGCAGGAAGTTCATCTCGATCTTGATCGTGCCGTCGCCCGAGCAGTTCTCGCAGCGGCCGCCCTTGACGTTGAAGGAGAAGCGGCCCGGCAGGTAGCCCCGGACCTTCGCCTCCATCGTCTCGGCGAACAGCCTGCGGACGTGGTCGAAGACGCCCGTGTACGTCGCCGGGTTGGACCGGGGGGTCCGGCCGATCGGCGACTGGTCGACATGCACGACCTTGTCCACGAGGTCGTCGCCGTCCACCCGGGTGTGCCGGCCGGGCACACTGCGCGCCCCGTTCAGCTCGCGCGCCAGGTGCGTGTACAGGATGTCGTTGACCAGCGTCGACTTGCCGGAGCCCGAGACGCCCGTGACGGCGGTCAGTACGCCGAGCGGGAAGGAGACGTCGATGTCTTGGAGGTTGTTCTCCTTCGCGCCGTGCACGGTGAGCCGGCGTGCGGGGTCGACGGGACGACGCAGGTCGGGCAGCGGGATGGACCGCTTGCCCGCCAGGTACTGCCCGGTCATCGACTCCTTGTTGCTGAGCAGCTGCTTCAACGGCCCGCTGTGGACGACCTTTCCGCCGTGCTCACCGGCGCCGGGGCCGATGTCGACGACCCAGTCGGCCACCTTGATGGTGTCCTCGTCGTGCTCGACGACGATCAGGGTGTTGCCCATGTCGCGCAGCCGGACCAGCGTCTCGATCAGACGGTGGTTGTCGCGCTGGTGCAGTCCGATCGACGGCTCGTCCAGGACGTAGAGCACGCCGACCAGGCCGGAGCCGATCTGGGTGGCGAGCCGGATGCGCTGGGCCTCGCCGCCGGAGAGCGTGCCGGCCGCCCGGTTGAGCGAGAGGTAGTCGAGGCCGACGTCGACCAGGAACTTCAGCCGCTCGTTGACCTCCTTCAGGACCCGCTCGGCGATCTTCTTGTCGCGGCTGTTGAGCTTGAGCTTGGCCAGGAAGTCCGCGCAGTCGCTGATCGACATCGCGGCGACCTCGGCGATGGACCGCTCCATCACGGTGACCGCGAGGACCAGGGGCTTCAGGCGCGTGCCCTCACAGGTGGGGCAGGGCACCTCGCGCATATAGCCCTCGAAGCGCTCGCGGGCGCCGTCGGTCTCCGCCTCGGAGTGGCGCCGCTTGACGAACGGCACCGCGCCCTCGAAGGCCGTGGTGTACGCCCGCTCGCGCCCGTACCGGTTACGGTAGCGGACCTCGATCTGGGTCTTGTGGCCGTACAGGAGCGCCTTCTTGGCGCGCTGCGGAAGGCCGGCCCAGGGAATGTCGGTGCGGAAGCCCAGCTCTCCGGCGAGCGCCCCCACCAGACGGGCGAAGTAGTCCTTGGTGTGGCCGAGCGACCACGGCGAGACGGCGCCCTCGTCGAGGGACTTGTCCTCGTCCGGGATGATCAGGTCGGGGTCGACCTCCATCCGCGTGCCGATGCCGGTGCAGTCGGGGCAGGCGCCGAACGGCGAGTTGAAGGAGAAGGAGCGCGGCTCCAGCTCCTCGAAGGACAGGTCGTCGTACGGGCAGTACAGGTGCTCCGAGTACATCCGCTCGCGCTCGGGGTCGTCGGCCGCCAGGTCGACGAAGTCGAGCACGACCATGCCGCCGGACAGGCCGAGCGCGGTCTCCACCGAGTCGGTGAGGCGGCGCTTGGCGCCTTCCTTCACCGTCAGGCGGTCGATGACCACCTCGATGGTGTGCTTCTCCTGCTTCTTCAGCTTGGGCGGCTCGGCGAGCTGGATGGTCTCGCCGTCGACCCGGGCCCGGCTGTAGCCCTTGGTCTGGAGGTCGGCGAACAGGTCGACGAACTCGCCCTTGCGCTCGCGGACCAGCGGCGAGAGCACCTGGAACCGGCTGCCCTCGGGCAGGTCGAGCACCTTGTCGACGATGGCCTGCGGCGACTGGCGCGAGATGGGCCGGCGGCACTCGGGGCAGTGCGGCTTGCCGATGCGCGCGAACAGCAGACGCAGGTAGTCGTAGACCTCGGTGATGGTGCCGACCGTCGAGCGCGGGTTGCGCGAGGTCGACTTCTGGTCGATGGAGACCGCGGGCGACAGGCCCTCGATGAAGTCGACGTCCGGCTTGTCCATCTGACCGAGGAACTGGCGGGCGTACGAGGACAGCGACTCGACGTACCTGCGCTGGCCCTCCGCGAAGATCGTGTCGAAGGCGAGCGAGGACTTGCCCGACCCGGAAAGACCCGTGAAGACGATGAGGGAGTCGCGCGGCAGGTCGAGCGAGACGTTCTTGAGGTTGTGCTCGCGCGCGCCACGGACGATGAGACGGTCGGCCACGCCGGTCCGCACCTTTCATAGGGAGAGGGAGCTTGCAGGGCCCCCACTCAGGTTAGGGGGGCCGCCGCGGTGATGCCGTTGATTCTTGGATGAATCCGGACAGGTTCCCCAACGCTTCCGAGCGGGAACCCATTCCCGAGCGTATAGCACGTGCATTCGATTTACGGACTCGTCCGGCCACCTTCACCCGGACGAGTGGCGGGGCTATCGTCGGCGCCATGATTGATCACGCGCGCGACCTGGCCTCTGTACGCGAAGCCACCGATCGGCTGCTCACCGCAGCCGCCGCACTGGACAACGCCGCCGTCGCCGAGCCGTCACGGCTGCCCGGGTGGAGCCGCGGCCATGTGCTCGCCCATATCGCACGGAACGCGGACGCGCTCGTCAACGTACTGGCCGGGCGGCCCATGTATCCGAGCGCCGAGACCCGGGACGCCGACATCGAGCGCGACGCGCCCCGCCCGCTGGACGTACAGCTCGCGGACGTGCGCGACAGCGCGGCCGGTTTCCAGGCAGAGGGCGAGCGGCCCGCCGACTGGTCCCGCACGGTCGAGATGCGTAACGGCGTGACGGACGCCGCGGCCCGCGTGCCCTTCCGCCGGCTCGTCGAGGTCGAGCTGCACCACGTGGACCTCGGGGTCGGCTATGAACTCGAAGACCTCCCCGAGGACTTCGTCCGCCGCGAGACCGACTTCCTCGCCGAGCGGTTCACCGGCCACAAGGACCTTCCGTCGATCGCCCTGAGCGACGACACCGGCCGCACCTGGACCACCGGCGGTGGCGCCGGCGGCGGCCCCGTCCAGGTGAGCGGCCCCGCCGCGGACCTCGTCGGCTGGCTCGCCGGACGCCGCGACGGCGCCGCCCTGAAGACGACCGGCGGGGCGCTGCCCGCCCTGCCCCCGCTGTGACCCCGGCGCTAGGCTGAGCCCATGACGTACAGCGGAGCGGTGAAGGCCGGCGGTCCCGCCGATGTGCACGAGTTGACGGACCTGATGATCTCCAAGGTGGAGGTCGGAGCGATGGGCAACAACGCCTATCTGCTGCGCTGCCGCGCCACCGGCGAGCAGCTGCTCATCGACGCGGCCGCCGATCCGGCGACGCTGCTCACGCTGATCGGTGACGACGGCATCGCGTCCGTCGTCACCACGCACCGCCACGGCGACCACTGGCAGGCGCTCGCCGAGGTCGTCGCCGCGACGGGCGCGCGCACCTATGCGGGCCGCTACGACGCCGAGGGCATCCCCGTGCCGACCGATGTGCCGGTCGAGGACGGAGAGACGATCAGGGTCGGCCGCGTCGAACTCACCGCGCGCCACCTCGTCGGCCACACCCCGGGCTCGATCGCCCTCGTCTACGACGACCCGCACGGGCACCCCCATGTGTTCACCGGCGACTGCCTCTTCCCCGGCGGCGTGGGCAACACCTGGAAGGACCCCGAGGCCTTCGCGAGCCTCATCCGTGACGTCGAGACCAAGCTCTTCGACGCCCTGCCGGACGAGACCTGGGTCTATCCCGGACACGGCAACGACACCACGCTCGGTGACGAGCGCCCGCACCTGCCGGAGTGGCACGCGCGCGGCTGGTAGCCACCGGCCGGCGGCGGGCTCCGCCGCCGGTTCCGCCTGGGGAACCGGCCCGTTCGGGGCGCCGAAGATGTCCATGCCCCGATGGTGGCACCCGCCACTGACAATCGGCCGTGGACGCATGCTCCCGCCCGCCGCCCACCGAGCTCCCGCGCGCCCCCGTAACGCGTGATCACTCCGGGTAGTTGGCGCATCATGAGCACCACCACTCCCCCGCGGTCCCCCGCTCCCCCGTCCATGCTCCGCCTCGCGGCCGCCTCCCTCACGGGCACCGCCATCGAGTTCTACGACTTCTTCGTCTACGGCACGGCGGCCGCCCTGGTCCTGGGCCCGCTGTTCTTCCCCACCTTCTCCGCGCTCGCGGGAACCCTGGCCGCCTTCGGCACCTTCGGGGCCGGCTTCCTCGCGCGCCCTCTCGGCTCGGTCGTCTTCGGGCACATCGGCGACCGCTACGGGCGCCGACCGGTCATGTTCGCCTCGCTCGCCCTGACCGGCCTCGCGACGGTCGCGGTCGGCTGTGTGCCCTCGTACGCCTCGATCGGCATCACGGCCCCCGTGCTGCTCCTGCTGCTGCGCTTCCTGCAAGGGCTCGGGCTCGGCGGCGAGTGGGGCGGGGCAGTGCTGCTCACGGCCGAGCACGCGCCCGCCCACCGGCGCGGTCTGTGGACGAGCTTTCCGCAGATCGGCCCGTCCCTCGGCTTCCTGCTGGCCAACGGGATCGTCCTCGCCCTGTCCGCCGGCCTTACCGACGCCCAGTTCCGCGACTGGGGGTGGCGGGTGCCGTTCTGGGGCGCGGGCCTGCTCGCGCTCGGCGGACTGCTGCTGCGGACCTCGCTCGCCGAGACCCCGCAGTTCCACGAGATGGGCGAACCGGTGAAGCTGCCACTGCTCGAAGTGGTGCGCGGGCACTGGCGGTTGGTGCTGCTGACCGCGGGCGCCCTCGCGGTCGGGTACGCCGTCTTCTACTCGGTGTCCACCTGGTCGCTCGCGTACGCGACCGAACGCCTGGGGGTCGACCGCACGGTGATGCTGACCTGCATCATGGCCGCCGTCGCGATCATGGGCGTACTGACCCCGCTGGCGGCCCTGCTCGGCGACCGCTACGGGCGCAGGCCGCTGTGTCTGGTGGGCTGCGCCGCCACGGTGGTGTGGATGTTCCCGATGATCGCTTTGCTCGGTACCGCCCAGCCCCTGCTGATGTTCACCGGATTCCTGGGCGCGATGCTGGCGTTCATCTCGATGTTCGCGGTGATCGCGGCGTATCTGCCGGAGCTGTACGAGCCGAGGGTGCGGTGCACCGGAGCCGCCGTCGGCTACAACCTGGGCGGTGTCGTGGGCGGCGCCCTCACCCCGATCGTGGCCACGGCGCTGTCACGCGGCGAGGGCCCGCCGTGGGGTGTCGCCACCTATCTGACCGGCATCGGGCTGCTGAGCCTGGCCTGTTTCGCACTGCTCCCCGAGACGCGGCCGGCGCCGGTGGCGCAGCCGGGTCCCGGGGCGGAGCCGGAGGCGGCCCCGGTGTAGGGAGGCCGCCTCGCTGCCGCCCGGTGCAGGGAGGCCGCCTCGCTGCCGCTCAGGCGCCGATGCTGTCCTTCTGGGGCTGCTCGGCCGCCGCCTGCTTCTTCGCGGCGATGAGGCTGGTGATCGTGGTGATGACCAGCACACCGCAGATGACGCCCAGCGAGACGGGGATGGAGATCTCCGGAACGTTCACCCCGTTCTCGTGCAGGGCGTGCAGCACCAGCTTCACGCCGATGAAGCCGAGGATCACCGACAGGCCGTAACTCAGGTGGACCAGCTTCTTGAGCAGTCCACCGATCAGGAAGTACAGCTGCCGCAGACCCATCAGGGCGAAGGCGTTGGCGGTGAAGACGATGTATGGGTCCTGGGTGAGGCCGAAGATCGCGGGGATCGAGTCCATCGCGAACAGCACGTCGGTGGTGCCGATGGCGAGCATGACGACCATCAGCGGCGTCATGATCTTCTTGCCGTTGTTCCGTACGAAGAGCTTGGTGCCGTGGTACTTGTCGGCGACGCCGAACTTCTTCTCGACGGACTTCAGGAGGCGGTTCTCCTCGAACTCCTCCTCCTCGTCACCGGAGCGCGCCTCCTGGATGAGCTTCCAGGCCGTGTAGATGAGGAACGCGCCGAAGATGTAGAAGACCCACGAGAAGTTGGCGATCACCGCAGCACCGGCCGCGATGAAGACGGCCCGCAGCACGAGGGCGATCAACACACCGAAGAGCAGCACCCGTTGCTGGAGGTGCGAGGGCACCGAGAACTTCGCCATGATCAGGATGAAGACGAAGAGGTTGTCGACGCTGAGCGACTTCTCGGTGATGAAGCCGGCGAAGAACTCGCCCGACGCCTGGCTGTTGCCGAAGAACAACAGGCCGAGGCCGAAGAGCGCGGCCAGCACGATCCAGACCACGGTCCAGACGCCGGCTTCCTTGACCGACACGTCATGGGGCTTGCGCCCGATGAAGAAGTCGGCCGCGATCAGGGCACACAGACCAAGGATGGTCAGTACCCACAGGGTCATTGAAACGTCCACTGCGCCTCCGGCGTCGTACGGCTACTGATCAGCGTCGTCGCTGCCGGAGGTCTCTTCCACCCGGGCGCCTTCCCTCGCGCCACGGACCGGCGCCCCGGGACCCGTCCCGTGGGTCCGTATTGACGGGAACGCCGCAGTCGGGAGTACTCCCCTCCGCTGGAGAGAAGCCTACCCGAATAACCAAGAAAAGGTAAAGAGATTGGTAAAGAAGAGCCAAGTGGCCAGGTCAGGGGCGCACGATCTAGTTCTTACGGTCTGGTTCTTACGGTCGAGTGACCGTGGCGGGACGGGCGTCGGCTCCTGGCCCCGCGGGCACGGTGGCCGACGCGAGCCGGGCCTCAGCGTGGCCAGGCGGCCCGCGCCTCGCCGACCTGGCCGAGGACCTGCTCCAGGACGCGGCTGCCGGGCGGTGTGAGGGGCGGCTCGTAGGTCCAGGCGTGCCCCACCCACGGGTCGGCCAGGTGGTCGTCGGGCACCGGCGTCAGGCGCAGCAGCGAGCGCCACAGCGGCTGGAGGACGGGCCCGTACTCGCTGGCCTCCTCCCGGTCGGCCACCATCAGCAGATGGACGCCGACCGAGGGTCCTTCGTCGGCGAGGTAGCGCAGTTGGTTGAGGGCGCGGTCGTCGAAGCCGTGCGGAAAGTCGTTGACGATGAGCAGCTGCTCGGCGGTGTCCATGCCGGGCGGCAGCGCGTCGGCGCCCGCCCCGGCGCGCACCGCCATCTGCACCAGGTCCACCCGTTCGGTGAGTCCGGCGAGCATCGCGGACACTCCGGCCGCGCCCGCCGCGGGCGGTGCGGCGAGCACCCCGGCCCGGGTGAGCGGGGCGAGCCGGCCGGCGGCCGAGCCGGCCGGGTCGATGACGTGGACGGCGAACTCATGGGCCGGATAGACCGCGAGCAGCCGGGCCGCGAGCGCCACCGCGGTGTCGACCGCGAGGCCCTTGACCTGGTCGGGGTCCAAGAAAGCGGCCTCGTCGGAGCCGCCGCGCCCGGAGTCGATCCACAGGCCTCGTTCCAGGGGCAGCCTGATCAGCATCGGAATGCGCAGCTCCGGCTGCTCGGGCAGCGTCAGTTCGCCAACGCGCAGGGCCATCGGGAGCTCCATCGGCACCCGGTAGGCGTGCCACACCGGGTTGTCCCAGCGGGCGTACGCCGGCGGCAGCGCGGGCTCGACCACCTCGGACTCGGCGGCCAGCTGGGCGAGATCCCGGTCGAGCACCTCCCTGGCCCGGCCGACGAGCTCCGCCCGTTTGCCGTGGGCCTCCTCGCGCGCCCGGTCCCCGGCCTGTCCCATCCGGCCGCGCGGATCGGACAGGGCGCGGTCGAGCTCCTGCTCCATCCGCGAGTCCGCGAAGTCGACGGCGCTGCGGTAGGCGGCGACCGTCCTGGCCAGGTCCTCGAACATGCCCCACACCTGGTTGTAGAGCCGCTCGTCCATCGACCAGCCGGCGGCGTCGCCCGCGACGGGCGGCGTGGGCTCGCCGGGTGCCGCGGGCGGGGCGACCGGGGCGGGTGCCGGGGGTGTGCTGGTCTGACGCCGGGGGTGTGCGTAGTTGATCGGACCGCCGTCGCCGACCGCCTGAGGGGACAGCGCGGCGGGCGGCTCGGCGTCGGCCGGGGTGGGGCCGCCGGACGCCCCGGGCGCGGGCGTACGCACCCGCGCGTCGTCGCTCGTACGCGGCGGGGGTGCCGCCACCGAGCGGGAGGCGCCGAGCGCGATGGCTTCCTGGATGGTGGCGGCCAGGCGCCCGGCCTCGGGCAGGCCCTGGTCGGCGAGGAGATCGGCGAGGCCGCCCGCGTACCCCTGGCCGATGGCGCGCATCTTCCAGGCGCCCTGACGGCGGTAGAGCTCCAGGGCCACGACGGCCGTCTCGGCGCCGAGGCCGGTGAGGGTGAAAGTGGCGATCTCCGTGCCGTCGAGCGCGGTGACGGCGACGAAGGGGGCGGCCACCGCGGCGAACCGGCTGGGCCCCGCCGTGCCGTGCGGCAGCGCGAGCAGCACATGGACCCGGTGCACGCCGTCGCCCAGGGCCTCCAGATCCACCGCGAGGCGGTGGTCGGCGGCGGCCTGCCGGGAGACTTCGAGACCGGGCAGGGTCGGTGAGCCGGGGTGGGCCACCCGCTCGGCCCCGTGCACCCGGCCCTGCTCGTCGCCGAGGGTGGCACCGGCCACGACCGGGGTGCCGGCCGACACCCGGATCTCCAGTCGCGTCCCGGGCAGGGGGTGGTTCTGCCCCCGTACCAGCTCGGCCGTCATCGCCTCTGTCCCCTCGTCGAGTTGATGGTGGTGGTGCGTGTGCCGCGGACGCGGTTGTGGTGCAGCTCCCGGCGGCGTCGTGCCTCCGGGAGCTGCGGTGCTGCGGTGCTGCGGTTATCGGTGCTGCGCTGTTCGGTGCTGCGGTACCGCGGTCCGCGGCACCGCGCTCCTCGGTACTGCCGTGCTCGGTACCGCTCGCGATGTCCGGTACCTCGGTGCGGTCAGAGGTGCGGCAGGATCGCGGGCATCAGGTCCTGGAAGGTGCGGCCGTTGGCCGCGTTGCCGATGGCGGTCATCTGCCAGCCGGCGCCCGCGCGGTGCACCTTGGCCATGATCTGCGCCGTGTACTGGCCGCCGCCGTCCAGCGTGTAGCGGGCCAGCTCCTGGCCGTTGGTCTCGTCGACCAGGCGACAGAACGCGTTCTGCACCTCCTGGAACGTCTGGCCGGTGAACGAGTTCACCGTGAAGACGATCTGGTCGATGTGCACCGGCACGCGCGAGAGGTCGACCAGGATCGACTCGTCGTCGCCGCCCTGGCCCGCGCCGCCGACGAGGTTGTCACCGGTGTGCCGGACCGAGCCGTCGTCGCTGACGAGGTGGCGGAAGAAGACCACGTCGACGGGCTGCTTGTCGGCGAAGAGCACCGCCGACGCGTCCAGGTCGATCTCCTGCGTCCGCTTGCCGAACAGGCCCCGGCGCGGAGCCGCCTGCCAGCCGAGCCCCATCCGCACCGCGGTCAGGGTGCCGCCGCCCTGCTTCTCCAGGCTGATGGCCTGACCCTTGGACAGATTGACCGTCACGCGCTGTCCCCTCCCCATGTGTCGTTCTTGAGATGCTTTGCGTTGTTGTACGTTCTCCCGCCCGACCCTACGCAGTCGCGCGGGCCGCGCGCCCGCGCGAGGGCCATTTCGTGTCGGTGTTGCAACACACCGCACGCGCACGGCACCGGCTCCCCGCGCGGACGCGTCAGGCGAGGCCCGCCTCCTTCATCTGGCGGAGCTCCTTCTTCAGCTCCCCGACCTCGTCGCGCAGCCGGGCCGCCACCTCGAACTGCAGATCCGCGGCCGCGGCCCGCATCCGGTCGGTCATCTCCTCGATGATTCCCGCCAGTTCGGCCGCCGGCCGGTCCGTGAGCTCCTTCTTGGCACCCTTGGCCGCCTTGGTGCTCTTGGCCGCCTTGCCGCCGAGCGAGGGCACCGGGGCCTTCGCCGCCTTGCCCTCCTTGCCCTGGCGGTATCCGGTGCCCAGCAGCTCCTCGGTGTCGACCTCCTCGCGCGCGATGCTCGCGGCGATGTCGCTGATCTTCTTGCGAAGGGGCTGCGGGTCGATCCCCTTCTCCTTGTTGTAGGCGATCTGCTTCTCGCGGCGCCGGTTGGTCTCCTCGATGGCCTTCTCCATGGCCGGGGTGACGCGGTCGGCATACATGTGGACCTGACCCGAGACGTTGCGCGCCGCACGGCCGATGGTCTGGATCAGGGAGGTGCCCGACCGCAGGAAGCCCTCCTTGTCGGCGTCGAGGATCGACACCAGGGAGACCTCGGGCAGGTCGAGGCCCTCACGCAGCAGGTTGATGCCGACCAGGACGTCGTACTCGCCGGCCCGCAGTTCGCGCAGCAGCTCGATGCGGCGCAGGGTGTCCACGTCACTGTGCAAGTACCGCACCTGGATGCCCAGTTCGAGGAAGTAGTCCGTCAGGTCCTCGGCCATCTTCTTGGTCAGGGTGGTGACCAGGACGCGCTCGTCCTTCTCGGTGCGCTGACGGATCTCGTGCACCAGGTCGTCGATCTGGCCCTCGGTGGGCTTGACCACGACCTCCGGGTCGACCAGGCCGGTCGGGCGGATGATCTGCTCCACGAAGCCGTCGCCGCGCGAGAGCTCGTACTTGCCGGGGGTGGCCGACAGATAGACGGTCTGGCCGATGCGGCCGAGGAACTCCTCCCACTTCAGCGGCCGGTTGTCCAGCGCGGAGGGCAGCCGGAAACCGTGGTCGACCAGGGTGCGCTTGCGCGAGGCGTCGCCCTCGTACATCGCGCCGATCTGCGGCACGGTCACGTGCGACTCGTCGAGGACGAGCAGGAAGTCCTCGGGGAAGTAGTCGATCAGGGTGTTGGGCGCGGTGCCGGGGTCGCGGCCGTCGAAGTGCATCGAGTAGTTCTCGACGCCGGAGCAGCTGCCGATCTGGCGGAGCATCTCCAGGTCGTAGGTGGTGCGCATGCGCAGCCGCTGGGCCTCCAGGAGCTTGCCCTGCTTCTCCAGCTCCGCGAGGCGCTGCTCCAGCTCCTTCTCGATGCCGTTGACGGCCTTCTCCATGCGCTCCGGACCCGCCACGTAGTGGCTCGCGGGGAAGACGTACAGCGACTGGTCCTCGCTGATGATCTCGCCCGTGATCGGGTGGAGGGTGGACAGGGCCTCGATCTCGTCCCCGAACATCTCGATGCGGACGGCCAGTTCCTCGTAGACCGGGAAGATCTCGATGGTGTCGCCGCGCACCCGGAAGGTGCCGCGGGCGAACGCCATGTCGTTGCGGGTGTACTGGATGTCGACGAAGCGGCGCAGCAGCTGGTCGCGGTCGATCTCCTCGCCGACCTTGAGCGGCACCATGCGGTCGACGTACTCCTGCGGCGTGCCGAGGCCGTAGATGCAGGAGACGGAGGCGACGACGATCACGTCGCGCCGGGTGAGCAGCGAGTTGGTCGCCGAGTGGCGGAGCCGCTCGACCTCCTCGTTGATCGAGGAGTCCTTCTCGATGTAGGTGTCCGACTGCGGGACGTACGCCTCGGGCTGGTAGTAGTCGTAGTACGACACGAAGTACTCGACGGCGTTGTTGGGCAGCAGCTCGCGGAACTCGTTGGCCAGCTGGGCGGCCAGCGTCTTGTTCGGCGCCATGACGAGCGTGGGGCGCTGGAGCTTCTCGATCATCCAGGCGGTCGACGCCGACTTTCCGGTGCCGGTCGCGCCGAGCAGGACGACATCCTTCTCACCTGCACGGATGCGTTTCTCCAGCTCGGCGATGGCCGCCGGCTGGTCACCGCTGGGCTGGTAGGGACTGACGACCTCGAAGGGCGCCACCGTACGTTCGATCTTGGAAACGGGCCGCATGCAACCACCGTACGACCCGCCACTGACAACCGCGGTCCGATCGGGTTCCGCTCACCAGTCGTGCGGCGAGGCGGAGCCCTCGCGCGGGGGCTCGGACGCCGCCCAGCTGGTCGGCTCGGGGAAGGACGGGCGGTGCCGGGGCGCCGGGATCGCGCGCGGCGGACGCTTCTCCCAGTCCGGCTTGCCCATCACCACCAGCGGGTCGAACATCACGACGACCCCGGCCAGGACCAGGAAGGCGATGGGGCCGATCAGCATGGGGGCGAGCAGCGCGGCGGACGACTCCCCGCCGGCCGGCGCCGGCGCACCGGAAGCGCCGCTGTGCAGCTGGACGCTGAGCGCGGCCATCCCCGTGTAGTGCATGCCGCTGACCGCGACGCCCATGACGAGGCTGGCGGCCAGGCTGGCGAGGAAGCCGCGCACCGAGACGGCCGCCCACAGGGCGGTGGTGGCGGCCACCACCGCGATCACCACCGAGACGCTGACGACGGCGGTGTTGTACTGGAACTCGCCGTTCATCCTGATCCCGGCCATGCCCAGGTAGTGCATGGTGGCGACACCGAGGCCGGTGATCGTCCCGCCCGTGACCAGCGCCATGGGGATGGCGCCCCGGTAGCCGACGATGAAGACGCCGATGCCCACCATCACGATCGCGACGGCCAGGCTGGCGAACGTGATGCCCCGGTCGTAGCCGAACGGCACCTCGTGGACCGAGAAGCCCATCATCGCGATGAAGTGCATGGTCCAGATGCCGGACCCGATGGAGGTGGCACCCAGCGCCAGCCAGGCGGCCTTGAAGGAGCGCCCGGCCCGCAGGGATCTCGCGGTGCAGCGCAGCCCCAGCGCTCCCCCGAGGCAGGCCATGATGAACGCCGCCACCGGCGTCACCAGGCCGTAGCTGAATCCGTCGACCGTCCCGTGCATACTCGTGTGCCCTTCACCCCGTGCCGACTGAAGAGGCCCTACTCCTGGTGCGACCCTGGCTCGGGGCGACATTAGGGCTCGCTGCGCGACAGGCAAACATTTTCCGGGCAATTTATCGACTCCGGGTACCCGTGGCCCTGCCATGTGAGCGGATCCGCACGCCGGGGCACCCCGCCGTCGGGCCCCGGCGGCGGGCCGTCGGGCCGCCGGGCACACGGCGTTGTCAGTGGGCGGTCGTACGGTGGTCGGCATGAGCAGCACTGCGCAGTTCGTCGAGTGGACCGTCGTCGGGAGCGACATCGGCCCGCTGTTCCTGGCCGCGACCGGCCAGGGCCTGGTCCATGTGGTGTTCCACGCCGAAGAGCCCGTGCGCGAGCGGGCCGTGCGCGCCCTCGCCACCCGGTTCGGCACCGAGCCCGCCCCGGCCGTGCCCGGCCGTCCGGGCCCCCTGGAGGAGCCCATACGCCAGGTCGAGGCCTACTTCCACGGCACGCTGCGCGCGTTCACGCTGCCGCTGGACTGGTCGCTGTCGTCCGGGTTCAACCGGCTCGTACTGCGCGAGCTCGCGGCGGGCGTGCCGTACGGGTCGGTGGTGGGGTACGGCGACCTCGCGGACCGGGTCGGTCAGCCCGGGGCGGCGCAAGCCGTCGGCGCGGCCATGGGGTCGAATCCGCTGCCCGTGGTGGTCCCCTGCCATCGCGTGGTGGAGAGCCACGGCGGGCTCGGCGGATTCGGCGGCGGGCTGGAGACCAAGCGGCAGCTGCTCGCGCTCGAAGGAGTCCTTCCGCAGCCGCTGTTCTGAGCCACCGCGCTCCCCCGGCCCCTCCGGCCCGGCCGTTTCCCGCAGCGGTACCGGCTGGCACACTGCGCCGGTGACCACACTCCCCGACGCCGCGGGTACCGGCCGTGCGGTGCCCGACGCGGCGGCGCTCCCCGCGATACGGCGCCGGACAACCGCCGTGCTCATCGCGAGCCAGATACTCGGCGGCCTCGCGAACGCCACCGGGATCGCGCTGGCCGCGGTGCTGGCCGCCGAGATCAGTGGCCGTCAGGCCCTGTCGGGGCTCGCCTCCGCCGCCATAGTGGCCGGCCCCGCGCTCCTCGCGATGCCGCTGGCCGCCCTGATGACCCGGCGCGGGCGCCGCCCCGGTCTGGTGCTCGCCTATCTCCTCGGGGCGGCCGGAGCCGCGGTGGTGGTCACCGGCGCCGTGCTCGGCAGCTTTCCGCTGCTGCTGTGCGGCATGGCCGTCTTCGGCGCCGGCTCCCTCGGCAACCTCCAGGCCCGGTACGCCGCAGCCGATCTCGCGGAGCCGGCGCGGCGGGCCCGGGCGATCTCCACCGTGGTGTGGGGCACGACGATCGGCGCGGTGCTCGGCCCCAACATCGCCGCCCCCGCGGGCCACAGCGTCACCCGCTTCGGCATACCGGCGGCCGCGGGCCCGTTCGTCTGGGCGGCCGGGGTGTTCCTGCTCTCCGCCGTGCTCGTCGCCGTGCTGCTGCGGCCGGATCCGCTGCTGACCGCCCGCGCCCTGGACGGCAGCGCGGCGCACTCCGCGGCGGCCCGTTCGCTGCGGGCCGGGGTGAGCGCGGTCGGTCGGTCGCCGCGTGCCCGGCTGGCACTCGTCACGGTGGCCCTGTCCCACACCGCCATGGTGTCGATCATGTCGATGACACCGGTCGCCCTCACCCGGCACGGCGCGGACATCCAGCTGATCGGGCTCGTCATCAGCGTCCACATCGCGGGGATGTACGCGTTCTCGCCCGTGATGGGCCGGCTCGCCGACCGGTTGGGGCGGCTCTCGGTGATCGGCCTCGCGGCCGGACTGCTGTGCTGCGCCGCCCTGTTGGCGGGCACGGCGGGCACGAGTCACGGCCAGACCATGGCCGGGCTCTTCCTGCTCGGCCTCGGCTGGTCCGCGGGGCTCGTCTCCGGCTCGGCCCTGCTGACCGACTCGGTGCCGGGGCCCGCGCGGGCCGCCGTGCAGGGCCTGTGCGATCTGACCATGAACGTGGCGGCGGCCCTCGGCGGGCTCACGGCCGGCCTGATCGTGGCCCGCGCGGGCTACGGCTGGCTGAACGCGGCCGGTGCCGCGCTGCTGTTGCCGCTGGCGGGCCTCGCCCTCTTCACCTCCCGACGGCACGGCACACGGGAGACGGCCCGGACGGCCACCACGGAGTGATCGCAGCGGATCCGTGGACCCGCTGCCGCGGCCCGGTCGCTACAGGCTGATGTGGTACGCCTTGCGGAGCGTCTCGTGGACGGTCCACGTGGTGCGGTCGCCCGCGCGCAGCACACACGCGTCACCGGGGCCGACCTCCAGGGTGTCGCCGCCCGCCACGTCGATGGTGGCGCGCCCGCTGACGACCACGAACAGCTCGTCGGCCTCGGTGTCGGTCACCACGCCCGGTGTGATCTGCCAGATGCCGCGGATCTGCTTCCCGTCCGCCGACTCCCACAGCACCTTCCCCGTCACCTCCGGAGCACCGGACACGATCTGCTCCGGGTCGAGCGGCTCCGGCTCCAGCTCGGCGTCGGGGATGCGTACGGCGAAGGAAGCGGGCCCGACCGGCTCCCGGTCCTGGGGCTCGGGGCTCGTGGATGCGGGGTTTGCAGGTGCGGGGCTCGTGGGTGCGGCGGCGGTGGCATGGTCCGTGGTGCTCATGACGGGTCAATCTAGCCGCGCCCGGCGCTGACGTTGACCGACAGGACGACCAGGTCGCCGTGCCCCGGCACGACAGTCTGTCCAGTACGGCCGCCCGCCCGGCGCACGACCGCCGAACCCGCCCTGCGCAACGTGGAGTTGCGAGACGTTTACCCGGCTTCCGGGCGTGCCAGGGATGGGGCATGCCCTTTGACGACGTACCTGATGAGACCACGGTGTCGGAAGAAGTACGGACGGCTCTCGACGAGGGGCGCCCGGTCGTCGCCCTGGAGTCGACGATCATCTCGCACGGGCTGCCCCGGCCGCGCAATCTGCGCGTGGCCCGCGAACTGGAGGGGCTGGTGCGCGACCGGGGCGCCGTTCCCGCGACCATCGCGGTCCTGGACGGGCGGCCCCAGGTGGGCCTGGACAAGGAGCAGTTGGAGCGGGTCGCCAACGAGGAGCTGCGCAAGCTCGGGCACCGCGATCTGCCGATGGCGCTGGCCACCGGCGCGAGCGGGGCGACCACCGTCTCGGCCACCGCGTTCCTGGCCGCACGGGCGGGCCTGCGCGTCTTCGCGACCGGTGGGCTGGGCGGCGTGCACCGGGAGTGGACCGAGACGCAGGACGAGTCGGCGGATCTGCGCCTGCTGGCGCGGGCACCCCTCGCGGTGGTGTGCGCGGGCGTGAAGTCGATCCTCGATGTGCCGGCCACGCTGCAACGTCTGGAGACGCTCGGGGTCCCCGTCGTCGGCTACGGCACGGAACACTTCCCCGGGTTCTACCTGTCCAGCTCCGGCGAGCCGGTCGACTGGACGGTGCGTACGCCCGAGGAGGCGGCCGGCGTGCTGCGGGCGCATCGCTCGCTCGGGCTGGAAGCGGCGGTGATCGTGGCCAACCCGGTCCCGGAGACCGAGCAGCTCGACCCCCGGCTGCACGACGAGGTGCTCGCATCGGGCCTCGCCGCCTGCCGCGCGGCCGGCGTCACGGGCCAGGCGGTCACGCCTTTCCTGCTGAACTACCTGGTCGAGCACACGGACGGGGCCTCCCTTGAGGCGAATGTGGCGGCGGTACGCGGCAACGTCCGCCTCGCGGCGGACATCGCGGCGGCGCTGTGAGCGGAGCCGGGGGCTGCTCGGACGGTGACAGGGGCGGTGCGACCGGCGCCGGCGGCGGCCCCGGGGGTGGCGGCCTCCTGGTCGTCGGGGACGTGGTCACCGATGTGGTCGCCCGGCACCGCGGCCCCCTCTCGCCCGCCACGGACACACCGGCCGACATCCGTACGGTGCCGGGTGGCGCGGGCGCCAACGTGGCCTGCTGGGCGGCCCGTTCGGGCTGTGCGGACGTACGGCTGCTCGCCCGGGTCGGCCAGGACTCGGCCGCCTGGCACGACCTGAGTCTGCGCCGCTCCGGCGTACGCCCCCTGCTGAGCCCGGACGCCGACGCGCCCACCGCGACCGTGATCTCCCTCGTCGACACCGCCACGGCGGAGCGCACCTTCCTGACCGACAGCGGCGCCGTCCACCGGATGAGCCCCGCCGACTGGTCGCCCGACCTGCTCGACGGCGTCGCCCACCTCCACCTCTCGGGCTATCTGCTCTTCGCCGACCAGTGCCGTCAACTCGCGCTCATGGCAAGGGAGTCGGCCCGGTCGGCCGGTGTCACCGTGAGCCTGGATCCGGCGTCGACCGGGTTCATCGGCACCCTGGGCATCGAGGAGTTCCTGGGCCTGGCCGAGGGGATCGACGTACTGCTCCCCAATGCCGCCGAGGCGACGTTCCTCACCGGCCTGCCCGAACCGGCCGACGCGGCGGTCAAGTTGAGCCGCCGGTTCCCGATGGTCGCCGTCACGCTCGGTGCCGCCGGGGCGCTGGTGGCCGTGGGCGGGGAGGTCGTCGCGCGGACGGCCGCGCCGGAGGTGCGTGCCCTGGACTCCACGGGCGCCGGTGACGCCTTCACCGGTGGCTTCCTCGCCGCCCGCCTGCGCGGCGCGGCCGCGGCGGAGGCCGCCGAGGCGGGGTGCCGGGCGGGGGCGTTCGCGGTGGGGGTGGTGGGAGGTCGCCCGGGGGCGGGCTGACCGCTTCAGGCCGCACCCTTTCCCCAGGCCGGATGACGAGGGTCGTCGACCCGCACCACGACATCGGCCGCCTCGCTCGGCCGCACCTCCGCCTCGTACCGCTCGAAGGCCGTCAGTGTCCAGCGGGCACCCTCCGCGGTCCGGCGGCGCAGGGCGGCCGGTGACAGACGCAGGTGGACGGTGAGGTCGAAGGGGAACCAGCGGCCCAGGAGCAGCGGCCCGTGCACGAGCAGCACCCCTCCCTCCGGGAGGGTCTCGTACGGGCTCCGGGTCGCCCGGTCGGTCGCGGGGTCCCACAGGTCGGGCAGCACCCGACCCGTGCCGCCCGGGTCCAGCGGCCCGAAGACCTCCCGCCACAGGGCGCCGTTGTCGAACCAGCCGTCGTAGTACGTGTCCGGGTCCTGGCGCCCGAATTCGAAGCGCAGCGAGGCGGGCCGCAGGAAACCCTCGGTGGAGAGGGCGAGGACCGGTCGGCCGCGCGCCCTGAGGACCTCGGCGATGTGCCGGGACAGTTCTTCGGGGTGCGCGGCGGGTGCCCCGTCCACCCCGATGCGCAGCCAGGAGCCGTCGTCGGCCGGCTTCAGGTCCATGGTCCGTTCGGCGAGGGCGTCCGCCAGCCGTTCCCAGGTGATCGCTTCGAATCGCACGCCCCCATCATGCGCGGTGCCGGGCGGCCGCGTCGGGGAGCGGAGCCGCGCGCGGACAGGAGCGGGCCCGGAGGCGTAGCCGGCCCCCGGGCCCTGGGTTGTGCCACCGCGACTGCACACGCCGGTCCGCTGGAGAACCCAGGTCAGTCTTAAGCCGTCGCGTCCTGCCTTTGGACCACCGCGGATCGATGGGGAATGCGAGTGAAGCTCCGCGGGCCGGACTCGAACCGGCAATTCGACGCACATGTGCCTGGGCCGGTTGGGTCCGGCGATCGGTGGCGCATGCTGAGTCTGGAGCGAGAGTCTGAGATTGATGGCGGACGCGTCATGCGCGGCCGCACCGTCACGACAAGCTTCAGTTTCAGCTTTGCGCTCCTGGCGCACCCGGCCGTGCTGTGCACGACCGGGAGTTCTGGGTTGTCGCGTGCTTACGGGTCGAGACGCGCTCACGCACGCGACAAGGCGTGATCACGCACCCGTCAGGGCGTGCTCATCCGAAAAGGTAGCCGAATACGGCGTCGCCCACCCGCTGATCGGTGACGTCGATACCGTTGGCCTCCTCGCGCGCGAACTTGACCGCCTGCTGCAACTTCTCCACTCGGGCGACGAGTTCGTTGACCCGGCGGGCGGGCAGCGCGCCCGAGAACTTCACGGTCGTCCAGTAGCCGACGGGCACGTCCTCGTAGTACACCTCGACCTGCGCCGGGTGCTTGTCGGTGGCTTCGGCCTTGACGTGGTTGCGCGGCACCTTCTTCGTGCGCAGCGTCCGTACCGGCTCGGTCTTCCAGGAGTCGGTGGACGGGTCCTGCACCCACGCTTCGGCGGCGTCGAGCACGGGAAGACGGCGCACGAAGGCGTTGATGTCCGTCAGCTGCTTCTCCAGGAAGAGCAGGTAGGAGACGGGCGCCGCGGCCACGAGGACCCGCCCGTCGACGGTGATGTCGGCGCGCGCCTCGCAGTTCGCCCAGTCCTTGGTGGCGGTCACGTCGAACAGCCGGGTCAGCGTGGCGGCGGTGTCCCGCAGGACGTCCTCGGACCTGACCTGCACCCGGGTGGACTCGGGCGGGAGCTGCTCGCCCTCCTCGTCCTTGGGCTGGTAGGTGCGGGAGATGCCGGCCAGCAACGCGGGCTTCTGCAAACCGTGCTGAGAGGCCGTCAGGTCCTGGTGGGACTTCGACTTGATTCCCTTTTCGACTGCGATGATCTGATTGAGTTTCGCCACGTGGGGAAACGTAGCAACCCCAATCCTCCCTGTTCCACAGGTTATTGCGCGGGGAATCAGACAAAGGTCGGCCGGACAGGGCGACTTGCGCAAGGAGGGCGGCCCCATTCTCGTCATACAGCCCCGGCACCACCATCGCTGCACCGGATGCGGGCGCGCCCCGCTGAGGCATCTCGTCCTGGAGTCGGGGTCGCCGCTCTGTCTCGACTGCGCGGATCTGGGTCATCTGGTGTTCCTGCCGCGCGGCGACACCGCGCTCACCCGCCGTGCCCGGGCGGGCAGTTCGCTCTCCGCCGTCGTGGTGCGCCGCGATCGGCGCCGGCGGCGCTATGAGCGTCAGGGCGTCTTCGTCGAGGAGGCCGCGCTCGCCGCGGCGGAAGCGGCCTGCCTGGCCGACGCGGAGGCGCGGGCCCGTCGGCGGGCCCGGGACGCCGAGCGCCGGGCCGCCGAGGACGTACGGTTCACGGCGGCTCTGACCGCCGAGATCCTGCGCCTGTTTCCGGGCTGTCCGCCCGAGCGGGCCCGTGCCGTCGCCGAGCACGCCTCGGTGCGGGGCAGCGGCCGGGTGGGCCGGTCGGCGGCGGGCCGCGCGCTGGACTCGGCGGCGGTGACGGCCGCGGTGCGGGCGTCCGTCCGCCATCTGGACACGGAGTACGACGCGCTGCTCATGGCACGCGTCCCGCACGGCAGGGCGCGGGTGCGGGTGGCCGCCGCGATCGACGCGGTGCTGGCGGCCTGGGCGGCGGGTGAGCCCTGCGACCCGCCCGCCTCAAGGGCGGACGAGACCTGCGAACCCCCGCCGCAGAGCCGGACGAGGTAGCCTCCAGGGTCGCGGAACGTCAGCCTCCTCTTGCGTAAGAATTCCATTCACTCGCACTTCTTTCGCATAGAACGATTCCCTTACGGGGGTTGGGCAGGGCAGGATGGCTGCGCTCGACCCAAGCCGCCCGTCCCCCGCCGCCCCAGGCGGGCCCATGCCCCAGGCGAGGTAACAGCCGATGCCGAAGCCGGCCACCGTGGAATCCGACCCACCCGAACTGCTCGCCCCGTCGCTCGACGAGGCCCCCCTGCGCCCGTTCCACCTGCGGGTGACGGCGACCACCTTCGGGGCGAACTTCTCCGACGGATACGCGCTCGGCATGATCGGCGCGGTCCTCGCCACCCTCACCGACGCCCGGCACCTCTCCGGCGTCTGGCAGGGCCTGCTCGGCGCGTCGGCGCTGATCGGGCTCTTCTTCGGCAGCATCGTGCTCGGGCGGATCGGCGACATCATCGGCCGCCAGAAGCTGTACATCTACAACTTCGTCCTGATCACGGTCGCCTCCGCCCTCCAGCTCTGGGCACGCGACCCGGCCCTGCTCTTCACCCTGCGCGTGCTGATCGGCTTCGGGCTCGGCGCGGACTACGCGGTCGGCCCGACGATGCTGTCCGAGTTCGCGCCCCGCAGGCTGCGGGGCGTGCTCCTCGGCTCCCTCACCGTGATGTGGACCGTCGGCTACGTCATCGCCGGCATCCTCGGCACCTACCTCGGGAAGTCCGAGGGAGCCGCCTATCTGCTGCTCGCCTCCGGTGCGGTGCCGGCGCTCCTGGTGCTGCTGCTCCGCTTCGGTACGCCGGAGTCGCCGAGCTGGCTGATCAGCCAGGGCCGGATCGACGAGGCCCGGGCCATCGCCCGTAAGTACCTGAAGGCGGAGCTGGGCGCGGCCGAGATCGCCCCGCCCGAGCGGCGTACCAGCACGACGGCCGCCTACCGGGAGCTCTTCTCGCCGGGCCAGGCCAGGCGGACGTGGTTCGGCACGGTCTTCTACAGCGCGCAGGTGTTGCCGTACTTCGCGATCTACACCTTCATGCCGACCATTCTGGCCGCCCTGCACGTCCCCGATCCGGACCTCCAGAACCTGCTCCTGAACCTCTTCCTGCTCGGCGGCGGTGTCATCGGCCTCTGGTTCCTCCAGAAGACCGGCCGCCGCCCCTTGACGATCGTCACGTTCGGCATCATGACGGCGGCACTCGCACTGATGGGCGCCTTCGCCCACGCCTCCACGATCGCCCTCATGGTGCCGTTCCTCGTCTACACCTTCGTGATGGCAGGCGCCTCGAACCTCACCCAGGTGTATCCCGCCGAGCTCTACCCCACGCATCTGCGCGCCACCGGCGTCGGCTTCCTCAACGGCACGAGCCGCATCGCGTCGGCCGTCGGCACGTTCATCCTGCCGGTGAGCCTGGAGCACCTCGGCCTGAGCGGCTCGATGTACTGGCTGGCGGCCGTGCTGCTCGCCGGCATGCTGGTGTCGCTGGCGTGGGCCCCGGAGACGCGCGAGTCGGTGACGACGTCGGGAGGCTGAGCCGGCTTGCCGCGGAGCGATCCACGTCCGGCAGGCTGACGTCGGGAGGCTGAGCCTGCTTGCCGCGGAGCGGCCCACGTCCGGCAGGGCACGGAGCGGCCCACTCCGGCAGGCCATGGCGCGGCTACCCGCCCGGCAGGCCAAGGCGTGGCCCATGTCCACGGCCCACGCCGAATACCCCGCCGCGAACGGACGCCCAGCCTCCACAACTGCCCTTCCCCGCAAGGAACTTGAGCCGGGCCCGTTGGGTATCCCTGCCCCATGACGACTGCGCCGGACCGCCCCCTGCTGCTCCTCGACGTGGACGGCCCCCTCAACCCGTACGCGGCCCGCCTGCCCCATCTGCGCGGCTACCGCACCCACCGGCTCCACCCCTCGGCCTGGCTCTCCCGCCAGACCCCGGGCTCGCGCCCGCACCGCCGCGGCCTGCGGGTGTACCTCAACCCGGCGCACGGCCCCCGGCTGCGTTCACTGCCGTACGAACTGGCCTGGGCCACCACGTGGATGAACGAGGCCAACGAGATGATCGCCCCCAGCATCGGCCTCCCCGCGGACCTCCCCTTCATCTCTTGGCCCGAGCTGTTCGCCACCGACCCCGACGGCCTGTACTGGAAGACCAGACCCCTGCTGGAGTGGGCCGCCGGCCGCCCGTTCGCCTGGGTCGACGACATGATCACCGACCTGGACGAGACCTATGTGCGCGACCACCACGACGCCCGCGCCCTGCTGGTGCGCATCCACCCCCGACGGGGCCTGCGCGAGGCCGACTTCCAGCAGCTGACCCGATGGGCGGCCGGCGCATGAGAGGTGCGACGGATGCGCATCCGTCCCCGCGGCATCACGCGGCCGGATGCGCATCCGGCCCCGTGGCATCACGCGCCGAGCCGGGCCGTGAGGGCGCCCACCGGGTCCGGGTCGGGGGTGCCGCGGGGCCACCAGTCGTCCCGGCCGGGGTCGGACTCGTAGCCGTACCAGAGGCCGTCGCGGCCGTAGCGCAGCTGGGTGGTGGGGGTGGAGAGACGGTTGCGGCTGGGGCGGAAGCCGGGGAAGCCCGCGGCGGTCAGCGCGGGGCGGGCCCGGTCGAAGGGGCCGGCCGGGGGGTCCCAGGGGGCTTCGAGGACGGCCAGGGCCTCCCGGCCGCCCTGGCGCCAGGCGGCCACCGCGCGGGCGAGGTCGCCGGGGGTGCGGTCGGTGGCCCGGGTCAGTGAGGTGTAGAGGGCACGGGTCGCCGAGGTGAGGCCGGAGCCCGGGTGCGCGGCGGCGAGGCGGACCGCGTCCTGCCAGGTGGAGAGAGGGGCGATCGGATCCGTTCCGGTGACCAGGAGGGTGTGGGCGCGCTGGGCCGCCTCGGTGGCCAGGAGGTCGAGGGACAGCGGGTCGGGGCCGCCGTGCACCTCGGGAAAGGCGGGCGGATGGCCCGGCCGCGCCGGGGTGGGGAACGGCGGCGGGAGAGGCCCGAGCGTGCGCGGCTGGACCGCCGAGCGGGCCTGGACGGTGGGGAGTTGGGGTGGCGGGGCCGCTCGTTCGACGGCCATGCGGGTGGCGTTGCGCCGGGTGAGCGCGGCGAGGACCTCCTGCTCGCCCCGCCCGCGCATGAGGAGCAGGACGAACGGGTCCTCGTCCAGCAGGCGCGCGGCCTGGTAGCAGAGCGCCGCCGCGTGCTTGCAGGGATAGCCGTCGTCGGGGCACGAGCAGTCGGGGATCAGATCGCCGTAGGCGGGCAGCAGTGCCGCCTCGTCGGCCAGCGCGTGCGGCAGGTCCTTGTCGAGGAGGGCCGCGATGTGCGCGGGCTCCTGGGCCGCACTGTCGAGGAAGTCCTCCCACGCCTGGTCGGGCAGGGTGCGCAGCCTCAGCTCGGTGCGGTAGGGGCGGGGCCGGGAGCCGTGCACGTAGGCGGTGATGCGGCCCGGGGTGACGGTGATCGCGTCGACCTGGCCGGCTTCGGCGTAGGCGCGGCCGCGCGCCAGCCGGGCCGCGTCCAGGGCGAGTTCCTCCAAGGCTCCTACCCAGGCGTCGCCCCACCAGGTCCCGGTGCGCTCCGAGCGGGCACCGAGCGCGGGGTAGGTGCGGCGGCGGTCGTCGTGGCGCGGGGTGCGCGTGGACGGGCGGGGGTTCACGGGGCCCTCCGCAGGGAGATCAGGTCGGCCAGTTCACGGTCGGTGAGTTCGGTCAGGGCGCTCTCGCCGGAGCCCAGGACCGCCTCGGCCAGGCGGCGTTTCTGCTCCAGCATGTCGGCGATGCGGTCCTCGACGGTGCCTTCGGCGATCAGCCGGTGGACCTGGACGGGCTGGGTCTGGCCGATGCGGTAGGCACGGTCGGTGGCCTGTTCCTCGACGGCCGGGTTCCACCAGCGGTCGTAGTGGATGACATGACCGGCGCGGGTGAGGTTGAGGCCGGTGCCGGCGGCCTTGAGGGACAGGATGAAGACGGGGACCTCGCCGCTCTGGAAGACGTCGACCAGGCGGTCCCGCTCGGCCACCGGGGTTCCGCCGTGCAGCAGTTGGGCGGGCACGCCGCGGGCCGTGAGGTGGGTGGAGAGCAGCCTGGCCATCGCGACGTACTGGGTGAACACGAGGACGGAGCCGTCCTCGCTGAGGATGGTGTCCACCAGTTCGTCGAGCAGGGCCAGTTTCCCCGAGCGGGCGGCCAGGCGCGGCGCGTCCTCCTTCAAATACTGGGCGGGGTGGTTGCAGATCTGCTTCAGGGCGGTGAGCAGTTTCATGATCTGGGCGCGGCGGGCGATGCCCTCGGATGCCTCGACGGCGGCCATGACCTCGCGCACCACCGCCTCGTAGAGGGCGGCCTGTTCGCGGGTCAGAGCCACCGGGTGGTCGGTCTCGGTCTTCGGGGGCAGCTCGGGCACGATGCCCGGGTCGGACTTCTTCCGGCGCAGCAGGAAGGGGCGGACCAGCCGGGACAGGCGCTCGGCCGCGTCGTCGTCCTCGCCGTTCTCCACCAGGCGGGCGTGCCGGGCCCGGAACGCCTTGAGCGGGCCGAGCAGCCCGGGCGTCGTCCAGTCGAGCAGCGCCCACAGCTCGGAGAGGTTGTTCTCCACCGGGGTGCCGGTGAGCGCGACCCTGGCCGGGGCGGGGATGGTGCGCAGCGCCTTGGCGGTTGCCGAGAACGGGTTCTTGACGTGCTGCGCCTCGTCGGCGACCACCATGTTCCAGCGCTGCGCGGCCAGTTGGGGGGCGCTGCCGCGCATGGTGCCGTACGTGGTGAGGACGAAGCCGCCCTCGCTGCCGTCGAGGCTGCGGCTGCTTCCGTGGAAGCGGCGCACCGGGACTCCGGGCGCGAACCGGGCGATCTCGCGCTGCCAGTTGCCGAGCAGGGAGGCCGGGCAGATCACCAGCGTCGGTTCGGTGCGGGCCCGGCGCAGATGCAGGGCGATGACGGTGATGGTCTTGCCGAGGCCCATGTCGTCGGCGAGGCAGCCGCCGAGGCCCATCGACGTCATCATCTCCAGCCAGGCCAGACCGCGCAGTTGGTAGTCGCGCAGTGTCGCGTCCAGGCCGGGCGGCTGCTCGGCGGCGGCGGGGCCTTCGAGGAGCCGGTCGCGGAGCAGCGCGAGGGCCCCGGCCGGGACCGCCTCGACCGTCTCGCCGTCGACCTCCGCGGTGCCGGTGAGGGCGACGGACAGCGCGTCCACGGGGTCCAGAAGGCCCAGGTCGCGCTTTCTGGCCTTGCGGACGAGCTCGGGGTCGGCCACCACCCACTGGTCGCGCAGCCGCACGATCGGGCGGTGGGACTCGGCGAGCACGTCCATCTCCGCGTTGGTGAGCGGCTCGTCGCCGAGCGCCAACTGCCAGTTGAAGGAGAGGAGTTCCTCGGCGTCGAAGAAGGACGTGCCGTCGGTCGCCGAGCCGGGCGCCGGGCGTACGACGGCGGTGGCGCTGAGGGTGCGGGCCAGCTCGCGCGGCCAGTGGACCGTGACGCCGGCCGCGGCCAGGCGCGCCGAGGCCTCGCCGAGCAGCTCGTACAGCTCGGTCTCGGTGAGGGGCAGCACATCGGGGACGGCGCGTTCCAGGAGCAGCCCGAGCGGGGCCCAGACGCGGGCTGCCCGGCGCAGAGCGAGCAGCGCGTCGATCCGGGCGCGCGGCCCGAACGCCTCGACTGCCGCTCCGCCCTGGCCTGTTGACGCCCCTGAGCGGCCGGTCCCGCTCGCGGGCGCGGATCCGGGCCGGTCCTCGTGCCCGTCGTCCGACCAGAGGCGGGAGGCGTCGACGACCAGGGTCGGGTCGGCCAGGCTGTGCACCTGGACGATCGCGGAGCCGGCGCGCCGCGCCTCGCCCTCCTCGTCGGACGCCGTGTCGAACAGCTCGAACCCCGACAGGTCAAGGCGCAGCGAGACCCGGACGCCCGCGTCCATCCCGGCGGCGGCCTCCGCGGCCCAGGCGCGGGCGGACGGCAGGTGCTGGGCGGTGGCGGCGGCGAAGGGCGCGCCGGCGGCGTGGGCGGCGGCCGGGGTGCGCGGCAGGCTGTCGGCGACCGCGTCGAGGAAGGCTCTCACCAGGGCCTCGGGGTCCGGGAGTCGAAGGGCGCCGCGGCCGGGGACGGGCACTCCGTACGCCTCGTACGGCATGGCCGCGGCGATGGCCCGCAGCTGGGCGATGTCGTCGGCGTCCAGCGGGCCGGCCCGCCAGGCGTCGTGGTGGGTGGAGGTCAGCCCGGGCAGCAGTCTCCCGCGCGCGACGAGGTGCAGGGCGTGTAGCGCGGCGGCGCCCCAGCAGGCCGCCGCCGGGTGGGCGGCGGGGTGGCGGCGGGCCCGCACGAGGACGGGGAGGGCCTCGGTGACGGGCAGGACGAGGGCGGCGACCTCACGACTGCGGGCGCCGCCGCCGTGGCGGCGCACCACGGTCAGCTCGGTCGCTTCGGCACCGGGCGGGCCCTGGGGCACGGGACCCCGCTCCGGGTCCCAGAAGGCGACCTTGCCCTCGCGGGGCAGCCCGGCGGGCAGGAACACGGCGGCGGCGGACAGCGCGGGCCACTGTGCCTCGCTCGCCGCTTCGTGCGGATGCTCCGGGCCGCTGCCGGGCCCGGAGAGCCGGTGGGTGCCGGGCAGCGGATCGCGGCGGGCGGGCGCGGGGCCGCGCGGGGCCACCGGCGCCCGCTCCGCGGAGTGCCACATCGGTGTCGGCCGGTTCACCGCCGGTCACCTCCCTCGTCCGCTCGGTCGTCGTCCGTCGCGTGGTCCGCGACTGATCTACGACCTTACGGGCGAGGTCTGACAACGGGCCCCACGGCCTCAGCGCACCCCCTCCCACAAGGCACGTTCCTCGGCACGGGGATCGGTCTCGACGGCCGGAACGGTGTCGAAGACCCGCGTCGTGCGGGTGTCGCGGTCGTACGCCGCCCAGCCCGGCTCGCCCGTCTTCGCGAAGGCCACCCAGGCGCCGTGCAGGGCGTCCGCGAGGGACTGCGGGGGCTTCTCGCCGAGGATCGGAGCGTAGGCCGGGTCGTCGAGCCGGTCGAAGACGTAGGCGAGCTCGGAGGCGTGGCAGGCGCCGAGCCGGCCGTCGAAGGCCGGGGAGCGGTGGGCGAACTCGTACACGTACGAGCCGGGCACGGACTCGGCGAGGCGCAGCGCGGGGATCCGGTAGAACCAGTCGGTGGTGACCGCGTCGAAGAGTTCGCCGGGCACCGCGTCCGGCCGCCGCTCCGCGTACACGGGCAGTGCCTTGTCGGGGTCGAGGCCGTACGCGGCCGTCGCCGCGCGCAGCTTGGCCTGCGACAGCACGTCGAGGCGCTCGGTCGGCACGAGGAACAACCGGTACTCCTCGCGGTTGCTGCCGACGAGGATGTCCACGCCGCAGTCCGCCGCGGGCAGCGGCAGCTCGTCGAGGACGGGCTCGAACGGCATCATGTTGAGCGCCGCCTCACCCCACAGCGCCGGGTCGGGGCGGGCGCCGATCTCCCCGCGCAGGTCGGCCTGGGCGGGCAGCAGCTCTGCCAGGGGGACCTCGGCGAACTCCTCCGCCGTCGCGCCGATGCCGAGCTTCTCGGCGAGCCGCGCGGTGATCAGCTCGGCGGAGGCGGGACGCAGGAAGTGGTGGGCGGCGCCGCTCTGCAGGATCGCGCGCCGGAACAGGCCCCGGGCGCGGGGCATCGACAGGAGCGCGCCGATGCTCATGGCGCCCGCCGATTCGCCGAACACGGTCACCTGACCGGGGTCGCCGCCGAAGGCCTCGATGTTGTCGCGGACCCATTCCAGGCCGGCGATCTGGTCGAGCAGGCCGCGGTTGTCGGGCCGGTCGGGCAGCCGCAGGAAGCCGTCGGCGCCGAGTCGGTAGTTGATGCTGACGTACACGACGCCGTCGCGCGCGAAGGCGCTTCCGTCGTACGCGGACGCCGATCCGGAGCCGTTGGCGAAGGCTCCGCCGTGGATCCACACCATCACCGGGAGGCCGCCGCCGGGGGTCGGGTGCGGGGTCCAGATGTTGAGGTTGAGGCAGTCCTCGCCCTGGGGCCCCTCGTCCGGGATGAGCACGTCGAAGGGCGGCGCGTAGGGCGCTCTCGGCACGCTCGGACCGTGGGAGAACGCGTCGCGCACCCCGTCCCAGGAGGCGGCGGGCCCCGGTGCGCGAAAGCGTGCCTCCCCGAAGGGGGGCGCGGCGAACGGGATGCCGAGGAAGGCGGCCACGTCGTCGGCGACGAGTTTGCCGCGGACCGCGCCGTGGCGGGTCGTACGGATGGGTTCCATCAGGTGCGTGCGCCTTCCGACAGGGTTTCGAGCAGTGCCGCGCCGAATTCCCGGGGACGTTCGACATGGACCGCATGCCCGGCTCCGGGCACCACAACCTCTCGTACCGTGCCGCCGGCCCGCGCGTAAAGACCCAGCGCGTGACGGGTCTGGGCGAGCATCGGCTGGGCCGGGGTGCCGTCCCAGCCGGGCAGTGCGCCGATCGCGCCGAGGTGGGCGAGGTCGAACAGGGAGGTGTCGGAGACGATGACGTCGTCCTCGCCCCGGATCCAGGTCACCGGCGGCAGCACGGGCAGCGTGTGCAGGTCGTCGACGCGGAAGTGCGTCGGGGCAAGGCAGTTGAGGACGCCGCGGCTGCCGGGGGCCACCCCGGGCCAGGTGTCGCTCGGCGTGCTGTCGCCGGGGTAGTGGTCGTCGCCGATCCGGGTCGTGAGCATGGAGGCGACCAGTTCGTCCTCACGGGCGGGGCGCGTCGGGGGCTTGACGTAGCAGGTGGCAAGGACCTGGCGGGGCGAGAGCGGGGAGCCCTCGCCCCGGTCGCCCGCGCGCAGGAGCCGTACGAAGTCGGGGTTGGCCGTGCCGCCTCCGGAGCCCGCCCCGTCGGGCGCGTTGAGCAGGCCTTCCTCGCCGTGCGTGCCGCCGAAGCCGTACGGCGAGACCGGGTTGACGAGGGTGAGCGAAGCTGTGGTGGACGGCCGGTCGCGCAGGTACTGCGTGACCACCCCGCCCCCCATGGACCAGCCCACCAGGTGTGCGCGGCCCACGTGCAGGGCGTCGAGCAGCGCCGCGAGGTCGTCCGCGTAGTCGCGCAGGCCCCGGGTCGCGTCCACGGGCAGCGGGTCGCTGCCGCCGAAGCCGCGCAGGTCGACCGCGATCGGCCGGTAGCGCTCGGGCAGCGCGAGCAGGGTGTCCTGCCAGAACACCGAGGACGAGACGTTGCCGTGGACGAACACGACGGTCTCGCGCGGGCCCTCGAAGCCCGGGTGCGGCTCGACTTCCAGGATCTGCTGGGTGAGGCGGGCCGTGGCGACTCGGCGGGTGTACGAGGTGCGCATCGATGGTTCCTCGGGGTCCTCAGGGGAGTGCGAGCCAGGCGGCGACCTGGGCGGAGGATGTGCTGTTCCAGCCGAGTTCGAGGTGGTTGGCGGTCGCCACGGTGGCGGTGGCGCCCACGGTGGCGATGCCGGTGGTGTCGAGCGCGCTGGAGAGGAAGACGACGCCGTCGCTGGGGCCCCGGTTCTCATTGACGATGCCGACGACGTCCGGGGTGGCTCCCGCCAGCAGATAGGCGATGACGGACGAGGGCACCCCGGCCCGCTGCAAAGGCGCCACCAGCGATCCGCTGTCAACCGCCTTCTGGATGCCGTCTCCCGCCGTGTAGAAGCCCTGGCCGCCGTAGTAGGTGGTGTACCAGTCCTGGGCGGACTGGTCGACGCCGTAGACCGAGTCCCAGCGGGCCAGCATCTGGCGCTGGCCCGGGTAGTCGTCATAGCCCCCGGACGGCGTCATGGAGTACTCGGGGTGCGCGGTGTACGTGCCGTAGCAGGTCATCCTGGAGTGCGGGGAGGGCGCGTTGATCTTTCCGCCGCACTCGGGCCAGATGGAGAAGTCGTGCGCCCAGCCGTGCGCGTACGGGTAGTCGTAGCCGCCGTTGGGGCCGCCCAGCGTGATCAGCTTCCGTACGTCACCGGCGTACGGACGCCCCCAGGAGGGCTTCAGGGACGACACATAGGCACGCGCCGACATCTCGCCCTTGCTCCAGCCGACCAGGTCGACCTTGGCGACGCCGAGCTTGGCCTTGATGGCGGCGACAGCATCGCCGACGGCCTGCGCCTGCATGAGGTTGTCGCCCTGTTTGTGGGCGAAGCCGATGGCGAAGACGCGCTGTCCGCGCGCCGACAGGTACTGCATGAGGCCGGTGGACGGGCAGGACAGGGCGCCGCAGCCGTAGCCGCCGGACTCCCCCGGGTTGGCCCAGGCCCGGTCCGCGGTGTCGTTGGCGCCGTGCACGAGCAGCACGGGGACGGACTTCGCGCCGGTGTTCCAGCCGGGCGCCGAGTAGAGCAGGAAGCGGTCCGACGTGGGGCGTGCGACCCCGCCGAAGTACGTCACACGGACGCCGTCCTGGTCGCCGCGGCCGTCCGGCGGATAGCCCTCGGCGGCGCCCGCCGCGAAACCGGGGGTGGTGTCGCGGAAGCGCTCGACCTTCTCCCAGCCGTTCGTGACGGTGCCCGCCCCGTAGCCCGCCTCCAGAGAGAGGTAGGCGGGATAGGCGGTGGGGCCGGCCGCGCTCGCGGTGCCGCCCTCGCCGAGCAGCCCCGCCACCACCGCCACGACGGCGGCGACCACTCCCCACCCGGCACGCTGTCCATGGCGCACGTCCTGGTCCTCCTCTGCTTCGACAACATCGCGGTACTCCGCCGCGACGGACAGTGCGCGGACAACCCGCCCCCGCCCGCCTAGACGCTAGGCAGTGCGCGGCCATCGCAGTGATGTGTGCGGACCACACAAGTTGGAGGAGAAGTGTGGGGCCCCGGCCCTCGCCCTGACCACGGCCTTGGCCCCGGCCCTGTTGCCCGAGCGGCCATCGGGGCAACCACCCGCGCCACGCACCGGAACCACCGGAGAGGAGCGGGGCCCCGGCGGCCGGTCGCCCGGGCGGGCTAGCCCGGCGCCGCAGCGGATGCCGGAAGCCGGGGCACGGGGCAGGCTGACGACACTGACCGCCGCAGTCATGCCGTACAGACGAGGACCGCTCATGTCCGTGCCCGCGTCCCAGTCCCCCGCCCCGACCTCGCGCCGCCGTCGCCAGAGGCGCCTCACGGCCGGGGCCGTGCTGCTCGTCCTCGCCACCACGGCCTGCTCCAGCCTCGGGCGGACGGCCGTCGGCACCGTCTCGTACGCGATCGGCCCCGAGACGTCGGTGACGCTGACCAGCCCGAAGGTGTCCGGCTGCCACCGGCTTCCGCCGTCCGGCACGACCCAGGTCTACAACAACACGCTGGTCGACATGATCATGTACCGGACACCCAACTGCACCGGCAAGGACACCGTCTACCTCGGCAGCAGGCTCGCCAACAACGTGGCCCCCAAGGCCCTGCCGTGGCGCAGCTACAGCTTCGTGCACTGAGCCGTTCCGCCTCGGTACGACGGTGAGGCGAGCCGTGTCCTGCCCGCCGTCACTACAGCTCGAACCACCCGTGGCCCACGTACCAGTGGCCGCCGTCCAGGAGGTGACGGGCGACCGCGCGCTCCAAGCCGGTGCGCTGCGGAAGCCGGTCCACGGGCAGCTCCGGGTCGCCGAAGACGAAACCGACGGGTTCACCGTCGGCCGGCTCGTCATCTCTGTAGACGGTGCGGAACAAACTCTGGAAGCGGAGAATGTTGGAGCTCTCGGGAAGATGGTCGCGCAGCTGCTCGTCGAGCAGCCAGGAGTGGCAGGAGGCCACCCGGTAGGGCTCTTCGGGGAAGTGGCGCGCGAAGAACGTACGGGCCCGCGCGATGGAATCGGCGCACGCCTCGGGCGTCAACGGGCCCCGGTAGTCCGGGATGTGCAGGTGCAGGCAGGGATCGCCGGGCCGCACGTCGAGGCCCGCTTCCCGCACGGCCAGGCTCGTGCGCTCGCCCAGCCGTGCGCGCTGGAACTGGAGCCTGCCGAGCTGGTAGATCTCCCCCCGGAAGTGCAGCCGGAGCCAGCCCGGCGCGGCCAGACCGCCGCTCCCCCTCCGCCGGTGGTGCAGCGCGATGTGCCGCCCGAGGTCGGCGAGCGTACGACGGGCGATGTCCTCGGGGATGCCGCGCTCCCGGTGGTAGGCCCGGGTGTACGGGAGGGCGGCGACGGCCGCGTACACCGGGAACCAGCGCTCCAGATCGGCGCCCGATCCCTCAGGAAGGGCAGGGAGTTCGGGGCGGATGCCGACGGTGCCGAGGTCCTGGACGAGCAGGCGCGCGGATCGCTCCAGGAGTTCACCGAGCTGCGGATCGGCGGTGAACCGGGCGGCCAGCGCGGTCAGTTCATTGATGTCCTCGTGCGGCACGGCGAGGTCGAGCAGCGTCTCGGGGAGGTCGTCGAGGAGCGGCATGCGCGCCACACTAGCCACCCCGCACACCACGCGCCGCCCCTTTCCGGACGCGCCCCGGCGCCCTCTGCGGTCTCCCCCGGCGCGAGGGCCCGGAGCGGGCGGACCGGGCACCGGGGATCCGCCACGCACATCCGGGGCCCCGCACACGTCAGGGCGCCGCGGATCCGATGCCCCTCGCGGCTTTCGCGCCCGTTCCAGGGGGTACACCCTTTATAGAGGCGATCATCATGCTGCGTACCGGTAACGAACCGATCACCGCCCGCAGCCCCCTGCGGATGCGGCTCTGGCTGAGCATCTGGGGTCTGGTCTGGACCCTGGGCGGCACCGCGGGCTTCGCGCTGGAGGGGCGGCCGGGGTGGATGGCGGCGTGCGCGGCGCTTTCGGCGGTGATCGTCGTCGACCTGGTGATGATCATCCGCCATATCCGGCAGGGCCCGCACTACCAGCCGGGCCGCGACGTCCCTCCGTACGAGCCGCCTCGCACGCGCATGCCGTGAGCCGCGACCGACGGTCTCCGCGCTTGACGTGGGGGACGCGCTACGCGCCGCCGGCGCTTCCTGCCTCATCGTCGAACCGTGCCGCCGCGAGGTACTCGGGCTTCGGGTCCAGCGCCGCCGCCAGGCGGAAGTGCCGCTTGGCCTGGTCGGGGCGGGCCTCGCGCTCGTAGGTGCGGGCCAGTGCGAAGTGGGCGAAGGCGTTGTCGGGCTCGCGTTCCAGGACGAGCTGGAACTCCAGCTCCGCGGAACGGAGTTGGGCCGCGGCGAAGAAGGCGCGGGCCCTCAGCAGACGCGCCGCCGTGTTCTCGGGGTGGGCCGCGATGACCGAGTCGAGGAGCTTCACGGCACCACGCGGGTCCCGGGCGGCCAGGAGCTGCTCGGCCGCGCGGTAGTCGATGACGTGTGTCTCGGGGGTGCTTTCGGCCACGTGCCTGTCCTTTCCCTCGCTGCGCGATGACAACGCCATGCCCAGCTCCGGTATTCCGTACGCATCCGTACGCAGACGAACGCGATCGCGCGTGGACGTGTACGCGACCGTGCCCGCCGTACGGTTCAGAGCGCGGCGGCCGCAAGGGTCAGGCCGAGCAGCACGATCGCTCCGCCCGCGGCCATGAACACCCGGTCCACGGCGGTGCGTTCACGGCCCAGGACGACGACGGTACGCGGGTCCTCGGGGTCGTAGGCCAGCCGCACGCTGCTGCCCGGCGGTAGCGGCTCGCGGCGGCTCGGCGGGACCGGCGAGGGCAGTTCGAGCACCTGGCCATCGGCTGTCTCGAACTGGAGCAGCGGACGCGCCGAACCCTGCGGCGCCGGTTTCACCAGCGCCCACGCGTGCGCTCCGGCCCGCTCGGCGCGCCGGGTCTCCCGCAGCCCGTACGCCCCGGCGAGCAGCGCCACCAGACCGCCGATCACCGTAAAACCCGCCAGTACGAAGAGCACGGTCGGATCGTATTGCGCGCCGGGCGCGTACGGCGGGCCAAGTCGGCGAAACCCAGCTTGATGAGGGAATTCCTACGGTTCGTTTACGCGCCGGGGCCGCCATTCCGGCCGGCTCTCTCCGCCCGGGGCAAAGAGGGCCGCGCTACCGGGCAGCACACCACCCAGGTCCGTGCAGACCGCAGCGCTGCGGGGTCTCCCTAGCGACCCGCCCGCTCCACCAGCTCCGCCCACACCTTGCGGACCTGCGGTTCCAGCGCTGCCAGTGGGCCGTCGTTGTCGATGACCAGGTCGGCCACGGCCAGGCGCTGCTCGCGGTCGGCCTGGGCGGCCATGCGGGCGTCCGCCTCCTGGGGCGTCATGCCGCGCAGGCGCACGAGCCGGTCGCGCTGGGTCTGCGGGGCCGCGTCGACGACCACCACCAAGTCGTACAGCGGTGCCAGACCGTTCTCCGCCAGGAGGGGGACGTCGTGGATGACGACGGAGTCGGGTCCCGCGGCCGCTTCGAGCTCGGCGGAACGGGCGCCGACCAGCGGGTGCACGATTCTGTTCAGCGTCGCCAGCTTCTCCGGGTCGGAGAAGACGACGGCACCGAGGCCGGGGCGGTCGAGGGTGCCGTCCGCGGTCAGGATGGCGGGGCCGAACGCCTCGACCACCGCCGCCAGGCCCGGAGTTCCGGGCTCGACGACCTCGCGCGCGATCTTGTCCGCGTCGATCAGTACGGCTCCGTAGGAGACGAGCAGCCGTGACACTTCGCTCTTGCCGGCGCCGATACCGCCGGTCAGGCCCACCTTCAGCATGAGCGGAAGCTTAGGCGCCCGCCGCCGCGCGGCGCCCACCCCCTCCGAAGGCCCACCCCTTCACGAAGACGGCCGGCCACTCCGAAGGCGGCCGGCCCCGCGCCCTGACGAAGGGCTCGCGCCCTTGCGAAGGGGGTGTGCCCTTATGAAGGGGGTGTGCCTTACGCGTCGCCCTCGCGCTCCGCGAGGAAGCGCTCGAACTCGCGGCCCAGCTCTTCCGCCGACGGCAGATCCGCCGGCTCGGCGACCAGGTTGCCGCGGGACTCGGCGCCCGCGACCGCGTCGTACTGGTGCTCAAGGCCCTGCACCAGGCTGACGAGTTCCTCGTCGCCCTCGCCGATCTGACGCTCGATCTCGGTCTGGGTGCGCTGCGCCTCGGTACGGAGGCCGTGCGCAACACTGGGCAGCACCAGGCCGGTTGCCGCCGTGACGGCCTCCAGGGCGGTCAGCGCCGCGTCCGGGTAGGCCGAGCGGGCCACATAGTGCGGCACGTGTGCCGCGACGCCCAGGACGTCGTGCCCCGACTCCATGAGCCGGTACTCGATCAGGGACTCGGCACTGCCGGGCACCTGCGCCTCGTCGAACGGCGAACGGTGACCGGGCATCAGGTCCGTACGGTTGCCGTGCGGGGTGATGCCTACGGGGCGGGTGTGCGGCACGCCCATGGGGATGCCGTGGAAGTTGACCGAGAGGCGCACGCCGAGCCGCTCGACGATCTGACGGACAGCGAGCGCGAAACGCTCCCATTCGACGTCGGGCTCGGGGCCCGACATCAGCAGGAAGGGCGCGCCCGTGGCGTCCTGCACCAGGCGCACCTCAAGGGCGGGCACCTCGAAGTCCGTCCAGCGGTCGCGCCGGAACGTCAGCAGGGGGCGGCGGGCGCGGTAGTCGACGAGCCGGTCGTGGTCGAAGCGGGCCACCACCTGGTGCGGCAGCGTGTCAAGCAGCTTCTCCACGATCTGCTCACCGGTCTCACCCGCGTCGATGTAGCCGTCGAAGTGGTACAGCATGACCAGGCCTGCCGACTCCTGCGCGAGCGCCATGTCGACGACGGCGAGGCCCTTCGGCTCCCATTCGTACAAACTCTGCGGATCAAGCACGATTACCGCTCCTCCTCGTGTTCACCAGGAAGAACGACCGCCGGGACGCGAGCATTCCCGGCCACGCCGCATTCACCGGAAAGCCGTGCCCGCAGCACGTTCAACCGGCATGGCCCACCAGCGGAGTTGAGGCGAACGCCGCCCCGATGCAGCCGGGCCGCCCCTAGGGGAGCGGCCCGTCGTGAAGGCATGAAGTAAGGCCCGCCCCCCATGGGGAGCGGGCCTTACTTTCAGCTATCTACCGGCTGGGGTCAGAGCGTCAGCTCTGGCCGCCCGCCAGCTTCTCGCGCAGGGCAGCCAGCGCCTCGTCCGACGCCAGGGCGCCGGAGTTGTCGTCCGACTCCGAGGAGTACGAACCGCCGGAGACGCCCGCCGGGGCACCGGCCGGGGCGGCAGCGCCCTCGGCAGCGGCGGCCTCGTCGGCCTCGCGGGACTTGATGACCTGGGCCTGGTGCTGCTCGAAGCGCGACTGCGCCTCGGCGTACTGACCCTCCCACGCCTCGCGCTGGGTCTCGTAACCCTCAAGCCAGTCGTTGGTCTCGGGGTCGAAGCCCTCGGGGTAGATGTAGTTGCCCTGGTCGTCGTAGGACGCGGCCATGCCGTACAGGGTCGGGTCGAACTCGACCGACGCCGGGTCGGCACCGAAGGACTCGTTGGCCTGCTTCAGGGACAGCGAGATCCGGCGACGCTCAAGGTCGATGTCGATGACCTTGACGAAGATCTCGTCGTTGACCTGGACGACCTGCTCCGGGATCTCCACGTGGCGCTCGGCCAGCTCGGAGATGTGGACCAGGCCCTCGATGCCCTCGTCGACGCGCACGAACGCACCGAACGGAACGAGCTTGGTGACCTTACCGGGGACAACCTGCCCGATCTGGTGCGTACGGGCGAACTGCTGCCACGGGTCTTCCTGGGTCGCCTTCAGCGACAGGGAGACGCGCTCGCGGTCCATGTCGACGTCGAGGACCTCGACGGTGACTTCCTGGCCGACCTCGACAACCTCGGACGGGTGGTCGATGTGCTTCCAGGACAGCTCGGAGACGTGGACGAGACCGTCGACGCCACCCAGGTCCACGAAGGCACCGAAGTTGACGATCGAGGAAACGACGCCGGAGCGGACCTGACCCTTCTGCAGGGTGGTGAGGAACGTCTGGCGAACCTCGGACTGGGTCTGCTCAAGCCAGGCACGGCGGGACAGGACCACGTTGTTGCGGTTCTTGTCCAGCTCGATGATCTTCGCCTCAAGCTCCTTGCCCACGTAGGGCTGGAGGTCGCGGACGCGACGCATCTCGACGAGGGAGGCCGGCAGGAAGCCGCGGAGGCCGATGTCGAGGATGAGACCACCCTTGACGACCTCGATGACGGTACCGGTGACGATGCCGTCTTCTTCCTTGATCTTCTCGATGGTGCCCCAGGCACGCTCGTACTGAGCGCGCTTCTTCGAGAGGATCAGGCGGCCTTCCTTGTCCTCCTTCTGGAGAACCAGGGCCTCGATCTCGTCGCCGACCTTGACGACCTCGTTCGGGTCGACGTCGTGCTTGATCGAGAGCTCGCGGCTCGGGATCACACCTTCGGTCTTGTAACCGATGTCGAGCAGGACCTCGTCCCGGTCGACCTTCACGATGACGCCGTCGACGATGTCGCCGTCGTTGAAGTACTTGATCGTCTCGTCGATCGCGGCGAGGAAGGCTTCCTCGTTACCGATGTCGTTGACCGCAACCTGCGGAGTGGTGGCGGTGGTCTCGGTGCTGCTCGTCATGTGGGAAAGGGCTCCGGTTACGGACAGAAAGTCGTAGGTACTGCCACGCCGAGAGCCCGTATCGCCTCTGCAGAAGCCGGACAGCCTGGGAAGCGCCGATCCGGGTCGGTCCGGATGGCGCCTCGACAACCGAGGGGACATACAACAGATGGAAGCGCGCCTGCTACGTCTGAGGTGCGCAGGCTCGCAGCGCAACTTGTAGCATACGGGGGCAGCCGGACACGGTCAATGCGCGAAGGCGCACACCCGGGGCGGATCCCCGCATTACCGGCACAACTAAGGTTCCCCGAGGCCACGATGGGCCCCGCAGACCTCTTTCGAGAACCTTCGCGAAGACGAGGTCGCGTTCCGCGCAAACTACAACGACGGACACGATGAGCCAAGAGATCCAAGCGTACGAGTCCGAGGACGGGCCCGATTTCGAGCCGCAGGCGACCCGGCGTACCGCCGACGACACGGAGAGCAGCCGCGCCAGCCGAGGCTGGTGGGACCGCAACGCCGACGAGTACCAGACCGACCACGGAGCGTTCCTCGGCGACGACCGGTTCGTCTGGGGCCCCGAGGGCCTGGACGAGGCGGACGCCCGTCTCCTCGGCCCCGCCGATTCCCTCAAGGGCCTCGACGTCCTGGAGATCGGCGCGGGCGCGGCCCAGTGCTCACGCTGGCTGGCCGCCCAGGGCGCCCGACCGGTCGCCCTCGACCTCTCGCACCGCCAGCTCCAGCACGCGCTGCGCATCGACGGCGGCACGTTCCCGCTGATCGAGGCGGACGCGGGCGCCCTGCCCTTCGCGGACGCCTCCTTCGACCTGGCGTGCTCGGCCTACGGGGCCGTCCCCTTCGTCGCGGATCCGGTGAAGGTGTTCCGCGAGGTGCGCCGGGTGCTGCGGCCCGGCGGCCGCTGGATCTTCTCGGTCACCCACCCCATCCGCTGGGCCTTCCCCGACGAGCCGGGCCCCGAGGGCCTGTCCGTCGCGGCCTCCTACTTCGACCGCACGCCCTACGTCGAGCAGGACGACAGCGGCACCGCGGTCTATGTGGAGCACCACCGCACGCTGGGCGACCGGGTGCGGGACGTGGTCGCGGGCGGCTTCCGCCTGCACGACCTGGTCGAGCCCGAGTGGCCGTCCTGGAACGCCCAGGAGTGGGGCGGCTGGTCCCCGCTGCGCGGCAACCTGATCCCCGGAACCGCGATCTTCGTGTGCGTACGGGACTGACGCACCCGCGCGAGAAGGCATACGTGTCCGAAACCGACGCGGCCGCGCGAGAAGTGCCGACGCGCCGCCCGCTCCGCGGCGGGCGGCCCGGCCGGCCGCGCGTTACCCACGGTCAGTCATACGAGCACACCGCGCCTGTGGACGGAGCGGCGCACGGCCCGGCGGGACGTACGACACTGAGCGCATGATCCGAACCGCCGCACTCGACACCCTCCCCGTACGCGAGGCCGTGCCCGAGCTGCTCGCCGCACTCGACGGGCACGGCACCGCCGTGCTGTGCGCCCCGCCCGGCACCGGCAAGACCACCCTCGTGCCGCTCGTGCTCGCGGGGCTCCTCGGAGCCGGTCCGGTGCGCCGGGTGATAGTCGCCGAGCCGCGCCGGATCGCGGCGCGGGCGGCGGCGCGCCGGATGGCGTGGCTGCTCGGGGAGCGGACGGGCGAGCGGGTCGGCTTCACCGTGCGCGGGGAACGTTCCGTCGGCGCCGGCACCGTCGTCGAGGTCGTCACGACCGGCGTACTCCTCCAACGGCTCCAGCGCGACCAGGAGTTGAGCGGAGTCGACGTGGTCGTGCTCGACGAATGCCACGAGCGCCATCTTGACGCGGACACCGTCGCCGCCTTCCTCCTCGACGTACGGGCCGCCCTGCGCCCGGAGCTGCGGCTGCTGGCCGCGTCGGCGACGACGGACGCCGAGGGCTGGGCCCGGCTGCTCGGAGACGCGCCGGTCGTCGAGGCGGCCGGGGTCGCCCACCCCGTGGAGGTGGTGTGGGCGCCGCCCAGCCAGCCGGTCCGGCCGCCGCACGGGATGCGTGTGGACCCGGCGCTGCTCTCCCATGTGGCCGCCACGGTGCGCCGCGCGCTGGCCGAGCGGGACGGCGATGTGCTGTGCTTCCTGCCCGGCGTCGGTGAAATCACCCGCGTGGCACGGCAGTTGGGCGAGCTGCCCGGCGTCGAGGTGCTCCAGGTGCACGGCCGCGCCCCCGCCGCCGTACAGGACGCGGTGCTCGCCGGCTCCGCCGACGGCCGGCGGGTGGTGCTCGCCACCGCGGTCGCCGAGTCCTCCCTGACGGTGCCCGGCGTGCGGGTGGTCGTGGACTGCGGGCTCGCCCGCGAACCACGGGTCGACCACGCCCGGGGGCTCGGCGCGCTGACGACGGTACGGGCCTCGCAGGCCGCGGCCCGCCAGCGCGCGGGCCGGGCCGGACGCGAGGCACCGGGCGCGGTCTACCGCTGCTGGACCGAGGCGGAGCACCTCCGCCTGACCCGCTTCCCGGCACCCGAGATCAAGGTCGCCGACCTGGCCGCCTTCGCCCTTCAGGCCGCCTGCTGGGGTGACCCGTCGGCGGAAGGACTCGCCCTGCTCGACGCCCCGCCGGGCGGCGCGATGGCCGCGGCCCGTTCCGTCCTCACGGCGATCGGCGCGGTGGACGACCGGGGCCGCGCCACCGACCGGGGCGCTCGCATGGCCCGCCTCGGCCTGCACCCCCGGCTCGCCCGGGCGCTGCTCGACGGCGCGGCGGAGGTCGGCGGCCGCCGGGCCGCGGAAGTGGTGGCCCTGCTCAGCGAGGAGCCACCACGGGAGTACGGGGACGACTTGGCGGCGGCCTGGCGCACCGCGCGCCGGGGCGGCGACGGGTATGCGGCCCGCTGGCTCCAGGAGGTCCGGCGTCTGGCCTCCTCCGCCGGAAACCATCCCGAGCGCGGCTCCGACGAGTCCGCCGCCGGACTCGTCGCGGCGCTCGCGTTCCCGGAACGGGTGGCACGGGCCCGCGGCGGCGGCTCCTTCCTGATGGCGTCCGGCACCGGTGCCGAGGTGGCGCAGGGCTCGGGGCTCGCCACGGCCACCTGGCTGGCGGTGGCCGTCGCCGACCGGCCCGTGCAGGCTGCCTCGGCCCGGGTCCGGCTCGCCGCCGTCATCGACGAACAGACCGCCCGGCTCGCGGCGGGGCACCCGCCGGCGGAGGGCGAGGAGGTGCACTGGGAGGACGGTGACGTCGTCGCCCGGCGCGTGGCGAGGCTCGGCGCGATCGAGCTGTCCGTACGCCCGCTGAAGCACCCGGACGCGACGCTCGTACGGGACGCGCTGCTCGACGGCCTGGCGCGGGACGGCCTGGGCCTGCTGCGCTGGACTCGTGACGCACAGGGGCTGCGGGAGCGGCTCGCGTTCCTGCACCGGGTGCTCGGGGAGCCCTGGCCCGATGTCGCCGACGCGGCGCTGCTCGCCCGGCCCGACGCGTGGCTGGAGCCCGAGCTGTCACGGGCCCGGCGCCGGGCCGACCTCGGCCGGATCGAGGCGGGAGCGGCGCTCAACCGGCTGCTGCCGTGGGCGACCGGGGAGGCGACCCGGCTCGACGAGCTGGCCCCCGAGCGCATCCAGGTGCCGAGCGGGTCACGGATACGGGTGGAGTACGGGGGTGAACAGCCGGTCCTCGCCGTCAAGTTGCAGGAGATGTTCGGCCTGGACGGCACGCCGACGGTGGCCGGTGTGCCGGTGCTCGTCCATCTGCTCTCCCCCGCCGGCCGGCCCGCCGCCGTCACCGCCGACCTCGCGAACTTCTGGCGCGACGGCTACCGGGCGGTCCGTGCCGAGCTGCGCGGCCGCTATCCCAAGCATCCCTGGCCGGAGGATCCGACGGCGGCGGAGCCGACGCGCTTCACGAAGGCGCGGCTCAGTCGGTGAGGGGCGGCCCGGGATGAACCGGCGAGGAATCCAGGGACCGGCCCGTCCGGGGGCCCGGCTCAGGCGATGACGGGATCGAGCCGCTCGGTGACCGCGGGCGGCGGGTCGCTGGGGCGGCGGCTGCGCGCCTCCAGCCAGAGCGAGAGGGCGAGCAGCACCAGGGCGAGTCCGAGGAATCCCCAAGGGAGATAGGAGGTGAGCAGCAGGACCAGGACCCGGTTCTTCTTGACCAGGTCGACGGTGTAGTTGACGTAGTCGTCGCGCATCTTGACGTCGCCGGCGAACACGGTGACCTTGTCGCGGCCCCCGAGGAGGGTGCCGCCGCGCATCTCCTCCTGGTTGATCTCCTCACCGTTGACCGGGGCGCCGGTGACGGGGTCGATCCAGAACTTGCGGGTGGTGGTGTACCAGAGGGAGGTTCCGGTGGTCTTCTCCAGGGTGCTGGAGTCGATGCCCGGCAGCGGCATCTTCTTCGGGTACGGGACCTTGGTCCACGGGACGGTCTGCTCGAAGTAGTACACGTCGAGGCCGTGGAACTTCTGGGTGCCCTTGTAGTGGATGGGTGCGGAGGTGCGGGCCTGGAAGTCGAAGTACTCGTAGTCGCGCTTCTCGGTCAGGAAGGGCCACTTGAACTCGATGCCCTTGCGCTGCACGGGGTCGCCGTCGACCATCTCGCCGGTGGCGTGCACGGGCGCCTGGCTGTGGGCGTCGAAGATGTAGCGCTCGGGGATCTGGGAGACCATCTTGCCGTCGGGGCCCTGCACGTAGGAGAGGGTGTCCCACACCACGACGTCCTTGCCGGCGCTCTTCCCGATCTCCTTGGCCGCCTCGACGTTGCCCTTGAGCGTCTGGACGACGGTCACCTTGGGGACCGTTTTGGACTGCATGGTGGCGTAGTCGATGAGGGTGGCGTTCTTCGCTTCGAGGACCGCCTCCTGGTACTGGCTCGGCGGGATCTTCGCCAGACGCGGGAAGGCGTACCAGCGCAGCAGCGGTGACAGGGCGCCGAAGAACACGGCGAGGGCGAGCAGGACGAGACTGGCTTTGCGTCGCATGGACCTGCTCTCCTTCTGTCTGCGTCGACGGCTGCCCGCGTCGACGAGCTGTCCGCATCGACGAGCTGTCCGAGTCGGCGGGCCGCGTGGGGCGGCGGGCTGTGTGGGGCGCGGCTCTACTTGGTCTGGGTGATCTTCCCGGGGGCGCTGGGCACCGTGGTCAGCAGGGGCTTCGGCGAGGTCTTGCCCTCGGGAGCGCCGATGGCCGAGACCGTCAGGACGATGGCGAGGGCGGCGGCCAGCCCGATCGCGGCGGCTATCAGGGCACGCATGCTCGGCCTCCGGGAGCTGATGGGGCGTCAGGAGTGGGCACCGTAGCAACGCCGGGCCGAGATGAGAACACGTCGAACAGCCCCTCTGCCGTCGGACGGCGAAGGGGCTGCTGGGGGACGCGGGACCGGCGGGCGCCTAGGAGGCGGCGGCCACCTTCAGTTCGAGGGTGAGCGTGGCGCCGCCCTCGGTCGTGAGGCGGAGCAGGAACGTGCCGGTCTGGGCGTCCGCGTACATCTTCGGCAGGACCAGGAGGCCGTTGGCGTCGGTCTTCAGGTCCTTCAGTTCGCGGACCGGGTTGCCCTTGGCGTCCTTGAAGTACGGGCCCTTGTCGTTGACCTTGGGGACCTGGGGCGCGGCCTTCGGGTCGGCGTCGGCGGCCGGGGACACGATCATGGCCGCCGAGGCCGCCACACCGGAGGCGACGCCGGTCTTGTAGGTCGCCTTGACCGAGACCTGGTTGGCGAACTCGCCGGACGGCGTGGCCGTCAGTGCCTTGGCGTCGGCGCGGACCAGCCGGTCGGCCTGCCGGGCGACGACCGTCGCCTTCCACTCGACGGCGGCCAGCGTGGAGGTGGCCAGCGTGGCCCGCACGGTGAACGTGCCGGTCTTCTCGCCCGCCTTCAGGGCCGGGGCCGCGGCCGTGCCGTCGGCCGCGGTGGGCACCGTGACGGAGGTGGCGCCGCCGGCGAAGCGGGTGTCGGTGTCGCCGACGATCTCGAACTTCACCGGGACCTTCGCCATCGCCTTGCCGGACGCGTCCTTCACCCGTGCCGTCGGCCGGCCGCCGAAGGGACCGCCCGCGAACGCGGTGAGCTCGTCGGCGCCGGTGTTCTCGAACGTCGTCGCCCGCGGCACGGGCGGCGTGCTGGGGTCGCCGCCGGGCTTGGTGGGCGGCACGGGCGGTTTGACCGGCGGGACGGGCGGCTTCGGCTTGGGGGCCGGAGGCGTGGGGTCCGGCTTGGTGCTGGGCGGCGATACCGGCGGGAGAGGCGTCTGCCTGGCGGGGGTGCGACCACCGGTCGTCCGGTCACTGCGGTGGCCGGGCAGCGTGCCCGTGCCGTCGGGGACCTCGTGGGTGCCGCGCCGGTAGAAGTCGAACCAGTTGGTGACCGTGGTCAGGTACTCCTGCGACTGGTTGTAGCTCAGGATCGCCTTGTCCAGGTCGGCCTTCACCGCGACGTCGCGGCCGTTGCCGCACAGGTAGAACCCGGCCGCGAGCGCCGCGTCGTAGACGTTGTTGGGGTCCTTGACTCCGTCGCCGTTGCCGTCCTTGCCCGAGGACGCCCAGGTGGACGGGATGAACTGCATCGGGCCGACCGCACGGTCGTGCACCTTGTCGCCGTCGTAGACGCCGCCGTCGGTGTCGGTGATGTTCGCGAACCCGGCGCCGTTGAGCACCGGGCCGAGGATCGGGGTGAGCGTGGTGCCGTTGACGCTGACGCGGCCGCCGTTGGCGTGCCCGGACTCGACCTTGCCGATGCCGCCGAGGAGTTCCCAGGGCAGGTGGCAGTTCGGCCGGTCCGTGGCGAGCGTGGCCGCCGCCTTCTTGTACGCGTCGAGGACGGTGGCGGGTATCCCCTGCTGGTCACCGGTGGGCAGCGTGCCCGTCGACGCGTTCGGCGGCGGCGTCGGCGACACCAGCGGCGGAAGGTCGGTGTAGTACGGGGAGTTGCCGGAGGCCGGGGCTTCCGGGGTGGGAGTGGGCGTCGGCGTCGCGTCGGAGGCCGTCTGGTCGGTGGGGGTGCTCGCGTGCACGATCCCCGGCGCCTGCGACGCGGAAAGCGCCGCGACCGCCAACGCGGCCACCGCCGTGGTGCCCGCTCCCTTGCGCAGTCGTCGGCCCATGTGCGGTGCCATACGTCAAGTCCCTCCCCGTACTCGGCTGTCCGCGCTCCCCAGCGCGAGACTCACGTGACACTACGGCAACCAATGGCGCCATGACACCGTGGGCTGACCGGTTTTCACTGATTCGCCACCAGCGCGTCGCCGACGGGTGGGGAGGGGGCGGGCTCCGAATACCGAACGCCGTTGGTCGCTGGCGCACAAGTGCCGGACGCCAGCCGAAAGTTGAAATCGGTCATCTGTCATCCCACACCCCCCGGCTAACGCACCGCTAACGGCCACCCCGCCCCGCGTACGTCATGAGTCCGCCCCGCATACGCCCCACCCCGCACGCCCCCCACCCCGCATACACCCCACCCGGCCCGGGGACCCCCGCCCCCGGGCCGGCACAACCGGCGTACAAGGTGAGCCAAGTAGGACCAGGAGACCCCATGTGTCCAGGGGCCCAGTGGCCCTAGTGGGCCGCCGACTCCCAGTCGTGGCCCGCGCCCACCGACACGTCCAGCGGGGCGCGCAGTTCCACCGCACCCGCCATCTCGTGGCGGACCAGCGCCTCGACCTGCTCGCGCTCGCCCGGCGCGACCTCCAGGACGATTTCGTCGTGGACCTGGAGCAGCAGCCGTGAGGTGAGGCCCGCGTCGGTCAGCGCGCGGTCCACGTTCAGCATCGCGACCTTGACGATGTCGGCGGCCGTGCCCTGGATGGGGGCGTTGAGCGCCATGCGCTCGGCCATCTCGCGGCGCTGGCGGTTGTCGCTGTTGAGGTCCGGCAGGTAGCGGCGGCGGCCCAGCATCGTCTCCGTGTAGCCGGTCGCGCGGGCCTCTTCGACGGCGCGCTGGAGATAGTCGCGTACGCCGCCGAAGCGCTCGAAGAAGGTGTCCATCAGACCGCGGGCCTCGCCCGCTTCGATGTTGAGCTGCTGCGAGAGGCCGAAGGCGGACAGGCCGTAGGCCAGGCCGTAGGACATCGCCTTGATCTTGCGGCGCATCTCCGGGTCGACCTGGGTCTTGTCGACGCCGAAGACCTGGGAGGCGACCGTGGTGTGGAGGTCCTCGCCGGAGGTGAACGCCTCGATGAGGCCCGCGTCCTCGGACAGGTGGGCCATCACGCGCAGTTCGATCTGGCTGTAGTCCGCGGTGAGCAGCGATTCGTAGCCCTCGCCGACGACGAAGCCCCGCCGGATGGCGCGGCCTTCGTCGGTGCGTACCGGAATGTTCTGGAGGTTGGGGTCGGTGGAGGACAGGCGGCCGGTCGCGGCGACGGTCTGGTTGAACGTGGTGTGGATGCGGCCGTCCGTCGCGATGGTCTTGATGAGGCCTTCGACGGTGACGCGCAGTTTGGCCTGTTCGCGGTGGCGCAGCATGAGGACGGGCAGTTCGTGCTCGGTCTGGGCGGCGAGCCAGGCGAGAGCGTCGGCGTCCGTGGTGTAGCCGGTCTTGGTCTTCTTCGTCTTGGGCAGGGCCAGTTCGCCGAAGAGGACTTCCTGGAGCTGCTTGGGCGAGCCGAGGTTGAACTCGTGGCCGACCGAGGCGTGCGCCTCCTTCACGGCCTGCTGCACGGCGCCGGCGAACTGCTGCTCCATGGCTTCCAGGTGGGCGCGGTCGGCGGCGATGCCGTTGCGTTCCATGCGGGCGAGGAGCAGGGAGGTGGGGAGCTCGACGTCGGTGAGCAGTTCGGCGGCGCCGACTTCCTTGAGGCGTTCGGTGAACGCGGCGCCGAGGTCGAGGACGGCTCGGGCCTGGGTCATGAGGGCGGCGGCTTCGGCTTCGTCGTCCGCGCCGAAGGCGAGCTGGCCGTCGGCGGCGCCGGCCGGGGTGAGTTCGCGCCCCAGGTATTCGACGGACAGGGCGTCGAGGGCGAAGGAGCGGCGGCCGGGCTTGACGAGGTAGGCGGCGAGCGCGGTGTCCATGGTGACGCCGGCGATGGTCCAGCCGTGTTCGGGGAAGACCCGCATGGCGGCCTTGGCGTTGTGCATGACCTTGGGCCGCTCGGCGTCGGCGATCCAGGCGGCGAAGGCCCGCTCGTCGGCTTCGTCGATCTGGGCCGGGTCGAACCAGCCGGCCGCGCCGCCGGCGGCGGCCAGGGCGATCTCGGTGACGCTGCCGGAGCCGAGGGCCCAGGTGTCGACGGTGGCGACGCCCAGGATCTGGGTGGCGTGCTCGGCGAGCCAGGGGGCGAGCTCGCCCGCGCCAAGGACGGTGCCGTCGACCTCGACGCCGGCGGCGGGCGCCGGGGCGGTCTCGGCGTCGGCGGCGCCGGGGTCGACGGCGAGCAGGCGCTCGCGCAGCGAGGGGTTGCGGATCTCCAGGACGTCCAGGACGCCGGTGACCGCACCGCGGTCGTAGGGGGCGCGTTCCAGTTCGGCCGGGCCCTTGGGCAGCTCGACGTCCTTGACCATCTCGGTGAGGCGGCGGTTGAGCTTCACCGCGTCGAGGTGCTCGCGGAAGTTCTGTCCGGCCTTGCCCTTGACCTCCTCGGCGCGCTCGACGAGCGAGGCGAACGAACCGAACTGGTTGATCCACTTGGCGGCGGTCTTCTCGCCGACGCCGGGGATGCCGGGCAGGTTGTCCGAGGGGTCGCCGCGCAGGGCCGCGAAGTCGGGGTACTGCTGCGGGGTGAGGCCGTACTTCTCCTCGACCTTCTCGGGGGTGAAGCGGGTCAGCTCGGAGACGCCCTTGGTGGGGTAGAGGACGGTGACGTTCTCGGAGACGAGCTGGAAGGAGTCGCGGTCGCCGGTGACGATGAGGACTTCGAAGCCGGCCGCCTCGGCCTGGGTGGCGAGGGTGGCGATGATGTCGTCGGCCTCGAAGCCGTCGGTGGCGAAGCGGTCGACGTGCATCGCGTCGAGGAGCTCGCCGATCAGCTCGACCTGGCCCTTGAACTCGTCGGGGGTCTTCGACCGGTTCGCCTTGTAGTCGGGGAACTCGGTGGAGCGCCACGTCTTGCGCGAGACGTCGAACGCCACCGCGAAGTGGGTGGGCGCCTCGTCACGCAGGGTGTTCGCGAGCATGGACATGAAGCCGTAGACCGCGTTGGTGGGCTGGCCCGTCGCGGTGGTGAAGTTCTCCGCGGGCAGCGCGAAGAACGCCCGGTACGCCAGGGAGTGCCCGTCCATGAGGAGCAGGCGCGGTCGGTTGTCCGGGGTCTTCTTCGATGCTGTCTCAGCCATGCCCACGATCCTGCCACGCCCCACTGACAATCCTGGCCAGTCCCGCCCCCGGCCGCCCGGCCCGGACGCGGTGCGACCTGCCGGGCGCGGCTGTCGGTGGCGCGTGGCAGGATCGGTGGTGTACGCATCCCGCGGCCGCCTGGCTGCCCGCGGGTGCCCGCACCACAGGTCCGCACGCCGTGCCCGCCCGCCGTTCCGGTCGGCACAGCCGCACGACGTGTTCGCTCGAAGGGGAGCAGCGCCATGGCCAGCAAGCCGCCCACAGGTGATCCGGTCCAGGACGCGCCGCAGGTCGAGGCGCCCAAGCACGCGGCGGCCGGGCTGCCCGCGATCGGGCACACGCTCTTGATGGCGCAGCAGCAGATGGGGGTGCGGCGCACCGCGCAGACCTTGTTGAAGGTCAACCAGAAGAACGGCTTCGACTGTCCGGGCTGTGCGTGGCCGGAGGGCGACAAGCGGCATACGGCGGAGTTCTGTGAGAACGGCGCGAAGGCGGTGGCGGAGGAGGCGACGCTGCGCCGGGTGACGCCGGACTTCTTCGCGGCGCATCCGCTGTCGGACCTCGCCGCCCGCAGTGGGTACTGGCTGGGTCAGCAGGGCCGTATCACGCAGCCGATGTATCTGCCGGAGGGTGCCGACCGGTACGAGGCCATCACGTGGGAGCGGGCTTTCGAGATCATCGCCGAGGAGCTGACCGCGCTCGACTCCCCCGACGAGGCGCTCTTCTACACCTCGGGGCGTACCAGCAACGAGGCGGCGTTCCTGCTCCAGTTGTTCGCCCGCGAGTTCGGCACGAACAATCTGCCCGACTGTTCCAACATGTGTCACGAGTCGTCGGGTTCGGCGCTGACGGAGACCATTGGCATCGGCAAGGGCAGTGTGTCCCTGGAGGATCTGCACCGGGCCGATCTGATCGTGATCGCCGGCCAGAATCCGGGGACCAACCATCCCCGGATGCTGTCGGCGCTGGAGAAGGCGAAGTCGGCGGGCGCGAAGATCATTTCGGTGAATCCGCTGCCGGAGGCGGGACTGGAGAAGTTCAAGAACCCGCAGACACCGCAGGGCATGCTCAAGGGCGCCGCCCTCACCGACCTGTTCCTGCAGATCCGCATCGGCGGCGACCAGGCCCTGTTCCGTCTCCTCAACAAGCTGATCGTCGAGACGGAGGGCGCCGTCGACGAGCTGTTCGTGCGCGAACACACCCATGGCTTCGAGGAGTTCGAGGCCGCGGCCAAGGAGGCCGACTGGGACGCGACGCTCAAGGCGACGGGCCTGACCCGTCCCGAGATCGAGCAGACGCTCACGATGGTCCTCGCCTCGCGGCGCACCATCGTGTGCTGGGCGATGGGCCTGACCCAGCACAAGCACTCGGTGCCGACGATCCGCGAGGTCGTCAACTTCCTTCTGCTGCGCGGCAACATCGGGCGTCCCGGCGCCGGGGTGTGTCCGGTGCGCGGCCATTCCAATGTGCAGGGCGACCGCACGATGGGCATCTTCGAGCGCCCCGCGCCCGCCTTCCTGGACGCGCTGGAGAAGGAGTTCGGCTTCGCCCCGCCCCGCCATCACGGCTATGACGTCGTACGGTCCATCGAGGCGCTGCGCGACGGCAGGGCGAAGGTGTTCTTCGCGATGGGCGGCAACTTCGTGGCGGCCACGCCCGACACCGACGTCACCGAGGCCGCGATGCGCCGGGCCTCGCTCACGGTGCATGTCTCCACCAAGCTGAACCGTTCGCACGCGGTCACCGGCCGCCGGGCGCTGATCCTGCCGACGCTCGGCCGCACGGACAAGGACGTGCAGAAGAGCGGCCGCCAGTTCGTGACCGTCGAGGATTCGATGGGCATGGTGCACGCCTCCCGCGGCAACCTCACCCCGGCCAGCCCCCATCTGCTGTCGGAGCCGGCCATCGTGGCGCGGATGGCACGGGCCACGCTCGGCGCCGAATCGGCCGTCGACTGGGCGGAGTTCGAGCGGGACTACGCCGCGATCCGCGACCGCATCGCCCGGGTGGTGCCGGGGTTCGCGGACTTCAACGCCAAGGTCGCCCACCCCGGCGGCTTCCAGCTCCCGCACGCCCCGCGCGACGAGCGGCGCTTCCCGACGGCCACCGGCAAGGCCAATTTCACCGCCGCCGCGGTGGAGGCGCCCGAGCTGCCCGAGGGCCGGCTGCTCCTTCAGACACTGCGCTCGCACGACCAGTACAACACCACCATCTACGGTCTGGACGACCGCTACCGGGGCATCAAGGGCGGCCGCCGGGTCGTCCTCGTCAACCCGCACGACGCCCGTCAACTGGGCCTGGCGGACGGCTCGTACACGGATCTGGTGAGCGAGTGGAAGGACGGGGTGGAGCGGCGGGCGCCGGGCTTCCGCGTGGTGCACTATCCGACGGCGCGGGGCTGCGCCGCCGCCTACTACCCGGAGACCAATGTGCTGGTGCCGCTGGGTTCGACGGCCGACGTCAGCAACACTCCGGCGAGCAAGTCGGTGGTCGTGCGGTTCGAGCGGGCGGCCGGGGCGGGGAATGAGAGCTGAGCCCTAAGCGTTTGCTCAGTCATCTGGTATGACGGTGCGGACACAGCCGTGACGGGTGTGGACACAGCACAGTGACGCAGATGAACGGAGCCGGGCCCATGGGCGAGCAGCACAGCGTGAAGTTTCCGCAGGAAGTCGTCGAGGAGTACGCGGCCCTCGGCGTCGATCTGCCCGCCATGTTCTCCGCCGGGGACCTGGGCACCCGCATGGGCGTGCAGATCGTGGAGGCCTCCGCCGAGAAGGTCGTGGGCACCATGCCCGTCGAGGGCAACACCCAGCCGTACGGGCTGCTGCACGGCGGCGCCTCGGCGGTGCTCGCCGAGACGCTCGGCTCGGTCGGCTCGATGCTGCACGGCGGCATCTCCAAGATCGCCGTCGGGGTGGACCTGAACTGCACCCACCACCGCGGGGCGCGCAGCGGCCTGGTCACCGGGGTCGCCACTCCCGTGCACCGCGGGCGCTCCACGGCGACGTACGAGATCGTCATCACCGACGAGCAGGACAAGCGGGTGTGCACGGCCCGGCTGACCTGCCTGCTGCGGGACGCGGAGGGCCTCAAGGGCTGACCCCCGGGGCGGGGCACCGCCGCGCCACGCAGTGGTCAAGTCCCTTGGGTGGCGGGCGGGTTGAGCATGGGCATGGCCGGCGAGTCGGGCACTCGCCGGCCATTGTCACGTCGTGGGGCGCGTTCTAACGTCGAGTCATGACGAGCCGAGCGCGGCCCCGGGCACGAGTACGGATCGCATGGGCGTGCGCGACGCTCGCCGCGGCGGGAGGCCTCGCGGGATGCTCGTCCTCCGGCGACACCACCCCGCACGGCGCCCCCGCCCCGGCCGCGTCGCCCCTCAACTCGCCGTCACCGCACGCCACTTCACCGGCCGAGCTGTGCACGCATCTGATCACGTACTGGGCCAAGCAGGAGCTGGACGAGGGGCAGGGCTCGGGCCTCGACTACCAGGAGAAGGGCCTGTCCGACGGGCAGAACGCCATCCTCTTGACCACGCTGGCCGCGGCCCGCACCGAGCGCGCGGCCCACGGCGCGGCCGCCGGTGACCGGCTCATCGAGCAGCGGGCGCAGCGGGGTTGCGCCGAGCGCTATCGCAACGGGACGCCCACGACCGACCCCTGGGCGCAGACGAAGCTGCCCACCCCCTCCGGCTCGCCGTAACACAGCGTAACGATCATCGGGGTCTCGACAGGCGGGAACCGGCCCGGGGACAGCGCTCTCCCGACCAGCGCCCGACTTCCGGACGCACACCGGCCTGTCAGCAGCATGATCCCCTCAAGCCCCTTAGCGGAACTGGGTGTTCTCATCATGCGAGAAATCCCGCCTCCCCCAAATGTCCACATTGCCCGCACTGCACCGCCAAGGTTTGGCCTTGGCATAACAAGAAAGTCACATCCTGTCCCGGCTGCTCCCCACCCCCCTCGGCTGCGCTTAGAGTCACGGCCAGTCACCGCGCCGCCGGGTGCGACTGCTGCACGGCCCTTACCGATCAGTACGGCCCGGCGACCGACACGGCACCTCACTCACGAGGAGGCCGCGCCAGGGAAAGGACCCATCGTGCGACACCGTTCCTTGCTCATCCTCACTACAGTGCTCACCACAGGCGCACTCACGCTCACCGCCTGTGGTTCGCGCGACAAAAGCGGCGGCGACGACAGCAGCGGCAAGAAGCAGACCGTCGTCATCGGCGTAGACGCACCCCTCACGGGTGACCTGTCCGCCCTCGGCCTCGGCATCAAGAACTCCGCCGACCTCGCCGCCCAGACGGCGAACAAGCAGAACCTCGTCCCCGGCGTCGAGTTCAAGACCCAGCCGCTCGACGACCAGGCCCAGCCGTCCGTCGGCCAGCAGAACGCCACCAAGTTCATCGGCGACAAGACCGTCGTCGGCGTCGTCGGCCCCCTGAACTCCAGCGTCTCGCAGTCCATGCAGAAGCCGCTGAACGACGCCGGGCTCACCCAGATATCCCCCGCCAACACGGGCACCGAGCTGACCCAGGGCGACGGCTGGAAGACCGGCAACAAGGTCCGCCCCTACAAGACCTTCTTCCGCACCGCCACCACCGACCAGGTCCAGGGCGCCTTCGCCGCCAACTACCTGTTCAAGAACGCCAAGATCGACACGGTCTACCTCATCGACGACCAGAAGACCTACGGCGCCGGCCTCGCCGCGTCCTTCAAGGACACCTTCACCAAGCTCGGCGGCAAGATCGTCGGCTCCGACCACGTCAACCCCGACGACCGCGACTTCAACGCCATCGTCGCCAAGGTCAAGACCACCGGAGCCAAGGCCCTCTACTACGGCGGCGAATACCCCGCCGCCGGCCCCCTGAGCCAGCAGCTCAAGGACAGCGGCACCAACATCCCGCTCATGGGCGGCGACGGCATCTACAGCGCCGACTTCATCAAGCTCAACAAGAAGGCCAACGGCGACCTCGCCACCTCCGTCGGCAAGCCCGTCGAGCAGCTCGACTCCGCCAAGAGCTTCATCGCCAACTACAAGGCGGCCGGCTACAAGGACGCCTACGAGGCCTACGGGGGCGGCACCTACGACGCCACCTGGGCCATCATCCAGGCCGTCAAGGACGTGGTCACCGCCAACAGCGGCAAGCTCCCCAGCGGCGACCTGCGCGCCAAGGTCCTCGACGCCGTCGGCAAGGTCAAGTTCGACGGAGTCACCGGCCCCGTCTCCTTCGACCAGTACGGCGACACCACCAACACCATGATGACCGCCTACAAGGTCACCGACGGCGCCTGGAAGCCCGAGCTCAGCGAGGCCTACAAGCCGTAACCCGGCGGCATCCCGCCACACGCACACAGGACCGCGCGGGAGCGCCACCAGCGCTCCCGCGCGGTGCCATATCCGATCACTTCACGGAGGCCCCGCGGTGCACGAACTGCCGCAACAGCTGGCCAATGGACTCATCCTCGGCGCGATGTACGGACTGATCGCGATCGGGTACACGATGGTCTACGGCATTGTCCAGCTCATCAACTTCGCCCACGGCGAGATATTCATGGTCGGGGGCTTCGGGGCTCTCACCGTCTTCCTCGCACTCCCCTCAGGCTTCTCCCTCCTCGCCGCCATCCCCCTCATGATCATCGGCGGCGTCATCGTCTCCGTACTCGTCGCCACCGCCGCCGAACGCTTCGCCTACCGGCCCCTGCGCAACGCGCCCCGCCTGGCCCCCCTCATCACCGCCATCGGCCTCTCCCTCGCCCTCCAGCAGGCCGTATGGAAGTGGTACCCCGAAGCCAAGAAGGACCGTTCCTTCCCCCAGTTCAACGGCGATCCCTTCCACGTCCTCGGCGCCAACATCCAACGCGGCGACCTCTTCATCCTCATCGCCGCCCCCGTCTGCATGATCGCCCTCGGGTTCTACGTCACCAAAACCCGCACCGGCCGCGGCATGCAAGCCACCGCCCAGGACCCCGACACCGCCAAGCTCATGGGCATCAACACCGACCGCATCATCGTCATGGCCTTCGCCATCGGCGCCGCGTTCGCCGCCATCGCCGCCGTCGGCTACGGCCTCCACAACGGCCAAGTCGGCTTCCGCATGGGCTTCATCATGGGCCTCAAAGCCTTCACCGCAGCCGTACTCGGCGGCATCGGCAACATCTACGGAGCCATGCTCGGCGGCATCGTCCTCGGCCTCGCCGAAGCCCTCGCCGTCGGCTACGTCGGCAACATCCCCAGCATGGAACTCTTCGGCGGCGGCGCCTGGAAGGACGTATGGGCCTTCGTCCTCCTCATCGTCGTCCTCCTCGTGCGCCCCCAAGGGCTGCTCGGCGAACGCGTCGCGGACAGGGCGTGAACACCATGACCACCAACACCACCCACCGCGACAGCGGCACCCCGCTCATCCCGCTGCCCACCAGCCTCGCCCGGCACACCGTCACCGCCGGCGCCGCCATCGCCCTCATCGGCACCTTCATGGCCTGGACCTGGACCAGCGACTTCCCCGGCGACCTCACCGTCGACGGCTACCCCGGCGGCCTCCAGCTCCTCACCCTCACCGCCGCCGCCCTCACCCTCCTCTTCGCCCTCTCCACCTACGGCATCCCAGGACTGCGCTGGCTCACCCCCGCCGGCACCAACGCCCCCCTGCGCCTCCTCGCCCTCGCCACCTTCGGCACCACCGGCTACACCCTCGGCGCCATATCCGACGAACTCGGCGGCATCGTCAACCTCGAACCCGGCGCCTACGTCTCCGGCATCGGCGCCCTCATCGCCCTCATCGCCGCCTTCGCCCTCCCCGGCGACACCCCCGGCACCGACACCACCGGCGACAACCCCTGGCGACGCATCCGCCACACCCTCGCCGCCCCCAGCCCCCGCCCCGCCCAACCCCTCCCCGACTGGGCCGGCATCCTCATCATCGTCGCCGCCTTCGCCATCGGCCTCTACGTCTTCGCGTACGGCATCGACACCGCCTACACCGAACTGTTCATCGGCTTCCTCATCACCGCCGGCTTCACGTTCGCGGCCCTCACCCAAGCAGGCCTCCTCGCCCGCCTCGCCGCACTCACCGCACAACACCGCACCATCACCCTCAGCGCCGCCTTCGTCGCCGCGATCTGCTTCCCCTTCACCCAGTCCAGCGACGAATACGCCCTCATCGGCGCCAACATCCTCATCTTCGCCACCGTCGCCCTCGGCCTCAACGTCGTCGTCGGCCTCGCCGGCCTCCTCGACCTCGGCTACGTCGCCTTCCTCGGCGTCGGCGCCTACGCCGCAGCCCTCGTCTCCGGCGCAAGCCAATCCAGTCTCGGCGTCCACTTCCCCTTCTGGGCCGCCATCCTCGTCGGCGCCGGCGCATCCCTCGTCTTCGGCGTCCTCATCGGCGCCCCCACCCTGCGCCTGCGCGGCGACTACCTCGCCATCGTCACCCTCGGCTTCGGCGAGATCTTCCGCATCACCATGAACAACCTCAACGGGAACAGCGGACCCAACGTCACCAACGGCTCCCGCGGCATCCCCGCCATCCCCGACATCACCATCTTCGGATACGACCTCGGCATCAGCCACGACGTCGCCGGCTTCACCCTCGGCAAACCCGGCAACTACTACCTCCTGATGCTCGTCATCACCCTCGTCGTCGTCACCGTCTTCCGCCGCAGCGCCGACTCCCGCATCGGCCGCGCCTGGGTCGCCATCCGCGAAGACGAAACCGCCGCCACCGCCATGGGCATCAACGGCTTCCGCGTCAAACTCATCGCCTTCGCACTCGGCGCCACCCTCGCCGGACTCGCCGGCACCGTACAGGGCCACCTCACCAGCACCGTCACCCCCGAGCAGTACCAATTCGCCGGCTCCGTACCCCCCAACTCCGCCTTCCTCCTCGCCGCCGTCATCCTCGGCGGCATGGGAACCATGAGCGGACCCCTCATCGGCGCGGCCCTGCTCTACCTCATCCCGGCCAAACTCCAATTCATGCAGGACTACCAGCTCCTCCTCTTCGGAGTAGCCCTCATCGTCCTCATGCGCCTGCGCCCCGAAGGCATCATCGCCGACCGCAGGAAGAAGCTCGAATTCCACGAGACCGGCCAACTCGACACACCAGAAATCAGCATCACCGACACACCCGTCGGCGTCACCAAGGCGGGGGCGTGACCAGCATGACCACCACACCCAACACCGTCCTCCACGCCAGCGGCGTCACCATGCGATTCGGCGGCCTCACCGCCGTCCGAAACGTCGACCTCACCGTCAACAGCGGCGAAATCATCGGCCTCATCGGACCCAACGGCGCCGGAAAAACCACCTTCTTCAACTGCCTCACCGGCCTCTACGTCCCCACCGAAGGAAAAGTGACCTACAAAGGCACCCTCCTTCCCCCCAAACCCCACCTCGTCACCCAGGCCGGCGTCGCCCGCACCTTCCAGAACATCCGGCTCTTCCCCAACATGACCGTCCTGGAAAACGTCCTCGTCGGCCGCCACACCCGAACCAAAGAAGGCCTCTGGTCCGCCCTCCTGCGCCTCCCCGGATTCACCAGAGCGGAAAACGCATCCCGCGAACGCGCCATGGAACTCCTGGAATTCACCGGCCTCGCAGAAAAAGCCGACCACCTCTCCCGCAACCTCCCCTACGGCGAACAACGCAAGCTCGAAATCGCCCGCGCCCTCGCCAGCGAACCCGGACTCCTCCTCCTCGACGAGCCCACCGCCGGCATGAACCCCCAGGAAACCCGCGCCGCCGAAGAACTCATCTTCGCCATCCGCGACCAAGGCATCGCCGTCCTCGTCATCGAGCACGACATGCGCTTCATCATGAACCTCTGCGACCGCGTCTCCGTCCTCGTCCAAGGCGAAAAACTCGTCGAAGGCACCCCCGACATCGTCCAGGCCGACGAACGCGTCATCGCCGCCTACCTCGGCACCCCCTTCGAAGGCGCACCCGGAGACGAGGAACTCGCCGAAGTAGAAGCCGCCGAAACGGCGCAGAGCACCACCAGCACCGAGGGAGACACCCAGTGACCGCACTCCTCGAAGTCGAGGACCTCCGGGTCGCCTACGGCAAAATCGAAGCCGTAAAAGGCATCTCCTTCAGCGTCGAAGCAGGACAAGTCGTCACCCTCATCGGCACCAACGGCGCCGGGAAAACCACCACCCTGCGCACCCTCTCCGGCCTCCTCGAACCCCTCGCCGGAAACATCACCTTCGACGGAAAACCCCTCAAGAACGTCCCCGCACACAAAATCGTCGCCCTCGGAATGGCCCACTCCCCCGAAGGCCGCCACATCTTCCCCCGCATGACCATCGAGGACAACCTCCGCCTCGGCGCCTACCTCCGCGACGACAAAACAGGAATAGAAAAAGACATCCAGCGCGCCTACGACCTCTTCCCCATCCTCGGAGAACGCCGCAAACAAGCAGCCGGCACCCTCTCCGGCGGCGAACAACAAATGCTCGCCATGGGCCGCGCACTGATGTCCCAGCCCAAACTCCTCATGCTCGACGAACCCTCCATGGGCCTCTCCCCGATCATGATGCAGAAGATCATGGCCACCATCACCGAACTCAAAGCCCAAGGCACCACCATCCTGCTCGTCGAACAGAACGCCCAAGCCGCGCTCTCCCTCGCCGACCAGGGCCACGTCATGGAAATCGGCAAGATCGTCCTCTCCGGAACCGGACAGGACCTCCTCCACGACGAATCGGTCCGCAAGGCCTACCTCGGCGAAGACTGAACCCAGCGCCGCACGCAAAGGGCCCGCACCCGGAACTGCCACCGGATGCGGGCCCTTTGCATGCGCGTCGGGAACTACTCCCCCTTCGCCGCCTTCTTCTCCTCGGCGTCCTCGATAACCGCCTCGGCCACCTGCTGCATCGACATCCGCCGATCCATCGACGTCTTCTGAATCCAACGGAACGCCGCCGGCTCCGACAACCCGTACTGCGTCTGCAACACCGACTTCGCCCGGTCCACGAGCTTGCGCGTCTCCAGGCGCTGCGAAAGGTCCGCGACCTCCCGCTCCAGCGCCTTCAACTCCGTGAACCGCGACACCGCCATCTCGATCGCCGGCACCACGTCGCTCTTCGAGAACGGCTTCACCAGATACGCCATCGCGCCGGCGTCCCGGGCCCGCTCCACCAGGTCCCGCTGACTGAACGCCGTCAGCATCAGCACGGGGGCGATCGACTCCTTCGCGATCAGCTCCGCCGCGGAGATCCCGTCCAGGACCGGCATCTTCACATCCAGGATCACCAGGTCCGGCTGGTGCTCCCGGGCCAGCTCGACGGCCTTCTGCCCGTCACCGGCCTCGCCCACGACCGCGTAGCCCTCTTCTTCGAGCATCTCTTTGAGATCGAGACGAATGAGGGCCTCGTCCTCGGCGATGACGACGCGCGTCGTCATCGGCGGGACGTGCGTCGCGTCGTCGTCTGCGGTGGGCTGGGGCGACTCGGGGGCGGTCACGGGGGCTCCTCGGTTTAAGGCAGGTGCAGCTCGCCATGAGCCTACCTAGCTGCGGTATGGTGGACGCGCAACGGGTCAAGGGTAACCTTTGATTCGGTGGGCCCCGGTAGCCCAATTGGCAGCAGGCAATGGATTCAAAACCCATACAGTGTCGGTTCGAGTCCGACTCGGGGCACTTTTCCTTCGATTCGAAGGTCACGGCGTAACAAGCGGAGCTTCACGTTCGCGTGAAGCTCCGCTTTTTGCTACGTGGAGCAACACGCCGTCACACAAAGTGCCCGCATGAGCGTTTACGGCACAGAGGTTCGGCAGAGGGCGCTTACCTTGCTGCGTGAGGGCGCGAGGAACGCCGACGTGGCTCGGCAGCTCGACGTACCGGTCGGCACGATCGGGAGCTGGTGGCACTACGACCGCGCCAGACGCGGCGTGTGTCCGGGGGCAAAGCCAGAGATCAAGTGTCCGCGCTGTGACGGCGCGCCTCTGGCAGCCTCCGCGTACGCCTACCTGTTGGGTCTCTATCTGGGCGACGGGCACATCTGCCAGTACATCAAGCACCGCGTTCCCAGCCTGAGGATCACCTGCGCCGACTCATGGCCAGGGTTGATGGCGGAGTGCGAACGCGCTCTCCGCACGGTCTTCCCCCACAATTCGGTGTGCCGGGCCCGGAAGGACGGGTGCCATGACGTCAAGGTGACGTCACGTCACTTGTACTGCCTGTTCCCGCAGCACGGCGCCGGCAAGAAGCACGATCGCCCCATAGTTCTGGCTTCCTGGCAGGAAACGATCGTGCGCGACCACACCTGGCCGTTCATCAGAGGGCTGATCCACTCCGACGGCTGTCGCATCACCAACTGGACCGAGAAGGTCATCGGCGGTGAACGCAAGCGCTACGAGTACGTCCGGTACTTCTTCACCAACACGTCCACGGACATCCTGGGCCTCTTCACCGATGCCCTGGACCGAGTCGGCGTGGAGTGGCGCCCTGCGAACCAGGCCAGGCGCGCCCAGAACATATCCGTCGCCAAGCGGAACTCGGTCGCCCTGATGGACCACCACATAGGCCCCAAGTACTGAACACCGAACCCAGGGGCCCCCTGCGAGGGGTGGGGCAAGGGGCCGTGGCCCAGGGTTACTTGGGGCTGTCGTCCTCGCCGATGTGGTGGACGCGGACCAGGTTCGTGGAGCCCGCGACGCCCGGAGGGGAGCCTGCCGTGATCACGACGACGTCGCCCTTCTGACAGCGGCCGACCTTCAGGAGCATCTCGTCGACCTGCGCCACCATCTCGTCGGTGGATTCGACGTGAGGTCCGAGGAACGTTTCCACACCCCACGTGAGGTTGAGCTGGGAGCGGGTGGCCGGCACGGGGGTGAAGGCGAGCAGCGGGATCGGGGAGCGGTAGCGGGAGAGGCGTTTGACGGTGTCGCCGGACTGGGTGAAGGCGACGAGGAACTTCGCGCCGAGGAAGTCGCCCATTTCGGCGGCGGCTCGGGCGACGGCGCCGCCTTGGGTGCGGGGCTTGTTGCGGTCGGTGAGGGGCGGGAGTCCCTTGGCGAGGACGTCTTCCTCGGCCGCTTCGACGATGCGGCCCATCGTCTTGACCGTCTCGATGGGGTATTTGCCGACGCTGGTTTCGCCGGAGAGCATGACCGCGTCCGTGCCGTCGATTACGGCGTTGGCGACGTCGCTGGCTTCGGCCCTGGTGGGGCGGGAGTTGTCGATCATCGAGTCGAGCATCTGGGTGGCGACGATGACCGGTTTGGCGTTGCGCTTGGCGAGTTTGATGGCGCGCTTCTGGACGATGGGGACTTGTTCGAGGGGCATTTCGACGCCGAGGTCGCCGCGGGCGACCATGATGCCGTCGAAGGCGGCGACGATGTCGTCGATGTTGTCGACGGCCTGGGGTTTTTCGATTTTGGCGATGACGGGGAGGCGTCGGCCCTCTTCGTCCATGATGCGGTGGACGTCGTGGATGTCGCGGCCGCTGCGGACGAAGGAGAGGGCGATGATGTCGGCGCCGGTGCGCAGGGCCCAGCGGAGGTCTTCTTCGTCCTTGTCGGAGAGGGCGGGGACGGAGACGGCCACGCCGGGGAGGTTGAGGCCCTTGTGGTCGGAGACCATGCCTCCTTCGATGACGAGGGTGTGGACGCGGGGGCCGTCGACGCTGGTGACTTGGAGGGTCACTTTGCCGTCGTCGACGAGGATGCGTTCGCCGGTGGTGACGTCGGCGGCGAGGCCTTGGTAGGTGGTGCCGCAGTGGTGTCGGTCGCCTTGTGTGTCGGGTTCGACGGTGATGGTGAATTCGTCGCCGCGTTCAAGGAGTACGGGGCCTTCGGTGAAGCGGCCGAGGCGGATCTTCGGGCCTTGAAGGTCGGCGAGGATGCCGATGTTGTGGCCGGTCTCTTCGGAGGCTTTGCGGACGTGGTGGTAGCGCTGTTCGTGCTCGGCGTAGGTGCCGTGGCTGAGGTTGAAGCGGGCTACGTCCATTCCGGCTTCGACCAGGGCTTTGATCTGGTCGTATGTGTCGGTGGCGGGGCCCAGGGTGCAGACGATTTTGGCTCGGCGCATGGTTCGAGCCTAGGGCTTACCGGTGGGTAGAGATTTGGACTGGGGTTACTGCTCAACAACCTTTGCGTGAAGGGTGGTTGACAAGTGTTGAATTGTGCGCGGGGGCGCTCCGATGAGCATGTCGGGGCGCCCGGCGCGGGTGGGCGTCACGGGCTGTGTTCGGGTGCTCTGTTCGGTGGTTACAGCTTGGGCGGGGTCATGAGGAAGCGGGCGTTGACGCGGGCGTGGACGGACTGGCGTTGGGGTTCGAGGTCGAGGGTGGGGGCGGGTTCGGCGGCGCCGGGGGCGGCGGCGCGGAAGGCCATGCCGCCTGCGGCGGGGAGGCCGTAGGGGGTGGGGTTTTCGGCGCCGGGGTCGGAGAGTTCGACGAGGGCGGCGAGGGTGGCGCCGAGGGCGTCGGCGTATTCGCGGGCGCGTGCGACGGCTTGGTGGACGGCGCGGCGGCGTACTTCGCTGTGGGCGGGTGAGTCGGGGCGCAGGGACCACCAGGGGCCGTCGACGCGGGTGAGTTCGAGGTCGGCTAGGCGGGTGGTGAGTTCGCCGAGGGTGGTGAAGTCGGTGAGTTCGGTGGTGATGTGGACGGTGCCGTGGTAGGTGCGGACGCGTTCGCCGCGGCCGTGGCGGGTGAGTTCGGGGGTGAGGGTGAAGGCGCCGGTTTCGAGTTTTTCGATGGCGTCTCCGTAGCTTTTGATGAGGTCGATGACGTGGGTGTTGCGGCGGGTGAGGTCGTCGAGGGTGGCGCGGCGGTCGGTGCCGCGGGTGGCGATGGTGATGGTGATGCCGGCGATTTCGGGGTCGACTTCGAGGTGGGCTTCGCCGTGGACGGCGAGGCGTGGCTGTTCGGGGGTGCCGTAGGGCTGGGCGTCGGTCATGGGTCCACTGTGGCACCGGTGGGTGTGGTCGGGTGGGGGCTTGCCGTCGGGGGTTTGGCAGCGGGGCTTGCCGGCGGGGTCCGGCGGCGGGGCTTGCCGGCGGGGTCCGGCGGCGGGGCTTGCCGGCGGGGTCCGGCGGCGGGGCTGGCCGGCGGGTCCGGCGGGGCGGCTTTCCGTCGGGGCCCGCAGTGGCGCTTTGGTCGGGGGCCGGTCATCAGATCGCAACCTGCGGGGGGTGTTGCGGGTGGCCGGTTCTGGGTCAGAATCCCTGGGTCTACGCGCGTCACCGTCCGCACAACTTCCGCGCGCGTCATACGACTTCAGGGAGAGAGCATGCCGCTGAACCGCAGGACGTTCCTGGGCACTACGGCCGCCGCCGGGGCCGGTGTGGCCGTGGCGGGGGGTGTGGTGTCGCCCGCCGAGGCGGCGCCCCGGACGCAGGATCTGGGCCATGGGCACGGGCGTGAGCCGAAGCGGTACGCGTTCTCGGTGATGGGCACGACGGATCTGCACGGTCATGTCTTCAACTGGGACTACTTCACGGACGCGGAGTACGACGACGCGGCGCACAACGACGTGGGTCTGGCGAAGATCTCGACGCTGGTGGATCAGGTCCGTAAGGAGAAGGGCCGCCACAACACGCTGTTGATCGACGCGGGTGACATCATCCAGGGCACGCAGCTGTCGTACTACTACGCGCGGGTCGAGCCGATCACGGGTTCGGGCGGCAAGCGGGGTCCTGAGCATCCGATGGCGCTGGCGATGAACCACATGCGCTACGACGCGGCGGCGCTCGGCAACCACGAGTTCAACTACGGCATTCCGACGCTTCGGGCGTTCCAGGACCAGCTGGACTTCCCGCTCCTCGGCGCGAACGCGCTGGACGCGAAGACGTTGAAGCCGGCTTTCCCTCCGTACACGGTGCGGCGTCTGAAGGTGCCGCACGGGCCGGATGTGAAGGTGGGGATCCTGGGGTTGACGAATCCTGGGATCGCGATCTGGGACAAGGCGAACGTGCAGGGGAAGATGACGTTCCCGGGTCTGGTGGAGCAGGCGAAGATCTACGTGCCGAAGCTGCGGGCGCTGGGTTGTGACGTGGTGATCTGTACGGACCATTCGGGTCTGGACGGGGGCACGTCGTACGGGGACGCGCTGCCGTATCCGGAGAACGCGTCGTCGCTGGTGGCGGAGCAGGTGCCGGGGATCGACGCGATTCTGGTGGGTCACACGCACAAGGAGGTGGCGTCGCGGACGGTGGTGAACAAGGAGACCGGCAAGTCCGTGGTGCTGTCGGAGCCGTACATGTGGGGCATGCGGCTGAGTGTTTTCGACTTCGCGCTGGAGTTCGCGCGGGGCCGCTGGCAGGTGACGTCGGTGACGGCGGATGTGCGCAATGCGAACGCGGTGGCCGAGGATCCGGTGGTGAGGCGTCTGGTGAAGGCGGAGCACGACAAGGTCGTGGCGTATGTGAACCAGGTGGTGGGCACGAACGCGGCGGAGATGCGGTCGGCGGAGGCCCCGTACAAGGATGTGCCGATCATCGATCTGATCAACCGCATTCAGACGGACACGGTGAAGGCGGCGCTGGCGTCGTCGGAGTACGCCTCGTTGCCGGTGCTTTCGCAGGCGGCGTGTTTCTCGCGGACCGCGGTGATTCCTGCGGGGAAGGTCACGATCAAGGACGTCGCGGGTCTGTACGTGTACGAGAACACGCTGGAAGCACGGCTTCTGACGGGTGCTCAGATTCGGGCGTATCTGGAGTTCTCGGCGAACTACTACGTGCAGACGACGGGCCCGGTCGACCCCGCCAAGATCACCAACGCGAACAGCACGCCGGACTACAACTATGACGTGGTGAGCGGCGTCTCGTACGAGGTCGACATCGCGAAGCCGGCCGGTTCGCGGGTGTCGAAGGTGATGTTCGACGGGAAGCCGTTGGACGACAAGGCGCAGTTCGTGCTGGCGGTGAACAACTACCGGGCCAATGGTGGCGGCAACTTCCCGGGGGTGGCGACCGCCAAGCAGGTGTGGGCGAACTCCGATGAGATCCGCAACACGATGATCGCGTGGGTGAAGGCGAAGGGTGTCATCGATCAGGCGGAGTTCGCTTCGGTGGACTGGAAGCTGACACAGAACGGCGTGGCCGTGTTCTGAGCCGTGTTCTGAGCCGCTTTCTGAGCCCCGCCCTGGGCCTCTCCCGGGCCTCCTGGAAGGGGTTCTGACGGTGTGTCACGGCTGTTCGACGAGTGGGATCAGGCCCTCCGGTTGGTGTGGGACCGGGCGGGCCTGATTTTTTTTGTCGAGGCCGAAGGTGGTGAAGGCGGTGCGGGCCGGCTGGGGGTAGGGCTCCTTTCCGGTGAGGGAGTTGAGGATGGTGGCGCTGCGCCAGGCGGCGAGGCCGAGGTCGGGGGCGCCGACGCCGTGGGTGTGCCGTTCGGCGTTCTGGACGTAGACGTTGCCGGTGACGGAGGCGTCCAGGACCAGTTTGAACTCGGCGTCGATGCGGGGGCGTTCGGCGCTGTCGTAGCGCATGTAGGGGTCGAGTCCGGCGAGCATGCGGCCGAGGGGGCGTTCGCGGTAGCCGGTGGCGAGGACGACGGCGTCGGTGGTGATGCGGTCGCGTACGCCCTGCTGGGTGTGTTCGAGGTGGAGTTCGACCTTGGTGGTGGCGACGCGTCCGGCGGTGCGTACGGAGACTCCGGGGGTCATGGTGATGTCGGGCCAGCCGCCGTGCTGGGTGCGGCGGTAGAGCTCGTCGTGGATGGCGGCCATGGTGTCGGCGTCGATGCCCTTGTGGAGCTGCCATTGGCGGGGCAGGAGCTGGTCGCGTACGGGTTCGGTGAGGGCGTGGAAGTAGCGGGTGTAGTCGGGGGTGAAGTGTTCGAGGCCGAGCTTGGAGTACTCCATGGGCGCGAACGCCTCGGTGCGGGTGAGCCAGGCGATCTTCTCGGCGCCCGCGGGCCGGTTGCGCAGGAGGTCGAGGAAGACTTCGGCGCCGGACTGGCCGGAGCCGATGACGGTGATGTGCTCGGCGGCGAGCAGCCGGGCGCGGTGGTCGAGGTAGTCGGCGGAGTGGATGACGGGGACGGTGGGGGCGTCGGCGAGGGGTTTGAGGGGTTCGGGGACGTGGGGTTGGGTGCCGACGCCGACGGCGAGGTGGCGGGTGTAGGAGCGGCCGAGTGCTTCGGCTTCGCCGTGGAGGTCGAGCTGGGTGAAGTCGATCTCGAACAGGCCGCGTTCGGGGTTCCAGCGGACGGCGTCGACCTGGTGGGAGAAGTGCAGGTCGGTGAGGTTTTCGCTGACCCAGCGGCAGTAGGCGTCGTATTCGGTGCGCTGGATGTGGAACTTTTCGGCGAAGTAGAACGGGAAGAGCCGTTCGCGGTGCTTGAGGTAGTTGAGGAAGGTCCAGGGGTTGGCGGGGTCGGCGAGGGTGACGAGGTCGGCGAGGAAGGGGACTTGGAGGGAGGCGCCTTCGATGAGGAGACCGGGGTGCCAGTGGAAGGCGGGGCGCTGTTCGTAGAAGGCGGTGTCGAGTCCGCCGGGTACGCCGTGGGCCAGGGCGGCGAGGGAGAGGTTGAAGGGGCCGATGCCGATGCCGACGAGGTCGTGGGGTTGGTCTTCGGGGGTGTGGGTGGTCATCGGTGGGTGCCTTCCGTGGGGGGTGGGGTGGTGGCGGGGCGGGCGCCGACGGCGCGGAGTGTGGTGTCGAGGAGGGTGTGCAGGTCGTGGGGGGTGAGGTGGGGGTTGAGGAGGGTCGCTTTGAGCCACAGGCGTCCCTCGGCGTGGGCGCGGCCGAGGACGGCGGTGCCGTGGTGGAGCAGGGTGCGGCGGATGTCGGCGACGGTGGTGTCGTCGGCGCCGTACGGACGGAAGAGGACGGTGGAGATGGCGGGAGCCGCGTAGAGCTCCAACTGCGGGTGCTGGTCGATGAGTTGGGCCAGTCGCGCGGCGTGGTCGCAGACGCGGTCGACGAGGTGGGCGAGGCCGTCACGGCCGAGGGCTCGTAGGGTGACGGCGATTTTGAGGGCGTCGGGGCGGCGGGTGGTGCGCAGGGAGCGGCCGAGGAGGTCGGGCAGGCCCGCTTCGGTGTCGTCGTCGGCGTTGAGGTAGTCGGCGCGGTGCCCGAGGGGGGTGAGGCGGCTGGGGTCGGCGACGGCGATGAGGCCTGCGGCGACGGGTTGCCAGCCGAGTTTGTGCAGGTCGAGGGTGACGGTGTGGGCGCGTTCGAGGCCGCCGAGCCGGGGGCGGTGACGGTCACTGAACAGGAGGGGCCCGCCGTAGGCGGCGTCGATGTGGAGTTCGGCGTGGTGGGTGGCGCACAGGTCGGCGATGGCGGGCAGCGGGTCGATGGCGCCGGTGTCGGTGGTGCCTGCGGTGGCGACGACGAGGGTGGGGCGGGCGCGCAGCTCGGTGAGGGCGGCGTCGAGGGCGGCGAGGTCGGTGGTGCCGGCGGGGGCGGGGACGACGACGGGGTCGGGCAGGCCGAGGAGCCAGGCGGCGCGGTGGATGGAGTGGTGGGTGTGGGCGCCGCACACGATCTGGACGGGTCCGTGGTGTTCGCGGGCGAGCAGGAGCGCGAGCTGGTTGGACTCGGTGCCGCCGGTGGTGACGAGGGCGTCCCCGCCGTGGGGCCAGATCTCGTGGGCGATGCCGCGGGTGAGGAGGGCTTCGAGCGCGGAGGCGGCGGGGGCCTGGTCCCAGGAGTCCAGGGACGGGTTGAGCGCGCCGGCGGCGAGGTCGGCGGCCGCGGCGAGGGCGAGCGGCGGGGTGTGCAGGTGGGCCGCACAGCAGGGTTCGGCGGGGTCGGCGGAGCCTTCGGCGAGGGCGCGTACGAGGGTGGTGAGGGCCTCTTCGGCGCCGGTGCCGCGGCTGGGGAGGAGGGTGCTGAGGGCCGCCTCGGTGCGGGGGCCGGCCTGGGCGGGGCCGATGCGGGTGCCGGTGCTTGTCCCGGTGCTGGTGCCGGTGCTTGTCCCGGTGCTGATGCCGGTGCCGGTGTCAGCGCCTGTGCCGGTGCCGGTGCCGGTGTCAGCGCCTGCGCCTGTGCCCGTGCCGACGTCAGGGTCCGTGCCGGTGCCGTTACCGCTGCCGGAGGTCCGGGTGGGGAAAGTCGTCGCGGCGTTGTGGACGCGCTGGGCGACCGCTTCGGGTCCGCCGGGCGGTAGCGGGCCGCCCCGGGTCTTCGCCCCCTGGTGGAGGGCGTCGAGTACGACGTCGAGCAGGGGGCGCAGGGCCGCGGGCCCTGCGGTGCCTCCGGCGAGGGGCGGGCTGTGCATGGGGTTCCTTCGGGGGTGCGGGCAGCGACTTCACCAGCGTGATCCTGGATCGGCCGGTGAAGCCGCTGTGCACAACGATCTCAACCCGAAAGTGGTACTGCCTTGCGGTGGGGGCGAGTTGGGCAGGGTGCTTGCTGGTATGGCGTGCGGGCCGGATCCCCAACTCGCCTGCGGGCCGGATGAGTTCGGCCGGGTCCCGGCGGGCCGAGCAGGACCGTGGGGATCGATCGGGTCCCGTCGGGCTCGACCTGGTCCCGTCGGGCTCGGCCTGGTGTGCGGGAGTCTCCGTGGTCAGCTCGTGGTGCGGCCCCGTACGTGCAGGGCGCGACGCAGGTCGTCGACCTGGTCGATGAGTTTGCGGCGCAGGGCGGGCAGCAGGTCGGTGCGGGTGAGGGCGGCTTCGCCGTGGTGCAGGGCGTCGGTGTCGACGGGGCCGGGGAAGGCGTGACGGCCCACGGCGTCGGCGATGGCGGGGCCGCGGCGGTCGGCGAGCGGGGGCGCGTCCTGGTAGTAGCGGGCGGTGTAGGGCCGCAGGAGTTCTTCCTGTTCGGGTTGCCAGAAGCCTTGGGCGGTGGCGGTGAGGAGGTAGTTGGACAGGGTGTCGCCGTGGAACATGGCGTTCCAGGCGGCTTCCTTGGCGGCGGCGGTGGGCAGCGCGGCGCGGCAGCGGGCGGCGCCCTCTTCGCCGGTGGCGCTGGGGTCGGCGGCGAGGTGGGCGGCGATCTCCTGGTCGTCGGTGGCGCCGAGGACGGCGAGGCGGGTCAGGATGCGCCAGCGCAGTTCGGGGTCGAGGGCGGGCCCGCCGGGGACGTGGCCTTCTTCGAGCCAGCCGCGGATGGTGTCGGGCTGGGTGGCGGCGTCGATGAAGTGGCGTACGGCGATGAGGCGCAGGCCCGGGTTGGTGCCGTCCTCGGTGCGGCGGATGAGGTCGCGGGTGAGGTCGCTGAGCAGCGCGAGTGCGGCGGGGCGTTCGACGGGGGTGAGGTAGCGGTCGGTGATGTGGGCGGCGGCGAAGGCGAGGACGCCCTGGACGATGGCGAGGTCGGCTTCTTCGGTGAGGTGGGCGCGGGCGGTTTCGAGGTAGGCGGCGGGTTCGAGTTCGCCGTCGCGGACCATGTCGCGCAGGGAGTTCCACAGGACGGCGCGGGTGACGGCGTCGGGGATGCCGGACAGGGAGCGCAGGGCGGTCTCGGTGGAGGTGGCGTCGAGGCGGACCTTGGCGTAGGTGAGGTCCTGGTCGTTGAGGACGAGGAGTGCGGGGCGGCGGCCGGGGCGTACGGTCGTCTCGTCCTGGGGTACGTCGATGTCGATGTGTTCACGCGGGACGAGGGTGTTGCCGTGGCCCGGTGCGTGGTCGTAGGCGCCGACGGTGAGGCGGTGGGGGCGCTCGCCCTGCCGGGTGACGGTGAGGTGCCAGGCGCCGTCGGTTTCTTCGACGGTGGGGGTGAGGGTGTCGACTCCGGTGGTGCGCAGCCATTGTTCGGCCCAGGCGTGGACGTCCCGGTCGGTGGTGCGGGCGAGGGAGTCGATGAAGTCGGCGAGGGTGGCGTTGGCGAACTTGTGCCGGGCGAAGTGGGTGTTGATGCCGGCGAGGAAGTCCTTCTCGCCGAGCCAGGCGACGAGTTGGCGCAGCGCGGAGGCACCCTTGGCGTAGGAGATGCCGTCGAAGTTGAGCAGGGCGGACGCGGTGTCGGGGACGGCGTCGGCCGGGGGTGCGACGGGGTGGGTGGAGGGGCGCTGGTCGGCGTCGTAGCCCCAGGACTTGCGGGTGATGCCGAAGTAGACCCAGGTGTCGGTGCTGCTCCAGGCGGGGAGTATGCCGGAACTGGCTTGCTGTGCGGCCTCGTTGAGGGTGTGGTAGCCCATGTATTCGGCGAAGGACTCGTTCAGCCAGATGTCGTCCCACCACTGGAGGGTGACGAGGTCGCCGAACCACATGTGGGCCATTTCGTGGGCGATGACCATGGCGCGGGTCTGGCGTTCGGTGTCCGTGACGGCGGAGCGGTAGACGAACTCGTCGCGGAACGTGACGAGTCCGGGGTTCTCCATGGCGCCGGCGTTGAATTCGGGGACGAAGGCCTGGTCGTAGGAGTCGAAGGGGTAGGGCTCGTCGAACTTCTCGTGGTAGCGGTCGTAGCAGTGCCGGGTGACCTCGAAGAGTTCGTCGGCGTCGGCGTCGAGGTGGGGGGCGAGCGAGCGGCGGCAGTGCAGGCCGAAGGGGAGGCCCGCGTGTTCGGTGGTGACCGAGTGCCAGGGGCCCGCGGCGACGGCGACGAGGTAGGTGGAGATGACGGGGGTGGTGGCGGCTGTCCAGCGGCCGTCCTCCTGTTGTGCGGTGATGCCGTTGGCGAGGACGGTCCAGCCGTCGGGGGCGCGCACGGTGAGGTCGAAGACGGCTTTGAGGTCGGGCTGGTCGAAGGCGGCGTAGACGCGCTGTACGTCGTCCATGAACAGCTGGGTGTAGGTGTAGGTCTCGCCGTCGACGGGGTCGGTGAAGCGGTGCAGTCCCTCACCGGTGCGGGAGTACGCCATGTCGGCGTCGACGTGCAGTTCGTGCGGGCCTTCGGTGAGGGTCAGTGCGAGCCGGTTCTCATCGAGGGCCTCGGGGTCCAGGGGCGTTCCGTCGAGGGTGACCGAGCGCAGCGAGGCGGGCTTGAGCTCGACGAAGGTGTCCCCGGCGGTGTGCGCGGTGAAGTGGATGGCGGTGCGGGAGGTGAAGGTGTCCTCGCCGCCGGTGGTGAGGTCCAGGTCGATCGCGTACCGCTGTACGGAGAGGAGTCGGGCTCGGGTCTGCGCTTCGTCGCGCGTCAGTACGGACATGGGGCCATGCTGCCCGATGCGGCGGGGGCGGCACAGGCCGCCCGGAGGGGGCGGGGGCCTGAGGGGGTCGGGGGCCCGGGCCCCCGGCCCCTTTCGGCCTCGCACCGTGCGTGGCTGTTCGCGCAGTTCCCCGCGCCCCTGTAACTGGGCCGGCATTCCCCGGCCGCGCCCACCGCGGCGGAGCCGCGCGAACGTCACAGCCCCGCGCCCCTGTAACTGGGCCGGCATTCCCCGGCCGCGCCCACCGCGGCGGAGCCGCGCGAACGTCACAGCCCCGCGCCCCTGTAGGTGGGCCGGCATTCCCCGGTCGCGGCCACCGCGGCGGAGCCGCGCGATGGGGATGAGCTCCGTCAAGGCGTGATACGGGGTCTGGGGGCGGGGCCTCCGGGGTCGGAAGCTCCAGGGGCGCCGGGGGGGGCGGGGCCGTCAGGCGGATTTGGCGATGGTCTCGTGGTGCCTGATGACCTCGGCGATGATGAAGTTGAGGAGCTTCTCGGCGAAGGCCGGGTCGAGCTTGGCGCTCTCGGCGAGGCGGCGCAGGCGGGCGATCTGCTCGGCTTCGCGCGAGGGGTCGGCCGGGGGCAGGCTGTGTTCGGCCTTGAGGTGGCCGACCTGCTGGGTGCATTTGAAGCGCTCCGCCAGCATGTGCACGACGGCGGCGTCGATGTTGTCGATGCTGTCGCGGAGCCTGCCCAGCTCAGCCTGCACGGAGGGGTCGATCGTGGTCATGGTCATCGAGCTTACGTGGCGTGGCCCGCGATGGTCGGGGGGTGTTCAGGATCCGGGATCCGGTGGCTCCAGCCGCCGGGAACGGCCCGGCCCTGCTGGGCGCGGAAGCGTACGGGGGCGATGCCGACGCGGCGGGTGAACAGGCGGGAGAAGTAGGCGGGGTCGTCGTAGCCGACGCGGCGGGCTATGGCCGCGACCGGCAGTTCGGTGGCGGCGAGGAGTTCCTTGGCGCGGCCGAGGCGGATGCCGAGGAGGTAGTCCTTGGGGCTGCATCCGGCGGCCCGGCGCACGGCGGTGCGCAGCTCGGCGGGGGTCATGCCGTGCCGGGCTGCGTGTTCGGCCACCGACAGGGGCTGGAAGGCGTCACGGGCCAGGGCGTCGAGGACGGGGTCGCCGTCGGGGGCGACGTCGGCGCGGGCGCGGCGCAGTGCGACGAGGAGTTCGTGGACGGCGGCGGCGGTCTCGACCTCCAGGAGCGGGTTGCCGCGGCGGGCGGCTCTGGCGATGCGGCCCACGGCGGCGCGGGCGCCGACGGTGTCGCTGAGCGGCACGACGGGGTGGTCGGGGTCGATGTAGCCGAGTTCGGTGTACGTGGTGGTGGCGGGCCCGCTGAAGTCGACGAACGACTCGTCCCAGCCGGTGGCGGGGTCGGGCCCGTAGTGGTGGGGGACGCCGGGGGTGAGCCAGATCAGGGCGGGTGCGGTGACGGCCTGCCTGCGGCCGTCGGTGCCGCGGAACCAGCCGCTGCCGGCGCCGATGACGACGGCGACGTGGTGGTCGAGGGTGCGGGGTCCGACGGTGGGCAGCGTGCCGTGCTGGAGGCCCACTCCCAGGCAGACCAGGCCGAGGCGGTGGTGGGCCGGGCTGGGGGTGAAATACCGCATCCAGGTGTGATACATGCCCATGTCCGTTCTGTGCCGTCCCCCTTGCGTCCAATCAGCGCCGATCTTTGTCCATGGACCGGCAACCGCGCCAGGGGCGAGAGTGGCCGGGCACAGTGACCGAGACAGATGGGCGGGGCGGCCGGTGGGCGACTTCACCGTGGGGGACGAGGATTTTCTGCTCGACGGGCGGCCGGTGCGCCTGCTGTCGGGGGCGCTGCACTATTTCCGGGTGCACGAGTCGCAGTGGGGGCACCGGCTGGCGATGCTGCGGGCGATGGGCCTGAACTGCGTCGAGACGTACGTCCCGTGGAACCTGCACGAGCCGCGGCCGGAGGGGTACGAGGACGTGGCGGCGCTCGGCCGGTTCCTGGACGCGGCGGATGCGGCCGGGCTGTGGGCGATCGTGCGGCCGGGGCCCTACATCTGTGCCGAGTGGGAGAACGGCGGGCTTCCGCACTGGCTGACGGGCCCGCTCGGCCGGCGCGCGCGCACCGGCGACCCGGAGTATCTGGCGCACGTGGAGCGCTGGTTCGGGGTGCTGCTCCCCCAGGTCGCCGAGCGTCAGATCGACCGGGGCGGGCCGGTGCTGATGGTGCAGGTGGAGAACGAGTACGGCAGTTACGGCACCGACCGGGGCTATCTGGAGCACTTGGCGGGGCTGCTGCGCGACCGCGGCATCGCGGTGCCGCTGTTCACCTCGGACGGTCCCGAGGACCACATGCTGACCGGGGGTTCGCTGCCCGGGGTGCTCGCCACGGCGAACTTCGGCAGCGGGGCGCGCGAGGGCTTCGAGGTGCTGCGCCGCCATCAGCCGTCGGGGCCGTTGATGTGCATGGAGTTCTGGTGCGGCTGGTTCGACCACTGGGGCGCGGAGCACGTGGTGCGGGACGCGGAGGACGCGGCGGCGACGCTGCGGGAGATCCTGGAGTGCGGGGCGTCCGTCAACCTGTACATGGCGCACGGTGGCACCAACTTCGCCGGCTGGTCCGGCGCGAACCGGGCGGGCGAGCTGCATGTGGGGGCGCTGGAGCCGACGGCGACGTCGTACGACTACGACGCGCCGATCGACGAGGCGGGGCGGCCGACGGAGAAGTTCTGGCGGTTCCGGGAGGTGCTCGCCGCGTACCAGGACGGCCGTACTCTGCCCGAACTCCCGCCGCCACCGGTCGAGTTGACCGGTTCGCACGCGGTCCGTACGGACGGCTGGGCGTCCCTGCCGGACGTTCTGGACGTCCTGGGGGGAGCGGAGTGCGAGGGGCCGGTGCCGGCGACGTTCGAGGAGGTGGGTGTCGACCGGGGGCTGGTCCGCTACCGGGTCGATGTGCCCGCGCCGCGTCAGCCGTACGCGCTCGGGGTGCTCGGGCTGCGGGACGTGGCGACGGTGTACGTCGACGGCGTACGCGCCGGGGTCCTCGACACGGAGGACGCGGCGCTGCCCGAGCCGGTGCCGGGGGGTGCGGCGGTGGAGCTGTGGGTCGAGTCCCTGGGCCGGGTCAACTACGGGCCGCGCGGCGGGGAGCCGAAGGGGATCACGGGTGGGGTGCTGCACGAGCGGCAGTACTTGCACGGGGTGCGGGCGCGGGGGCTGCGCCTGGACGCCTTCTCCGCCCCCGGGGTGGCGAAGGTGCCCTTCGCCCTGGCGGGGGCGGCGGGGTCGAAGGGGGCGGCGGGGGCGGCAGGTTCCGCGGGGGCCGTCGGTCTGCACCGGGGTGCCGTGGACCTGCCGTCCGCCGGGGCCTCGTTCGCGTGGCTTCGGCTCCCCGGGTGGGGGCGGGGGTTCGTGTGGGTGAACGGGTTCTGCGTGGGGCGGTACTGGGGGGTGGGGCCGCAGCGGGGGCTGTACGTGCCGGGGGCGGTGTTGCGGGCCGGGGGCAATGAGGTGTGGGTGCTTGAGCTTGCGGGCGCGGAGGGGGCGGGGCCCGTCACCCTGGGCGCCTGACCCTTCCACCCCGGCGGGGTGAAGCGGCCGGGGCTCGGCCCCCGACCCCGCTCCTCAAACGCCGGAGGGGCTGAGTGCGGCCGCTTTCGGGTGTGGGTCGTGGGTGGCTGGTCGCGCAGTTCCCCGCGCCCCTAAAAGCCTCGGTGCTGGCCCGCATTGGGCGCTTCAGCCCGTCCGGCCGATCGGTACGGGCCCGCATCGAGGCATTTTCAGCCCGTCCGGCTGATCGGTACGGGCCGGTGGAGGCATTTTCAGCCCGTCATGGGGGTCCCCCCTGGCCCTTAAGGCCTTGGGGGAGTTTGAGGACGAGCGCCCTTAAGGCGCGATACGGGGTCCGGGGCGGAG
>NZ_JBIAGW010000026.1:0-97838 GCF_042869955.1 Streptomyces sp. NPDC006691
TTCAGCCCGTCCGGCGATTGAGGACGAGCGCCCTTAAGGCGCGATACGGGGTCCGGGGCGGAGCCCCGAACCGGGGGTGCAGGGGGCGCAGCCCCTGCGGGGGTCTGGGGGCGGAGCCCCCAGGGCCCGGAACCTTCAGCCCGGCCGCACGGGCGGGTGGGTGGGCAAACCCCCCGGGGTCCGGGGCGGAGCCCCGGGGGCCGGAACCCACCAACCCCGAGCAACGGGCGGGAGGGCGGGCAACCCCGCCAAGGGGAGTTTGAGGGGGCCGAGCCCCTCAAACTCTGCTTCGTACACTTTCTGCATGGCACAGAAGACCCGCCCAACCCCGAACGGCCGAGCCGACCTGCTGCGCGACCTGGGCGCAGTATCCCGCCGCTACATGGCCTCGTACGCCCTGTTCAACCAGGCGCTCGCCGACCACCTGGGGCTGCACCCCACCGACGTCCAGTGCCTCAACCTCCTCGGCCTGGAGCCGGGCCCCGTCACCACGGGACGGATCGCCGAACTGACCGGCCTCACGACCGGCTCCGCGACCCGGCTCGTCGACCGCCTGGAGAAGGCCGGCTATGTCACCCGGCACCGCGACACCGAGGACCGCAGGAAGGTCCTGGTCGAGGTGGTGCCCGGACGGATGGCCGAGTTCGGCAAGGTGTGGGGCCGGCTCAACGGAGCCTGGTGGGAGATGTTCGACGGGTACGAGGACGACGAGATCGCGTTCATCGCCACACACATGCGCCGCACCGTGGACCTCAGCATCGCCCAGGTCGAACGCCTCCGTAGCGGCCAGATATAAGCCGCACGTCGGACAGCGACTCTGTCCCGCCCGCTTTGACCCCGCCGACCCCGCCCCGCCCGCGCCGACCCCACCCTGCCCACGCCGACCTCGTCCCTTCTACGCCGGTCCGGCACGCTCAGCCGAACGGCCCCCCGCCGGGCGGCCCTCCGCCGGGCGGCCCCCCGCCGAGCCGAACTCCCGTACCGCCGAGTCGACGATCGCCTCAAGCGCGGCGTGGTGCGCGCCACGCCAGTACACCCGCTCGCAGGAGCCGCACTCGGCGAAGACCTCGTACGTGCTGCGAGTGCCGTGTTCCAGCCGGTCGCCCACCGACTCCTTGTCGGCCTCCCGCAGCGGTGCGTTGCACGCCGTGCACCGCGTCCAGGGCGCGAGCGTGGGCGTGAACCGGCCGAGTACGTCCCGCAGTTGCTCCTCGGTACGGTGGCTGTAGATGTACGCCCCCGCCCACAGCTCCCTGCGGTGCAGCAGGCCTCGGTCCCGCGAGAGCATGACGCGCCGCTCCCGCGCGGAGAGCGCCGCGAGCGCCGGGTCCCCGATGTCCTCGCTCTCGTACGCCGCGTCGACGCCGAGCAGTCTCAACCGCCGTGCAAGCGTGCCGAGATGGACGTCGAGCAAGAAGCGCAGCGGGGCACCCGGCACCGCCTGGGGGCGGTCGACGGCTCGCACCTCGACGGTCTCGCCCGCCACCGGAACGTGGGAGACCGGCACCGCGCGGCCGTCCGCGAGCAGCCGTCCGACCTCGGTGAGCGGGACGCCCAGGGACTCGACGACATGGCCCAGCGTGGACACGCCGTCGGTCACGACGCTGCTCGCGCCCTCGCGCCGCTTCACCGGAACGAAGAGCCGCAGCTCGGGGGCGAAGTCGATGTGGATCTCCGGTCCGTTCACGCCGTCAGGATGGCACTGCGCCGGCACTGCGGGCCAGGGCTTTCGGGGGCGCGCCGGGGACACCCCGGGGGCGGACAGCCGGACCCCCGGGGCGGCGGCCAAGGATGACCGGGGTTGGCGGAGGCGGTGCGGACGGGACCGGGCAGACGCGGACGAAGAGGTGAACGCCAACGCCAACGCGGAGGCAGAAACGAACCCGGAACGGACCCGGAACAGACGCGTACCCGGAACGGACGCGTACCCGGAACGGACCCGGAACAGACGCGTACCCGGAACGGACACGGACCCGGACCCGGACGCGGACCCGGAACGGACGCAGACCCGGACGCGTACCCGGAACGGACGCGGCCGCACCTAGGGCCGGAAGGCGTCCGCGTTTTCGCGTGCCCAGGATTCGAAGGTGCGGGCCGGGTGGCCGGTCAACTCCTCCACGGTGTTGGTGACGGCGTCGGGCAGCCCGTTGTGCGAGGCGAAGTAGCCGAGCAGCGCCTCCGCGACCGCGGGTGGCATGAATTCCGCCGTCGACGCCTTCCACGCCTCGGCACTCACGGCGTTGACGGTGAGCGGGCGGCCGGCCGCCTCGGCGAGGATCGCCACCTGCTCGGTGACGCTGAGGGAGGCCGGCCCGGTGAGGTGGTAGGCGCGGCCACGCAGTTCGGGCCGGGTGAGGACGGCGACCGCGGCGTCCGCGATGTCCGCCTCGTGGATGACGGCGGACTGGGCTCCGGGGAACGGGTGGTCCACGGCGCCGGTCGCCTTGACCGCCCAGGCCCAGCCGAGGGCGTTGCCGGCGAAGCCGCCGGGCTGGAGGACGGTCGAGGGGATGCCGGAGTGCTCCAGGCCGCGCTCGACCGCGCTGTGCATCGCGGCGATGGCATTGGTGTCGGCGTCGGGCTCGATGACGGAACTGGACGAGAGCAGCACGATGTGTCGCACCCCCGCGGCCTCCGCCTCGGCGAGGAACGCCTCGATGTGCTTCGGGCTGGCGTACAGGAAGACCGACTCGACGCCGGCCAGCGCGGCCGGGAACGTCGCCGGGTCGTCGAGGTCGCAGACGACGCGCTGCACACCGTCCGGAAGCGACAGCTTGTCGGGACTCGCGGAAGCCGCACGCACGTCGAGCCCGCGCTCGCGCAGCAGCGGGATGAGGGACGTGGCTACCTTGCCGCGGCTGCCGGTGATCAGAATCGTCATGGTGGAAATACCCCTTGGACAAAGGAAGTTGGAACCATTGAGGCGGTGTCGGCGGGAGGTGATGCCGGTGACCGTCGCACCAGTCTCAAACTGCGCGGTCTCCGCCTGCACCCGGTCAATCTGCATCAAACATAATCTGCGCGACGCAGATAAATAAGAATCCTCGACGAGGTCACGGCCGTCAAGCGCATATCGGCAGGGCGTCCGGTGCGGGGCGCCTGGGACGCGCGCGGAGTCCGGCGCGCGTGAGGAGCCCGGGGTGCAGGCGGGGGCGTACGGGGCTCCGAGAGGCAGGCCCTCTACCCTTCCGGCATGAAGATCATCGACCTTGAGCCGGGCGACCCGCGTCTGACGGACGACCTGCTGCCGGTACTCAGTGAACTCCGACCGCACCTCACGGAGGAGCTCTTCGCCGAGATCTACGGGGAAGGGCACGCCCAGGGGCTGCGCTTCAGCGCCGCCTACGGCGACGACGGGGCCTGTGTCGGCGCCGCGGGGTGGCGGATCATCGCCAACACGGGTTTCGTCCGCAAGCTGTACGTCGACGACCTGGTCACCACCTCCACCGCCCGCTCCACCGGCGTGGGCCACGCCCTCCTCGCGCACTTGGAGGCCCACGCGAGGGCGGCGGGCTGCACCTCCCTCAACCTCGACTCCGCTACCCACCGGACCGACGCGCACCGCTTCTACTTCCGCGAGCGCATGGCGGTGACGGCGTTCAACTTCGACAAGCCACTGGACTGAGCCCACTGGACTGAGCCCGCGGGACTGAGCCCGCTGGGCCGAGCCCATTGGGCTCGGGGCCGGCCCTAAGCCTCCAGGCCGGTCCACCAGTCGTTGGAGCGGATCGTCGTGCCCGGCGGGTACTCGAACTCGACCTCGCCGGCGCACACGAAGCCGGCCTTGCGGCAGGTGGCGTTGGAGGCGGTGTGGTCCACGGACGGATAGGCGTGCAGGGTGCGCCGGCCGCCCGCGGCGCGGGCCTGCGCCACGACAGCCCGGAGCGCCGCGACGGCCAGACCGCGGCCCCGGAACTCGGGGAGGACGCCGTACCCGGTCTCGTACACCGGCTCGCCCTGCCATATTCGCGGCCAGTAACCGACCGATCCGACGGCCTCACCCGTCTCGTCGAGGACGACCTTGAACATGCGCCCCTCGGCCGCGGGGAGGGCGCTCATCGCCGTGTACTTGGCGTGCCGGGACAGCACCTTCTCCTCGGACTCCGGGCCGCCGAGGTGCTCGGTCATCTCCGGCTCGTTCTTCCTGCGGAGCAGGCCGAGATCGCCGTCCGACCAGGGCAGGAGCCGGATGCGCGGAGGAACCTCACGGGCTGTGTCGCTCATGTCCAGAACTGTAGGCGCCGGGTCTGACAACGGCCCCCGATCAGGGGCGGAGGATCAGGGCAGGGCCGGAAGGTCGGGGGCGGAAGGCCGGGGGCGGAAGGTCAGGACCGCACGGCTCGGGCCGGCCGGGTGAGCCAGTACAGGGCGGCCGCGTACAGGGTGAGGACCAGGGCGAGCAGCGGATAGTACGCCAGGGGCAGTGCGGCCATGCCGATCAGCGGACCCAGCGGCGAGAGCGGGAGCAGCAGGCCGGTCAGCGCGAGTACGCCCGCGGTGATCGGGATGCCGCCGCCGCGGCCGGTGCGCAGCAGCACCATCACCAGGGCCTGGGTCAGCAGGTTCTCGGTGAACCAGCCCGCGTGGAAGGCGGTTTCGCCCCGGGTGTCGCTGACCGCCCAGACCAGTACGGCGAAGGTCGCGAGGTCGGCGGCGGCGTTGATCACGCCGAACCCGGTGACGGAGGCCAGGACTTCGCGGGGGCGCAGCTTGAGCGGGCGGCGCAGCATCGCGGCCCGCGGCCGGTCGTAGGCGAAGGCCAGTTGGGCCGCGTCGAAGCACAGGTTCTGCACCAGGACCTGCGCGGGCAGCATCGGCAGGAACGGCAGCAGCAGACCGGCGGTCAGCATCGCGATGACGTTGCCGAGGTTCGAGGACAGCGTGATCCGCAGATAGCCGGCGATGGTGGCGCCGCCCCCGCGCCCGGCCACGATGGCGTGGTCGAGCGAGGTGAGGTCCTTCGCCGCGAGCACGACGTCCGCCGTCTCGCGGGCCACGTCCACCGCCTCGGGCGGGCAGATGCCGACGTCGGAGGCGCGCAGTGCGGGCAGGTCGTTGACGCCGTCGCCGAGGAATCCGGTGACGTGTCCGCGCTCGCGCAGTGCCCGCACGATCCGGGCCTTCTGCTCGGGGGAGCAGCGGGCGAAGACAGTACTACTGTCGGCGAGTTCGCCCACCTCGGTGTCGCTGAGGGCGTCGAGCGACGCGGCGGTGACGACCTCGCCCGGGTCCAGGCCGAGCTCGCGGCAGGCGCGGGCGGCCGTTCCGGGATGGTCGCCGGTCAGCACCTTCACGGCGACGCCCCGGTGGGCCAGCGCGGCAAGGGCGTCCGCCGCCGACTCGGCGGTCGCGTCGCGCAGTCCGACCAAGCCCTTGAGGGTGAGCCCGCGCTCGTCCGCGGTGGTGTACGGGCGTCCGGTGGCGGGCCGTTCGGCGAGCGCCACCGCGAGGACGCGCAGCCCGTCGGCGGCGAGGCGGCCGGCGAACGCGGCCGCCCGGCGCCGTTCCTCGTCGGAGAGCAGGCACCGTTCCAGTACGTCCTCCACGGCGCCCTTGACGACCAAGGTGTGCCGGCCCAGTCGGCGCGGGGTGGCGACCACGGCCGTGGAGAGCCGGCGCACCGGGTCGAAGGGGAGGGCTGCGACCGCGTCGTACTCCAGGGCGTCCTCGGGCAGCCGCTCATCGGCCGCGTCGAGCAGGGCTTCGTCCAAGGCGTCGGCGCCGGGCAGTTCGGCGAGTTGCAGGGTCCACAGACTGTTGACGGCGGCCCAGTGCAGAACCGAGTCGTCGGGGCGCCCGGCCGGGTCGAGCGCACAGTCCAGGACCGGCCGGTCCTGGGTCAGCGTGCCGGTCTTGTCCAGGCATACGACGTCGACGGCGCCGAGGTCGTGCAGCGCGGGCAGCCTTTTGACGATCACCTGGTGGGTGCGGGCGAGCGTGGAGGCGCCGCGCGCGAGCGTGGTCGTCACGATGACCGGCAGCATCTCGGGGGTGAGCCCGACCGCGACGGCCACCGCGAACGGCAACGTCTCCAGGCCCCGGCCGCGCAGCGCCGCGTTGGCCATCAGGACCAGTGGCGGGGTGAGCAGCATGAACCGGATCAGGATCCAGGAGATGCCGTACACCGAGCGGTCGAAGGCCGTCGTGCGCCGGTCGTCGTGGTGCGGCTTGTCGGCCCGTGCGAACCGCGTGTCCGCCCCGGTCGCGACGACCACGCCGGTGCCGCTGCCGGAGGCCACGCTGCTGCCCTGGAAGCAGACTTCGGGCCGGTCGAAGTCCTGATCGTCGAGCTCGTGCGCCCGGGCGGCTCCGGGCGGCGCCTGCGCCGCGGGCTCGTCCACCGGGTACTTGGGGACCGGCGCGGACTCCCCGGTCAGCGCCGCCTGATGCATCGTCAGGCCGGTCGCCCGCAGCAGTCGCAGATCCGCCGGTACGAGGTCGCCGGGCGCGAGCCGCACCACATCGCCCGGCACCACCTGGTCCACCGGAACCTCGCGCGGCACCGGAGCCGCGTCGTCGTCCGTCCGGCGCAGCACGGTCGCGGTGCTGGCCACCAGCTCCCGCAACCCGGCCGCCGACCGGTCGGCACGGTGCTCACCGGCCGCCCGCAGAGCGCAGCTCACCACCACGAGCACCGCGATGACCGAGGCCGTCGCCCAGGCCGCGACCAGCGCGGAGACCAGGGCCAGACAGGCGAGTACGGCGGTGAACGGGTCGCGCAGACTGCGCAGGAAAATAATCGGCAGGGACGGAACTCGGCGGGCGGGGAGGACGTTTTCCCCATATCGCACAAGTCGCGCCTCGGCTTCGGACTCCACGAGTCCCCGCGGACCGGAACCGAGCGAACGAAGCAGCTGAAGCGGAGTGCTCCTTGACAACTGCAGAGAAGAGCTCCGCTCAGGCGCCCAGGTCACGGACGAGTCCCGACGGTCCCGGAAGCTTCACGCCCCCGCCGAGACGGGCGACCAGCCAGCGCACCATCTGAGCCACATCGGGATCGTCGACGAGATAGACGACCCGCCGTCCCTCCCGGCGGGACCGGACGAGCCCCGCGAGCTTCAGCTTCGCCAAATGCTGACTGACGGCCGGCAGCGCACCGCCGACCCTCTCGGCCAGACCCGACACATCGGACTCGCCATGGCTCAGCGTCCACATGATGTGCAGCCGCGCGGGCGAGGCAAGGAGTCCGAAGACCCCCGCTGCCTCGCCGAGCACCTGGGCCGACGGATCGGTGCTGCTCGTCGTCACCGTTGCCTCCGTCTCCTCGGTGTGATGGCCCTGTCTGTCTTCTCCGGGGGCCAGTCTAGAGGCGTCGGCTCACAGGGCGACCAGAGTCACCTCGGTCGCCTTCACGCTGGACCACACGGTGGCTCCTTCGGCGAGGCGCAGTTCGGCGGCCGCGTGCGGGGTGATCTCGGCGATGAGGTCGGGGGTTCGGTCGGAGGCGATGAGGACGCGCAGGCGGCTGCCGCTGGAGGTGATCTCGCGGACGGTGCCGGGCCAGATGTTGCGGGGGCTGCCGTCGGGGCGGGTGCGGTGGAGGGACACCGATTCGGGGGCGATGATCGCCAAGGCGCGGGCGCCCGGGGCGAGTTGTTCGGCCGTGACGATCCGGGTGCCGTCCGCGAGGGCGAGGCCGGCGGTGGTGGCTTGTCCGGGCCAGGCGTTGCGGCCGAGCATGCGGGCGACCCAGGGGGAGCGGGGGTGGCGGGTGACCTCGGTGGGCGGGGCGTCTTGAAGGGTGCGTCCGTTGTGGAGTACGAGGACGCGGTCGGCGAGGGAGACGGCCTCGACGGGGTCGTGGGTGACGATGAGGCAGACGCCGGAGAAGTCGGTGAGGTGCGTGCGCAGGGTGTGACGGACGTGGGCGCGGGTGGTCTGGTCGAGGGCGGCGAGGGGTTCGTCGAGGAGGAGGAGTCGGGGCTGGGCTGCCAGGGCTCGGGCGAGGGCGACGCGTTGGGCTTGGCCGCCGGAGAGTTGGGCGGGTTTGCGGTGGGCGAGGTGGCCGACGCCGAGGCGGTCGAGCCAGGTTTGGGCGGTGGTGCGGGCTTCTGCGCGGGGGGTGCCCTGGGCGCGGAGTCCGTAGGCGGTGTTGGTGAGGGCGGTGAGGTGGGGGAAGAGTGCGCCGTCCTGGGGCACCCAGGCGACACCGCGTTTGTGCGGGGGGAGTGCGGTGACGTCGGTGTTGCCGAGGTGGAGGGTGGCGTGGGCGCGGTCGGTGAGGCCGAGCAGGGCCCGCAGCAGGGTGGTTTTGCCGGCGCCGTTCTCGCCGACGACGGCGATGGTGGTGCCGGGCTCGGCGTGCAGGGTCAGCTCGTTGAACCCGGTCACATCCGCGTCGAGCGACCAACTGGGCGTCTCGGCAGTCGACTTGAGGTCGTCGCCCTTCGGCGGGGCGGCGCCCTCCGGCCCGCCCGGCCCGCCCGGCCCGCCCGGCCCGCCCGGCCCGCCCGGCCCGCCCGGCCCGCCCGGCCCGCCCGGCTCGACGGGTGCGGGGTCGGTGTCCGCGACGCCGGGGGAGGGAGCGGCCCCGCGTACCGTGGCGCCGCCCGTCCAGCGGCCGCGCAGGGCGATGAGTACGGCCATGGCGATGGCGAGGAGCAGGAGGGAGACGGAGGTCGCGGCCTCGGGGGAGTCCTGGAGCAGGAGGTAGACCTGGAGGGGGAGGGTCTGGGTGGTGCCGGGGAGGTTGCCCGCGAAGGTGATCGTCGCGCCGAACTCGCCGAGCGCCCGGGCCCAGGTGAGCGCCGCGCCCGCGGCCAGGCCCGGAGCCACCATGGGCAGGGTCACGGTGAGGAAGACCCGGAACGGCGAGGCGCCGAGCGAGGCGGCGGTCTCCTCGTAACGGGGCCGTAGCCCCCCGAGCGCGCCCTCCAGGCTGATCACCAGGAAGGGCATGGCCACGAAGGTGGCGGCGACCACGGCGCCGGAGGTGTGGAAGGGCAGCGTGATGCCGAAGGTGTTCTCCAGCCACGGGCCGAGCAGTCCGCGCCGCCCGAACCCGAGCAGCAGGGCCACACCGCCGACCGTGGGCGGCAGCACCATCGGCAGCAGGACGAGCGAGCGCACCAGGGACTTGCCCGGGAAGTCGACCCGGGAGAGCAGCCAGGCCAGGGGCACACCGAGAAGAAGGGAGAGACCCAGTGCCCAGAACGAGACGACGAGCGAGAGCCGCAGGGCCTCGGTGACGTCGGGGCCGGTCAGGTGTGTGCCGAGTTCGCCCCAGGAGGTGCGGGCCAGGATGCCGAGGAGCGGCATCAGCAGGAACGCGATGGCGAGCAGCGCGGGCAGCGCCAGAGCCACGGGTGGACGCCGGCGGGAACGGAAGCGGCTGCGGATCATGAGGTTTCCCCCGGTGTCCTGATGGCGCGGGGCCCGCCCGGCGCGCACGGGCGACGCGAACGGGCAGGCCTCGCAAGGGAGTTGGAGCGGTGACGGTCCCCCGGGGGCCGGGTCGGTTACGGCTGCTGGAAGCCCGCGTCCGCCAGGATCTTCTGCGCCTCGGGAGTGGAGAGCCACTTCACGAACGCGGTGGCGGCGTCGGCGTTCTTCGACGCCTTGAGGGTGGCGGCCGGGTAGGAGGCGACGGCGTTCTGCGCGTCCGGGATGTCGACCGTGTCGACCTTGCCCTTGGCGGAGGCGGCGTCGGTCTTGTAGACGATGCCGGCGTCGGCCTCGCCGAGTTCGACCTTGGACAGCACGGCGCGGACGTTGGGCTCCTGCGAGACCGGCTTCACCGTGAGGTGCTGCTTGTCCAGGACCTGCTTGCTGTAGCGGCCGACCGGCACCTCGGGGGCCGCGAGCACGACCTTCAGGCTGGTGTTGGTCAGGCCCTTGAGGTCTTCGACCTTCTTCGGGTTGCCCTTGGCCGTCGTGATCACCAGGCGGTTCTTGGCGATGATCGACGAGTCGTTCACATCGGCCTTGAGGCCGTCCATCGTCTTGGTGTCGGCCGTGACCAGCGCGTCGGCGGGGGCGCCCTGCTTGACCTGGGCGGCCAGCTCCTGTGAGCCGGCGAAGGAGAACTTGATGTGGGTGCCCGGGTTCTCCTTCTCGTAGGCGGCCCCGGCCGCCTTGAAGACATCGGTCAGCGAGGAGGCGGCGAGCACGGTCAGCTGCGCGGCCTTGGGCGCGGAGTTGGAGCTGCCGGACGGGGAAGCGCTCTTGTCGCTGCTGCCGCTGTCCTTGCTGCTGCTGCATGCCGCGGCCAGCGGGATCAGCAGGGCGGCGGAGACGACGGCCGCGGCGGCGCGGCGGCGCTGGGTACTGAGAGCCATGACAGACATGGGTGGAGCTCCTTCGGATGCTTGACGAGCCGCGCCGGGAGGTGAGGGCTTCCCCCGCTGGGTTTCCTCGGGGCATCCGGGCCGGATGCCCGTCGGTCACCGGGGAAGGGCGACGCCGCGGGGACGTACGTGAATGGCCGGTGTCGACCTAGGTGCGGTCGATGTGCACGCTGGTGGACTTCACTCGCGCGGTGGCCTGCATGCCCACCTCAAGGCCCAGCTCTTCGACGGCCTCCCGGGTCAGGAGGGAGACCAGGCGGTGCGGACCGGCCTGGATCTCGACCTGGGCGGCGACGTCACCGAGCTTGACGGCGGTGACGATGCCGGGGAAGGCGTTGCGGACAGAGGTGTAGGGCACCTCTTCCTCGCTGTTGGAGGACTGGCCGACTTCGATGGAGAAGGCGGCCAGATCCCGCCCGTCGATGAGTCGGCGACCGCCTTCGTCACGATGGGTCGTGACGCGGCCGCCGTCGGCCCAGCGGCGCACGGTGTCGGGACTGACGCCGAGCAGACGCGCTGCCTGGCCGATGGTGTAGGACTGCATGTGCGACAAGATAGGCGGCTTCGCACCGCATATACAAAGGGTCCGTCGGAACCTACACCGCAGCTGCGGAGCCAAATGGACGAAGGTCCAAGGCCCCCGGCACCGTCCTCGGCCGCCCTCCACAGGCTCAGCGGCCACCCCCGCGGCCACCCTCCGCACAGCCCAGCGGGCGCCGCGCCGGCCACCCTCCGTGCTCACCGGCTCGGGGCGCTCATGAGGTTTCGGTCCAGTGCGGCCAGTACGGCGTGAGCACTCAGGGCCAGACCAGGCAGTACGGCTGGTGACCCGCCTCGTGCAGCCGGTGCGAGAAGTCCTGCCATTCGTGCAGGAGTTGATAGACGTTAAACGCGTCACGCGGGCCGCCGCGGTCCGGGACCGTGGACCATATGAAGGCCGCGGCGCCGACCGACTCCTCGCCGACGCCGCGCAGCGGGTCGACGACGGTCATGGGGAGCTTGACCACCGCGTAGTCGGGGTGCAGGACGACGAGTTCCAGCGGAGGGACCTTGTGCAGCGGTATGCCCTGAATGCCGGTGAGGACCATCGCGGCCATCGTCTCCGGCTTGATCTTGGTGAACATGCCGCCCATGCCCAGCTCGTCGCCGCCGAGCTCCTCCGGGCGCATGGTGACGGGCACCCGGGCCGCGGTCGCGCCGTCCGGGGCACCGAAGTACTTGTAGGTCACCCCCACCCGGCCACTTCCGTTCCCCGCCAGAGCGCCGTCCCCGACCCGCTCGATCCGGTCCTGGGCGTCGCGCCGCCGGTGCCGTCCCCGCCGGTGGGCGCGCTCGGGGCCCCGGTCATCGGTCCCCTCGCCCAGTCCGCCACCGCGATGCATATCCTTCACCCGACTGCTTGTAGCCCGACTGCTTTGTAGATGCCGCGGCCCCCACCGCGCAACCCGATCATCCGCCGATGCCACTCCATCATCTGCGGATCATCGTGTCATTGACCTCCCCAGCGCGGGTGCGGTGAAACACCGGTCCGCGAGAACGTCCGGGCCTCTGCCACCATGGCGGGTGTGAGCTATCCGTACGAATACGACGCCCCAGTTTCGCAGAACCTCTTCGACCGTGCGTCCGCCGTGACGCCCGGCGGTGTGAACTCCCCCGTCCGTGCCTTCCGGGCCGTGGGCGGTACGCCCCGGTTCATGGTGTCCGGTACGGGGCCCTACCTGACCGACGCCGACGGCCGCGAGTACGTCGACCTGGTGTGTTCGTGGGGCCCGATGATCCTCGGGCACGCACACCCCGAGGTCGTCGCCGCCGTGCAGGAGGCCGTCGCCCGTGGCACCTCCTTCGGTACGCCCGGCGAGGGTGAGGTCGCACTCGCCGAGGAGATCGTGGCCCGGATCCAGCCGGTCGAGCAGGTTCGCCTGGTGTCCTCGGGCACCGAGGCGACCATGTCGGCGATCCGCCTGGCGCGCGGCTTCACCGGCCGCGCCAAGGTGATCAAGTTCGCAGGCTGCTACCACGGACATGTGGACGCGCTGCTCGCCGCCGCCGGTTCCGGGGTCGCCACGTTCGGCCTGCCCGACACCCCCGGCGTCACCGGTGCGCAGGCCGGTGACACGATCGTGCTGCCGTACAACGATCTGGACGCGGTGCACGCGGCGTTCCACGCCAACCCGGGCGAGATCGCTTGTGTGATCACCGAGGCCTCGCCCGGCAACATGGGCGTCGTGCCGCCGGCGGACGGCTTCAACGCGGGCCTGAAGGCGGCCTGTGCGAAGAACGGCGCGCTGTACATCTCGGACGAGGTGATGACCGGGTTCCGTACCTCGAAGGCGGGCTGGTTCGGCGTCGACGGCGTCGTGCCCGACCTGATGACGTTCGGCAAGGTCATGGGCGGCGGCTTCCCGGCCGCGGCGTTCGGCGGCCGTGCCGACGTCATGGGCCACCTCGCCCCGGCGGGCCCGGTCTACCAGGCGGGCACCCTGTCCGGTAACCCGATCGCGACCGCCGCCGGCCTCGCCCAGCTGCGGCTGCTCGACGACGCCGCCTACGCCAAGGTCGACGCCGTCTCGCGGGAGATCCAGGCGCTGGTCACCGCCGCGCTCAGCAAGGAGGGCGTGGCCCACCGGGTGCAGACGGCGAGCAACATGTTCTCCGTCTTCTTCACGGCCGACGAGGTCCGCGACTACGACGACGCGAAGAAGCAGGAAGCTTTCCGCTTCAACGGGTTCTTCCACTCGATGCTGTCGCAGGGCGTCTACCTGCCGCCCTCGGCGTTCGAGTCCTGGTTCGTGTCGACCGCCCACGACGAGCGCGCGATCGAGCGCATCGCGGCCGCGCTGCCCGCCGCCGCCCGTGCCGCAGCGGAGGCCACCGCATGAGCGAGAACAACGCCGGAAACGAACTGACCGTCGTGCACCTGATGCGCCACGGCGAGGTGCACAACCCGGACGGCGTGCTCTACGGGCGGCGTCCCGGCTTCCACCTCTCCGAGCTCGGCCGGCAGATGGCCGACCGGGTCGCCGAGCACCTGGCGGGCCGTGACATCACGCATGTCGTGGCCTCCCCGCTGGAGCGCGCCCAGGAGACGGCGGACCCGATCGCCAAGGTGCACGGCCTGGATCTGGCGAGCGACCCGCGGCTCATCGAGGCGGGCAACGTCTTCGAGGGCAAGACCTTCGGCGTCGGCGACGGCGCGCTGCGCAAGCCCGCCAACTGGAAGCACCTCACGAACCCGTTCCGCCCGTCGTGGGGCGAGCCGTACGTCGAGCAGGTCGTGCGGATGATGGGCGCCCTGGACGCGGCGCGCGACGCGGCCCGCGGTCACGAGGCGGTGTGCGTCAGCCACCAGCTGCCGATCTGGATCGTGCGCAGCTTCGTGGAGAAGCGGCGCCTGTGGCACGACCCGCGCAAGCGGCAGTGCACGCTGGCCTCGCTGACCAGCTTCACCTATCAGGGCGACCGGATCGTGTCCGTGGGCTACAGCGAGCCCGCCCGCGATCTCGTGCCGGCACACCTGCTGGCCGGCGCCAAGCCGGTCAAGGGCAAGTCGAAGGCCTTCGGCGCCTGACGCCGACGGTCTTGCGAGCGTCCAGGACGCGTGTGCCTGACGCCGACGGTCTGACGCCGGCGCCTGACGTCGACGACCTGACGCCGGGCGCGTGACATCGACGACCTGACGTCTCCGGCCGGCCGGATCATCCCGGCCGGCCCGTAGGCCCGGCCGGCCGGATCACCCCCGCCGGCCCGTAGGCCCGGCCCGCAGGCCCGCGCCCAACCCGGCCTCCCCCCACTGACCAACCAGCCCCCCAAGCCAGCCCGCCGGCCGCACCGTTCGCACGACCTTCACCCCCCGCCCTCCGGACCCGCACCCGCATCTCGTACGGTTTACGAAGATTTGTGCGAGCTGTGTGGAACCGGCCAGGTTTCACCCGACATCTCACAGATTGCCCAACTGCGGTGACGCACGCGGGCTTCGAGGACGACGAGACGACGGTGCGAAGCGATGGGAACGGACGGGCTTATGCGGGAGATCGGCCGGAACGTCAGCCGACGGGGCATGCTGGGGCTTGGTCTGGGGGCCGCGGCGGCGGCCGGCCTGGCCGGCTGCGGCACTTCGGGCGGTAACGGTGGCGGTAGCGGATCCAGTGGCAAGGGCGGTGGCGAAAGCGGTGACGCGGCCGCCAAGAAGGCCGACGCGAAACTGATAGGCGACGGTTCCACGGCCGACACCGGCAAGCAGCCGCACCAGCCCGAGAAGCCCGTTCCGCTCCAGCCCGGCGAGACCCCGCCCCAGTTCGTCATCTTCTCCTGGGACGGCGCCGGCGAGGTCGGCAACGGCCTCTTCCCGCGCTTCCTCCAGCTCGCCAAGGACCACGGCGCGGGCATGACGTTCTTCCTGTCCGGCCTGTACCTGCTGCCCGAGGACAAGAAGCGCCTCTACCGGCCGCCGAACAACGCCGTCGGCGCCTCCGACATCGGGTACCTCTCCGACCCGCACATCAAGGAGACGCTGAAGTACGTCCGCCAGGCCTGGACCGACGGCCATGAGATAGGCACCCACTTCAACGGTCACTTCTGCACCGGACGCGGCACGGTCGAGCACTGGACGCCCGCCCAGTGGCAGAGCGAGATAGACCAGGCGATGGACTTCGTCACCAAGTGGAAGACCAACACCGGCTGGACGGACGAGGACCCGCTCCCGTTCGACTACAAGCGCGAGCTCGCCGGCGGCCGCACCCCCTGCCTGCTCGGCCAGGACAACCTGCTGCCCACCGCGCAGAAGCTGGGCTGGCGCTACGACGCCTCCTCGCCCGGCGGCACCCAGGTGTGGCCGGTAAAGCGGCACGGCCTGTGGGACCTGCCGCTCCAGCAAATACCTTTCCCCGGGCATTCCTTCCAGGTCCTCTCGATGGACTACAACATCCTGGCCAACCAGTCGAAGAATTCGACCAAGGCACCGCCGGCCAACTACCCGGGCTGGCGCAAGCAGGCCACCGAGGCCTATCTCGCCGGATTCAAGCGGGCCTACGAAACAAATCGCGCGCCCTTCTACATCGGAAACCACTTCGAGCAGTGGAACGGCGGCATCTACATGGACGCCGTCGAAGAGGCCTTCAAGGGCATCGTCGCGAAGCGGGACGAGAAGAAGGATGTGAGGCTCGTCTCCTTCAAGCAGTACTGCGACTGGCTCGACGTCCAGGACCCGAAGGTGCTCGCCAAGCTGCGCACGCTCGGTGTGGGACAGGCTCCCGCCGGTGGCTGGAACACGTTCCTCAAGGCCGTTTAGGCCTTCCTGACAAGGGGCTTTACGGGCAGTCAGGGGGGCGCGGAAGATCCCCGAAACAGACATGCGAAACTTTTCACATGTCCGTGAGTCCTGCCTTCCGACGCCGTCGCACCCTGACGCTGGCCGCGGCTGCCGCGGCCGCCGGTGCGCTGACCCTGACGGCCTGCGGTTCCGGTGGTACGTCCGGTGGTTCCGGTGACACCAAGTTCGTCACCGGTACCGGCGGCATCGCCACCGTCGCCCAGGGCAACCGCCAGAACGCCCCGGAACTGTCCGGCGAGACCGTCGACGGCAAGCAGCTCGACGTCGCCTCGCTCAAGGGCAAGGTCGTCGTGCTGAACGTGTGGGGCTCGTGGTGCGCGCCCTGCCGGGCCGAGGCGCCGTATCTGGCCAAGGTCTCCAAGGAGATGAAGGCCAAGGGCGTCGAGTTCGTCGGGATCAATACCCGCGACACCGACAAGGGTCCGGCCCAGAAGTTCGAGCAGGAATTCGGCGTCGACTATGCGAGTCTGTACGACCCCATCGGCAAGCTCATTCTGCGATTCCCCAAGGGCAGTCTGAATCCGCAGGCCATTCCGTCGACGATCGTTCTCGACCGGAACGGCAAAATCGCCGCACGCGCCCTGATGGCGCTCGACGACACCAAGCTGCACCAGATGATCGACCCGCTGATCGCGGAGAAGTGATCGCGTGATGGCACTGGCCGCCGTCGGCTCGATGAACGAAACGGTCTTCAGCGGGGCCCTGCTCGTGGCCCTGCCGGTCGCCGTACTCGGCGGCCTCGTCTCGTTCTTCTCGCCCTGCGTACTGCCCCTGGTCCCCGGTTATCTCTCGTACGTCACCGGAGTCACCGGCACCGACCTGGCCGAGGCCCGGCGCGGCCGGATGGTCGCGGGCGCCGGTCTGTTCGTCCTCGGCTTCACCGCCGTCTTCGTCTCCGGCGGCGCGCTGTTCGGCTACTTCGGCCAGAACCTCCAGGACCACAGCACCACGCTCTCCAAGATCCTCGGCGTGCTGATGATCCTCATGGGCGTCTTCTTCATGGGGCTCATGCCCTGGATGACCCAGCGCGAATTCCGCTTCCACAGACGGCCGGTGACCGGGCTCGCCGGGGCGCCGCTGCTCGGCGCGCTCTTCGGCATCGGCTGGACGCCGTGCCTGGGCCCCACGCTCACCTCGGTGAACGCGCTCGCGATGGACCAGGCGAGCGCCGGCCGCGGGGCCATACTGACGGTCGCGTACTGTCTCGGCCTCGGGCTGCCGTTCGTGCTCGCGGCGGTCGCCTTCCGCAAGGCGCTCGGCGCCTTCGGCTGGGTCAAGAAGCACTACGTATGGGTGATGCGGATCGGCGGCGGCATGATGATCGTGACCGGCGTGCTGCTGCTCACCGGCGCTTGGGCGGAGCTCGTCCAGCAGGTACAGGGCTGGTCCCAAGGCTTTCAGGTGGGTGTCTGACGCATGAGCAAGACCGAATCGACTCCGGAGCCCGACCTCGGCGAGGCCGGGGCACAGCTCTCCACCGCCCCCACCGAGGAACGGTCCAACGGCCCCGTCGGCATCGGCGTACTCGGCTGGCTGCGCTGGTTCTGGCGGCAGCTGACCTCGATGCGGGTCGCCCTGATCCTGCTCTTCCTGCTGTCGCTCGGCGCCATCCCCGGCTCGCTGATCCCGCAGACCAGCGTCGACGAGATGAAGGTCGCCGACTTCCAGAAGCGGCACGACACCCTCACGCCGATCTACGAGAAGCTCGGCCTGTTCCACGTCTACAGCTCGGTGTGGTTCTCCGCGATCTACATCCTGCTGTTCGTCTCGCTCATCGGCTGCATCGTGCCGCGCACCTGGCAGTTCGTCGGCCAGCTGCGCGGCCGGCCGCCGGCCGCGCCCGGCCGCCTCACCCGGCTGCCCGCGTACACGACCTGGCGCACCGAGGCGGACCCCGAGCAGGTCCGCGAGGCCGCGCTCGCCCTGCTCAGGAAGCGCCGCTTCCGCGCCCGGATCAGCTCGGACGCGGTCGCCGCCGAGAAGGGCTATCTGCGCGAGGCCGGCAACCTGATCTTCCACGTCTCGCTCATCGTGATCCTGGTGGCGTTCGCCACCGGCCAGCTCTTCAAGTCCGAGGGCGGGAAGCTGATCGTCCAGGGCGACGGGTTCTCCAACACCCTCACCCAGTACGACGACTTCCGCTCGGGCTCGCTCTTCAACACCGAGGACCTGGCACCGTTCAGCTTCACCCTGGACCGCTTCGACGCGTCGTACGAGCGCAGCGGTCCCGAACTGGGCACGGCCCGCGAGTTCAAGGCGCACCTGACGTACTCCGAGGGCGCCGAGGGCAAGTCGCAGCAGAAGGTCGTCGAGGTCAACAAGCCGCTCGTGGTCGACGGCTCGAAGGTCTACCTGCTCTCGCACGGCTACGCGCCGTCGGTCACCGTCAAGGACGGCAAGGGCAACGTCGTCTTCCATGGCGCGACGCCGCTGCTGCCGATGGACAACAACCTGACCTCCAGCGGCGCCATCAAGGTGCTCGACGGCTACCGCGACGCCAAGGGCAACAAGGACCAGCTCGGCTTCGCCGCGTTCTTCGTGCCGACGTTCGGCGGCAAGGGCACCGGCGCGACCCAGATGTTCTCGAAGTTCCCGGCGCCCGACTTCCCGGTCCTCAACATCGGTGCCTACCACGGCGACCTCGGCCTCAACTCGGGTCTGCCGCAGAACGTGTACCAGCTGGACACCAGCAGCCGCTCGATCAAGCCCTTCAAGGACGACCAGGGCAAGATCCTCAAGAAGCTGCTGCTGCCGGGCGAGACCCTTCAACTCCCCGACGGCGCCGGGTCGATCACCTTCGACAAGGGCCCCATCAAGCAGTGGGCGAGCTTCCAGATCTCCCACCAGCCCGGCAACGGTCTCGCCCTCACCGGCGCGATCGGTGCCATCGCGGGACTCGCCGGATCGCTGTTCATCCAGCGCCGCCGGATCTGGGTCCGGGCCGTCCGGGGCGACGACGGTGTGACCGTCGTCGAGATGGCCGGGCTCGGCCGCAGTGAGTCCGCGAAGCTTCCCGAGGAGCTGGCCGATCTCGCGGTCACGCTCATCCCGCAGGCGCCGACCGCGCCGGATCCAGAACCCGAACCCTCAGTTGTTCCTGCCGAAGGGGCTGAGAAGTGAATCTCGCCGCCACCACCAATGAGAGCCTGGCCCACACCAGCAACTACCTGATCTACTCGTCGATGGCCGTGTATCTGCTGGCCTTCTTCGCCAACATGGCCGAGTGGCTCTTCGGCAGCCGCAGCAAGGTCGCCCGTACGGCCGCCGCGCTGACGGGCGCCGGGCAGCAGGCCAAGGACGCGGGCACCGTGAAGGTCGAGGTGGCCACGAAGAACGGTGGCACCGCGGTCCTGGAGCGCCCCAAGGTCGTGACCCGCTCGGCCGCCGGAACGCGTGACGTGCCGGACGGGCCGGGTGCCTCGGGCGGTGACGCGAAGGGCGACCTCTACGGCCGCATCGCCGTCTCCCTGACGGTGCTCGCCTTCCTCATCGAGTTCTGCGGTGTGCTCACCCGCGCGCTGTCCGTGCAGCGGGCCCCGTGGGGCAACATGTACGAGTTCAACCTGACCTTCTCCACGGTCGCGGTCGGCGTGTACCTGGCGCTGCTCGCCCTGAAGAAGAACGTCGGCTGGCTCGGCCTCCCGCTGGTCACCACGGTCCTGCTCGACCTCGGTCTCGCCGTCACCGTGCTCTACACCGCGAGCGACCAGCTGGTGCCGGCGCTGCACTCGTACTGGCTGTGGATCCACGTCTCCACCGCGATCTTCTGCGGCGCGGTGTTCTACGTGGGCGCGGTCGCCACGATCCTCTACCTCTTCCGCGACCGGTACGAGTCGAAGCTCGCCGAGGGCGGTAAGCCGGGCACCTTCGCGACGTCGGTCATGGAGCGGCTTCCGGCCGCGTCCTCGCTCGACAAGTTCGCCTACCGCGTGAACGCGGCGGTCTTCCCGCTGTGGACGTTCACGATCATCGCGGGCGCGATCTGGGCGGGCGACGCGTGGGGCCGGTACTGGGGCTGGGACCCGAAGGAGACCTGGTCCTTCATCACCTGGGTCGCGTACGCCTGCTACCTGCACGCCCGTGCCACGGCCGGCTGGAAGGGCCGCAAGGCGGCGACGCTGGCGCTGATCGCGTTCGGGTGCTGGCTGTTCAACTACTACGGCGTGAACATCTTCGTCAACGGCAAGCACTCGTACGCGGGCGTCTGACCGGTTGCGGGCGTTCGGCACGGCTGGGGCGGGCCTCTTGGGGCTCCGCCCCAGTCCCCGTTGCCGGGCCACCTACAGGGGCGCGGGGAACCGCGCGACCGGCCGCGCACGATGTGCACCCGACGGACTCTCCCCCGGAGGGTTCGGGGAAGGGGCGGGGAGGGGCCATGAACCGGGGTCCGGGGCGGAGCCCCAGGAAGGACCCCGGGCTAAGCCTCTTCGCCGCGCTCGCGCCGCTTCCTGTCCTCCAGGGACGCCAGGAACTCCGGGTTGTCGTCCGGCGCGGTCCACCGCGTCGGCGCCCGGCGGACCTTGCCCGCGATGAGCCAGGCGACCGGCCCGACCAGGACCTCGCCGAAGAGCAGCACGATGATGATCCACACCACCTTGGGGAGGCCCTTGACCTCCGACTCGGGCGTGTTCAGGCAGTCGATGAACGCGTAGATCCACAGCGCCAGGACCAGCAGGAACGGCAGATACCTGAGCATGGTTGGGCGGTCCCCCCGGGAACGGTTGCGGGCCGTGCCTCGGCCCCGGTGACCGGCCCAGGGTATCCGGTGCCCGATACTTGACCCCATGGCTTACGACGATCTCCGATCCCTGCTCAGGGCACTGGAGCGCGAGGGCGACCTCAAGCGCATCAAGGCCGAGGTCGACCCGTACCTGGAAGTCGGCGAGATCGTCGACCGGGTCAACAAGGCCGGCGGCCCCGCCCTCCTCTTCGAGAACGTCAAGGGCGCCGCCATGCCCCTGGCCATGAATGTGTACGGCACCGACCGCCGGCTGCTCAAGGCGCTCGGCCTCACGTCGTACGACGAGATCAGCGAGAAGATCGGCGGGCTGCTCAAGCCGGAGCTGCCGCAGGGCTTCGTCGGCATCCGCGAGGCCTTCGGCAAGCTCGGCTCGATGGTGCACGTGCCGCCGAAGAAGGTGAAGCAGGAGGCCGCTCCCGTCCAGGAGGTCGTGCTCACCGGCGACGACGTGGACCTGGACCGGCTGCCCGCGCTGTTCACCTGGCCCGAGGACGGCGGCTCGTTCTTCAACCTCGGCCTCACGCACACCAAGCACCCCGAGACGGGCGTGCGCAACCTCGGTCTGTACCGCCTCCAGCGCCACGACAAGCGCACCATCGGCATGCACTGGCAGATCCACAAGGACAGCCGCAACCACTACGCGGTCGCCGCCAAGCGCGGCGAGCGGCTGCCGGTCGCGATCGCCTTCGGCTGCCCGCCGGCCGTCACGTACGCCTCGACCGCGCCGCTGCCGGGTGACATCGACGAGTACCTCTTCGCCGGGTTCGTCCAGGGCAAGCGGATCGAGATGGTCGACTGCAAGACCGTGCCGCTCCAGGTCCCGGCCAACGCCGAGGTCGTCATCGAGGGCTGGCTTGAGCCGGGCGAGATGCTGCCCGAGGGCCCGTTCGGCGACCACACCGGGTTCTACACCCCGCAGGAACCGTTCCCCGCGCTGACGATCGACTGCGTCACGATGCGCAGGCGCCCGCTGCTCCAGTCCATCGTGGTCGGCCGCCCGCCGACCGAGGACGGGCCGCTCGGCCGCGCCACCGAGCGGTTCTTCCTGCCGCTCCTCAAGATCATCGTGCCGGACATCGTGGACTACCACCTGCCGGAGTCGGGCGGCTTCCACAACTGCGCGATCGTCTCGATCGACAAGAAGTACCCCAAGCACGCGCAGAAGGTGATGCACGCCATCTGGGGCGCGCACATGATGTCGCTCACCAAGCTGATCGTGATCGTGGACGCCGACTGCGACGTCCACAATCTGCACGAGGTGTCCTGGCGGGCCTTCGGGAACACCGACTACGCCCGCGACCTCACCGTCGTCGAAGGCCCGGTCGACCACCTCGACCACGCCTCCTACCAGCAGTTCTGGGGCGGCAAGGCGGGCATCGACGCGACCGCGAAGTGGCCCGAGGAGGGCTACACGCGCGACGGCGGCTGGCCCGCCATGGTCGAGTCGGACGCGGAGACGGCGGCGAAGGTCGACCGCCGCTGGAAGGAGTACGGGCTCTAGTGAGTGCCTCAGCCGCAGCAGTGCCCCAGCCGGGGCGGACCAAGGCGTTCCTGCGCCTGGTCATGATCGAGCACTCGGTCTTCGCGCTGCCCTTCGCCTACATCGCCGCGCTGACCGCGATGTTCCAGCTCGACAGGAACATCCACTGGGGGCGGCTGCTCCTGGTGACCGTCGCGATGGTGGGCCTGCGCACCTTCGCGATGGCCTGCAACCGGATCATCGACCGCGAGATCGACGCCCGCAATCCGCGCACCGCGGGCCGCGAGCTGGTCACCGGCGCGGTGTCGGTGCGCTCGGCCTGGACGGGCGCGGCGATCGCGCTCGTGGTCTTCCTCGGCGCGGCCGCCGCCCTCAACCCGCTGTGCCTGGCGCTCGCGCCGGTCGCGGTGATCCCGATGGTGGTCTATCCGTACGGGAAGCGGTTCACCAACTTCCCGCAGGCCATCCTCGGCATCGCGCAGGCGATGGGCCCGGTCGGCGCCTGGATCGCGATCACCGGCTCGTGGTCGTGGGACGCGGTGATCCTGGGTCTCGCCATCGGCATCTGGATCGGCGGCTTCGACCTGATCTACGCCTGCCAGGACGTCGAGGCCGACCGCGGCCACGGCGTGAAGTCGGTGCCGGCCCGCTTCGGCATCCCGGCGGCGATCTACGGGGCGCGCGGCTGCCACTCCGTCACGATGGCCCTGCTCGTCTGGTACGCGCTCGCGACCGGCGCCGGGTTCTTCTTCTGGCTGGGTCTGCTCATCGTGCTCGCGGCCTTCCTCTACGAGCACACCCTGGTCAAGCCGCACGACCTCTCCCGCCTCAACCGGGCGTTCTTCCAGGTCAACGGGTTCATCGGAATCGCCCTGTTCGTGTGCGCGCTGCTGGACCTGCTGGTGCGCGGCCTGACGGCGTAGTGCCTGACCGGCCAGGTCCGCCACCTGACCCGGCCGGGGCCGGTGGCCGCCGGATAGGCTCGGACACGTGGAGCACGTGAACGTACACAGTCAGCAGCGCACCCCCTGGATCGTCGGGGTTTCGGGCGCGTCGGGGACGCCGTACGCGGCGGCGGTGCTGCGCGCGCTGCTCGCCGCGGGCGAGAGCGTCGACCTGGTGGTCTCGCGCGCCTCGCGCCTGACGCTGCTCGACGAGACGGGCATCGCGTTCCGCGACGCGCACTGGCAGGACGACCTGCGGACCTGGCTGGCGCGGGGCGCCGACGGCAAGCCGGACACCTTCGGCGCGCTCGACGTCTCGGACGTACGGCACTGGGCGGCGGGGGACCTGGCGGCGGGGCCCTCGTCGGGCTCGTATCCGGTGCAGGGGATGCTGATCGTGCCGGCGTCGACGGCCTGTGTGGCCGGGGTCGCGCTCGGGCTTTCGAAGGACCTGTTGCAGCGGGCCGCGAGCGTGACGCTCAAGGAGCGGCGGAAGCTGGTGGTCGCGGTGCGCGAGACGCCGTTGAACGGTCAGACGCTCGGGCACCTGGTGAAGCTGGACGAGGCGGGCGCCGTGGTGCTGCCCGCCTCTCCGGCGTTCTACGCGGGGGCGACGCACATCCAGGATCTGGTGGACTTCGTCGCGGGGCGCGTACTGGATGCGGCAGGGGTGCCGCACGGTCTGTACCGCCGTTGGGAGGGAGAGCTCGGAGGGGGACGTCCCGGAGCCGAGCGGAGCCGAGACCTCGGAGGAGGTCCCCGCGAGGACTAGCGCTTCTTGGCGGCGCGCTTGGGGGCGCGGGGCTTCGTCGCGGACGGCTGGTGGGCACGGGACCGGTTGGCCAGGTCCTGAAGCTCGCGCATCCGGGCGTAGGCCATCTCGATCGTGTACACGGTGACAACTCCTGAAAGATCGTCTTTGATCTGCTGGAAAATTATGCAAGCAGCTGAATGATTCGCAGGGTGTTGGCCCTGCATGCCTTAGATTCTACACTTAAACTCGCGGTATCGCTGAACAATGGAAGGCTTCAGGCATATGGACGCCGTCGATAGGCAGCTCATCCAGGCACTGCGCGAGAACGGCAGGGCCTCGTACGCGGAACTGGGCCGGCTCGTCGGGCTCTCCGGCCCCAGCGTCACCGACCGCATCAACCGTCTGGAGGCCGCCGGTGTCATCACCGGATACCGCGCCACGGTGGACTCCGCCTCGCTCGGTCTCGGCGTCACCGCGCTGATCGGCATCTCCCTCTCGGACGCCGCCGACCACGAGGACGTCGCGCGCCGCCTTCGCGACCTGGCCGAGATCGAGGACTGCTGGTTCATCGCGGGCGACGACTCGTACATGCTCAAGATCCGGGCCGGTGACGTGGACGGCCTGGAGAAGACGATCCGCCGGCTCGGCTCGACCAAGGGCGTCTCACGCACCCGCACCACGATCGTGCTCTCCACCAAGTGGGAGAACCGGGTCGGGGAACTTCCCGAGTAGGGCGGGGCGTACCTTTGGTGGAGCCTGGAAGACACACGTATGGGAGGCGGCCTAGATGGACGCGGGACTCAAGCGCGAGCTGGAGCAGAAGGTCCGCGCCGGTGAGCGGCTCAGCCGCGAGGACGGCGTCGCGCTCTACGCGTCGGACGATCTGGCCTGGCTCGGCGGGCTCGCCCACGAGGTGCGCACGCGGAAGAACGGCGACGTCGTCCACTTCAACGTGAACCGTCACCTCAACATGACCAACGTGTGCACGGCGTCGTGCGCGTACTGCTCGTTCCAGCGCAAGCCGGGCGAGAAGGACGCGTACACGATGCGCATCGAGGAGGCCGTCCGCCTCGCCAAGGCGATGGAGAACGACAACCTCACCGAGCTGCACATCGTCAACGGGCTCCACCCGACGCTCCCTTGGCGCTACTACCCGCGCTCGCTCAAGGCCCTCAAGGAGGCGCTGCCGAACGTCGGGCTCAAGGCGTTCACGGCGACCGAGATCCACCACTTCGAGACGATCTCCGGCCTGACCGCCTCCGAGATCCTCGACGAGCTGATCGACGCCGGCCTCGAATCGCTGACCGGCGGCGGCGCGGAGATCTTCGACTGGGAGGTCCGCCAGCACATCGTGGACCACCGCACGCACTGGGAAGACTGGTCGCGCATTCACCGCCTCGCCCACGAGAAGGGTCTCAAGACCCCGGCGACCATGCTGTACGGGCACATCGAGGAGCCGCGCCACCGCGTGGACCACGTGCTGCGCCTGCGCGAGCTCCAGGACGAGACCGGCGGCTTCCAGGTCTTCATCCCGCTGCGCTACCAGCACGACTTCGTGGACATGCAGGACGGCAAGGTACGCAACAAGCTCCAGGCGCGCACCACGATGGCGACCGGCGCCGAGTCCCTGAAGACCTTCGCCGTCTCGCGCCTGCTCTTCGACAACGTCCCGCACGTGAAGTGCTTCTGGGTCATGCACGGCCTCCAGACCACCCAGCTGGCGCTCCAGCACGGCGCCGACGACATGGACGGCTCGGTCGTCGAGTACAAGATCACGCACGACGCCGACAACTACGGCACTCCGAACAAGCTCACCCGCGACGACCTGCTCGACCTCATCCGCGAGGCCGGCTTCCGCCCCGTGGAGCGCAACACGCGGTACGAGATCATCCGCGAGTACCCGGGTCCGGAAGCGGGGCTGCGCGAAGCGCCCCAGGCCATGCGCTTCTGAGCGGGATCCCGTGGCACTGACGTTCCGGCTCGACCCGCCGGTCACCCCCGCCCTGCGTGACGGACTCCTCGCCCTGTGGGCCGAGGTGTCCAACGCGGGCGGGGCCGTGGGCTTCGTGCCGCCGGTCTCCGCCGAGGACGTACGTCCCGAACTGGTCAAGCACTTCGCGGCGATGGCCGAGGGCCGGATGCGGCTGCTCGTCGGGTTCGACGAGGACGGGCGGGTGGCCGCCACCGCGTTCATCGCGCTCAACACCCACCGCCTGATGACGCACTGGGTGTGGCTCTACACGGTCATGGTGCACCCCGGGCACCAGGGCAAGGGCTACGGCCGCGACCTCATGGCGGCGACCGCCGACGCGGTACGCGGCCTCGACGGCATCGAGGCGATCCGGCTCACCTGCCGGGGCGGCACCGGCGTCGACCGGTTCTACGGCTCGTGCGGCTACAAGGAGGTCGGGCGGGTGCCCGGCGCGATCCGGGTCGCCGAGGGCGACGACCGGGACGACATCATCATGCTGCTGCCCCTGACCTGAGGCCGGGCGGCTCCCGGCCGATCCGAGCCGGGCAGCTCACCGCCCGCCTAACTGATCCAATTGTGGGCGTGCTTCACTAGTCGGGCAGGGGCCACCGTAGAGAGAAGGTCTGTCGTGAACGCCGCAAAGCCGAGCGCCACCATCTGGTACACCATGCTGCGCGTGGGGATCTTCATCGGCAGTCTGGTGTTCGTCGGCCTGCTGGTCCAGTTCGGCATCGTGCCCAAGGGCAACGGCAACTCGAACATCGTCTGGATCATCCTGCTCGCGCTCGTCATCTCCGCGCCGCTGAGCTTCGTGCTGCTGCGCAAGCAGCGCGACGCGATGTCCGCGCAGATCGTCACCAAGGTGGAGAGCGCCAAGGCGAAGCTGGAAGCGAACCGCACCCAGGAGGACGGCCTCGCCCAGTAGGCCCGACCGCACCACGCCCACCAGGTGAGACGCCCCGCGTTAGTCACCTCACACATCCCGGCCGGCCCGGGTCCTGAGCACACCGCTCCGGACCCGGGCCGTCGCCATTCCCGGGCCCTGGTGCGGGCGTTGGCGGGGCTTGGGGGTGTCGTCCCCGGAGCGACCGGTCATCCCCGGGTAAAAGAACTGCTTTGAGGTCCCCAAAGTTCAAGTGTTAACGTGTTCGACATGAAGACAGCAGCTGTGCACCAGCACCCCACCGGCGGAGCCGTTCCGCTCGTGGCGCGTCTGCATGTCGACCTCTGCCGCTGCATGTCCGCGGTCTGTTGCCGCGACGTCTGACCTCCGGCCTTCATGCGGCGGCGCTTCCAGCCTTGCGCGACCGGTCCTTCGCGGACCGGTCCCCTGTGAACGGGCGCCACGCTCAGTCCCCTTGAACGTCTCCGTCCTCGCGCACCGGGAGTGTGTCCGTGTCCTCCGCGACCACCGAGGAGAAGCCCAAGTCCGGCTTCTCCATATCCTCGAAGTTCCCCTTCTGGGCCCAGATCATCGCCGGTCTCGTCCTCGGCGGCCTGCTCGGCTGGCTCGCCCGCAGCCAGGACATCGGCTGGCTGAAGGACACCCTGGGGCAGATCGGCGACATCTTCGTCCAGCTCCTGAAGCTGGCCGTCGCCCCGCTCGTCTTCTTCGCGATCCTGGTGTCGATCACCAACCTGCGCAAGGTCAACAACGCCGCCCGGCTCGCCACCCGCACGCTGCTCTGGTTCATGATCACGTCGCTGATCGCGGTGGCCATCGGCCTCGCCATCGGACTGCTCACCAACCCCGGCTCGGGCACCGGCCTGACCCCGAAGGACGGCAAGCTGCCCAAGCACACGGGCTCCTGGCTGGACTTCCTGACGGGCATCATCCCGACGGACGTGGTGACGCCGTTCACCGAACTCAACGTCCTCCAGATCGTGTTCATGGCCGCCGTCGCCGGCATCGCGCTGCTCCAGCTCGGTGAGAAGGCCAAGCCGATCCTCACGCTCAGCGAGGCCGTGCTCGAACTGCTCCAGAAGGCGCTGTGGTGGGTCATCCGGCTCGCCCCGCTCGGCACCCTCGGCCTCATCGGCTTCGCCATCGCCGACTACGGCTGGGACCTCATCGGCAAGTACGCCACCTTCACCGCGGACGTCTACATCGGCTGCGCCCTGGTGATGTTCGGCGTCTACCCGCTGCTGCTCGCCACCGTCGCCAAGGTCAACCCGCTCCAGTTCTTCAAGGGTGCCTGGCCCGCGATCCAGCTGGCCTTCGTCTCCCGCTCCTCGGTGGGCACGATGCCGCTGACCCAGAAGGTCACCGAGCGTCTCGGCGTCCCCAAGGAGTACGCCTCCTTCGCCGTGCCGTTCGGCTCCACCACCAAGATGGACGGCTGCGCCGCGATCTACCCGGCGCTCGCGGCGATCTTCATCGCCCAGATCTTCGACGTGCACCTCGGCATCGGCGACTACGTCCTGATCGCCTTCGTGTCGGTCATCGGCTCCGCCGCGACGGCCGGCCTCACCGGTGCCACCGTCATGCTGACCCTGACCCTCTCCACCCTGGGCCTGCCCCTGGAAGGCGTCGGCCTGCTCATGGCCATCGACCCGGTCCTGGACATGATGCGCACGGCCACCAACGTGGCGGGCCAGGCGCTGGTCCCGGTCATCGTCTCGGCCCGGGAGAACATCCTGAACCGCGACGCGTTCGACTCGGTGCACCTGTCGCCGGTGGACGACGCGTACGAGTCCCGTACGGCGCAGGAGCAGGCGGAGGACAAGACCCCGGTCCCGGCCGCCGTCTGACCACCCCGCACCGCCCGACGCCCGCGCCCCGCCTGCCGGGGGCGCGGGCGTCGGCGTGTGTCCGGTTCGCGCCGGGAGCGACTGCGCGGACGCGCGGAGCTTCTGGTCGGGCGACCGGTGCCATGGTGCGAGACCTCGGTGCCCTTCTCTCTCCCCCCCCCCCGACATCGACCTCAACAGCCCGGTTCCGTAAGGGGAGTACGGGCTCGGCAGCCCCTTCCGCTCTTGTTCTGGCACCCGGAATCGGTTCGCCGCGCCCGAACCCCGCCGGGTAGCCTCACCAAGGCTTTACAAAACGAACAAAGGTTTCACTGTGGTGGGGAATGCAGGAAAGTACGCCGTCCCGGTTCTCGGAGCGGTACTCGTACTGAGTCTGACGGCCTGTGGGGGCGGGGACGACAAGAAGAGCGCGGGGAGCGCGAAGGGGACCGGGAGCGCGAGCGGGGCGCCCCAGAGCGTGGACCGCAAGGACGCGAAGGCGGTGCTCGCCTCGTCCGCCAAGAAGACCTCCGAGGTGACGGCCTTCAAGATCGTCCTGACCACCAAGGACAACGAGGGCGACACGCGCGCCGAGCAGTCCTGGCGCAAGAAGCCGACGCCGCTCACCGCCGTCAAGTCCATCAGCAACGCCCCCGGCAAGCCGGGCAAGGAGACGTACAGCATCGTCACCGGCGGGTTCGTCTACACCAAGACCGACCAGGTCCCGGCGTCCGGCAAGAGCTGGATCAAGATCGAGACCAAGGCCGGTACCGATCCGAACCGGATCGAGGGCTTCGTCTCCGACCGTCTGGCCGCGCTCAACGCCACGCCCTCCACGCAGTGGGTCGGCGCCGAGACGGTCAACGGCCGCCCCGCCGACCACTACCGGGCGACGGTCGTGATGGCGGACCTCGCCAAGTACGAGGGGCCGGCCATGAGCAAGACGGTTCGCGACGATTACGTCGGCGACGCCAAGGAGGCGGGCCGCAAGCAGGTCGTCCTCGACATGTGGGTCGGCAAGGACGACCTCCCCCTCAAGTCCCAGGAGGCGGGCAAGGGCAAGAAGGGCGACGAGGTCGTGACCGAGGAGTACTCGGACTACGGAGTCGCGCCCAAGGACGAGGCCCCGCCGGCGTCGGCGGCGCTCACCTGGGACGAGTACCTGAAGGCCCTGGACAAGGGCTGATGGACCGCCATCCCCCCGTTCGGCTCGGCCGGCCGACGGGTGGGCAGGTGGGAGACCTGACTGTGCGTCAGCGCCCGACCTCGGTAGCCCGAGTAGCCCGAGTAGGGGGCCGCCCGTCGGTGTGGACTGTACGTCCAGGGTGACGGGCGGCCTGTAACTGCTGTTCCGGCACTAGCAGTTGGGGTGTGTGGACCTTCCCGCGAAGCGGTCCGCCAGCCAGTTCGCGGCCGGGATTCCGCCCACCGTCACTCCGCCGATGTGGCCGAGCAGCGGCAGCGCGTGCCATTCCACGTTCGTACCCTTGGCGCACCAGTCGGAGCGGAGCTGCTGGCCCACCGCGTACGGGATCAGCTCGTCGATCGTGCCGTGGTAGAGGTACACCGGCGCGTCCGGGCGGTGCGTGCCGAGCTTGGACTCGGCCAACCTGGCCTGCCAGTCGGGTTGTTGGAGCGGGTTCTTCACGGTCATGTCGGTGATGTGCTTGAACGAGCCCACCGTGGTGTCGACGGCCACGCAGTTGTTCTTGAAGTAGTCGACCAGCGCCTTGCCCGCCGGGTTCAGGTACGAGTTCAGGTTCAGCTCGGGGAAGGCCGCGTCCTGGCCGGCCGCCGCCATGAAGATGAGGCCGGAGCCGAGGCCGCCGTCGTTGGAGGATGCGACCTTCATCAGGTCGGCCGGAACGCCGCCGGTCGCGGTGCCCTTCACCTTCAGGTCCGGCGCGTAGGAGTCGTGCAGTTCGGCCGCCCAGCTGCTGGCCTGGCCACCTTGCGAGTAACCCATGATTCCCACGGGGGAGTTGGCGTCCACGCCGGGGATGCCGAGGCGCTCGGCGGCGCGGGCCGCGTCCAGGACGGCGGTGCCTTCGGCCCGGCCGACCGTGTAGGTGTGGTCGCCGGGTGTGCCGAGGCCCTCGTAGTCGGTGACCGCGACCGCCCAGCCGCGCTGGACGACCTGGTTGATCAGGGTGGCCTCGACGGCGGTGCCGTACGGGAAGTTGGCGCTCGGCGCGCACGAGTCACCGAGTCCGACCGTGCCGACGGCGTACGTCACGACCGGGCGCGGGCCGGTGCGGCCGTCGTTCGGCACGATGACCGTGCCGGAGACGGTGTTCGGGGCGCCCTTGGTGGTGGTGGAACGGTAAGTCACGTGCCAGGCGCGGGTGTTGGTCCACTGGCCGGGGAGCGGGTGGAACTCGGTGGGGGACTGGGTGACTATGTCGCCGGGCGACGCGGTCGCCGTGTCGTCGGCGAACGCGGTGGGGGTGGCTGCCGAGAGGAGGAGTGCGGCGGTGATGGCACCGGCCACTCTGGTACGGATGTGCATGCGGCTCTCCCAACGGTCCTGTGGGGGTGGGGCGCGGGCAGTTGAGGAGAAGGTAGTGACTGACCGGTAGGTACGGAGCTGACCGTACCGCTCACCTTCACTGGCCCCGCCGACGACACCGTTCGCCTTCGCCGGCCCCGCCGACGACACCGCTCGCCTTCGCCGGCCGCGCCGACCCGATGACGTCAGTGGTCGAGGCGGTACGCGCCCGGGGTCGTGCCCGTCCAGCGGCGGAAGGCGCGGTGGAAACTGGTGTCCTCCGAGAAGCCGAGCCGGGCCGCGATCTCCGCGATCGGCTCGCGGCCCTCCGCCAGGCCCGCGATCGCCGCGTCCCGCCGCACCGCGTCCTTGAGCTGCTGGAACGAGGTGCCCTCGCGGGCGAGGCGGCGGCGCAGGGTGGCCGGGGACATGGCGAGGCGGGCGGCCGTCTCCTCCAGGGTGGGCAGCCGGGGAGTGGCGCGCAGGGCGGCCGCGAGGGCCCGGCCCACCTGCTCGCCGACCGTCGTCCCGTACACCCGTCGGCTGAGCAGTTCGAAGGGGGAGCGGCGCAGCATCTGACCGAGCGCGGCCTCGTCGCGCACGAGCGGGGCGGTCAGCCAGTGCGCGTCGAACGTGACCTGGGTGCGGGCGCCCCCGAACCGGACCGGGCAGCCGAACAGCGACTCGTACTCCTCCTGGTGCGGGGGCGGCGGATAGCCGAAGGCGGCCCGGGTCAGCGGGATGCGGCGGCCCACCAACCAGCTGCACAGGCGGTGCCAGATGATGACGAGGCACTCGGTCAGGAACCGGTCCTCGTCCCGGCCCCCGAGGTCCCCGCGCACCGCGAACACCGCGTCCGCGCCGGTCACTTCGAGCGCGAGGTCGGGGCCGTTCGCGAACAGACCGTAGAAGGTGGTGCCGCGCCGCATCGCGCCGCCGAGGTCGGGGCAGCCGAGCACGGCATAACACATCATCGCGAAGGTGCCGGGGCGGCTGGGGGCCCCGCCGAGCCCGAGGAACTCGTCCCCGGTCGCCCGGTACAGGGCCCGGAAGAGCTGGGCGAACTGGGCCGGGGTGACCCGCGCCCGGTCGTCGCCGAGCAGCAGCGGGGGGATGCCGGACGCCTGGAGCAGCGGCACGGTGTCGATGCCGTGCCGCTCGGCGCCGCGCAGCACGGCCCGCACGTGGTGCACCGTGATCGTCGGCTTCGCCATGGTCAACGACGGTAGCCGGGTTGAGCGTTGAGGTCAGCCGGGGTGACGTTTCCCGTCATCCCCGAGGGCCACGGGCCGAACCTACCGTCGGGTACATGACCCTCCAGAGCCCGCACCAGGAGCCGTCCCCGCGTCCTTCGACGCTCGCCGTGTTCACCGAGTGGGCGGCCGGACGCCACCCGGACCAGCCGGCCCTGCGGTTCCGCGACGCGGACGGGGGGTGGGCGTCGGTCAGTTACGCCGAGCTGCGCGACACCGTGCGCCGCACCGCGCGCGGACTGCTCGCACTCGGCATCCGGGCCGGGGACCGGGTGGCGATCCTCGCCGAGACCCGCCCCGAGTGGACGTACGCGCACTTCGCCTGTCTCGCGGCGGGCGCGGTCGTGGTGCCGGTGTATCCGACGGCGGGCGACGAGGAGGCCGCCTGGGTGCTCGCGGACTCCGGCGCGAAGGCCGTCATCTGCCAGGGCCCGGCCGAGGCGGCCCGCGTGGAGGGGCTGCGCGGAAAGCTGCCCGCGCTCGACCACGTCCTCCTGATGACGGGGGCCGGGGCGGAGGCGCGGGCGGGTGCGGCTGCGGAGGCGCCGCAGGGACCGGCCGTGCCGCTCGCCGGCCTCGCGGCCCGGGCCGAGGCGGTGCCGCTCCCCGATCTCCTGGCCCGCGCCGAGGCCGTGGGGCCGGACGACGACGCCGAGCTCGTCTACACCTCCGGCACCACCGGGCTGCCCAAGGGCTGCCGGCTCACGCACGGGAACATGGGCGCCGTCCAGGACGCCACGCTGGACCTCATCGAGGGCGCCCCCGGCGACCGCACGTACCTCTACCTGCCCCTCGCCCACCTGCTCGCGCAGCTCATCCAGTTCTCCACGCTCCTGTACGGGGGCGAGCTGTGCTACTTCGGCGGCCGGATCGAGGACGTCGTCGGCGAGCTCGCCGAGGCACAGCCCACTCACCTGCCGTCGGTACCAAGGCTGTTCGAGAAGGTCTACTCGGTGGTGCGCTCGCTCGCCGAGGCCAAGGAGGGCGGCGGCGAACGGTTCGACGCGGCGGTCGCCGTGGGTGTCCTCGCGGCGGAAGGGCGGCTTCCGGCCGAGCGTCAGGCGGAGTACGAGGCCGCCGACGCCTCGCTGTTCGGACTGGTCCGGGCGGCCTTCGGGGGACGTCTTCGCTGGGCGCTCACCGGCGGTGCCCCGATCGACCCGACGGTCCTGGACTTCCTGCGGGCCTGCGGGATCCGGGTCTTCGAGGGCTACGGCATGACCGAGTCCGCCGGCGTGATCTCGCTGAACCACCCGGGGGCGGTGCGCTACGGCACGGTCGGGCGGCCGGTCCAGGGGTGCGAGGTGAGGATCGCGGACGACGAGGAGGTGCTCGCCCGGGGCCCGATGATCTTCCCCGGCTATCACGCGAACGCGCACGGCACGGCCGAGGCGCTCGACGCGGAGGGGTGGCTGCACACGGGCGACCTGGGGGCGCTCGACGCGGACGGTTACCTGACGATCACCGGCCGCAAGAAGGACCTGATCATCACGTCCGCCGGGAAGAACCTGACCCCCTCGCACGTGGAGCTGGCCATCGAGCGGTCCCGTTTCGTCTCGCACGCGGTGATGGTCGGCGACCGGCGCCCGTATCCCGTCGCGCTGATCACGGTGGACGGACAGGAGACGGCGGGGCGGGGGCCCGAGGAGGTCCGCGAGCTGGTCCGGGAGGCCGTCGACGCGGCCAACGCGCAGGTGTCCCGGCCGGCCAGGATCCGGGATTTCGCGGTCCTGCCGCAGGACTTCACCGTCGAGAGCGGAGAGCTGACCCCGACGCTCAAGGTGCGGCGCAGGGTCGTGATCGAGCGGTACGCGGCCGAGATCGACGGCCTGTACGGCTGAGGGGGCCGCGCTCCGGGAGGCCGGGGCGGGCTCCGGAAGGTCGGGGGCGCGCGCTCCGGGAGGCCGGGGGGGCTCCGGGAAGGCGGGGGCGGGCTCCCGTGGGGCAAAAAGGCAGGAGCCCCTGTCCTCGCGGACGGGGCTCCTTGGGTACTGCTAAGTCAGCGATCGCCAACCCGGAGAAGTTAGGCCGGGGTGACGTTCTCCGCCTGCGGGCCCTTCGGGCCCTGGGTGACGTCGAAGTTCACGACCTGGTTCTCCTCCAGGGAGCGGAAACCAGACGCGTTGATCGCGGAGTAGTGGACGAAGACATCCGGGCCGCCGCCGTCCTGGGCGATGAAGCCGAAGCCCTTTTCAGCGTTGAACCACTTCACGGTTCCGGTAGCCATAAGCCCTCCTTGGGCCAAAGGGTTGCCCTGCTCCAGAACCTGCAAACAAGTCTGAAAACTACAAAAGCCTGCGGGTTACATGCTCCGCAGGCTCTGTACTGCAAGGGAAACCAAACTGCAACTTGCGCTGAGCGTAGCACGCAGCTCAGGTGCGGCGGTAGAGGGAAAGATCACTCCGCTCGCACGTTTGACCGGCGGCTGAGCAGGTGATCAACCACCCTCCCCGGAGGCATCGCCCGGCGCTCCCGGGAGGGGCCGGGCGGGGCCCGGCGCGGTCCACGGAGTGGGACGGGTCTAGCCTCGCCATGTGGACAATTCAACCAGCCCCCAGCGCCAAGGCGGCCGGCCGCGCGTCGGTCACATTCAGTTCCTCAACTGCCTGCCCCTGTACTGGGGCCTGGCACGGACGGGCACGCTGCTCGACCTGGAGCTGACCAAGGACAGTCCGGAGAAGCTCAGCGAGCAGCTGGTGAACGGCGATCTCGACATCGCGCCGATCACCCTCGTGGAGTTCCTGCGCAACGCGGACGACCTCGTCGCCTTCCCCGACATCGCGGTGGGCTGCGACGGGCCCGTCATGTCCTGCGTGATCGTCTCGCAGCGGCCCCTGGAGGACCTGGACGGGGCGCGGGTGGCGCTCGGCTCCACCTCGCGGACCTCCGTACGCCTGGCGCAGCTCCTGCTCGCCGAGCGGTACGAGGTGACCCCCGACTACTACACGTGCCCGCCCGACCTCGGCCTGATGATGCGCGAGGCGGACGCGGCGGTGCTGATCGGGGACGCCGCGCTGCGGGCCTCGCTGCACGACGCCCCGCGGCTCGGGCTCCAGGTGCACGACCTGGGTGCGATGTGGAAGGAGTGGACGGGCCTGCCGTTCGTCTTCGCGGTGTGGGCGGCCCGCAAGGACTACCTGGCCCGCGAGCCCGAGCTGGTCCAGCAGGTGCACGAGGCGTTCCTGGCCTCGCGCGACCTCTCCCTCGAAGAGGTCACCAAGGTCGCCGAGCAGGCCGCCCGCTGGGAGGTCTTCGACGCGGAGCTCCTGGAGCGCTACTTCACGACCCTGGACTTCCGCTTCGGGGCCCAACAGCTCGAAGGCGTGCGGGAGTTCGCCCGGCGTACCGGGCCGACGACCGGATTCGCCGCGGACGTCGACGTGGAGCTGCTCGCCCCGTAACGGCATGCGGGCGGGCCTGGCCGCATGCCGTTCCGGGAGCCGCCGGCCTCAGGAGGACGGGACCGGAGCGGGCCTCAGGAGGAAACCGGAGCGGGGCGGGCCTCAGGAGGACGGGACCGGGGCGAGCATCTGCTTGCTGATCCACTCCATGGTCCCCTCGCCCATGCCCTTCACGTACGTGTGCGCGTTGTGGGTGCCGTCCGGGATCACCTGGAGACGGGTCTTCACCGGGCCCTTGCCGTACGTGGCGATGAACTGCTTCACCTTCGGCACGACGGTGCCCTCCTTGGTGCCCACCTGGAAGGCGAGCGCGACCTCGGGGCCCTTCTTGTCGATGAGGTCCTGGGCCAGCTTCTCCGGGTTGTTCGCCTGCTTCTCCGCCTCGTGCCCCGCCCACAGCGGCGAGTCCGGCACGATGTCCGGGCCCGAGGCGATCGCGGCCTTGAACAGGTCGGGCCGCTTGAGCACGGACTTCAGGCCGACGAAGCCGCCCGAGGACGAGCCCATAAAGGCCCAGCCGTCGCGGGACTTGAAGGTGCGGAAGTTGGCCCGCACCAGGTTCGGCACGTCCTCGGTCATCCAGGTGCCCATCTTCGGCCGGCCCGGGATGTCACTGCCGTCGTAGTAGTGCTTGGCGTCCGGGTTGAGGACCGGCATGACGACGATGAACGGCAGGCTCTTGCCGGTCTTGGACCACTCCGAGATGCTGCTCTGGAGCTTGAGGTCGGTGCCCATCCAGTAGTTCTTGGGGTAACCGTTTCCGCCGGGCAGCGCGATCAGCACCGGGAAGCCGCTGTTCCGGTACTTCTCGTCGAAGTACTGCTGGGGCGCCCACACCCACACCTTGCCGGTGAAGCCGGACTTCGCGCCCTTCAGCGTGGTCACACCGATCTTGGTGCCGTCGCCGAGGCTGCTCTGCGTGGTGAACTCGGCCTTCGGCCCGGTCGGCAGCATCGTCTGCGCCGCGGCTCCGTTCTTGCCGGAGGGGTCCTCGTTCGCGGCGGCGCCGCCGTTCTTCTGGCCGCCCTGCGCGGAGGCGCCGGCCGACGGGCTGCTCGGGCCCGAGTCGAAGCTGACCGGCTTGCCCTCGTCGGAGCAGCCGGTGACCAGCACGACCGCGCCGATGGCGGCGGCTGCTATCAGGGCGGCGGGACGACGACGGTTCATTCGGAGGCTCCGGGGATCTGAGTTCTGGGCACGGGTGTTCTTGCGGACGTTCTGCTGGACGGCGTTCTGCTGGTCGGCGTTGCTGGTCGGCGTCGTGCCGGCCGGCGTTCTGCCGGAGCCGGACGCTCCGAGCGGGGTGCGGGCGGTGTATCGGACGATTGCGACCGAACTACGCCATTCAAGAGGATGGAACAAGCCACCAGGTTCGCTCATCCGCGCACCGGATCCGTCCCGTCCGAGGGTGATCCCGCGCACGTACGCCCCTGCGCTGTCGTCCGATGCCCTCTCCGCCGCCGTCCGATGCCCTCTACGCTGCTGTCCGACCTGCTTGACCAGGGGGACCGTTGGGGGAGCACCGGATGCTGTCGTTGCAGCCGCTGGAAGCGGGCGAACCCCGCACGATCGGTGCCTACCGGCTGCTCGGCCGGCTCGGGGCGGGCGGCATGGGCCGGGTCTACCTGGGGCGCAGCGCGGGCGGGCGCACGGTCGCGGTCAAGGTGGTGCATCCGCACTTCGCGCTGGACGAGCAGTTCCGGGCGCGCTTCCGGCACGAGGTCCGGGCGGCCCGCCGGGTGGGCGGCCTGTGGACCGCCCCGGTCCTCGACGCGGACCCGGACGCGCCGGTTCCGTGGGTGGCCACGGGGTATGTCGCGGGCCCCTCGCTGACCCAGGCCGTCCAGGGCAGAGGCCCGCTTCCCGCCGAGTCCGTACGGGTCCTCGGCGCGGGCCTCGCCGAGGCGCTGGCCGCGGTGCACGCGCTCGGCCTGGTGCACCGGGACGTGAAGCCGTCCAACGTGCTGCTCACCCTCGACGGGCCCCGCCTGATCGACTTCGGCATCGCCCGCGCCACCGACGGCACCGCCTCGCTCACCGCGTCCGGCGTCTCGATCGGCTCGCCCGGCTACATGTCGCCGGAGCAGATCCTGGGCCGCGGGGTGACCGGCGCCGCCGATGTCTTCTCGCTCGGCGCGGTCCTCGCGTACGCGGCGACCGGTGAGCCGCCGTTCCCCGGCGACTCCTCGGCGGCCCTGCTCTACAAGGTGGTGCACGGGTCGCCCGAGCTGGGTGCGGGCCTCACCGGCGAGCTGCGCGAGGCGGTCGCCGCCTGCCTCGCCAAGGACCCGGCCGCCCGTCCCGCCCCCGCCGCACTCGCGGCCCGGCTCGCCCCGGCGGGCGCGGCCGCGCTGGTCCGGGACGGCTGGCTGCCGGGCCCGCTGGTCGAGGAGGTCAGCCGGTCCGCGGTGCGGCTGCTCGACCTGGAGCCCGAGGAGCCGACACGCGGCTCGGGCCCGATTCCCTTCACCAGCGCGGCAGTTGGGGGAGCGGCGGAGCCGGACACGGGCCCGCCGTCCGCCTCCGCCTCCGCGGGCGTCTTCGGCCCGCCGGATGCCTGCTACGCCTCCGGCGCCTCCGGCGCCTCCGACGACCGGGCGGCGGGCTCTGCGGCGAGCCCCCCGTCCGGCCTTCCGCCCGGCCCCCGCACACCCCCGCCGACGGCTCCGCCGCGCGTGGCCCTGACCGTGGGGGCCGCCGCCGAACCGGGCGAGCACGGGCGGGGCCGCCGGGTCAGCTGCACGGTCGCCCTCGCGGTCGCGGGCGCCCTCGCCGCGGTCACGGTCGGCTCGGCCTTCCTCTTCGACCTGCTGCCGGGCCGCGGCGGCGACGCTCCCAGCACGGGCGCGAGGCCGCCCGCCCCGACCGCGCCGCCCGGCTCCCAACAGGCAGGCGTACCAAGTGAGTTCATCGGTACGTGGCAGGGCGTACTCACCCAGGACAACGGCACCTCGGGGTACGAGTACACGGCGGTGATCACCAAGGGCGCGACCGGTGCGGACGTCGTGCACACGACGACCACGCTCGGCCCGCTCGAATGTCACGGCATCGGCGCACTCGACTCGGCCACCGCGACCGTGCTGCACATCACCGAACGCACCGACCCCACGAAGCCGGGAACCATCGGCTGCACCGGCGCCACGGCGACGATGACGTACACCCTCAAGCCGGACGGCAAACTCCACTTCGCCTCCCAGGAGGAGGCGGCGGGGCGGCCCACGGGGGTGCTGGCCAAGGCGGGGGGTTGATTCCAGAGGGACGCGACCCGGGTGGCGACACCCTCCGTACGCCCGTTCCCGAGGGAGCCACTAGCCTCGGGGCGAGTGGACGGCGATGGGCCGGGCGGGCCGACGGGGAGTGAAGACGACCATGCGAGTCCTGGTGACCGTGGTGGAAGAGGGGGCGCCCCCGAGCGATGTCGTGGTCGACGCCGACGACGACGCGACCGCACGGGACGTCGCGCTGGCACTGGCGGCGGCTTCGGGCGGCGCGCCCGGACAGGCGCACCCCACCGTGGTGGCGCTTCCCGGCACCGTTCTCGATCCCAGGCACGGCATCCGCAGCACCGAGCCGACCCTGTGGGCCGACGGGCACCGCTGCGAGCCGGAAGCCCCCGCCGGCCAGATCCTGCGGGACGGCATGCGGATATCGGTCGACGACTCGCTGGGCCCCCTGCTCCGCAACGGCGAGCCGGTGGGCTGGTTCGAGCTGCGCGTGGCCGGCGGTCCGGGAGCGGGGCGGGTCGTACGGCTTGCCGTCGGTGCCGCGACCTTCGGCTCGGCCGCGACGTGCACCCTGGTGGCGCCCGACTCCGCGCTGGCACCCGTCGCCGCCCTCGTCACCGTCGACGTCCAGGGCCGGGCCACCCTGACCCCGCAAGGCGGTGCCGCGGTGCTGCTCGACGACGAACCGGTGGAGCAGGCGCGGGACTGGCCGCTCGGCGCCTTCGCCAGAGCCGGGGACTCGGTGTTCGTGCTCGACCGGGTCGTGGAGCCGGACGCCCACCTGTCCGCGACCGGAGAGGGCGGCCTCGCCTACAACCGCCCGCCACGCCTCTCACCTGTGCGCCCCCGACCGCGGCTCCTTCTGCCGGTCCCGCCGTCCAAGTCCGAGCGAGCCCGGTTCCAGATGATCGCCGCGCTCACACCGATGGTCTTCGGCCTGGCGATGTACTTCATGACCAAGCAGGTCTACATGCTGCTGTTCTGCGCGATGACGCCGGTGATGATGATCGGCCAGTGGGTGAGCGACAACCGCGAAGGCAAGCAGCGGAACAAGAAGTCCCTCAAGCAGTACAAGAAGGATCTCGCCGAGTACGAGGCCGAGTTGGTCCGCCTGGGCAAGGAGGACCAGCGCAACCGCCGGGCGGACAACCCCGACCCGGCCGAGGTCCTGCTCTTCGCCACCGGACCCCGGCGGCGGCTGTGGGAGCGCCGGAACACCGACATCGACGTGCTGCGGCTGCGGGTGGGTGTCGGACATCTGCCCGCCGACATCGAACTCGCCCATGGCCAGGGCGCGTCCTACGGCGAGGAGCAGCCCGCTCCGCCCCTTCTCTCCGATGTGCCGGTCATTCTGTCGTTCCCCGAACTCGGCGTCGTCGGCGTCTCGGGAGACCGGGCGCGGGCGCTGGCCACCACCCGCTGGCTCACGGTCCAGGCCGCGGTGCTGCACAGTCCGCGCGACCTCTCGCTGGTCCTCCTCTCTGCCTCGCTCCCGGCGGCCGCCGACTGGAGCTGGGCGCACTGGCTGCCGCACGCCGCGCCGCAGCAGGGCCAGGACTGCGTCGCCCTGATCGGCTCCGACAGCGAAACCATCGCCCGCCGGGTGAACGAGCTCCTCAATGAGCTGACCCGGCGCAAGGCGGCCAGGGAGAGCTCGGGCAGCATGATGAGCGGCCTTCCCGGCAGCGAGCCGCACGTCCTGCTTGTCCTCGACGGGGCGCGCCTGCTGCGCCGCATGCCGGGCGTGCCCCAACTCCTGCAAGAGGGACCGCAGTACGGGATCTTCGCGCTGTGCCTCGACGAGGACGAACGGCTGCTCCCCGAGGAGTGCAAGGCCGTCGTGTGCTGGACACCGCAGTCGCCCGCCCACGTGAAACTGCGGGGCTCCGGGCTCGAAGCCGTGGGCGAGGTGCTCGCGGACCAAGTGGGCCCCGAGTGGTGCGAGTTGCTGGCCCGTTCCCTCGCACCGGTCCGGGACGTCAGCCGGGACGACGCCGGTGGCGCCCTGCCCACCGCAGCCCGGCTGCTCACTCTGCTGGGCATGCCAGACCCGGCCGGTACCGACATCGAGCGGATCTGGCGGTCGGGCGGCTCGACGACGGCGGCACCCATCGGGATCGCGGCCGACGGCACCTTCGTCCTGGACATTCGCAGGGACGGTCCGCACGCGCTGGTGGCGGGCACCACCGGCGCGGGCAAGTCCGAACTGCTCCAGACGATCATCGCCTCGCTGGCCGTGGCCAACCGGCCCGACGCGCTCAACTTCGTACTGATCGACTACAAGGGCGGCAGCGCCTTCATGGACTGTGCCCAACTCCCGCACACAGTCGGCATGGTGAGCGACCTCGACGCCCATCTCACTGAACGCGCGCTCGCCTCGCTCGCGGCGGAGCTGCACCGCCGCGAGACGATCCTCTTCGACACCGGCACCAAGGACATCGAGGACTACAACGACACCCGCCGGCTACGGCCCGATCTGGAGCCGATGCCCCGACTCGTCCTCGTCATCGACGAGTTCGCCTCGCTGGTCGCGGAGCTGCCCGACTTCATCGCGGGACTCGTCGACATCGCACGCCGGGGCCGCTCCCTCGGTGTGCACCTGGTCCTCGCGACCCAGCGGCCGGCCGGTGTGGTCAGCGCCGACATCCGGGCCAACACGAACCTGAGGATCGCCCTTCGGGTGACGGACGGCTCCGAATCCATGGACGTCATCGACGCCGCGGACGCGGGCGCCATCGCGAAGTCCACTCCCGGACGCGCCTATGTCCGTTCCGGGGCCCAGTCCCTGGTCGGCGTCCAGTCCGCACGCATCGGCGGCCGTCGCCCGGCCACGGGGAAGAGCGGCCCCAAGGCGACGCTCTCCCCGCTGCCCTGGACCGCCTTCAGCCGATCGCTGCCCCGGGCCGCGGAGTCCGAGGACGACGGCACGATGGTCACCGACCTCGCCGTACTCGTCGGAGCCATCAGGGACGGCGCCGACAAGATGGGCTTCCCGGCACCACGCAGCCCATGGCTGCCCCCGCTGCCCGAGCACGTCACCCTTGACTCGCTGACCGCCGCGGCGGGCCCCGCGCCCGGGCACGGAGATGTCCCGCCCATCGGATACGCCCTGACCGACCTGCCCGCCCAGCAGGCCCGGAAGCCGTTCGCGCTCGATCTCGTCGGAGGCGAACACACCATGCTGGCCGGCGGTGCCCGCTCCGGGCGGTCGACGGCGCTGCGCACCCTGGCCGGTTCGCTCGCCCGGACGGCCTCGCCGCGCGATGTGCACGTCTACGCGATCGACTGCGGCTCCAACGCGCTGCTGCCGCTGGTACGGCTGCCGCACGTGGGCGCGGTGGTCAACCGCGACGAGCCCGACCGGGTCCGCCGGTTGCTCGACCGGCTGCTCACCGAGATCAGCCGGCGCCAGCAACTCCTCGCCATGGAGGGCGCGTCCAGCGCCGCCGAGCAGCGGGCCTCGGCCGCCCCGGAGGACAGGCTTCCGTGGATGGTCCTGCTTCTCGACAGCTGGGAGGGCTACTTCTCGACGTTCGAGAACTACAACTACGGCCAGCTCATCGAGCAGGTCCAGCGGATCTTCCGGGAGGGCTCGGCGGTCGGCCTGAAGGTGGTCATGACCGCCGACCGCAGTGGCCTCGGCGGCCTGGTCGCCTCCGCCTTCCAGGACCGGCTGATCCTGCGGTTCGCCGACCCCAATGACTATTCGATGGCCGGTCTCCAGCCACGCGAGGTGCCCAAGAACATGCCCCCGGGCCGGGCCCTGAGGATCACCGACACCGGTACGGAGGAGACGCAGATCGCACTCCTGGACGAGGACCCGAGCGGCCAGGCCCAGGTAAGGATGCTCCGAGAGATCGCCGAGCAGGCCCGGGCGGTCCACGGCCGTACACCCGCTCGTTTCGCCCCGATGAGGGTGGACGCCCTCCCGGCCCGCATCACGGCCGGCGAGGCGATGGCCCTCGACCCCGACTTCGCGCCGCCGTCGAAGCTGTGGGCGCTGCTCGCGGTCGGCGGCGACGAACTGGCACCCGTAGGCGTCGACTTGGAGGAGGCGGGCCCCGGCTTCGTCATCGGCGGGCCACCGAAGTCCGGCCGCTCCACGGCACTGATGTGCGCGGCGGAGTCGCTCCTGGCCCAGGGAACGCCGGTGGTCCTGGTCACTCCGCGCCGCTCTCCCTTGCGCGACCTCGAAGGTCGCGAAGGCGTCCTCGGCGTCCTGGACGCGGAGGCCCGGGAGGACGATCTGGAGGAGCTGCTTGAGAAGGCGGAGGGCCGTCCGTACGTACTGCTGGCCGACGACGCCGAACTGCTCCACGACACCCGGCTCGACGAGGCCCTGGAAGCCCTGCTGCGCAAGGGCGCCGACGGCGGGCTCGGCCTCATCGCGGCCGGCACGACGGACAGCCTCTCGTCCCAGTACCGCGGCTTCGCGACCGCGGCCCGCAAGTCCCGCAACGGCCTGTTGCTCAACCCTCAGAACTCGCAGGAGGGCGAACTGTTCAACATCCGCCTCCCCTCGAACATCGGCAGCGGCCAGCCGGGCAGCGGACTCCTGGTGTCTGGCGGGACGTTCCGCCCGGTTCAGGGGGTCATGCAGGGCTGAGGCCGCCGACTACCGGCCCGGGAGGCCGGAGCCGTGCCGTCGGCGGCCCGCACGGCGTTTGACGGCAAGCACGACCGCGGGGCGCCCCCGAACGAATCGGGGCGCCCCGCGGTCGTGCTTCAGCCAACCGATCCCGTACGGATCAGGTGGCGCGCTCGATGTTGTCGGCGCTGGTCGACGCGGACTTCTGGGCGTCGTGCAGCGTGTCGACCCACTTGGAGAACGTGGCCCGCGCGTCATCCCAGTCGTGGCGGAACTGGTCGGCCTTGGGGCCCTTCCAGTAGCCGGTGCTGCCGGACGTCGACGAGTTCAGGTTGCTGATGATCGTCTGCAGGTCGTGCGCGCTCCGACCGAACAGCTTCGCCAGGTCCCTGAGTTCCTTGAGACTTGCTCCGCGTTCCATTGCATTCCTCCCCGTGTCACTGTGTTACCGATAAAACCCTCGGCACCAACTGACGCTACCGCACCACTGATGGTTCCCGTAAAGGGGCTGCGTAGCGTGGTTCCAAGAGGTCGGAGAAGGAGATCAATGTCCCGTTCTGACCTATAAGTCGGCTAGGCGATAGGTCGGTTGGCGGGCAGGGGCCTGCGGATCGGTTCGCGCTGGCGAAACCACGGGCACCACGGTTAACGTCGATATCCTTGGCAACACCCCTGCCGCTTCGGGGATGTGCTTGCGCCGGCGGGTCGGGCCGTTTGCTGTGGTCCCCCGCGCAACCGTGCGGGGGCCTCGAACGGCGGGGGCGGGGTTGTGTCAGGGAGGCCGCGCCGACGCGGGTCGGCGGCGCAGGGAGCGACGAACTCTGCTCCCATGGCTATTCGGACATCGTCGACGGGGGTTGTGCATGACGTTCAGAGGAATGACCAAGGAGAAGGCCATGCGGCTGGCCGCCGCACTGGACGTCGCCGATGGCGCACTCTCCATCCAGGGCCCCTTGGTTTCCGGGCTCCTTGCCAAATGGGAAGGCGACCAGGGGAATCTGAAGCGCATTCCCCAGGACGCGTCGTGGTCCCGTGACCAGGCCAAGGACGTGCGCGACCGACTCGGAATCCTCGAAACGGATCCGAGCGTCGAGTTGATGTTCATGGGCATGAGTGGGGTCCTGAAGACCTGGCAGGAATACCAGGAGCACAAGGGTGAAGTCGGGGCGTACGCAGATGAGTTCAAGGAACTGAAGAAGAACGTCACGACCCCGCTGCGACTTACGAAGATCGCTTCGGGTATCGAGGCATCCCTGCAGCTCTACCAGCGCTGGTCGCAGGGGCAGAACGTCGCCGGGGCCAAGGCGGTCCTCGAACTGAACAAGTACTTCGGCATCACCGGCGACCGACTGAAGCTGAAGAACATCGATTACATGCGGGAGCTGTTGAAGCTCCAGAAGATCGAAGATCTCTATCAGCAGCCTTGGAAGTGGCAGCAAGGTCTGCGCACTTTCCTCACCACGAAACTGAAGATCCCTCTTCCGGCGAAGCTCCTGGCGCAGTCGCCCGGCCTCAGCATCCTCGACCGCGTCGGACTGCCGTTGGCCATCGTCCACGGTGTCAAGGAGATGGTCATTCCCGACCACAAAGGCGTGCTCGGGGGCTTCGACCGGGGAATGGGTGTCGTGGAGGCGGGCGGAGCCGCGGCCGTGCTGGGCGGCGGAGCCGCAGCCGGAGCACTCGGTGCGAGCGCCGCAGTGGCGGCCGCGGTCCCCGTGGTCGGCTGGGCGGCCCTCGGTGTGGCGGGCGCCTACTTCATCGGGACCTGGGCCTGGGACAACAGAGAAGCGATCAAGGACGGCGCCAAGAAGGCCTGGAACGCCACGTCCAAATGGGCCGGGAGTGTCGCCGACAAGGGCAAGGAAATTGCCAACGGTGCGAAGAGTGCGGTCACGAACCTGGTGCCCAACGCAGTGAAGAAGTTCAAATTCTGGTAGTTGCTCACCTCTGCGATGGATTCGTCCGGCAACAAACAACTCTAGGAATCGGCATGGCAAACCCTGAACTCGACATCGAACTGGGCAAGTTCCGCGAACTCGTCGGCAAGGCCCTGGCAGAAGGAGGCAGCCAGCCTCTCATCAAGCTCACCGATGAGGAGCTCGCCGTACTGGACCCCGACGCGCTCACGGAGGTCGTGGCTCCGGCGCCTCATTTGGCGACGCTCTCGGACGAACAGCGTGAGTGGGTGCTCGGGACTGCGCTGCGCTCCCTCGTCTCGCGGGGAGCGGTGGAGGTGGCGAACATCGCCGAGCTGGATGCTGTCCTGAAGTCGGAAGGCACCGAGCCGGGGCTCACCGCGGACGTCGACATGCGGGTCACGCCCGAGGTAAGCATGGCGCTGACTCTGCGCCGCACGGCGTCCCGCGCACTCGCCGTCGAGCAGCAGACGAGTGGTGGCACCGTGACGGCCTTCGTCTTCGTGCACTCGCCCGAGCTCATGTTGATCGAGCAGGTCACCGGCGGCGGGATGCATATCTTCACGCTGGCCAGCGAGGCGAGGGACGCCGCCCGCATGGTGCAGGCGCTGGTGGACCCATTCGGCGTGGCCGACCGCGACGGCAGGACGGTCCAGCTGGACGCCTCGGCGCTGACGACCGGAGCGGTGGACAAGTCGCTGGCGCGCGTCATCGACAATGCCCTGGTGGTCAGTCAGTTGATGGTGCTCGACGACGAGCCCGGTCCGCTGCTCACGGCCTACGCGAGTGATCGGGAAGTGTGGACCGTGCACGTCGACTCGCCGCAGGCTCCCACGGGAATCACGGCACAGGAGGTCAGTGAACGCGTCCTTGAAGAACAGATCGTCAAGCTGATCAGGCAGCCGATCGCCTGACGGCGCATCTACGGGGAGGGAATCATGAGCGATCGCGTCGAGGAGTGCAGGAAAGACCTCAACAACCTGAAAAGGTTCGCGGACGAGATCGACAAGACACTGGACGCGGTGGATGCGACATCGGGAACGGACGCCTGGCAGGGCCCGGCAGCCGATCGGTTCCGCAAGGAGTGGAACGGCCGGCGCAAAGCCATCCACGATGCCCTGGACGCGGCTCGCGGCCAGTACAACAAGATTCTTCAGCGAGTGCAGGACGAAGAGAGCAAGAAGAAGTCCGGGGCAGCGAAGTAGATACTCCGCCGGAGATGTCCCGCACCGCCCGGCCGCCCATGAGGATTCCGATGACTGACGCGAACCCACCCGTGTACGAGGCCCATTTCCGTCGTACGCCCTTCCAACTCCTTGGCGGCATGAAGTGGCAAAGACTGGTTGCCTTCCGGGTCGATGAGGCCGGGGTGCTGCTGGGGGGAGCGCCCGCCCGGTACGAGAGCCAACTGGCTTTCGTACCGTGGGGGGACATCACCTCCGTCGTGCTGTGGTCCCAGATCACCGCCGCCAACCCGATCCACTACGTCGGATTGCAGCGCCGCCCGGGTGCACCGCACCTGCCTGGCATGAACACCCACCTCAGCCGCGCCAAGACTTCGAAGCTGGCGCCGCACGTTGATCACGAGCTGTTCCTGGCCAGTCGTCCCATCAACTTCTGGCGACTCGACCCGGAACGTCTTCAGGCCGCGGTGGACGCTTTCGCTCCTCATATTCCCGTGCTGGTGTACTCGCAGCCCCATCTGCGGTGACGGCAGCACCGTCCCGCCGGTGAAGGGGCGTTACGCCTGTGGCAAAGCCTCGTGGGGGCGCGGCCCTGCCGGACCAATGGCCGTTTGGTCATAGTCAGGGGTTCTGATGGAACGTGACGATGACCACGCCCCGGTTGTTTGGCATTGTGGCGAGAGCGGCACCATCGCTACGACCCGGGGCCGGCGCGTCCCCGTGAACTCAGGGTGCCGGATGGTGAAGGTCGAAGGGGACGCGGACGCAACGGACCTGGCGATCGCGCTCGTGCTGGAGGAGGTGGACAGGTCCGCCCTGTCGCTCAGCGGCGCCCTCTTCGCCGTGCCCAGGAATGTCCTCTTCGGACGCTCGCGAGACGAGGGGCTGGCGTAATGGGAACAGGAATTACTAAGACGGCGGACCTCGGCGGGACCGCACCAGGGGCGCCCATAGCGACCGGGCGGCCTGCCGGCGGCGGTCGGAGGCTGATCGTCACCGTGCTGACGGTCGTCCTCACCCCGCTGCTCCTGGCCGGGTGCGGATGGCTCGGGCAGCACCCGGGGTCACTGGCCCTGACCCTGTCCATCGTGCCGCTGCTGATCGTGCTGTGCGTGGCCTGGGCCCTGTGCGGGGCGGGGCCGGGAGCCGGGGTGGCCGCGTTCGGCTTCGCCCTCGCCCTGTTCGTCGGGCCCGCCATGAACGACTACGTGATGGAGCAGCGGGGTGAGCGGCACCCCGCGAAGATCGCGGACGTCGAGGCGTACCACCTCAAGCACAGCGAAGGCCATACGTGCTCGGTGGTCCGCACCGACCTCGCCCATTCACCGACGTACACGGTGGAGGACACCGAGGGCTGCGAGAAGGACATGCGGCCGGGCCAGTCGGTCACCCTGGTCGCGGACCCGGAGGGCTGGCTCGGCTCCCGGTTGAGCACCGATGTCCACGGTGTCTCCGCGGCCATGCTGTGGACCTGCGGCGGCCTGCTCGGCGGGATGGAAGCGCTCGTTCTGTACGGCAGGCTGAGAAGGCGGCGGACCTGAGGGGCGGACCTGAGGCAGGCCGAGGGGTCGGCCTGGGCGGCTCAGCGGTTGACCGCCTGGATCTCCTGGACGGTGACCTGCTGGTCCTGGCCGAATGTGCCGTCCGGCAGGTCGCCGCCGGGGGTGCCGGTGCCGGTCCAGTGGATCTTCCAGGTGACCGTGGCTTTCAGGGTGTAGGGGGTGGCGCCGGTGGCGCGCAGGTAGGTCACGCCGCAGGGTGGGGTCTTGTCGGAGTTGCCCGCCTCGTACGGGGTGCCGATGGAGCCGTCGGCGTTGATCGGGCACTCCCCGGAGGCGGGGAAGACAGTGGCGTCGCCGGTACCCGGTTCGAGCTTGAGGGAGACCGGGCTGGCGGTCGTGGTCGCCGAGATGTTGAGGGCCGGGACGGACGCGGTGACCGAGACGGGGTGGAAGTCTGTCTTGTCCAGCCACGCCCACGTCGGCAGGTTCACCTTCGTGGCGCCGTCGGGCTTCAGGGTGACCTTGGTGGACGGCACGCGGATCTCTGCGTACGCCAGCTTGGCCAGCATTTCGGATGTGATCGCTTCGGGTACGTCGGCGGGAGGCGGAGCACCCTTGTCGACCCAGAAGTAGGGCTTGTTGCAGGCGTCCCAGCCGGGCGGGTAGCTCGTGTTGACGTAGGAGTCCCACCAGTAGCCCTTGTCGGCCTTGTCCAGGTTGAAGTCGGTGTAGGGGTGGCCGTTGACGTATTTGTCCCGTTGCTGGGCGTCCCACTGGTAACCGGTGGACTCGGCGTTCCAGATCGGCTCCACGTATGCCTTGAACTGTGCGGGGGAATACTTGGGGGCGTACCAGCAGGCGGGAGGCGTCCAGTTGCCGACCGCGGTGACGGGGCCGGTGGAGTTGCCGGTGCCATTCTTGGAGCGGTCGTAGACCACGCCACCTGCGGTGGCGGAGAGAGTACCGTCGGGCTTGGAGTTGCCCGTCGGCGGCGGGGTGTCGGTTTCCCGGCTTCCGTCCGGAGGCGTAACACCGGCCCAAGCGTTGGGCGCACTCAGGACGATGAGGATTGCAGTCGCCGTTATGCCCGCGCTGATCCTGCCTCTGTTCATTTCACGCATTGAGCCGCCCCCGCGGTCGAAACGATCCGAGTCGTCTGCCATACGCCGTCGGCGTTCTTCTCCAGCCTGGTGTTGTACAGGATGAAGTCGTTCTTCGACGGAGTAGTGATCTTGGCCCGGCCGGTCTTGAGGTCCTTCGTGTAGCCCTTGCTCTCATCCGCGCAGAACACGAGTGACGCGGATTTGTCCTTGTTCAGAGTGACTTGACGGTTGAAGTAACTCAGCGAACCGGTCATCGACTGTCCGGCCTTCTTGAACTTCTCCACCCACGTCGAGGCGGCCTCCAACGCCTTGCCGGCGTTGTAGTAGTTCAGCGCGGCGTACTTCGGGTCCACACCGGCGATGGCGCCATTGACCGCGCGCATACGCTCCGCACCGTCGGCCAGCACCGCGTCCTTGACCGGATCGCCGGTGTTCGAGGCCTCGAACGTCATCTTGAGGTCCGCCGGCAGCTCGATCTTCGGCCGGTCCCCGCCGCTCGCCGAGGCCGACGCGCTCGGCGTCGGGGAAGCCTTGGAGCCCTGGTCCGCCCCGGCGATCTTGTCCGGGCTCTTGGGCTTGTCGTCATTGCTGCTGCACGCGGTCAGCAGAAGAGCGACCGTCGCCGTGAGTGCGGCGGCGGCCGGCAGGGTGCGGCGGTTCACTGGAGCTCCCCGTGAGGCGGTTGTGGTCTGAGGGACCGACGTTAGCGAGGGAACGCCGGGTTCACCAGAGCGAACTCCCCGGGGAAAATGGGCAACTGGGGCGCATCGCCATGGATGGGTGAGGTGACCTTTTCCCTGGGGCGCCAGACATTTCAGGCACGCCAGACGGCCCGCCCGCGCCCCGGAGGTCAGGCTCCCCCGTGCATCTTCCTGTCCATCGCCGACTGGTCCTTCTGGGCCTTCTCCACGAGCCTGTTCTCCTCGGCGGGGAACGTGTCAAAAAGGGTCTTCAGCCGCGTCATCCGCCCATCGTGATCGGCGCGCCAGTTGTCGGCCTTCTTGCCTATCCAGGCCTTCGGCATCGTGGACTCGACGTTCCTGATGGCCGTGCGGATCTCACTGACGGCGGTCTCTATGGCGTTCATGTCCTGGCGGCAGTTGTAGTCCAGGCGGTCTTCCTGGGGTATGGCCATCGTCATCTCCTCGGGTGGAGGTCGGCATGGTGGGCAATCGCCGGAATCGGGACGCGATTCGGCTCTTGGGTTCCGGACGCGCCAAAGGGCTGTTCCCTCATGTGCGAAGAGCGGGGATCGCCAAGGCGGGCGACGGCGTGTGCTCCGGGTCGTACAGGTCGCCCAGGACCAGTAGCTGCTCGCCGCTCCGTGCGATGAACCACGGCATGACGCAGGAGTTGTCCAGCGCGGGGTACTGCTGTCCGGCCGCGCAGGACTTGCCTTGTTCGGATGCTCGCGCCATGGCTGTGAGGATGCCCGTAGGGCCGATATGCACGATGTATACGAAGCCGCCGCTGTCCTTCTGGGGATCGCGCTGGACCTTCGCATACACCCCCCCGTCCTCGGCCGGGGCCATCTGCATGATCGCCATCTCGGAGAGCGGCTTGCCGGCCCCTGGCAGGCTGCCCTGAACCGCCACGGTCTTGGGTGCGCTGCCGGGAGCGAGTACCCGGAGATTGTCGAGGCGGCTGTTGGAGACGTAGGTCCTTCCGTCCGTGGCGACGACTCCGCGGACATCGGTCCGGTTCGCCAGGAAGGTGAAGGTCTCGGCAGCTTTGCCGTCCTTCAGGGACCACACGCTGTCGCCGTCGATGACCATGACCGTGCCGTCCGGCCGGATACCGATCGGCTCAGGATGGTTGAATCGGTGCGTGGACTCCAGTTGGGTAACGGTTCCCTCGGGGCTGATCCGCCACAGACCGTCGCTTCCGCCGCTCACCAGTGAACCGTCCGGGGTGGCGGTGAAACCGGAGTCGGCGTGGGTCTCCTTGACCTTCGTGAACTGACTGACCTTGCCCTCAGGAGTCATTCGCAGTACGGGCATCAGAGGGCTGTTGGAATCGCTGGCCAGATATATGTTCCCTGCCCGGTCGGAGGTGACGTGTCCGCTCTCCGTTACGGCAGTGCTGTCGAGGTCGTATTCCGTGCTCATCTTGCTGAGGGTGAAAGCTGCAACCTTCCCGGCCTCTGCGACAGGAATTCGCGAGCTGTCCTCTGACTTTCCCTCCGAGCATGATGCGAGGGACATCATGAGCGCGCCGGCGACGGCGGCAACGGCAATGCTCCGAGGTCGATTCCTACTTGCCACTGGGTGCCACCTCGGCATTGTCGAAGCCGTCCTTGAAGGCCTTCTGATAATTGTCGCCCTGGGCCGTGTCCCACCAACTCTGAAAAGTGTGATCGTGGCCGGCGTCAGCGGATACGGTGCCCGTCTGGGGGTTGTACCAGGACTTTCCCGTGGGCGGCGGTATCGTGCCCGATCTGATCAGGCCCTGTGCGATCGACGGAATGAAGGACCTGTACTGCTCTTTCGCTGCGGTCACGTTCAGCGCTTCCTGCTTCCCGGCATTGTCCGTCGAGAAGGGGTCCGTTTGCGGAGCGACGATCGTCCTGCCGATGACCGCGACGTTCTGCGGGTATTTGAGGCTCTTTTCCGCGATCTTCTCGGCGAGTTTCGAGGCCCCTTCGCCGAGTTTCGGAACGGGTACGAACCCGAAGAGGGTCCCGGCGGTGTCGAGAATGAGCTTGTTGGTTTTGTGCTCCTCGTCGATCTGCTGCGCCTCTGTGTATTTCTCCTTGACTTTGGCGCTCGTGAACATTCCCGCTGTATTGCCCATGTCGGTCAGGGCCTTTTCCGGGTCCTTGAACCCTGCGGCTGCCGAGACCTTCTCGTGCAATACCACGTCGAACATGGCCGCAGCGCCCGGATTGTCCTTGACGAACAACTGCATGGCCTTCACGGTGTCGGTGTTGTTGCCGACCAGAATGTGGGTCGAGGGGTCGTAACCCGCCACTCCGTCGGGCGACGACATCCCGGTGCCTCCCAGGTTGTCGGCCCAGGTGCCGGTGATCCCGGCCAGCGCGACAGCGGTGCCGTTGGGGAAGGCCGGGTAGATCTGCTTGTCGGTGCCGTTGCGTCCGTCGAAGAGATCCTTCTGCTTCGCGGCGGCGGCAAGGATGTTGGCGGCAGCCATGCCGGACTCGTCGATGTGGCCCGGGGTCTGGTCGGTGGCCGCCAGTGTGAGGACTCTGCGCGGGCCGTCCGAATCGTCGACCGTTATCGGACCAGGCGTCTGCCAGTGGTAGTCGACCAGTTCCTCGGCGTAGCGCTTTCCGGAGTCGTTGTTGCCGAGCAGTTGACGTGAGGCGTCCGCGTTCTCCCCGAGGCGGTTGATGACGGCGAGGGACGGGTCGTTGGCTTCAATGGCCGCCACCCGGTCCTGGGCGTCGAAGATGTTTTCTTCGTTGGGGTTGTGCGCCAGCCCGAGCGAGTCGTACCACGAGTTGTGGGGGTCCGCGTACCCGCCACTCGCGTAGCCGGCCGCGGTGACCTGTCCCTTGACGTAGATCGGTCGCATCTGGTGGGCCTTGCGCCAGTCGAGCATCGCGCCGCCGACCGCGGCCAGTGCCTTCGTGTCCCACTTGTCGCCGCTCGGCCCGTACTTGAAGAGTGCGCCGACGGACCACATGTCGTCATTGGGCGGGTTGGTGAGTGCCTTCACATAGTCCGGGTTCGGCGGGATCTTGCCCGCCGACTGGAGAGTGAGGATGCGGTTGACCGCCGTGGCGTACTGGCTGACGATCCCCTGCGAGTCCTTGCTGAGGACTTCGTCCTTGTGGGTGCCGTCCTCCTCGTGCAGGGCGCGGGGGACGCGGGCCGCGTCGACGATGCCGCCCGCGTTGGCGAAGGCGGCCAGGTAGGTGGGGTCGTCCTGGTGGTCGGCGAGGGAACGGGAGATGGCCTCGATGTCTTCGCGGGAGCCCGCGCCCTTGGGATCGTCCAGTGCCTTCTTGAGCGTGGCGGCCTCCAGCGCGGCCTCCTTGGCGCTCTGCGCGTTGACGTCCGCCATGTCCCACGGGATGTTGATGATGTTCCCGTCCGGGGTGCACATTCCGGTGGCGTCGCCGGCCTTCTCCAGCTCGCGGGCCAGATCGGCGCGCTTGGACATGCTGCGGGCGTCGTCGCCCACCGCCTGCGTCTGCTGGGCCAGCAGGGACAGGTCGAGGGTCCCGTGCCAGGACGTGAAGTTCTTCCGGATCAATGCCCCGTGCTTCGCCAGGGCACCCTCCAAGTCCGCCAGGCGGTCCGCGAGTTTGCGCACCCGTACGGGATCGACGCCGACGTAGTCCCCCATGAAGACAATGCCTTTCACTTGCACACGTCCCGGCAGTGCGGCGGTCCGGAGACTGGCAGTCGGGACGATTTCCAGAGTTTTGGCGAGCCACGGTGACTGCCGTGCGCGAGATGTCCCCGCCTTGCGATCCGTCGGGCCGCCGGTGCGACGTCACCGCACACATGGTGACCCGGTGTCCCTGCGCGCAGGCAACAGCGTTTGATCCTACGGCGTGAGCACTTTCGTTCCAATTTCTTGGGAAAACGAGGACCGACCTTTGACCATGCCGCAGTTACACCGCCCGCAAAGTCCGGAAATCCCGTCGCGTGTCGGCGAATGACGGCTTGGACCTCCTGGACCGTGGCGTCCTGGGAGTGCCGGGGGCGGCATCCGGTGGGGCGGCTGGGCTGACGGAGGCAGGTGTTGCGTACCTCCTTCCTCGGCCCCGGCGATCTTGTCTCTTCCGGTGACCAGGTTCGCCGGATGAGTACGGGTACTCAAGACGCGTCTCCTGACCCGAGGTGAGGATGGTGTTGCCCGGCTGGGCCGGCCCTGGTGCGGAGGAGGGAGTTGCGCCATGAGTTGGATGGGCCAAGCAGGGTCGAAGCCGGCCCGTCGCATGCTCCGGAATGGATATGCGGGCGTGGGTCGAACGCGTCCCGCGGTAGGCCTTCACAGAACGCGCACATCCCGCAGATGCCTCCTGCCCGGAGAATGCCCGGCTTCGCCCTGCGATTACGCCCGCTACGGTCTCGGCAGCCCGGGACTTGGTATGCGGTCCCGGGCGGTCTCCTGTTTGTGCCGGTACTCCTGTCCTCCTGGAGGTTGGCCCGCGGGCTTCTTCACGTGTCCTCCTGGAGGTAGGCCCGCGGGCCGCTTCGCAAGGGTGCGAAACACGTCGTCTGCGAGACGACTGCCGACTGCGTCAAGACGCCGTATCCAGGCGGGTACCGGAGCCCTGACTGGCCGTGGGGGAGGGGACCGTAGCTGGTCATACGGCCGGTATCCGGGACTTCCCGTCCGCTTCGCGGTGGTGATGGAGAGGCGAGTGATGTTCGCGATCTTTAACTCGCCTTGAGGTGCTTATGTGCTGCTGCTACGGTGCGATCACGTGATCTGACAGTGTGCAGGTGGCTCAGGGGCGAGGCTCCGAGCAGGCCCGAACGATCATTGCGGGTCAATACGTTTCGGCTTGAGGCGACTTCGCGCGGGTCGATACACATTGATGCGGCTCTGTCCAACTCGACGCTGTCGCAAAAGAATTACCACGGGGAGAAGCGACGTGAAGGTCCAGGAGCGCGGCGGGGCCGGGACCCACCGGGGCTCGGTGCCCGGGCAGCCACTTGGTGAGCGGCTTCCGGCGCCGCCTCGGGAGCGCAAGCCGGCCCTCGCGGCCCTTGCCGTACTGCTCATCCTGATCGGCGCCCTCGGAGCGACCGTGCTCGTGCTGCGAGCGGGTAACCGGGTCGAGGTGTACAAGCTCAAGGGCGATGTGGCCGCGGGGCACGCCGTGCAGGACAGCGACCTCACCACGGTGATGGTGGCCGCGGACGACAAGACCCACTACATCCACCCCGACGAGCGGGAAGCGCTGCGCAAGCTGCGGGCCAAGTCCAATCTGTACGCCGGCTCCGTCCTCGTCGGCGAGATGTTCGCCGAGGACGCCGGCATCCAGGCAGGCAAGGCATCCGTCGGCGTCTCGCTCAAGGAAGGCCAGTACCCCAGCAGCCTCAAGGCCGGCGAGACGGTCGCCGTCTACCGGGTCGGTTCCAGTGCCGGGGGCAGCAGCAGCGGCACCGGCAAGGGGAGCGGGTCCAGCGGGAGCGGCAGCTCCGGTTCGACAGGCGGCGGTGCGCCGCTGGTTCAGCGTGCCGTCGTGAGTGACACCGGAACCCAGGACAAGTCCTTCGGCAGCGGCAACCTCGCCGTCACCCTCACCGTCAGCACCGCCGACGCGGCCGCCCTCACCCAGGCCGCGTCCGCCGGCGAAGTCGCCGTCGTGCGGGTCGCCCCGGGCAACGGCTGAGTCGCACGGCGACCCGGCGACGTAGAAGAGACAGAAGACCCAAGAAGACATGGCGCTCATCGCACTCGCCTCCGACAAGGGGTCCCCCGGTGTCACCACCGCGGCCCTGGCCCTGGCCGCCGTATGGCCGCGCCGCGCGCTGCTCGCCGAGACGGACCCGGCCGGCGGGGACCTGGTGTACCGCTGCACGGCCACCAACGGCGGCCCCCTCAACCCGAACACGGGGCTCCTCTCGCTGGCCGCGGCCGCCCGCCGCGGCCTCGCAGCCGACCAGCTCTGGGACCACGCCCAGCCGATGGCGGGCGGCCTCGATCTGCTCGTGGGGCTCGGCGCCGCCGAACAGGCCGCCGGCCTCGCCGGCAGCTGGCCGACGCTCGGCCGGGCCTTCGCCTCGCTCGGCGAGTCCCCGCACGCCCCCGCCGACGTCATCGCCGACATCGGCCGGATCAGCGGCGGTTCACCCGCCCTCGACCTGCTGCCGCACGCGGCCCTCGCGCTGCTCGTCTCACGCACCGAACCGGAGCACCTGGCGCGGGTACGGGACCGAGCCGCGACGCTCACCGCACAGCTCCACGGCGCCCCGCGCGGCAACGCGCTCGCCACCCCCTTCATCGGCGTGATCCTGGTCGCCGAGGCCGGTGCCTCCGTCAAGCTCGCCCACCAGGTCAACGACATGCTGGTGGCCGCGCAGACCGGGGCCCGTGTAGTAGGCACCCTCGCGCACGATCCCTCGGGCGCGGCCCTGCTCTCCGGGCGCGGCCGCGGCCGACTCGACAAGTCGCTGCTCATCCGCAGCGCCCGCAAGGTGTCGGGGGACCTGTACCAGCAGTTCGGCGCCGCATGGGCCGGAGCCGGGGTCGGCCGATGAGCGCGGTGGACCACGCTCTGGTCAAGCGGTTCCGCCAGGAGGCCGGTGACGGGATCGCCGAGCAGCGGCGCCTCGACCAGGCGCGCGGTGTGGCGGCGATGTCGAGCGAGGACGAGCGCCAGTACGCGCGCGCCGTCATCGCCCAGATACTGGAGGAGTACGCCCGTACGGAGATCAACTCCGGGCGTACTCCGCTCGACGCGGAGACCGAGGAGCAGTACGCGGCCGCCGTGCACGCGGCGCTCTTCGGGGTCGGCCGGCTCCAGCCGCTCCTCGACGACCCCGAGGTCGAGAACATCGACATCAACGGCTGCGACCAGGTCTTCGTCGGGTACGCGGACGGCCGCGAGGTGCGGGCCGATCCCGTCGCCGAGACGGACGAGGAACTCATCGAGCTCATCCAGGTGCTCGGCGCCTACTCCGGCCTCTCCTCGCGTCCCTTCGACTCCGCCAATCCGCAGCTCGACCTGCGGCTGCCCGACGGCTCGCGTCTGTCCGCCGTCATGGAGGTCGCGCGGCGGCCCGCGCTGTCCATCCGCCGGGCCCGCATGGGCAAGGTCTTCATGGCGGACCTGGTCGGAAACGGCACCGTCACACCGGAGTTGGCGCACTTTCTGGCCTGCGCGGTCCGGGCCCGCAAGAACATCATGATCGCGGGTGCGACCAACGCCGGAAAGACCACGCTGCTGCGGGCGCTCGCCAACGAGATCCCGATCCAGGAGCGCCTGATCACGGTCGAGCGGGCCCTGGAGCTCGGCCTCGACCAGTTTCCCGAACTCCACCCCAATGTCGTGGCGTTCGAGGAGCGGCTGCCCAACTCCGAGGGTCTCGGCATGATCCCGATGGCGGACCTGGTGCGCCGGTCGCTGCGTATGAACCCCTCGCGGGTCATCGTCGGCGAGGTGCTCGGCGACGAGATCGTCACCATGCTCAACGCGATGTCGCAGGGCAACGACGGCTCGCTTTCCACGATCCACGCCAACAGCTCGGCCGAGGTTTTCAACCGCATCTCGACGTACGCCCTCCAGGCGACCGAGCGGCTGCCCATCGAGGCCAGCCAGATGCTGATCGCGGGAGCCGTCAACTTCGTCGTCTTCGTGGAGCGGCGCAACAACTACGAGAGCGGCGGCCGGTTGCAGCGCATGGTCACTTCGGTGCGCGAGGTGAACGGCTGCGACGGGCGCGTCCTGTCCAGCGAGGTCTTCGCCGAGACGCCGGACGGGCGGGTCGTTCCGCACGCCCCCGTCAGTTGCATAGAGGAACTCGCCGTGCACGGCTACCGGCCCTCCGGGGCCTGGGGGTGAGCGGGGCCGCATGAACAGCATTCCCTCCATGGGAGGTCTCTTCGAGGCCGAGACCCTGTACGCGCTCGCGGCGGGTCTGGCGGTCGGCGGTGGGCTCGCCCTGCTCGTCGTAGCGATCCGCGGTGTCGAGCCGAAACCGGCCGACCGCGGCAGCCGGAGCCAACGTGCCGGTGACTTGCTCCAGTTCGTGGGCAAGCGGGGCTCGATCGCGGTCGGCGTCGGCCTGCTCGTGCTGCTGCTCACCCGGTGGACGGTGGCCGGTATCGCCACCGGCCTGCTCGTCTTCTTCTGGGACAAGCTCTTCGGCGGCGCCGCACAGGAGAAGGCCGCGATGAAGCGGGTCGAGGCGCTTGCCGCGTGGACGGAGTCGCTGCGTGACACCATCGCGGGTGCGGTCGGTCTCGAACAGGCCATCCCCGCCTCGGCGCGCGCCGCGGCTCCCGCGCTGCGGCCCCATCTCGACGCCCTGGTCGACCGGTTGCGGGCGCGGACGCCGCTGCCCGAGGCGCTTCAGGTGCTCGCCGACGAGATCGACGACGCCTCCGCCGACATCATCGTCGCGGCGCTGATCCTCAACGCCCGGCTGCGCGGCCCGGGGCTGCGCCAGGTGCTCGGGGCGCTCGCCAAGTCGGCCCGCGAGGAGATCGACATGCGCCACCGTGTGATGGCCCAGCGCTCCTCGACCCGGCGCAGCGTGCAGATCGTGGTCGGCGTCTCGATCGCGTTCGTGCTCGGCCTCGCCGTCTTCAATCGCGACTTCGTGAAGCCGTACAACTCCACGGTCGGCCAGCTCGTACTGGCGGGCGTGTGCGGTCTGTTCGCGCTCGGCTTCTGGTGGCTGCGCAAGCTCTCCGTGATCGAGACCCCGGACCGCTTCCTGGTCCGGCACGAGCCGGACACCCGTTTCGTACGCCCGGACGCGGCCGGGGGAGCGCCCGGGAACCGGGAGGCGGGCGGACAGCGTCCTGCTACCGCTGGGGAGGGAGTTCGGTGACCGACACCATTACCGGACCGGTGCTGATCGGCGCGGTCCTCGGCCTCGGCATCTACGTCCTGATCAGGGCGCTGACCCGGACCAAGCGTTCGGCGGTGTCGCAGGTCGCGCGGATCGACGCGATGCGCTCGGCCGGCAGCGTCTACACCCCGCAGCCCGACGGGGCGGGCTCCGGCCGGTTCTCGGGGCTGCGCTCCGGGATCGGCGCGCGGGTCGCCGAGCTGTACCTCAAGCAGGGCTGGGAGCAGCGCTCGATCCGCGCCGACCTCGCTGTCCTGGAGCGGGGCTGGGAACGATTCCTGGCGACCAAGGTGCTGCTCGGCGTCGCGGGGCTCGTCTTCGGCCCGCTGCTCTTCCTGATCGTCGCGACGCTCGGCTTCGCTCGCAGCCCGATCGTCCCGGTCTGGCTGGCGCTGCTCTGCGGGGCGGTCTTCTTCTTCCTGCCCGACCTCGAAATCCGCCGGGACGCCGCGGACAAGCGCCGCGACCTGCGTCGGGTCATCGGGGCCTACCTCGACCTGGTGGCCATGAACCTGGCCGGCGGCCGAGGACTGCCCGAGGCGCTGATGGCGGCGGCCGAGGTCAGCGACGGCTGGGCGCTGCGCCGACTGCGCAACACCCTCGCGGACGCCCGGATCACCGGCACCAGCCAGTGGCTGGCGCTCGGCCGGCTCGGCGAGGAACTCGGTGTCGAGGAACTGAAGGACCTGTCCTCCTCGCTCGCCCTGGTGGCGGACGACGGAGCGAAGGTACGGGAGTCCCTCGCGTCCCGAGCCGAAACGATGCGACACCGTGAGATGGCCGAGATCGAGGGCGCGGCGGGTGAGAAGTCCCAGTCGATGCTCGTCGCCCAGCTCCTGCTCTGCGCGGGCTTCCTGGTCTTCCTGATCTTCCCCGCCGCGATGCGCGTCTTCCAGGTCTGAGCGCGCGCCCCCACTTCTGTCGAGAGGAAACGAACACACCATGAACCGCCCGCAGTTCCCCAAGGTCAGCCACCCGGCCGTCGACTTCCTGGTCACCTTCCTGAAGGGCCGCGTCCAGCGCGCCCGCTCCGGGGAGCTCGATCGCGGCGCGTCCGCGGTCGAGTGGGTCATCATCTCCGCGGTCGTCGTGGCGATCGTCGGTGTGGTCGCCGCGGTCATCAACCAGGCCCTCAAGGGCGGTGCCGACAAGGTGGGCAAGTGCATCGAGGGCGCGAGCGCCGACAAGACCTGCTGAGCGCCGTTCCCTTGCGCGACAGACTCCGGGCGCTGGTACGCCGTCGGGTGGAGGCCGCCTCCGCCCGCGGCGACTCCGGCATGACCGCGATCGAGTTCGTGCTGCTCACCCCGGTGCTCTTCTTCATGATCTTCGCGACCGTGCAGTTCGGCCTGTACTTCTTCGCCGACCACGTGGCGCAGGCCGCCGCCCAGGCGGGCGCACGCAAGGCGCGGGCCATGGCCGACGAGCAGCCAGGCACCTGGCGCGGCGAGGCCCGCGACCAGGCGTCCAGCTACATCGCGCAGCTCGGCCCGAAGCTCGTCCTCGCCCCCGACGTCCAGGCGGTCCAGCCCGAGCAGCACACGGTGGGCGTGGAGATCAAGGCCAAGGTGCCGACGGTCTTCCCCGGTCTGCACCTCACCGTGCACGCGCGCTCGCAGGGTCCGGTCGAACGATTCGTACGCGAGGGGGTGAACTGATGGGCGGCACGCGGCGGATACGTACCCCGGCTTCGGTACGCACTCCGGATTCGATACGCACCGTGGCGTCCGGGCTCGCCCGTGCCCTGCGGCGCCGGGCCGCGGCCGCCTCCGACCGGGGTCTGTCCACCATCGAGGTGGTCATCCTGGCGCCCGTGATGATCCTGTTCATCCTGGTCCTGGTGGCGTTCGGACAACTCGTCGACGGACGTGGCGCGGTGGACGGTGCTGCGCGGGACGCGGCCCGGGCCGGCTCGATCCAGAAAGACCTGGGTACCGCCCTGTCCGAGGCGAAGGCCGCCGCGCAAGCCGACCTGGCGGACGTCTGCTCGGGGCCGGTGACCGTACGCCAGACCAGCGCCGGCTGGGCCGACGCGGAGTTCTTCACGGTGGAGGTCAGCTGCCGCATCCGGGGCCTCGCGATGCTCGGCCTGGACGTTCCCACGACGCTGACCGGCACCTCGACCTCGCCGCTCGACCCGTTCAAGAGGAAGACCGCATGAGCGCGCCGCGGCACTGGGCCGTGCCCCGCCCCGCATACGCCTGGCTCCGGGCACGACGCACCCGCCTCGACGACCGGGGTTCCGGCGCGGCGGCGGTCATCGTCTTCGCGTTGCTCTTCCTCGGCCTCGCGGCGTTCGTCATCGACGGCGGCCTGTCCATCTCCAAGCGTGAACGCGCGGCGGACATCGCCGAACAGGCCGCGCGCTACGCGGCGCAGGACATCGACAAGGAAGCCCTGTACGACGGCTCCGGCGCGGGGGCGCCCATCCGCTACGAGAACTGCGGCACCCGTGTGAAGGCCTTCGCCCGGGCGTCCGGCCTCTCCGGCCCGGACATCGCGGCGTCCCACTGCGTGGCGGGCGACGCCCAACAGGTCGAGGTCGAGATCCAGTTGACGTACAAGCCGGTGTTCACCGGGTTCTTCTACGGCGGGGAGGTCGTGGTACACGGCCGGTCCGTGGCGAAGAACGAGGTGGGCTGAGGTGACTTTTGTTTTCTCTCATGGAGGTAGGACCCCCGATGCGTAACCACAAGGCCACGACGGCCGCGGCTGCCCTGGCGGCCGCGGGCGCGCTTCTGCTGACCGGGTGTGGCGGGGGTTCCCAGGGGGCTGGGGCGAAGACGGTCCCGGGGGCGGACACCACCGGTTCGGCGAAGCCGTCCGCGTCGGCCTCGGCGACTCCCGACCAGGCGAACCGGCCGAAGGTGACGCTGCCGGCGGGTGATGTGTTGACCTTCGACCCCGAGAAGACCGGCGATGCGGTGAAGGACACGATCCTCGCTGACAACGCGGGGTATTTGCGGGCCATTGATGAAGCGATCGACAAGCAGGACCTGAGGTCCAAGAACCTGGCGTTCTATTCGGCGGACCAGGCCCAGATCGGCAACGCGGAGTGGATCGGCGGCTTCGTCAAGGACGGGACAACCGTCACCGGCACCGTCCGCTACTTCAATCGCCAGGTCACTGTCGACAAGGACGGGTCCGCAGGGCTCACCTACTGCGGTGACGAGACCAAGGGCTTCACTAAGGACCGTAAGACAGGCAAAGTCAATGTCACTCCGCCCGACAAGGACTCGTACGTCTCGTACGTGACCCGGCTGCGCAAGAACACCCAGGGCGTGTGGCAGACCACCATGGTGAGTTCGGTGCGAGGAGACCAGAAGTGCCAGCCGTGATGCGGGGAAGCAAAGTTGTCGCAGCGGCACTGCTCGCCGCTACCTTCGTGTCCCTTCAGGCCGCTCCGGCCTGGGCGAGGAGGGACAACTCGTCGAAGCCCAGCCTGAACACCGCCACCGCCCAGAACTCGGGCGGCAACGTGACCGTCGGTGTCTCCAAGGCGCAGACATCTGGCGACACCAAGAAAGGGGGGTCGAAGCCCACGGGGGAACTGACGTCGAGCGACAGTAGTTGGACGCCGCCTGCCTGTTGGTACGAGCCCACCTACTCGCCGAAGGAGATGGAGGCCATGATCGGGAAATGGCGCACCATCAAGTTCTTCGGGATCGGCGATTTCATCGGGGATGCCTTCGACTCGCAGTACAAGGACGGTGACCCCGCCAAGGGTGGCTACAAGGACTACAACCTCGATCAAGAGGGCAAGGGGATGTTCTGGGCCGCGGTGGTGAACCCCAACCGCAAGGACGACCCCGCGGCCGCGAAATGCGACCGCTTCCCGTTCTGGGTCGAGAACGGGAAGACGCCCGACGTTCCGTTGGCCGTCAACGCCAAGGTCCTCGGGGAATACGCCTCGGACTCCATCGAGCTGCCCTCGACGTCGGTGTCGATGGCGCCGAGCGGCACCTCCACGGTGAACCTGCCTACCTGGATCTGGGCGTCGGGCAGCAAGTTCACCGAGAAGAAGGTGACCGCATCGCTGGGCGGAATCTCCTCAACGGCCGTCGCCAAGCCCGTCGCGCTCCACATCGTTCCCGGTTCCCCCGACGCCACGGTCTTCCCGGCGTCCGGTGACTGTCCCATCAACGCGGACGGCAGCATCGGCGAGCCGTACGCGACCGGCAAGGCCGGGCAGACTCCGGCGTGCGGGGTCACTTACGAGCGTGCTGGTTCGTATGCGTTCAAGGCGAGCATCACGTGGAAGGTCAGCTGGTCCGCTACGAACGGCGAGAGCGGACCGCTGCCCGACAGCATCTACACCACCCCGCCCCAGAACGTCGCCGTCCAGGAAATCCAGTCCATCAACCGATAGCCGAAGCAGGGGAGTTGGGGGTCAAGGCCCCCGCCCCCGGCTCCCGGCGCGGCCCGACGGGTCGCTTACCTCACCCCAGGAAAACCCCCATGGCTCGCACACCCACCCGCGCGACGGGTCCGGCAAACCGGACGCCGCAGCCGTTGCCGCGGCGTCGTACGCCCGGCGATTTCGCCAAGGCGTTCCTCGCGTTCGTCGCGCTGCTCGGGCTCGTGGTGGGGGTGCCCGCGGCGCTCGCCTCGTTCGCGGGCTGGCCGCTGCCGCACCGGATGCCGTCGCTGGAGATGGTGCAGCAGCAGATCTCCGTGAACGTGTTCGTGAGGATCCTCACGCTGGTCGTCTGGCTGGCCTGGGCACAGTTCACCGCCTGTGTACTCGTGGAGGTCAAGGCCGCCGTGTCGGGCGTCGGGCTGCCCTCGCGGGTGCCCGGCGCCGGGCCGAGCCAGCTGCTCGCGCGCCAGCTGATCGCGGCCGTGCTGCTCATCACCGCCACCGCCGCCAGTTTCGCGCCGGGGCTCGGGCAGCACGGCCCGGCCGTCGAGAACACCCACCGGCCGACCGTCGCGACGGCCCAGCAACTGCCGGGCCAGCAGCAGGCGGCCACGGTGGCAGAGGCGATGCAGCGGCAGGCGGCGGCACAGGCGCACCACGCGCTGGAGGCGCAGGGCGGCTCGGAAGCGGGGTCGGGAGCCACCAAGTTCTACCGGATCCAGCCGCCCGAGGGCCGGCACCACGACTCGCTGTGGGAGGTCGCCGAACGGCACCTGGGGGATGGGCGGCGCTACCACGAGATCTATCAGCTCAACAAGGACCGGGTGCAGCCGGACGGCTCCAAGCTGTCCGAGGCGAGCCTGATCCGGCCCGGCTGGATCATGGAGATGCCGGCCGACGCCCACGGCGGGGACCTGGTCGAGATCGCACAGCAGGCGCCCGAGGCCTCGCCCAAGGTGCAGCAGCAGATCGCCGAGTACGCCAAGTCCGGCGATCACGCCCAGCCGGCTCAGCAGGGCGCCGGGGCCCGGCCGGGGGCGGCGGACACCGGCTCCGCACCGGAGCAGCGGACCCCGGCCGCGCCCGCGCAGCAGCGGGAGCAGCAGAACCCGGCGACCGCCACACCGGCCTCCTCCGAGAGCGGGTTCGGGCTGTCCGAGGCGCTCATCGGGGCACCGCTGCTCGCCGCGGGCATCCTCGGCGCGCTCGGCCGGCGCCGCCGGATGGCGCTGTGGCAGTCCGCGATGACGGCGGTCGCGGGGCGTCGTGGCATGGAACCGCCGGTGCCCACCGGCGCCGACGCAGACGTCCACGACGCCCTCCTGATCGGTGCCGACCCGCAGGCCGTACGGTTCCTCGACCAGGCGCTGCGGGGCCTGTCCGCCGCGCTCGGTGAGGCGAACCGGCCGCTGCCCGTCGTCTACGCCGCCTGGTTCACGGACACCGATCTGCACCTTCAGCTGGCCCAGCCGGCCGGCCCGCCGCCCACCCCCTGGCAGCAGGGCTCGGAGGCGAATCTGTGGCGCCTGGAGCGCGCGGCCGCGCCCGTGGGCGCGCGGCCCGACCTCGCCGAGGTGGCGGCCCCCTACCCGGGTCTTGTCAGCCTCGGCACACTGGACGGCGCGCGGCTCCTGCTGAACCTCGAAGCCGCGCCCGGCCTGGTCTCGCTCAGCGGCCCCGACGGGGCCCGTGCCGCCGTGCTCTCCTCGGTCGCCGCCGAACTCGCCACCAACGGCTGGTCCGACCGGATGACCATCACCGTTGTGGGCTTCGGCCGGGAACTGGGTGCCCTCGCGCCGACCCGGCTGCGCCACCTCGACTCCGTCCAAGTGCTCCTGGAAGACCTCGGCGCGGAGATCCAGCGGCGGCGGGCCGCCCTGGGCGCGGCAGGCCATGACTCCGTCCTCACCGGGCGCGCCGGGCCCGCGGAGCACACCCGCTGGGCCCCGCACCTCGTGATGATCGCCGGCACCCCGACCGACGCCGAGGCGGCGGCACTCGCCGAACTGAGCTCAGGCGCCGCCAAGTTGGGTATCGGCTGCCTGATCGGGACCGGTGATGGCGCCCAACACCTGCGCGCCTCATGGGACTTGGAGGTCACCGAGGCGGGCCGCCTCACCGCCCCGCTGCTCGGCCTGGAGCTCACCGCCCAACTGCTGCCCGCCGCGGTGCACGACGCGGTCGTACGGCTCTTCGCCTCGGCCGACGCGATGCCGGGCCCGGACGGCGACGACCCGGCGCCCGCCCCGCACGCCTTCCTGGTGGACATCACCGAACAGGGCCGCCCCGCGGTCTACGCCCGGCTGGTCGGAACGTACGAGATCATCGGACTCCCGGCACCCGACGACGACCGCAGCGCGCTCCTCCACGAGGCGCTCGCCCTGCTGCTCCTGCACCGCGAAGGCGTCCACCCGCTGGTTCTGGCGTCCGCGATGTGGCCGCGCGGGGTCACCGACGAGGTGCGCGAGGCGCTGCTGGCCCGGCTCAGGGAGTGGCTCGGCACCGACGAGGACGGCTCGCCCCGGCTGCGTACGGACGCCGCCGGACGCCTCACCCTCGCCCGGTCGGTCGTGTCCGACCTCGATGTGCTGCGCTCGCTGCACTACGAGGCGACCGAGGGCTCCGGCACCCGCCGCGCCCCGGTGCGCGAGCGGCTGCTCACCGACGCCCTCGGCCTGGTGCGCGGCCCGCTTCTCGCCGACCGCCCCGAGGGACGCTACGGCTGGCTCGGGCACGAGATCATCGACACCCAACTCCCGCTGCTCGTCGCGGACGTGGCCCTCGCGCTCTGCGCCCACCACCGGGAGCGGGAGCGTCCGCAGAAGGCCATCGAGGCGCTCCGCACGGCGATGGCCAGCTCGCCCTCGGACGAGCGGCTGTGGAACGAACTGCTGCGGGCCACCCATGACACCGGTGACCGGGAGGGCCTGCTCGCGCTGATCGGCGAGCTCGGCACCCGTAGCGGACCGCGCGGCCTGCCTCCGCGCACCGTCGCCCTGCTCGACGAACTCCTGCCGTCCTGGCGCGGTGAGGCGGGCCCCGCCGCCGCGCCGGCGGGCTGACGGGCATTCTGGTCCGGTGAACACGGCTTCGGTGCACACGACGCTGACCCTCGCGGCCGCCGCGTGGGGCGCGGGCGCGGGGTTCCTGCTGGCCCGTCCGCGCTACCGGCTCTGCGTCGAACCAGGCGAGCCCTGGCGGGATGCCTGTCCGGCCGGGCATCCGATCGGCGGGTGGGTGGGACCGGGCCGGTGCCGGGACTGTGACGGGGGCGGGGTCCACGGACGAGCCGGCGGCATCGCCCTGGTCACCGCGATCGTCTGTGCCGCGCTGGCCGCCGCCACCGGGGCCCGCCCGGAGCTCGCGGTCTGGCTGCTGCTCGCCCCCTTCGCGGTGCTGCTCTGCCTCGTCGACCTGGCCGTCCGCCGACTGCCCGACCCGCTCACCCTCCCGTTGGCAGGGGCGGCCGCCGTGCTGCTCGGGCTTGCCGCGCTGCTGCCCGGGCACGCGGGATCCTGGCCCACCGCACTGCTCGGCGGGCTCGCGCTCGGCGGTGGCTACCTGGTTCTCTTCCTGATCAATCCGGCCGGCCTGGGCTTCGGCGACGTGAAGCTCGCGCTCGGGCTCGGCGTCGCCCTCGGCTGGTACGGCTGGCCCGTCCTCCTGGCCGGGGCGCTGCTCGGCCTGCTGCTCGGCGCCGTGTACGCGACGGGGCTCGTCGTGTTCCGCCGGGCGAGCCGCAAGACCGCGTTCCCGCTCGGCCCGTTCCTGGTCGCCGGGGCCTTCGGGGGGCTGCTGCTCGGCGGGGCCGTTGGCTGAGGCCGGGGCGGCACGGCCCCCGAGCAGCGGGGCAGGGCCGCTGGCGTACGCTGGATCGGTCCGCCCGCAACCCCTTGGAAAGGGATCCCCCGGTGACTGAGAAGGCCGATCTCCAGTCCGTTCTCGACCGTGCCGCCGAGGGTGGGCGGATCACCCCGGAGGAAGCGCTCGACCTGTACCGGTCCGCGCCGCTGCACGCGCTCGGCGCCGCCGCCGACGCGGTGCGCCGCCGCCGGTACGCCGGTACCGAGCACATCGCGACGTACATCATCGAGCGGAACATCAACTACACGAACGTCTGCGTGACGGCGTGCAAGTTCTGCGCGTTCTACGCCGCCCCCAAGGACACCGCCAAGGGCTGGACCCGTGACCTCGACGACATCCTGCGCCGCTGCGCGGAGACGATCGAGCTCGGCGGCACCCAGATCATGTTCCAGGGCGGCCACCACCCGGACTTCGGCGTCGAGTACTACGAAGAGCACTTCTCGGCGATCAAGAAGGCCTATCCGCAGCTGGTCATCCACTCCCTCGGCGCCTCCGAGGTCGAGCACATGGCCCGCATCTCCAAGGTCTCCGTCGAGGAGGCCATCTCGCGCATCCACGCGGCCGGGCTCGACTCGTTCGCCGGGGCCGGTGCCGAGCTGCTGCCCGAGCGGCCGCGCAAGGCGATCGCGCCGCTCAAGGAGTCCGGCGAGCGCTGGCTGGAGATCATGGAGACCGCGCACGGCCTGGGCGTCGAGTCGACCTCCACCATGCTCATGGGCACCGGCGAGACCAACGCCGAGCGCATCGAGCACCTGCGCATGATCCGAGACGTGCAGGACCGTACGGGCGGCTTCCGCGCCTTCATCCCGTACACCTACCAGCCCGAGAACAACCACCTCAAGGGCCGCACGCAGGCGACCCTGTTCGAGTACCTGCGCATGATCGCCATCGCGCGGCTCTTCTTCGACAACGTCGCCCACATCCAGGGCTCCTGGCTCACCACCGGCAAGGAGGTCGGCCAGCTGTCGCTGCACTACGGCGCCGACGACCTCGGCTCGGTGATGCTGGAGGAGAACGTCGTCTCGTCGGCCGGTGCCAAGCACCGCTCCAACCTCATCGAGATGATCGACATGATCCGCAAGGCGGACCGGGTGCCCGCGCAGCGCGCCACCACCTACGAGCACCTCGTCGTGCACGAGGACCCGGCGAACGACCCGGTCGACACCCGCGTCCAGTCGCACATCTCCTCCACCGCGATCGAGGGCGGCACCGCCCACCCGGAGCTCAAGCTCCTCGCCTCCAACTGAGGCCGCGTTGCTGACGATCCACGCCGCCGAGCTGCTGCTGCCCGGGGACCGCGCGCCGGTCCCGGGCGGTGCGGTCCTAGTCGACGGCGACCGGATCGCGGCCCTCGGACCGTACGAGGACGTGGCGGCCGGCCACCCCGCCGCCCGGGTCCGCCGCTGGTCCGGCGTGCTCACGCCCGGCCTGCTCAACCGGCACGGCACTGCGCTCCTTGAGCGCACCTACTTCCCGGACGACCCCTTCGAGCTCGACGAGCTCGGCGGCGCACCGATCACCGGGGCAGCCCTCGCCGAGCTCGCGCCGAACGAGTCCCGCCGGGGCAACAGCGCACGCCGCTGCACCCAGAAGCTCCTTGCGCACGGCGTGGTGGCGGTGGCGGCGCGGCTCACCACCCCTGCGGTGCGAACCGCCGTGCACCGCGCGGGACTTGAGGTCGTCCCGATGCCCGACGCCGAGGGTCCGGCCACCCTGGATCCGCTCGCCGGCACCGAGCCCGCCGACGCCTTCCGGGCCCCGCTCGCGGTGGGGGCCCCGGCCCGGTTCGCGGTCTTCGCGGTACCGGACGAGGCCGCGCTCGCCGTGCGGGGGGCCGATGCCTGTATCGCCACCGTCATCGGTGGCCGGATGGTGCACCGCCGCGCCTAGCTCCGCCCGGGGGCCGTGTCCGCGTGCCGGGACCGCTGCTCTCCTCTCGCGCGGTTCCCCGCGCCCCTGACCCGTTTTCGTCCGCAGGCCGCGGGGGCCTTTCGCGCGGTGCCCCGTGCCCCTGTAGGTGGCCCCGAACCCCGCCCGTGCGTCGTGGCCCAGGGCCGAAAGCGGTGTCCTCAGGGCCGGGACAGCGCCTTCGCGAAGGCGCCCGGCTCCTGGTCGATGCCGCTGCAACTGGCCTGCGCTACAGCCGAGTTGACCCCGCCGCCGCACTTCTGGTCGCGGTACGTCACCCACATCGAGAGCCGCCCCACACCCTTGTCCCGGGCGAACTTCCGTACCTTCGCCGCGTCCGCGAGCGTGAACGTCTCGCCCTTCACGTCGTTGACGCCGATCATCGAGGTCACCCCGAGGCCCTGCCAGGCCGCGCGGTCCGAGAGCCCCAGGACCTCCTTGAGCTGACCGTGCGCGGCGGTGGCCGCCCGTACCGCGTAGTCGCCCATGTCGCCGCCGAACGACGTGCCGTAGTTCATCGTCATGACGTTGACGGTCGAGATCCGTACGCCGTGTTCCTCGGCCGATTCGAGCAGCGCCGCCCCCTGGGGCGTGAGCCCCGTCGGCATCGCCGCGAGCGTGAAGGTCACCTTCAGCCCGGCGCGCTGCTTCTGGAGCAGGGCCACCGCCTCGGCGCGCCGGGTGAGCGCGGCCCGGTCGGTGAGGGCCGCGCCCTCGATGTCGAAGTCCGCCTCGGTGGCACCGGCCGCGTCGAGGGCCGAGCCGTAGGCGGCGGCCAGCTGGGCCGGGGTGCGGCAGGTGAGCGCGAGTTCCTTGCCGGCCTGGCCGCCGAACGACACCCGCACCGCGGCGCCCGACCTCTTCAGCGCGGCCGCCCGGTCCTTGACGTCGCTGTCCACGATCGCGGTGTCGTCGTCCCACACCGCCCGGCAGGTGCTGCCGTGCGCGACGGCGAAGGCCAGGTTGTAGACGGCGGGGTTGCCTACGGTGTCGGTCGGGGCGGCGGTGGTGGCGCTCACGTAGGGGGAGTACGTGTCCGTCAGCGCGCCCGAGGCGGCCGCCGGAGCCGTCGCGGCGGGCTCGTCCGCTGCGTCCGCCGCGCCCGGCGCCGAGGAGCACCCCGCGCACACCAGCGCGGCCAGGGCGCAGGCCCCGGCGACCGGCACCCTCAGGAAACTCCGCATGTCATGTGCTCCCGCCCTCGTGGTTCCGGGCCCCCGCGGCACGGCAAGCAGAATGTACGCGGCCCGGCTGTGCCGGTGAGGCCCGGGCGCCGGGCGGGGGCCGGGGTACTGCTTGAATGGGCGGCGTGACCCGCGCATCCCTGGACAAGCAGCCGCACGAAGTCGCCTCGATGTTCGACGACGTCGCGGCACACTACGACCTCACCAACGACGTGCTCTCCCTCGGCCAGGCCCGGCTCTGGCGCAAGGAGGTCGCGAAGGCGGTCGACGCGCGGCCCGCGCAGAAGGTGCTCGACCTCGCGGCCGGCACGGCCACGTCCTCGCGGCCCTTCGCCGCGGCCGGGGCGTACACGGTGCCGTGCGACTTCTCGATCGGGATGCTGAAGGTCGGCAAGGAACGCCAGCCCCACATGCCGTTCACGGCGGGCGACGCGACGAAGCTGCCGTTCCGCGACGGCACGTTCGACGCGGTGACGATCTCGTTCGGGCTGCGCAACGTACAGGACACGGACGCCGCGCTGCGCGAGATGTACCGGGTCACCAAGCCCGGTGGGCGGGTCGTGATCTGCGAGTTCTCGCAGCCGACGTGGAAGCCGTTCCGGACGGTGTACACCGAGTACCTGATGCGGGCGCTGCCGCCGGTCGCGACGGCCGTGTCCTCCAACCCGGAGGCGTACGTGTACCTCGCGGAGTCCATCCGCGCCTGGCCCGCCCAGGCCCCTCTGGCGGAGAAGCTGCGCCAGGCCGGCTGGTCCAAGGTGGCCTGGCGCAACCTGACGGGCGGGGTCGTCGCCCTGCACCGGGGCTTCAAGACGGCCTAGCCGGGTGGGCGGGGGCGCTGCCCCCACGCCCCCGCTCCGCGCCCGGAGCCTCAGTCACCCAGCCCCAGGCGGAAGCACAGCGCGTCCACCCCCAGCCTTGGGGACGGGTACGTTCTGGACAGCGTCATCCCCAGGCGCTCCGTCACCGCCACCGAACGGGCGTTCCCCGGGTGGACCATCGCCACGACCTGCGGGACGCCGGCGGCGCGGACGCGGTTCAGGGTCGCGCGCGCCGCCGCCGTCGCATAGCCGCGGCCCCAGTGGGAGCGGGCCAGGCGCCAGCCGATCTCGATCTCACCGACCGGGCCCCAGTCGTCCAGGGGCCAGGGCTGGGCGCCGGTGAAGCCGATGACCTCGTCGTCCTCGTCGAGCATCGTCCAGAGGCAGAAGCCGTGTTCGGCGTCGTGCTTGCGCTGGCGCGCGGTCAGTTCCTCGTAGACGGAGACCTCCGCGGCGCGGCCCCCGTGGAACTCCATCACCTCCGGATTGTCGAACACCCGGTGCCAGGCGTACGCGTCCTCCTCCGTGGGCACGCGCAGCCGTACTGCGGGCAGGGACTTCTCCGGTACCGAGGACCCGGGGGGCACAGAGCTCATGGCGTGGGCAACCCTTCGCGATGTCGATCAACAGCCACCCATAGACTGCATGTGTCCTGTGCTTCTCGGCACGCAAATTCGAGTCTTCGGGAGATCCCGCTGTGACCGAGCCGCTCTCCGAACACACCGCGGACGTGATCGTCGTAGGGGCCGGTCCGGCCGGTTCGACGACCGCGTACTACCTGGCCAAGGCCGGGCTCGACGTGCTGCTCCTGGAGAAGACCGCCTTCCCGCGCGAGAAGGTGTGCGGTGACGGTCTGACCCCGCGCGCCACCAAGCAGCTGGTCTCGATGGGGATCGACATCTCCGAAGAGGCCGGCTGGCTGCGCAACAAGGGCCTGCGGATCATCGGCGGCGGCGTCCGCCTCCAGCTCGACTGGCCGGACCTCGCCTCGTACCCGGACTACGGACTCGTGCGCAAGCGCGACGACTTCGACGAGCAGCTCGCCCGGCAGGCCCAGAAGGCCGGCGCCCGGCTGTACGAGCGCTGCAACGTCGGCGCCCCGGTCATCGACGAGCGCACCGGCCGCATCACCGGCGTCAACGCCAAGCTCGGCGAGGAGAAGACCCCGGTCACCTTCCACGCCCCGCTCGTGGTGGCGGCCGACGGCAACTCGACCCGGCTCTCGCTCGCCATGGGCCTGCACCGGCGCGAGGACCGCCCGATGGGCGTGGCCGTGCGGACGTACTTCACCTCGCCGCGGCACGACGACGACTACCTGGAGTCCTGGCTCGAACTGTGGGACCGGCGCGGCCCGCAGGAGCGGCTGCTCCCGGGCTACGGCTGGATCTTCGGCATGGGCGACGGCACGTCCAACGTCGGCCTCGGCATCCTCAACTCGTCGTCCGCCTTCAAGGAGCTGGACTGGCGCGAGATCCTCAAGGCGTGGTGCGCGTCCATGCCCGAGGACTGGGGCTACACCCCCGAGAACATGACGGGCCCGATCCGCGGCGCCGCCCTGCCGATGGCCTTCAACCGTCAGCCGCACTACACCAAGGGCCTGTTGCTGGTCGGTGACGCGGGCGGTCTGGTGAACCCGTTCAACGGCGAAGGCATCGCGTATGCGATGGAATCGGGGCAGATCGCCGCGGACGTCATCGTCCAGGCGCACGCCCGCGCGACCCCGTCGCAGCGCGAACTCGCCCTGCACGCCTACCCGAAGATCCTCAAGGACACCTACGGCGGTTACTACACCCTTGGCCGCGCCTTCGTGAAGCTGATCGGCAACCCGAAGGTCATGAAGATCGCCACCCAGCGCGGGCTCACGCACCCCCTGCTGATGAAGTTCACGCTGAAGATGCTGGCCAACCTGACCGACCCCACGGGCGGCGACGCGATGGACCGCATCATCAACGGCCTGTCGAAGGTGGCCCCGAAGGCCTGACCCGAAGGCCCGACCCGGGGCCCGGCCCGACGGCCCGACGCGCAGGCCTGTCCCGGAGCGCCGCCGGCAGCACCGCCAACAGCGGAGCTAGCAGCGGCGCTCCACCTCGTCCGTCCACCGCCGCCGGCAGCACCGCCAACAGCGGAGCTAGCAGCGGCGCTCCACCTCGTCCGTCCACCGCACCGGGATCTCTCCGGCGAACCGGGACAGACCGGTGCGCAGTTCGTCCGGGGAGAGGCCCCCGTCCTGGCGGCGGGCGATGTATTCGTGCCGCTTGCCGCTGTGCAGCGTCACCCACACCGCGCGGTGGTGTTCGTAGCCGCCCTCGGTGCCCTGGTCCCCGAGCTCCCAGATCGCCACGGTGCCGACCTCGATCTCGCGCACCTGCGACCAGGGCGCGTCGAAACGGGTGGCCAGGTGTATGCCGGCCGCGTCCGCGCGGATGACCGGGCGCACCGTCCCGTACACACAGGCCAGGACGAGGAACGCGCCGGCGCCGATGACGAACAGCGCGAAGCCCCAGCCGAAGGCGAGTTTGGCCCAGTCGACCGGGCCGTGCCACGGCCGGATGCCGGTGAGCATCCACAGGCCGAGCGCGATGAACACGGTCCCGATGGCGGCGAACATGCCGAGCCCGTCGGCGTAGACCTCGTACGGCTGCGGCTGCGCGTCCCGCACCTGCTCGTCCATGCGCCCACCCCCTGATAGGTGAACTCTGCCCGGGAACGGGCAGAGTTCAACACATTCCGGGCATGCCGAAGGGCCGTTCCTCCCGAGCGGGGGAGCAACGGCCCTTGCAGGCGGTGCGGGTACGGCTCAGAAGGCCGCTGTGCGCCTCAGAGAACGCGGACGGCGCCCGAGGGCGAGTCGTAGTCCAGGCTGCGCTCGACGACACCGGTGGAGGGGTTCTGCGCGCCGACGAAGTTGCCGCCGCCCACGTAGATCGCCACGTGGTACGCGGAGCCCTTGCCGCCCCAGTAAAGGATGTCGCCCGGCTGGAGGTTGGACAGCGACACATCGGTGCCGGCCGTCGACTGGTCCTGCGAGACGCGCGGCAGGTCGATGCCGGCCTGGCGGTAGGCGGCCTGCACGAGACCCGAGCAGTCGTACGCGCTGGAGCCGGTGGCGCCCGAGACATAGGCCTTGCCGACCTGGGCGAGCGCGAAGTTGACGATGGCGGCGGCGGAGCCCGTGGCGTTGGACGCCTTGAACGAGGTCGTGCCGGTGGACGTGCCGCCGGAGGAGGACGACGACGCCTTGAGCGTGGTGCGCTCGGCGGAGCGGGAGGCGCGCTCGGCGGCGGCGGCCTTGGCCTTCGCTTCCGCGTCGGCCTTCGCCTTGGCCTCGGCGACCTTCTTCTCGGCGTCGTCCTTGGCCTTCTTGGCGTCCTTGGCGGCGCTGGACGCGGCGGCGTCCTGTGCGGCCTGGAGCTGGAGGTCGGCGGCAACTGCCTTGGTGGCCTGCGCGGTCGCGGCGGCGGTGGTCGCGAGGTCGCCCGTCAGCGTGGGCATCTCGATGGTCTCGTTGACCGGCTGAGCGGCGATGGCCGGGGCGGCCGCACCTGCCAGCGCGATGGTGCTGAGTACGCCACCGGCAACTCCGGCCCGGAGCGAGACCTTCGAGGCGCTGCGGCGGGGCTTCCGGTGGCTGGGTATGTGAGCGGTGTGGGACATGGGACAACCGCTATCAGGGGTTCGGGGTTCCCTTCAAGAAACGTGTGCTGCGCCACAGTTGATGCCGGAAGGGCTGAATCCGCTTCTTGCCAGCACTTATTGACGCCGTAACGGACAAACCTGGCACTCCTCATCAGGGCTGTGATCATGGGTTTTCTGTGAAACGTCCGAATTGCCCGGCGCTTACCATCCCCTCACGTCGATGGCCAAGCCCCGTTGATTTCACGACCGTTGACGGGTGACGCAGGTCACAGTGTGGAGAGATCGGCTCGGAGGTAAGGCCGGTGCGGCTCTCGTGAACGCGTGCACGCGTCCACCCGGAGCCCCCGGAGTCCCTCCCGCGAGTGACCGCGGGCCGCTTATCACTGGATGCGCTTTCCTCGCCAATTTGCCTGTAGCGCACATGTCTTGATAACGCCAGATGGCCGCCGACCAGCGGTAACACCGGAAGATGTCACGTCTCGTGATCACTCAGGCGCTTCGCGTGTGAAGATCACCGCTCATCCGACTTCATGATCCTTCGTCAGGTGGTGGAGATCACAAAGACGTTGGCGCACCCCGTGTCGCAGATCACAGACCGGCGGGCATAGGATGCGGGGCAGTCGGGCTTGTGAACTGCCTCACATGTACGCGATCTTCGCGCGGAAATGGGAGACGGCGAGGCGTTTCGCGAGACCCGTGTGCGGTCCAACGGTCAAGGACGACTGGAAGGAGCGAGGAGCGTGAATGCCTACGCGCCCATCCTCGTGCTCGGCGCCCTCGGGGCAGGGTTTGCGATCTTTTCCGTGGTCATGGCCACGCTAATCGGCCCAAAAAGGTACAACCGGGCGAAACTTGAGGCGTACGAGTGCGGCATCGAACCCACTCCCACGCCGGCCGGCGGCGGCCGCTTCCCCATCAAGTACTACCTGACGGCGATGCTCTTCATCGTCTTCGACATCGAGATCGTCTTCCTCTACCCCTGGGCGGTCACCTTCGACGCCCTGGGGCTTTTCGGGCTCGTGGAGATGCTGCTCTTCGTGCTCACCGTCTTCGTCGCCTACGCGTATGTGTGGCGGCGCGGCGGCCTGGAATGGGACTGAGGGGCTGAGGGGCACCTATGGGACTCGAAGAGAAACTGCCTAGCGGCTTCGTACTGACCACTGTTGAGCAGGCCGCGGGCTGGGTGCGCAAGGCGTCCGTCTTCCCCGCCACCTTCGGCCTCGCCTGCTGTGCCATCGAGATGATGACGACGGGTGCGGGCCGCTACGACCTGGCCCGGTTCGGCATGGAGGTCTTCCGCGGCTCCCCGCGCCAGGCCGACCTGATGATCGTGGCCGGCCGGGTCAGCCAGAAGATGGCGCCGGTGCTGCGGCAGGTCTATGACCAGATGCCCAACCCCAAGTGGGTCATTTCCATGGGGGTTTGCGCCTCGTCGGGCGGAATGTTCAATAACTACGCAATTGTTCAGGGTGTTGACCACATTGTCCCGGTAGACATCTATCTGCCCGGTTGCCCACCCCGGCCCGAGATGCTGCTCGACGCCATTCTCAAGCTCCACCAGAAGATCCAGGGCTCCAAGCTCGGGGTCAACCAGGAGGAGGCGGCCCGCGAGGCGGAGGAGGCGGCCCTCAAGGCGCTCCCCACCATTGAGATGAAGGGGCTGCTGCGGTGAGCTCTCCCGATACTCCGGACACCCCCGAACAGAGCGGAGTCCCCGCCCCGCGCGAGGACACCGGCGAGGTCATCGGCGTACGCAAGGGCATGTTCGGTGCCGGCAACGGCGGTGACACCAGCGGCTACGGCGGCCTGGTGCGGACGGTCATGCTGCCCGGCGCCACCTCGCGGCCGTACGGCGGATGGTTCGACGAGGTGGCCGACGAACTCGAAGGCGCCCTGGAGGAGCAGGACCTGCTCCCCGAGAACGCCATCGAGAAGACGGTCGTCGACCGCGGCGAACTCACCTTCCACATCGCGCGCGAGCACCTGCTGCGCGTCGCCCGCACCCTGCGCGACGACCCCGCCCTGCGCTTCGAGCTCTGTACGGGCGTGAGCGGCGTCCACTTCCTCGGCGACAAGGGGCGTGAGCTGCACGCCGTCTACCACCTGCGGTCCCTGACCCACGGCCGGCTCATCCGGCTCGAAGTGAGCGCCCCGGACAGCGATCCGCACATCCCCTCGCTCGTCGAGGTCTACCCGACCAACGACTGGCACGAGCGCGAGGCGTACGACTTCTTCGGCATCGTCTTCGACGGCCACCCCGCCCTCACCCGGATCATGATGCCGGACGACTGGCAGGGCTTCCCGCAGCGCAAGGACTACCCCCTCGGCGGCATCGCGGTCGAGTACAAGGGCGCCCAGATCCCGGCTCCGGACCAGCGGAGGTCGTACAGCTGATGAGCACTTCTCACGCGTCCGCTCGGGAAACGACCGAGGGGACTGTATATACAGTCACCGGCGGCGACTGGGACGACGTCGTCCAGTCCGCGGCCAAGGCCGACGACGAGCGCATCGTCGTCAACATGGGCCCCCAGCACCCCTCCACGCACGGTGTGCTCCGGCTGATCCTGGAGATCGAGGGCGAGACCGTCACCGAGGCCCGCTGCGGAATCGGTTATCTGCACACCGGCATCGAGAAGAACCTCGAATTCCGCACCTGGACGCAGGGCACCACCTTCGTCACGCGCATGGACTACCTGACGCCGTTCTTCAACGAGACGGCGTACTGCCTCGGCGTCGAGAAGCTCCTCGGCATCACCGAGCAGATCCCGGACCGGGCCTCGGTCATCCGCGTCCTGCTGATGGAGCTCAACCGGCTCTCCTCGCACCTGGTGTGCATCGCCACCGGCGGCATGGAGCTCGGCGCCACCACGATCATGATCTACGGCTTCCGGGATCGTGAACTCATTCTCGACCTCTACGAGTTGATCACCGGCCTGCGCATGAACCACGCGTTCATCCGCCCCGGCGGACTCGCCCAGGACCTGCCCGCGGGCGCGGTCGACCAGCTCCGCGAGTTCGTGAAGACCATGAAGAAGAACCTGCCGGAGTACGACAAGCTCGCCACCGGCAACCCCATCTTCAAGGCCCGTATGCAGGACGTCGGCTACCTCGACCTGACCGGCTGCATGGCGCTCGGAGCCACCGGCCCGATCCTGCGCTCGGCCGGGCTGCCGCACGACCTGCGCAAGACCGACCCGTACTGCGGCTACGAGAACTACGACTTCGACATCCCGACCGCCGACACCTGCGACTCCTACGGCCGCTTCCTGGTCCGCCTGGAGGAGATGCGCCAGTCGCTCAGGATCGTCGAGCAGTGCCTGGACCGGCTTGAGCCGGGTCCGGTCATGGTCGAGGACAAGAAGATCGCCTGGCCCGCGCAGCTCGCGCTCGGCCCGGACGGGCTCGGCAACTCCCTCGACCACATCAAGAAGATCATGGGCACCTCCATGGAGTCCCTCATCCACCACTTCAAGCTGGTGACCGAGGGCTTCCGGGTCCCCGCCGGGCAGGCCTACACGGCCGTCGAGTCGCCCAAGGGCGAACTCGGCGTGCACGTCGTCTCCGACGGCGGCACCCGCCCCTACCGGGTCCACTTCCGCGACCCGTCGTTCACCAATCTCCAGGCCATGGCGGCCATGTGCGAAGGCGGCCAGGTCGCCGACGTCATCGTCGCCGTCGCGTCCATCGACCCCGTGATGGGAGGCGTCGACCGGTGACAGACATCCAATTGGGCATGCCTCAACTGCCCGCGCCCGACTACCCGGCCGATGTGCGCGCCCGGCTGGAGGCGGACGGCAAGGAGATCGTCGCCCGCTATCCCGACAGCCGCTCCGCGCTGCTGCCCCTGCTCCACCTCGTCCAGGCCGAGGAGGGTTACGTCACGCGCACCGGCATGGCCTTCTGCGCGGACCTCCTGGAGCTGACGACGGCCGAGGTGACGGCCGTGGCCACCTTCTACTCCATGTACCGCCGCAAGCCCTCGGGCGAGTACCAGGTCGGCGTGTGCACCAACACGCTGTGCGCGGTGATGGGCGGCGACGCCATCTTCGAGGAGCTGAAGGAACACCTGGCCGTCGGCAACAACGAGACCACCGACGACGGCAAGGTGACGCTCGAACACATCGAGTGCAACGCGGCCTGCGACTTCGCGCCGGTGGTGATGGTGAACTGGGAGTTCTTCGACAACCAGACCCCCGCCACCGCCAAGCGCCTCGTCGACGACCTGCGCGCCGGCCGCCCGGTGGAACCCACCCGGGGCGCGCCGCTGTGCACCTACCAGGAGACCGCGCGCATCCTGGCCGGCTTCCCCGACGAGCGCCCCGGTGCGGTCGCCGCGACCGGCGGCGCCGGACCCGCCTCGCTCGCCGGACTCCGGCTCGCCAAGGGCGAGACCCCGGGTGCGCGCGTGGTGCACCCGCGCGGCGAGGGCCGCGGCGGCGAAGGCCCGCGGGACGAACCCCAGCCGGGCGCCCGGCACTTGAGCTCGCACGACGCACCGCAGCAGACCTCAGCGTCCGATCCGGCCCACCCCGCCGGACCCGCCGCCGAGGAGGGGGAGTGATGACCTTGGCCACCGAGATCGACGGAAACGGCAACGGCAGCAGCCCGGAGAAGCTGCTCGCACCGGTCCTCTCCGCCTTCTGGGACCAGCCCGAATCCTGGACCCTGGAGACCTACCGGCGCCACGACGGCTACGAGGGCCTGCGCAAGGCGCTCGCGATGACCCCGGACGACCTCATCGCGTACGTCAAGGACTCCGGTCTCCGCGGCCGCGGCGGTGCGGGCTTCCCGACCGGGATGAAGTGGCAGTTCATCCCGCAGGGCGACGGCAAGCCGCACTACCTAGTCGTCAACGCCGACGAGTCGGAGCCCGGGACCTGCAAGGACATCCCGCTCCTGTTCGCCAACCCGCACTCCCTCATCGAGGGCATCGTGATCGCCTGTTACGCGATCCGCTCCTCGCACGCCTTCATCTATCTGCGCGGCGAGGTCGTCCCCGTACTGCGGCGGCTGCACGAGGCCGTGCGCGAGGCGTACGAAGCCGGCTTCCTCGGCAAGGACATCCTGGGCAGCGGTCTGGACCTCGAACTCACCGTGCACGCGGGCGCGGGCGCGTACATCTGTGGCGAGGAGACCGCACTCCTGGACTCCCTCGAAGGCCGTCGCGGCCAGCCCCGGCTGCGACCCCCCTTCCCTGCGGTCGCCGGTCTGTACGCGTGCCCCACTGTGGTGAACAACGTCGAATCCATCGCCTCGGTTCCCGCGATCCTGAACCGGGGCAAGGACTGGTTCAAGTCGATGGGCAGCGAGAAGTCCCCCGGTTTCACGCTGTATTCGCTCAGCGGGCACGTCACCAGCCCCGGCCAGTACGAGGCGCCGCTCGGCATCACCCTGCGCCAGCTGCTCGACATGAGCGGTGGGATGCGCAAGGGCCACCGGCTCAAGTTCTGGACGCCGGGCGGCTCCTCGACCCCGATGTTCACCGACGAGCACCTCGATGTGCCGCTGGACTACGAAGGCGTGGGCGCGGCCGGGTCGATGCTCGGCACCAAGGCGCTCCAGTGCTTCGACGAGACCACCTGCGTGGTGCGGGCGGTCACCCGCTGGACCGAGTTCTACGCCCACGAGTCCTGCGGCAAGTGCACGCCATGCCGTGAAGGGACGTACTGGCTGGTCCAGTTGCTCCGCGACATCGAGGCCGGCAAGGGCTCGATGGGCGACCTCGACAAGCTGAACGACATCGCCGACAACATCAACGGCAAGTCGTTCTGCGCGCTCGGCGACGGCGCCGCCTCGCCGATCTTCTCCTCGCTCAAGTACTTCCGTGACGAGTACGAGCAGCACATCACGGGCAACGGCTGCCCCTTCGACCCCGCCAGGTCCACCGCCTGGGCGGACGACAGCACGGAGGTGAACGCATGACTGTGACGACGAGTAGCGCTTCCTCCGGGGGCGGCGAGGCGGCCGTGCCGCCGGAGGACCTCGTCTCGCTGACCATCGACGGCATCGACATCAGCGTCCCCAAGGGCACCCTGGTGATCCGCGCCGCCGAACAGCTCGGCATCGAGATCCCGCGGTTCTGCGACCACCCCCTGCTCGACCCGGCCGGCGCCTGCCGCCAGTGCATCGTCGAGGTCGAGGGCCAGCGCAAGCCGATGGCGTCCTGCACCATCACCTGCACCGACGGCATGGTGGTCAAGTCCCAGCTCTCCTCGCCGGTCGCCGAGAAGGCCCAGCGCGGAGTCATGGAACTCCTGCTCATCAACCACCCGTTGGACTGCCCGGTCTGCGACAAGGGCGGCGAATGCCCGCTCCAGAACCAGGCCATGCAGGTCGGCGACACGGACTCGCGCTTCGAGGGCAGGAAGCGCACCTACGAGAAGCCGGTCCCGATCTCCACCCAGGTGCTCCTGGACCGCGAACGCTGTGTGCTGTGCGCGCGCTGCACCCGCTTCTCCAACCAGATCGCCGGCGACCCCATGATCGAGCTGATCGAGCGCGGCGCCCTCCAGCAGGTCGGCACCGGACAGGGCGACCCGTTCGAGTCGTACTTCTCCGGGAACACCATCCAGATCTGCCCGGTCGGCGCGCTGACCTCGGCCGCCTACCGCTTCCGCTCCCGGCCCTTCGACCTCGTGTCGTCGCCGTCGGTGTGCGAGCACTGCGCGGGCGGCTGCGCGACCCGCACCGACCACCGGCGCGGCAAGGTCATGCGGCGCCTGGCGGCCGACGACCCCGAGGTCAACGAGGAGTGGCTCTGCGACAAGGGCCGGTTCGGCTTCCGCTACGCGCAGCAGCCCGACCGCCTCACCACTCCGCTGGTCCGCAACGCGGACGGCGTCCTCGAACCGGCGAGCTGGCCCGAGGCACTTGAGGCCGCGGCCGCCGGACTGGCCGCCGCGCGCGGCCGGGCCGGAGTGCTGGCCGGCGGTCGCCTGACCGTCGAAGACGCCTACGCCTACGCCAAGTTCGCCCGGATCGCCCTCGACACCAACGACGTCGACTTCCGGGCCCGGGTGCACTCCGCCGAGGAGGCCGACTTCCTGGCGGCCCGGGTCGCCGGACACGGCCGGGACCTCGACGGACGGGGCACCACCTACACCTCCCTGGAGAACGCGCCCGCCGTCCTCCTCGTCGGCTTCGAGTCCGAGGAGGAGGCCCCCGGCGTCTTCCTGCGGTTGCGCAAGGCCTGGCGCAAGCACGGCCAGCGCACCTTCTCGCTCGCCACCCACATGACCCGCGGCCTGCACAAGGCGGGCGGCACCCTGCTGCCCGCAGCTCCCGGCACCGAGACCGAGTGGCTGGACGCGCTCGCGGGCGGCGTCGGCCTGGACGCGGACGGCGCGAAGGCGGCCGAGGCGCTGCGCTCCCCGGGCGCGGTCCTCGTCGTCGGCGAGCGGCTCGCGGGCGTGCCCGGCGCGCTGACCGCCGCGGTCCGCGCGGCCTCGGCGACCGGCGCCGCACTGGTGTGGATCCCGCGCCGGGCCGGCGAACGCGGCGCGGTGGAGGCGGGCGCGATCCCGTCGCTGCTGCCCGGTGGCCGCCCCGCCACCGACCCGCGGGCCCGCGAAGAGGTCGCATCCGCCTGGGGCGTGCGCGAACTCCCGCACCGCTACGGGCGCGACACCGGCCAGATCGTCGAGGCCGCGGTCACCGGCGAACTGGGCGCGCTGCTCGTCGCGGGCGTCGACCCGGCGGACCTGCCGGACCCGGCGCGGGCCCGCCAGGCCCTCGCCGAGGCCTTCGTGGTCAGCCTGGAACTGCGGCCGACCGAGGTCACCGCCCATGCGGACGTGGTCTTCCCGGTGGCGGCCGTCGCCGAGAAGCCCGGCACCTTCCTCAACTGGGAGGGCAGGGCGCGCCTGTTCGAGGCCGCGCTCAAGCCGGAGCAGATGACCCGCAGCCTGGCGCCCACCGACGCCCGGGTGCTGCACATGCTGGCCGACGTCCTCGACGTCTCCTTCGCGCTGCCCGACGTCCGTTCCGTACGCGCGGAGATGACGCGGCTCGGCACCTGGGACGGGCCGCGCGCGAGCGAGCCCCTGGAATCGGCGCAGCAACTGCCCCGGCCCGCCGAGGGGGAGGCGGTCCTCGCCGGCCACCGGATGCTGCTCGACCAAGGCAGCCTCCAGGCGGGCGACGAGGCGCTGGCCGGCACCCGGCACGCGGCCGTGGCCCGGCTCTCCGCGGCCACCGCGGCCGAGGCGGGGATCAAGGACGGCGACCTCCTTCAGGTCACCGGACCGGCCGGCGGCGTCCAACTCCCGCTCCAGGTGAGCGAGATGCCCGACCGGGTGGTGTGGCTGCCGCTGAACTCCGTCGGTGACGGGGTCGCCGCGGACACCGGCGCGGTCCCCGGACAGGTCGTCCGCATCGGCCCGGCCGTTACGGAAGCTCCCACGGAGGTGGTGGAGGCGTGATCACGCTCGCTGCGGAGGACCTCTCCCTGTTCGGCCGCGACCCCTGGTGGCTCGTCGTCGTCAAGGCCGTCTTCTGCTTCGCGTTCCTGATGGTGACCGTGCTGTTCTCCATCGTGTGGGAGCGCAAGGTCGTCGCCTGGATGCAGCTGCGCATCGGCCCCAACCGGCACGGCCCGTGGGGCATGCTCCAGTCGCTCGCCGACGGCATCAAGCTGATGCTGAAGGAAGACGTCATCGTCAAGCGGGCCGACAAGGTCGTCTACGTCCTGGCCCCGATCATCGCCGCGATCCCGGCGTTCATGGCGATCGCCGTGATCCCGTTCGGGCCCTCGGGCAACGAGGTGTCGATCTTCGGTCACCGCACCACGATGCAGCTCACCGACCTGCCGATCGCCATGCTGTACGTCCTGGCCATCGCCTCGGTCGGCATCTACGGCATCGTGCTCGCGGGCTGGTCGTCCGGCTCGACGTATCCGCTGCTCGGCGGCCTGCGCTCGTGCGCGCAGATGATCTCGTACGAGATCGCGATGGGCGCGGCGTTCGCCTCGGTGTTCCTCTACTCCGGGTCGATGTCGACCTCGAAGATCGTGGAGGCGCAGGGCGACCGCTGGTACATCGTGCTGCTGCCGGTCTCCTTCATCATCTACATCATCACGATGGTCGGCGAGACCAACCGGGCGCCGTTCGACATGCCGGAGTCCGAGGGCGACCTGGTCGGCGGCTTCAACACCGAGTACTCGTCCATCAAGTTCGCGATGTTCATGCTCGCCGAGTACGTCAACATGGTCACCGTCTCGGCCGTCGCGACCACGCTCTTCCTGGGCGGATGGCGCGCCCCCTGGCCCATCAGCGGCTTCTGGGCGGGCGCGAACCACGGCTGGTGGCCGATGCTCTGGTTCGTCATCAAGGTCCAGCTGCTCCTCTTCTTCTTCATCTGGCTGCGCGGCACGCTGCCCCGGGTCCGCTACGACCAGCTGATGAAGCTGGGGTGGAAGGTCCTCATCCCGGTGTCGGTGGTCTGGCTGATGCTGGTCGCCACCGTGCGGGCGCTGCGCAACGACGGCTACGACTTCTCGAAGATCGTGCTGTACGTCGCCGGCGCGGTCGTCGCGGTGCTGCTGCTGTCCTTCGTCGCGGACATCTTCCGGAGCAAGAAGGACGAGGCAGAGGACAAGGCGCCGCCCGCCTTCGACCCGATGGCCGGTGGGTTCCCGGTGCCGCCGCTGCCCGGCCAGACCCTTCCGCCCGTACCGCGCCGACGGCCGCGCCACCAGCGCGAGTTGATTGTCAGTGGTGGGGCGGATACTCACAGTGACGGAGAAGGAAGGGAGGACGACGGTGTCTGACAAGTCATCGGCCGGGAAGTCGGGCCAGGCGGGAAAGCCGGACCAGGCGGGGGAGCCGGAGGACAAGTTCCTCAATCCCGTGGCCGGCTTCGGCGTGACCTTCAAGGCCATGTTCAAGAAGCGCCTGACCGAGCAGTACCCGGAACAGCAGAAGGTCACCGCGCCGCGCTTCCACGGCCGGCATCAGCTCAACCGCCATCCGGACGGCCTGGAGAAGTGCGTCGGCTGCGAGCTGTGCGCCTGGGCCTGTCCCGCCGACGCCATCTATGTGGAGGGCGCCGACAACACGGACGAGGAGCGCTACTCGCCGGGCGAGCGCTACGGCCGCGTCTACCAGATCAACTACGCCCGCTGCATCCTGTGCGGCCTGTGCATCGAGGCCTGCCCCACCCGGGCGCTGACGATGACCAACGAGTTCGAACTGGCCGACTCCTCCCGCGAGAACCTGATCTACACCAAGGAGCAGCTGCTCGCCGGGCTCGACGACACCATGGTCGACAGCCCGCACGCGATCTATCCGGGCATGGACGAGCAGGACTACTACCGCGGCCTGGTCACCGAGGCCGCGCCCGGCACCGTCCGCCAAGTGGCGCTCAGCAAGGGGGAGCGGCCCCAGGAGGCGGCCTCCACCTTCGGTGAGGACGAGCCGGCCTCCGGAAAGGCGGTGGGGGCATGAGCGCGCCCACCGAGCTGCTCGCCGCGGCCGCCTCGCACACCTCCACCGGTGAGGCCTTCCAGTTCTGGGTGCTCGGCACGGTCGCCGTGATCGGCGCCCTGTGCACGATCCTCATGAAGAAGGCCGTGCACAGCGCGCTCTGCCTCGCCGGGACCATGATCATTCTGGCGATCTTCTACCTCTCCAACGGGGCGTACTTCCTGGGCATCGTCCAGGTCGTCGTCTACACCGGCGCGATCATGATGCTGTTCCTCTTCGTCGTCATGCTGGTCGGCGTCACGGCCGCGGACTCGCTGAAGGAGACCATCAAGGGCCAGCGCTGGTGGGCCGCGGCCTGCGGGCTCGGCTTCGGGGTGCTCCTCATCGCGGGCATCGGCAACGCCTCGCTCACGACCTTCACGGGTCTCGGCGCGGCCAACGCCAACGGCAACGTGGAAGGGCTCGCCGCCCTCATCTTCACCAAGTACGTGTTCGCCTTCGAGATCACCGGCGCCCTGCTGATCACCTCGGCGGTCGGCGCGATGGTGCTCACCCACCGGGAGCGCACCGAGCGCGCCAAGACCCAGCGGGAGATGTCCGAGGAGCGCGTACGCGGCAAGCACCTGCCCCCGCTGCCCGCCCCCGGCGTCTACGCCCGGCACAACGCGGTGGACATCGCGGGCCTGCTCCCCGACGGCACCCCGTCCGAGCTCACCGTCAACCAGACGCTGCGCGGCCGCGGCCAGATCCGGGACGTGTCCAGCGAGGCGCTCGCCGATCTCAAGGCCCTGGAGCAGCGCTCCGAGGAACGGCTCGGCCGGGACGAGGAGGCGGTCAAGTGAATCCGGTCAACTACCTCTATCTCGCAGCCCTGTTGTTCACCATCGGCGCAGCCGGAGTGCTCATCAGGCGGAACGCGATCGTGGTCTTCATGTGCGTCGAGCTGATGCTCAACGCCTGCAACCTCGCGTTCGTCTGCTTCTCCCGGCTGCACGGCAACCTCGACGGCCAGATCATCGCGTTCTTCACGATGGTCGTCGCCGCCGCGGAGGTCGTCGTCGGGCTCGCGATCATCGTGTCGCTCTTCCGTTCCCGCCACTCGGCCTCGGTCGACGACGCCAGCCTGATGAAGCTGTAAGGGGTCGCTGAATCGTGGAGAACCTCATCGCGCTGCTCATCGCGGCGCCTCTGCTCGGAGCGGCCGTACTGCTGTGCGGCGGACGGAGACTGGACAAGGCCGGCCACTGGCTGGGCACGCTGCTCGCGGGCGCGTCCTTCGTGATCGGCGCGGTGCTCTTCGTCGACATGCTGGGCCGCTCGGCCGACCACCGGACGGTGACCAAGCACCTGTTCAGCTGGATCCCGGTCGAAGGCTTCCAGGCCAACGTCGGCTTCCAGCTCGACCAGCTGTCGATGACCTTCGTCCTGCTGATCACCGGTGTGGGCACCCTGATCCACATCTACTCCATCGGCTACATGGAGCACGACGAGAACCGCCGGCGCTTCTTCGGCTACCTCAACCTGTTCCTCGCGGCGATGCTGCTCCTGGTCCTCGCCGACAACTACCTTCTGCTGTACGTCGGTTGGGAAGGCGTGGGCCTCGCGTCCTACCTGCTCATCGGCTTCTGGCAGCACAAGCCCAGCGCGGCGACCGCCGCCAAGAAGGCCTTCCTGGTCAACCGGGTCGGCGACATGGGCCTCTCGATCGCCATCATGGTGATGTTCACGACGTTCGGCTCGTTCGCCTTCTCCACCGTCCTCGGTGAGACGGGCGGGGCGAGTTCGGGGCGCAACACCGCCATCGGCCTGATGCTGCTGCTCGCCGCCTGCGGCAAGTCGGCCCAGGTCCCGCTCCAGTCCTGGCTCGGCGACGCGATGGAGGGCCCGACCCCGGTCTCCGCCCTCATCCACGCGGCGACCATGGTGACCGCGGGCGTCTATCTGATCACCCGCTCCGGCGCGATCTTCAACGCGGTGCCCGACGTGCAGACGGTCGTCGTGATCGTCGGCGCGGTCACGCTCCTGTTCGGTGCGATCGTCGGTTGCGCCAAGGACGACATCAAGAAGGCCCTCGCGGGCTCGACGATGTCGCAGATCGGCTACATGGTCCTGGCCACCGGCCTCGGCCCGATCGGCTACGTCTTCGCGATCATGCACCTGGTGACGCACGGCTTCTTCAAGGCCGGGCTCTTCCTCGGCGCCGGCTCGGTGATGCACGGCATGAACGACGAGGTCGACATGCGCAAGTACGGCGGCCTGCGCAAGTACATGCCGGTCACCTTCGTCACCTTCGGCCTCGGCTACCTGGCGATCATCGGGTTCCCGGGCCTGTCCGGGTTCTTCTCCAAGGACAAGATCATCGAGGCGGCGTTCGCCAAGGGCGGCACCGAGGGCTGGATCCTCGGCGCGGTCACCCTGCTCGGCGCCGCGATCACCGCGTACTACATGACGCGCGTGATGGTGATGACGTTCTTCGGCGAGGAGCGCTGGAAGCACGCGAAGACCCCCGCTCCGGACCAGCCGGGCGTGGAGCCCGCCGCCCAGACGCACGGCGCCCACGACGAACCGCACCCGCACGAGTCCCCGAAGTCCATGACCATCCCCATGATCGTCCTGGCCTTCGGCTCGGTCTTCGCGGGCGGCATCTTCGGCATCGGCGACCGGTTCGTGAAGTGGCTGGAGCCCGTCACGTCCTTCGACCACGGCAACTCGCCGGTGGCGGAGTGGACGGTCACCGCCGCCACCATCGTCTGCCTGCTCATCGGCGTGGGCCTCGCGGTCGCCCAGTACGGCCGCAAGCCCGTGCCCGCCGTCGCCCCGCGCGGCTCGCTGCTCACCCGGGCCGCCCGCCGCGACCTGCTCCAGGACGACTTCAACCACGTCGTCCTGGTCCGCGGCGGCGAACATCTCACCCGCTCGCTCGTCTACCTCGACCACAGCCTGGTCGACGGAGTCGTCAATGGAACCGCCGCCTCGGTCGGCGGGCTCTCCGGCCGGCTGCGCAAGCTGCAGAACGGCTTCGCCCGCAGTTACGCGGTCTCGATGTTCGGAGGTGCTGTGGTGATCATTGCCGCGACTCTGCTGATGAGGGCGGTGTAACGCAATGTCCTTTCCCCTCCTCACCGCGACGGCCGCCCTCCCGGCGCTCGGCGCGATCGCCACCGCGGCCGTCCCGGCCGCACGGCGGACCGCCGCCAAGTGGCTGGCCCTGCTGGTCTCGGTGGGCACCCTGGCGCTCGCCGCGATCCAGCTCGTACGGTTCGAACCGGGCGGCGCGCGCTACCAGTTGACCGAGTCGCACGCCTGGATCAAGGACTTCGGCGTCCGGTACGAACTGGGCGTGGACGGCATCGGCGTGGCCCTCATCGGCCTCACCGCGCTGCTCATCCCGTTCATCATCGCGGCCGGCTGGCACGACGCCGACCCCCTGGAGACCAACAGCAGCCGTTGGCGGCCCACCCAGGGCTTCTTCGCCCTGATCCTCGCCGTCGAGGCGATGGTGGTGCTCTCCTTCGAGGCCACCGACGTCTTCCTCTTCTACATCCTGTTCGAAGCCATGCTCATCCCGATGTACTTCCTCATCGGCGGCTTCGGCGACCGGGCACACGCCCAGGGCGACGAGGCCGCGGCGACGCAACGCTCGTACGCGGCCGTCAAGTTCCTGCTCTACAACCTGGTCGGCGGGCTCATCATGCTGGCCGCCGTCATCGGCCTGTACGTGGTGGCGGGCTCCTTCTCGCTGAACGAGATCGCCGCGGCCCGCGCGAGCGGCTCGCTCCACATGGCGACCAACACCGAGCGCCTGCTGTTCCTCGGCTTCTTCTTCGCCTTCGCGGTGAAGGCCCCGCTGTGGCCGCTGCACACCTGGCTGCCCAACGCGATGGGCGAGGCCACCGCGCCGGTCGCCGTGCTGATCACCGCGGTCGTCGACAAGGTCGGCACCTTCGCGATGCTGCGCTTCTGCCTCCAGCTCTTCCCGGAGGCCAGCAAGTGGGCGACGCCGGTGATCGTGGTGCTCGCCGTGATCAGCATCATCTACGGGGCACTGCTCGCCGTCGGCCAGCGCGACATCAAGCGCCTGGTGGCGTACGCGTCGATCTCGCACTTCGGCTTCATCATCATGGGCATCTTCGCGATGACGAGCCAGGGCCAGTCCGGCGCCACGCTGTACATGGTCAACCACGGGATCTCGACGGCCGCCCTGATGCTGGTGGCCGGCTTCCTGATCTCGCGCCGCGGCTCCCGGCTCATCGCGGACTACGGCGGCGTCCAGAAGGTCGCACCGGTGCTCGCCGGCACGTTCCTGATCGGCGGCCTCGCCACCCTGTCCCTGCCGGGCCTGGCTCCCTTCGTCAGTGAATTCCTGGTCCTGGTCGGCACGTTCAGCCGCTACCCGGCGGCGGGCGTGGTCGCCACTCTCGGCATCGTCCTGGCCGCGCTCTACGTCCTCGTCCTCTACCAGCGGACGATGACGGGACCGGTCAAGGCCGAGATCCAGGGCATGCCCGACCTCAAGGTCCGCGAGCTGCTCGTGGTCGCCCCGCTGATCGGCCTGCTGATCTTCCTCGGGGTCTACCCGAAGCCGCTGACCGACATCGTGAACCCGTCGGTCCGCCAGACCATGTCGGACGTACAGAAGAAGGACCCCAACCCGGTGGTGGAGGCGGCCAAGTGAGCTCATCAGCTGTCCACAGCCTGTGGACCACGGCGGCCGAGGGGAAGCTGGACAAGATCCCCGCGCCGCACATCGAGTACGCCCAGCTCGCCCCCACGCTGATCGTCCTCGGCGCGGCGCTGATCGGCGTCCTCGTCGAGGCCTTCGTCCCGCGCCGCAGCCGCTACTACGTCCAGGTCTTCCTGTCCGTGGTCGCGCTCGCCGCCGCCTTCGCGGCGGTGGTCGGCCTCGCGGCCGGCGGCTACGGGACCACCAAGGCGCACATCGCGGCGATGGGCGCGATCGCCGTCGACGGCCCCGCGCTCTTCCTCCAGGGCACCATTCTGCTGGCCTCCGTGGTGGCGGTCTTCACCTTCGCCGAGCGCCGCCTCGACCCCGAGGCGCACGGCAACAGGGTGGACTCCTTCGCCGCGCAGGCGGCCTCGGTGCCGGGCAGCGACAGCGAGCAGGCCGCGGTCAAGGCCGGGTTCACCACCACCGAGGTCTTCCCGCTCGCCCTCTTCGCGGTCTCCGGGATGCTGGTCTTCCCGGCGGCGAACGACCTCCTGACCCTGTTCGTGGCTCTGGAAGTCTTCTCCCTCCCGCTCTACCTGCTCTGCGCCCTCGCCCGCCGCAAGCGGCTCATGTCGCAGGAGGCGGCGGTCAAGTACTTCCTGCTCGGCGCGTTCTCCTCGGCCTTCCTGCTCTTCGGCATCGCGCTCCTCTACGGCTACGCGGGCTCCGTCTCGTACGCCACGATCGCGGACGTCGTCAGCGGCTCGGTCCAGAACGTGGACCCGGCGCTCGCCGGCACCATGGGCAACGACGCGCTGCTGCTCATCGGTGGCGCGATGATCCTGATGGGCCTGCTGTTCAAGGTCGGCGCGGTGCCGTTCCACATGTGGACGCCCGACGTCTACCAGGGCGCGCCCACCCCGGTCACGGGCTTCATGGCGGCGGCCACCAAGGTCGCGGCCTTCGGCGCGCTGCTCCGCCTCCTGTACGTGGTGCTGCCCGGCATGAGCTGGGACTGGCGTCCGGTCATGTGGGGCGTCGCGATCATCACGATGCTGGGCGGAGCGGTCGTCGCGATCACCCAGACCGACATCAAGCGGCTGCTCGCGTACTCCTCGATCGCGCACGCCGGATTCATCCTGGCCGGTGTCATCGCCACCAACGCGGACGGCATCTCATCGGTGCTGTTCTACCTCGGGGCGTACTCCTTCGTGACGATCGGCGCGTTCGCGGTCGTCACGCTGGTACGGGACGCGGGCGGTGAGGCGACGCACCTCTCCAAGTGGGCGGGCCTGGGCCGTCGTTCGCCCCTGGTGGCGGCGGTCTTCGCGGTGTTCCTGCTCGCCTTCGCCGGCATCCCGCTGACCTCCGGCTTCTCCGGGAAGTTCGCGGTGTTCAAGGCGGCGGCGGAGGGGGGTGCGGGCGCGCTCGTCGTGGTCGGTGTGATCTCCTCCGCGGTCGCGGCGTTCTTCTACATCCGGGTGATCGTGCTGATGTTCTTCAGCGAGCCCAAGGCGGACGGGCCGACGGTCGCGGTGCCGTCGGCGCTGACGACGGCGGCGATCGGGGTGGGGGTGGCGGTGACGCTCGTACTGGGCGTGGCCCCGCAGTACTTCCTGGATCTGGCGCACAACGCGAGCGTGTTCGTCCGGTAACGGATGGTGTGGGTGGGGCCTCGGCGCGAGTGGGTGGCGCCGGGGCCCCTTTTCCTTTCCCCACCCCGCCCCTTCCCGAGACCCTCCGGGGGTGTGGGTGGCCGACGGTTGACCGCTGGGGCTCCGGTCCACCTACAGGGGCGCGGGGAACTGCGCGACCAGCCCCGTACGATCCGCACCCGCACGACCCGGGGTTGTGGATAACTTCGCGGGGTGCCGGCGGGGGCGGCTACCGTTGCTTGCGTGAATGGTGAGGCAGCCGACGGACCAGTACGGGGGACAGAGCGATGAGCGCGACCGGCACGCAGGCGGTGGACACGGAGTCCGAGGCCCTGGCGACACTGCACCGAGTCTTCGGATACGAGAGCTTCCGCGGCGCCCAGGGCGAGGTCATCGACCACGTCGTGGCGGGCGGCGACGCCGTCGTGCTCATGCCCACCGGCGGCGGAAAGTCCCTCTGCTACCAGATCCCCGCCCTGGTCAGGCCCGGCACCGGCGTCGTCGTCTCCCCCCTCATCGCCCTGATGCAGGACCAGGTGGACGCGCTGCGCGCGCTCGGCGTGCGGGCCGGGTTCATCAACTCCACGCAGGACTTCGACGAGCGCCGCACGGTCGAGGCCGAGCTCCTCGCGGGCGAGCTCGACCTGCTCTACCTCGCCCCCGAGCGGCTGCGCGTAGAGGCCACCCTCGATCTGCTCTCCCGAGCCAAGATCTCCGTCTTCGCGATCGACGAGGCGCACTGCGTCGCCCAGTGGGGCCACGACTTCCGCCCCGACTACCTCGCCCTGTCCCTGCTCGGCGAGCGCTGGCCGGACGTGCCCCGCATCGCGCTCACCGCCACCGCCACGGACGCCACGCACCGCGAGATCACCCAGCGCCTCGGCATGCCGGACGCCCGGCACTTCGTGGCGAGCTTCGACCGGCCCAACATCCAGTACCGGATTGTGCCCAAGAACGACCCGAAGAAGCAGCTCCTCGGCTTCCTCAAGGACGAGCACGACGGGGACGCGGGCATCGTCTACTGCCTCTCGCGGGCCTCAGTGGAGAAGACCGCGCAGTACCTGAGCGACAACGGCGTGCGGGCCGTCCCGTACCACGCGGGTCTCGACGCGGGGACGCGCGCGGTCAACCAGTCCCGCTTCCTGCGGGAGGACGGGCTCGTGGTGGTGGCGACGATCGCGTTCGGCATGGGCATCGACAAGCCGGACGTGCGGTTCGTGGCCCACCTCGACCTGCCCAAGTCGGTCGAGGGCTACTACCAGGAGACCGGCCGCGCCGGGCGGGACGGTCTCGCCTCGACGGCGTGGATGGCGTACGGGCTCCAAGACGTCGTCCAGCAGCGGAAGTTGATCCAGGGCAGCGAGGGTGACGAGGCGTTCCGGCGCCGGGCAGCCGCGCATCTGGACGCGATGCTGGCGCTCTGCGAGACCGCCTCGTGCCGGCGGGCCCAGCTGCTCGGCTACTTCGGCCAGGAGGCCGGGGCCGAGAACTGCGGCAACTGCGACACGTGTCTGACGCCGCCGCAGACGTGGGACGGCACGGTGGCCGCACAGAAGGTGCTGTCCACCGTCGTACGGCTCCAGCGCGAACGGGGCCAGAAGTTCGGGGCGGGCCAGATCATCGACATCCTGCTCGGGCGCAGGACCGCGAAGATCATCCAGTTCGACCACGACCAGCTGTCCGTCTTCGGCATCGGCGAAGACCTGTCCGAGCCCCAATGGCGTGGCGTGGCGCGGCAGTTGCTCGCGCAGGGTCTGCTCGCGGTGGAGGGGGAGTACGGGACGCTGGTCCTGACCGAGGCGAGCGGGGAGGTGCTCGGCGGCCGCCGGGAGGTCCGGATGCGGACGGAGCCCGAGAAGCCGGTGCGGGCAGCGCGCGGCCCCGCGAAGAAGTCCACCGTGGCGGCCGACCTGCCGCCGGAGGTGGTTCCGGTCTTCGAGGCGCTGCGGGCGTGGCGCGGGGCGCAGGCGAAGGAGGCGGGGGTTCCGGCGTACGTCATCTTCCATGACGCGACGCTTCGGGAGATCGCGGCGGTTCGGCCGGGGTCTTTGGAGGAGCTCGGCACGATTGGGGGGGTGGGGGAGAAGAAGCTCGCCACGTGGGGCGAGGGGGTGTTGGGGGTCCTCAACTCCCTTGAGTAGGGAGGGTGCTGCTGTCCGCGGCGGGCCGGCTCGGGGGGTGCGCTGGGGCTTCGCCGCGGACCCCGGGGTTTTGCCCCGCCCCGCCCCTTCCCGCAACCCTCCGGGGGTGGAGTGGGGGTAGGTCGGCTTCCCGGGGCTGCGCCCCGGGCCCCGCTCGTGCGGGTGCGGGTGCGGATCGTGCGTGGCTGGTCGCGCAGTTCCCCGCGCCCCTCAACCCCGTTTCCGTCTGCGGGCCGTGGTCGCTTGCTCGCGCAGTTCCTCGCGCCCCTAAGGGCCTCGGTGCTGGCCCGCATGGGCATCTTCAGCCCGTCCGGCGATTGAGGACGAGCGCCGTTCAGGCGCGAACGGGGTCTGGGGCGGAGCCCCAGGGGCCGGAACCCGCCAACCCCGAGTCACGGGCGGGCGGGTGGGCAAACCCCCCGGGGTCTGGGGCGGAGCCCCAGGGGGCCCGGGCGCAGCCCAGGGGGGTCAGCCGGCCGCCGGGGTGATGCGGCCACGGACCTCGCCGAGGCCGACCGGAATGCCGTGGGGGCCAGGGGCCCAGGCCGTGAGGGCCACCTCGTCCCCGTCCTCCAGGAACGCCCGCTTCCCGGCGGGAAGTTCCAGCGGCTCGGAGCCGTTCCAGGTGAGTTCGAGGAGCGAACCGCGCTCGCCGCGCGAGGGCCCGCTCACGGTGCCGGAACCGTACACGTCCCCCGTACGCAGCGACGCCCCGTTCACCGTCATGTGGGCCAGCTGCTGCGCCGCCGTCCAGTACATCGAGGCGAACGGCGGCTCGGCGACCACCGTGTCGTTGATCGACACCGAGATGCGCAGGTCGAAGCCGCCCGGCACCTCCTCGGCGGAGTCGTCCAGGTAGGGGAGGAGGGGGAAGTCCCGGGCGGGCGGGGCGACTCGGGCCGCGGTCAGGGCCTCAAGGGGGGTGACCCATGCCGAGACCGAGGTCGCGAAGGACTTGCCGAGGAAGGGGCCGAGCGGCACGTACTCCCAGGCCTGGATGTCCCGCGCCGACCAGTCGTTGAGCAGGAACAGACCGAAGACGTGGTCCTCGAAGGAGGCGAGGTCCACCGGCTCGCCGAGGGCGGACGGCGTGCCCACCACGAAGCCGACCTCGGCCTCGATGTCCAGCTTCACGGACGGGCCGAAGACCGGCGCCGGGTCCGAGGGCGCCTTGCGCTGGCCCCGCGGGCGGACGACCTCGGTGCCCGACACCACGATCGTGCCGGAGCGGCCGTGGTAACCGATCGGCAGGTGCTTCCAGTTGGGGGTCAGGGCGTCCCCGTCGGGACGGAAGATCCGGCCCACGTTGGTGGCGTGGTGCTCGCTGGCGTAGAAGTCGACGTAGTCGGCGACCTCGTACGGCAGGTGCAGCTCGACGTCGGAGAGCGGGTGGAGCAGCGGCTCTATCACCGGGCGGTGCGCGGGCACGGTCACCCAGGCGGTGAGCGCCCGGCGCACATCGCGCCAGGCCGTGCGCCCCGCGGCGAGCAGCGGGTTGAGGCTCGGCTTGGCGAGGAGCGCCGCGTACGGGGAGCCCAGCGCGTGCGCCGCCGCCCCCGCGTCCAGGACGTGGTCGCCGATGCGGACGCCGACCCGGCGGTCCTCGGGATGGCCCGGCGTGGAGAAGACGCCGTAGGGGAGATTGTGCGGGCCGAAGGGGTCGCCTTCGGCCAGTTCGAGCGGGCTCTGCTCGGACATCGGTGCCTGCCTCGCTTTCCACGGGTGTACGTCACACGTTACGTCGGTGGTGCTCGGGGCGGCAGTGCCTAAAGAGTTCGTAATGTCCGGAAATTCCGTCTGCGGGAGCGGGCGTTGCCCTTTAGCGTCTCTGCCGGGGCGCGTCCGGCGAGGGGGCCGCGTGTCCTGCGGGGCTGTGGGGGCTCTCTGTCCCGAGGGGGGACTGGTGGCGGGCAGTAGCGTGCTGTTCAGGGCGGACCGGGACGTACCGGGACTGATCGTGAAGTTCGGGAACTATCCGTTGCACCACGGAGGGGTCGGCGCGATCCGCAGCCTCGGCAGACTCGGGGTGCCGATGTACGCGATCACCGAGGACCGCTGGACGCCCGCGGCCCACTCCCGTTTCCTCACGGGCGCGTTCCCCTGGCCGACGACCGGCACCGAGGAGCCGGACGTGCTCGTGGACGGGCTGCTCCGGATCGGCCGCCGGATCGGGCGGCCCGCCGTCCTCATACCCACGGACGAGGAAGCCGCGGTACTGATCGCCGAGCACCAGAAAGAACTCGGTGAGAGTTTCCTTTTTCCGCCCGTGGCACCGGAGTTGCCCCGCCGCCTCGCCAGCAAGCAGGGGCTGCACGAACTGTGTGTGGAGCACGGGGTGCCGTCCCCGGCCGCCGCCTTCCCCGACACGTACGCCGATGTCGAGGACTTCGCGCGGCACGCCCGCTTCCCTGTCGTGGCCAAGAACCGGGAGGCGTTCGTACGGCGGCACAGTCCGGCCGTGCCCGGCACCACCCGGATCGAGGACCGGGCGCATCTGCTGGCGCTGGCCCGCGGCTGGGGCGAGCGGCCCGGGGTGGTCCTCCAGGAGTATCTGCCGCGCGAGCAGGCCGAGGACTGGATCGTGCACGCCTACTTCGACGAGAACTCCACCCCGCTGGCTCTGTTCACCGGGGTCAAGGTCCGCTCCTGGCCGCCGCACGCGGGGATGACGGCGAACGCCTATGTCGTCGACAACCCCGAACTCGCCGCTCTGGCAGAGCAGTTCGTGAAGCGGATCGGCTTCAGTGGCATCGTCGACCTGGATCTGCGCTTCGACCGGCGGGACGGGCGCTACAAACTCCTCGACTTCAACCCCCGGATGGGCGCGCAGTTCCGTCTGTTCGAGAACGAGGCGGGCGTCGACGTCGTCCGTGCCCAGCACCTCCATCTCACCGGCCGCAGGGTGCCGGAGGGCGAACAGCGCGCCGGGCGCCGCTATGTGGTGGAGAACATCGACCTGCCCGCGCTGCTCGCCTACCGGCGCAGCGGCTACACCACCCCGCACGCGCCGGCCCGGCCGTCCGGAACCGAGTTCGCCTGGGCCGCGGGGGACGACCCCGGCCCCTTCTTCACGATGATGGCCCGATTCGTACGGCCCGGGGCACGGCATCTGTACCGGCTCTGGCGGAGCTCCCGCCGCGCGGTGACGAAGTGATCCGGCGCCGAGCCGTATTCCGAGAATCCGAGAAGGGGATGCGAGTGAGTACTGCGACACGTCCGGTGGCGGTCATCGGCGCGGGGCCGTTCGGCCTGTCCGCCGCCGCCCATCTGCGCGCCCGCGGCATACCGGTCCGCGTCTTCGGCTCGCTGATGGCGAGCTGGCGCGAGCACATGCCGGTGGGCATGCTCCTCAAGTCGACGCCGGCCGCGTCCAGCATCGACGCGCCGCAGCGGGGGCTCTCACTGCTCGACTTCTGTGCGGACACGGGTGTGCGGCGCCTGGAGTCGGACTGGGACCTGATCCCGGTGGAGGCGTTCTCGGCGTACGGGCAGTGGTTCGCGGGGAAGCTCTTCCCCGACCTTGAGCAGGTCCGGGTGGTCTCGGTGGACCGGGTGCCGGGCGGCGCGTTCGCGCTGAAGCTGGACTCCGGGGAGGCCTTCGAGGCGCGGGCGGTCGTGGTCGCCACCGGGCTCTCGGGCCTGGCCCGGATGCCGCGCGAGCTGGCCGCGGCCGTGCCGGACGGCCCCTCGGCGGCGGGTCCCGTCTCGCACGCGGCCCAGCACCACGACCTCTCCGGCTTCGCCGGGCGTGAGGTCCTGGTGATCGGGGCGGGCCAATCGGCCCTGGAGAACGCGGTGTTGATGGCCGAGGCGGGGGCGAGCGTACGGGTCGTCGCGCGCGACGCGGGGGCGGTCCGCTTCGGTACGGCGCCCGACCTCCAGCCCCGCTTCAGCCCCGACTCGCCCTTCGGCAGGGCCTGGTCGCTGTACGCCTTCTCCTACCACGCGACCCACTTCCGGCGGCTGCCCGCGCCGGCCCGCCACTATCTGGTCCGCAAGGTGCTGGGTCCGCTCGGGGCATGGTGGTTGCGCGAGCGGTTCATCGGGCGGGTGGCGGTGACCGAGGGGCGCCGGGTGGTGCGGGCCCGGGTGGTCGGGGGGCGGCCCGTGCTCACCCTCAGCGGGGGTGCGGGGGCCCAGCGTGAGCTGTCGGCGGACCACGTCATGGCGGCGACGGGGTACCGGATGGACGTGGCGGCGCTCGACTTCCTCGGGCACGGGTTGCGTACGCAGCTGTTGGCGTCTCGGGGGGCGCCGGTGCTGGACGCGGGTTACCAGTCCTCGGTGCGGGGTCTCTACTTCACCGGGTTGCCGGCGGCGGCGTCGTTCGGGCCGGTCATGCGGTTCGTCTGCGGCACGACATACGCCTCCCCCAGGCTGGCCGCCTCGCTCGCGGCGACCTGACCCCCGACCCCCTAGGGCTCCGCCTCGACCCCCTGGGGCTCCGCCCCAGACCCCGGGAGGACGCCCCTCCCCGCCCCTTCCCGCAACCCTCCGGGGGTGGAACGCCGGTGCGGGTGACCTCACCGGGGCTGCGCCCCGGGCCCCCTTGGTTCGACCTTGGTTCGGCTGCGGACCGTGCGTGGTTGCTCGCGCAGTTCCCCGCGCCCCTAAGGGTCTCGGTGCTGGCCCGCATGAGCATCTTCAGCCCGGCTGGCTGATCGATGCTGGCCGGCATCGGGCACCTTCAGCCCGTCATGGGGGTCCCCCCTGGCCCTTAAGGCCTTGGGGGAGTTTGAGGACGAGCGCCCTTAAGGCGCGATACGGGGTCCGGGGCGGAG
>NZ_JBIAGW010000027.1:0-72941 GCF_042869955.1 Streptomyces sp. NPDC006691
GGCACGGACACCATCCCGCCCCTGCCCGACAACTCACGAATGGCGACACTCCGCAACGCCACGACACGAGCGGCATCCCGCAGAGACAGCACACCCGCCACACACGCCGCAGCGATCTCCCCCTGACTGTGACCCACCACAGCCGACGGCTTCACACCCCCCGCCTGCCACACCGCAGCCAGCGACACCATCACCGCGAACAACACCGGCTGAACCACATCCACCCGGTCAAACCGGTCCCCGCACAACTCCTCAAACAGGTCCCACTCCACGAACTCCGAGAGCGCGTCCGCGCACTCCCGCATGCGGTCCCCGAACACCGGGCTGGAGTCCAGCAGCTCACGCGCCATCCCCGCCCACTGCGAACCCTGCCCCGGAAACACGAACACCGGACGCGCCGAGCCGACCCGGGCCCGCCCGGTGACCACTCCGCCGGCCGCGCCATCGTCCGCAGCCAGCCGCTCAAGCCCGGCGAGCAGTTCCTCACGATCCCGCCCGACGACAACACCCCGGTACTCGAACCGCGCCCGCGAAACCGCCAACGACCAAGCCACATCACCCAGTTCAAGACCGGCATCGGCCAGCAGAAGCTCCCGCATCTGCCCGGCCTGCGCCCGAAGCGCATCCCCACTCTTGGCCGAGAGGGCCAGCGGCACCACGCCCGCCACCACCGCCGGAGCGGCAGCTCCCTCCGTCTCAACGGGAGCCGACTCGTCGACCGCAGGAGCCTGCTCCACGATCACATGCGCGTTCGTCCCACTCATGCCGAAGGAGGAGACACCCGCGCGCCGAGGCAGCCCCGGCTCCCGCTCGGGCCAGTCCCGCGCCTGCGTGAGGAGTTCGACGGTGCCTGCGGACCAGTCGACCTCGGAGGTCGGGCTGTCCACGTGCAACGTCTGCGGAAGGACACCCGCCCGTATCGCCATGACCATCTTGATGACACCGGCGACGCCGGCGGCCGCCTGCGTGTGCCCGATGTTGGACTTCAACGAGCCCAGCCACAGGGGTTGTTCCTCCGAGTGCTCCTTGCCGTAGGTGGCAATGACGGCCTGGGCCTCGATGGGGTCGCCGAGCGTGGTGCCCGTACCGTGTGCCTCGACGGCATCCACATCACCCGCCGCCAGACCCGCGTTCGCCAGCGCGGCCCGGATCACACGCCGCTGGGAAGGGCCGTTCGGCGCGGTCAGGCCGTTACTCGCGCCGTCCTGATTGATCGCGGAACCCCGCACGACCGCAAGCACCCGATGGCCAAGGCGCCGCGCATCCGACAACCGCTCCACCAGCAGCATGCCGACGCCCTCGCCCCAGCCCGTGCCGTCCGCCGCCTCCGCGAACGCCTTGCACCGGCCGTCCGCCGCGAGCCCGCGCTGACGGCTGAACTCCACGAAGGTCTCCGGCGACGACATCACCGTCACGCCGCCCGCGAGCGCCATCGTGCACTCGCCGTTGCGCAGCGCCTGGCCCGCCAGGTGCAGGGCGACCAGGGACGACGAGCATGCCGTGTCGACCGTCACCGCCGGGCCCTGGAGGCCGAGGACGTAGGAGAGGCGGCCGGACATGACGCTGGTGCTGTTGCCGGTGAGCAGGTGCCCCTCGACGCCTTCGGGGGCCTGGCGGACACCCTCGCCGTAGCCCTGGTAGCCGGAGCCCACGAACACGCCGGCGCGGGTGCCGCGCAGGGTGGCGGGGTCGATGCCCGCCCGCTCAAAGGCTTCCCACGCGGTCTCCAGGAGGAGCCGCTGCTGCGGGTCCATGGCCAGGGCCTCGCGGGGCGAGATGCCGAAGAACACGGCGTCGAAGTCGCCCGCTTCGTGCAGGAAGCCGCCGTGGCGGGCATAGAAGGTGCCCTGCTTGTCCGGGTCGGGGTCGTAGAGGCCGTCGAGGTCCCAGCCGCGTCCATCGGGGAGTTCGCCGATGGCGTCGGCGCCGTCGGCGACGAGCCGCCACAGGTCCTCGGGGCCGCGTACGCCGCCGGGGAAGCGGCAGCTCATACCGACGATCGCGATGGGCTCTCTGGAAGCCGCCTTGAGCTGCTGGTTCTGCCGTCGCAGCCGCTCGGTCTCCTTCAGAGACGCGCGCAGCGCTTCAACGACCGTGTCCGAAGGCCTCGTCATGTCCGGCTCCACATCCGTGCTGCGTGAATTCGTGCGGCGTAACTGCGGGCTGCGTCAGGAATCGCTGTTGTCCAGGGCGAGCTGGATCAGGTTGTCCACGTCCATGGCGTCGATCGAGGCGTCCGCGTCGTCGTCATCGGCCGGGGCCGGCGCTGTATCCGGGCTCGCGTGCTGCGCGGCGAGGCGCAGGACGGCGTCCATCAGACCTGCCTCGCGGAGGCGGGCGATGGGTACGGACGCGAGAGCCCTGCGGACTTCGGCGTCGGCTTCGGTGTCCGCCGGGTTGTCGTCCCCGTCACCAGATCCGGCCGCGGAGTCGGGCAGGAGCTCGGCGAGGAGTTGCAGGGACAGTTCCCCGGGGGTCGGGTGGTCGAAGACGAGGGTGCTGGGCAGGCTCAGGCCGGTCGCGGCGTTCAGGCGGGTGCGAAGTTCGACGGCGGTCAGCGAGTCGAAGCCGAAGTCCTTGAACGCGCGGTCCTCGCGGACGGCCTCCGTGCCCGTGTGCCCGAGTACGGCGGCGACCTCCTCGCGTACCAGCTTCAGTACGGTCCGCTCGCGCTCGTCGGCCGAGGCCGCGGCGAGCCGCTCGGCCAGGGCGGCCGCGGCGTCGCCAGTTCCGGCCCCGTCGGCCGAACGCGCGCCGGATACGCCCGACGCGGCGTCGAGGGCCCGGCGGGCGTCCGGCAGGTCGTCGAGCAGCGGGCTCGGCCGCCGCACCGTGAAGGCCGGGGCGAACCGCTCCCAGTCGACATCGGCGACGGTGACCAGGGCGTCGCGGACGCCGAGCGCATGCCGCAGTGCGGCAACGGCCGACTCGGGCCGCATGACGGGCAGGCCCCGCTTGCGCAGGTGCGCCGCCGCCTCGTCGTCCCCGGCCATGCCCGAACCGGCCCACGGCCCCCAGGCCACCGACGTCACCGCACGCCCCTGGGCCCGGCGGCGTTCGGCGAGCCCGTCGAGGAAGGCATTGGCGGCCGCGTACGCCGCCTGGCCGCCGCTGCCCCACACGCCCGCGATGGACGAGAACAGCACGAACGCGTCCAGCGGTGTGCCACCGAGCAGTTCGTCCAGGTGCGCCGCGCCCGCCGTCTTCGCCGTGACGATCTCGGCGAAGTCCGCCGGTCCCGTCTCGTCGATCATGCGGTCCTGTCCCAGGCCCGCCGCGTGTACGACGGCGCTCAGCGGCGCGTCCGCGGGCATCTCGGCCAGCAGCCCGGCGAGCGCGTCCCGGTCGGCCACGTCGCAGGCGGCGATGGTGACCTCGGCGCCCAACTCCTCCAGTTCGGCGCGGAGTTCGGCGGCTCCGGGCGCGTCGGGACCGCGCCTGCTCGTCAGTACGAGATGACGCGCGCCGCCGCCCGCGCACCACCGCGCTACGTGGGCGCCGAGGGCGCCGGTTCCGCCGGTGATCAGTACGGTGCCGCGCGGCTCCCAGCGCCCGGCGGGAGCCGCGCTCCTGGGCGCGCGCACGAGGCGGCGTACGAGGACTCCCGAGGGGCGGACGGCGAGCTGGTCCTCGGCGAAGTCCTCCGTGGCGGTGCGGGAGAGGAGGGTGGTGAGGTGGGTGCGGGCAGAGGCCGGGACGGCCCCTGTGGCCTCGGGGAGGTCGATGATGCCGCCCCACACCTCCGGGTGCTCCAGGCCCACGACCCGCCCGAAGCCCCATGCCTGCGACTGCGCGACACCGCGCACGGACTCGGCGGCGCCTACGGACACCGCGCCGCACGTGGCGATCCACAGTCGTCCACCGACCTCGGCGTCGACGACGGCCTGCGTCAGGGCGAGGGTCGCGGCCATGCCGCGGGTGAAGGATGCCGACTGGGCGAGGGACCCCGAGGGCTCGTACGAGCGCTCGTCCAGGGCCAGCAGGGACAGCACGCCGGCGAGGGGAGCGTCCAGGACCCGCAGGAGCTTCGTCATCTTCGTACGATCGGCGGCCTCGTCCCCGACGACCACGCGCTGGACCTCCGTACCGGCGGCGGCGAACGCCTCCTCGGCGGCCGCGCACCACGGGTGTTCGGCGGCCCCGGCCGGGACCACCAGCGCCCAGGCGCCTTGGAGTGCCGGACCGGCGCCTGGTGCCAAGCCATCAGGCAGCGGCTTCCACGTGATCTGGTAGCGGAGGGCGTCCACCTGCTGCTGTTCCTGCTGCCGGCGCCGCCAGGACGCGAGCGCGGGCAGCACCGACTCAAGGGGCGCGTCCTGGTCGAGCTCCAGCGTCTCCGCAAGGCCTTCGAGGTCCTCACGCTGGACGGCCTCCCAGAACTCCGCGTCCACGCCGGCGCCCTGGCCTTCGGCCGCGTCGGACTCCTTCGGCTGCGGCCAGTAGGTCTGGTGCTGGAAGGCGTACGTGGGGAGGTCCACGCGGCGCCGGGACTCGACCGGGGCGTACAGCGGGGTCCAGTCGACCTCGGCCCCGCGTACGTGGAGCTGGGCGAGGGCGGTCAGGAAGGTGTCCGGCTCCGGGCGGTCCTTGCGCAGGGCACCGACCAGACCCGCTTGCGCGCCCGGGTCGGTGAGCGTGTCGTGCGCCATCGCCGTGAGCACGGAATCCGGGCCCAACTCAAGCAGCGTCGACACACCTTGGGCGGTAAGAGTGGTCAAGCCGTCGTGGAAACGGACCGCCTCACGGACGTGACGGACCCAGTACTCGGGATCCTTCAGCCGAGCCGACTCGGCCAGTTCACCAGTCACGTTGGAGACGACCGGCAGCTTCAGGTCCTGATACGTCAGGCCCCGCGCGATCTCGCGGAAGTCGTCGAGCACCGGGTCCATGAGCGGCGAGTGGAAGGCGTGCGAGACCTTCAGCCACCGCACCTTCCGCCCCTGGCTGCGGAGTGTCCCCTCCAGGCCCTCCAGAACCACGCGGTCACCGGACAGGACCACCTGCGAGGGGCCGTTGACAGCGGCCAGGCCGACCCGATCCGTGACACCTTCCAGCAGCGGCAGCACATCGGCCTCCGCCGCCTGCACCGCCAGCATCGCGCCACCCTCAGGCAGCGACTGCATCAACCGCCCGCGCGCAGCCACCAGTTGGGCCGCGTCCTCCAACGACCACAGCCCGGCTATGTACGCAGCCGTCAACTCACCGATCGAATGACCACCGACGATCTCGGGCCGCAACCCGAACGACTCGGCGAGGCGATACAGAGCCACCTCGACGGCGAACAACGCGGGCTGCGCATACCCCGTCTGCTCCAACAACCCGGCATCCGCACCGAACACCACATCCTTCAGCGGCCGGTCCAGGTGCCCGTCCAAGTGGGCGCACACCTCGTCCAGCGCATCCGCGAACACAGGGAACACCTCGTACAACTCACGGCCCATACCAAGCCGCTGACTGCCCTGACCGGTGAAGACCACACCGAGACGACCCTCAACCACCGACCCCGACACCACACCCGAACCACCGCAGGCGACGGCCACAAGCCCGGACAGGAACTCCACCCGCTCCCGACCCAAGACCACAGCACGGTGCTCATGCACAGCCCGGCCCGACAGCAACGACCAACCCACGTCGACTGGCGCGAGCTCATCGCGCTCAGACACGTACGTACGCAACCGCCCGGCCTGTGCTCGCAGCGCCTCCGCGCTCCGGCCCGACACCAACCACGGCATCGCACTGGACAGAAGGTCCGTTTCAGCGGACTCAGAAGGTTCTGCCACCGGCACCTGCTCCACGATCACGTGAGCATTCGTGCCGCTCACGCCGAACGACGAGACACCCGCGCGACGCGGCGCGCCGTCCGCCCGCTCGGCCCACTCACGAGTCTCCGTCAGCAGCTCGACCGAGCCCGCCGCCCAGTCCACGTGCGTGCTGGGGGCGTCCACGTGGAGTGTCGGCGGCAGCGTCCCGTGGCGCATCGCCATGACCATCTTGATGACGCCCGCGACACCGGCGGCCGCCTGGGTGTGCCCGATGTTCGACTTCACCGATCCCAGCCACAGAGGCCGGTCGGCAGCCCGCTCCTGCCCGTAGGTCGCGAGCAGCGCTTGCGCTTCGATGGGGTCGCCCAAGGACGTGCCGGTGCCGTGTGCCTCGACGGCGTCGACGTCGGCGGGCGTGAGGCGGGCGTTGGCGAGGGCGGCGCGGATGACACGCTGCTGGGACGGTCCGTTCGGGGCGGTGAGCCCGTTGCTCGCGCCGTCCTGGTTGACGGCGGAGCCACGCACGACGGCCAGGATCTGGTGGCCGTTGCGCCGGGCGTCCGACAAGCGCTCCAGCAACAGCAGGCCGACACCCTCACCCCAGCCGGTGCCGTCGGCCGCCTCGGCGAACGCCTTGCAGCGGCCGTCGGCGGCCAGGCCGCGCTGGCGGCTGAACTCGATGAAGGCGCCCGGCGTGGACATCACGGTCACGCCGCCCGCGAGGGCCACGTCGCACTCGCCCTGGCGCAGCGCCTGCGCCGCCAGGTGCAGGGCCACGAGGGCCGACGAGCAGGCCGTGTCGACGGTCATGGCGGGGCCTTCGAGGCCGAAGGCGTACGACAGGCGGCCGGAGACCACGCTGGCGGCGTTGCCCGTGCCGATGTAGCCCTCGGCACCGTCGGGCGCGTCCTTGAGGAGGTCCAGGTAGTCCTGGCCGTTGGTGCCCGCGAACACGCCGGTGCGGCTGCCGTGCAGCGTCGACGGCGCGATGCCGGCGCGCTCGAACAACTCCCACGCGGTCTCCAGGAGGAGCCGCTGCTGCGGGTCCATGGCGAGGGCCTCGCGGGGCGAGATGCCGAAGAAGTCCGCGTCGAACCCGGCCGCGTCCGGCAGGAATCCGCCCTGCCGGGCGTAGGTGGAGCCAGGCGTCGCCGGGTCGGGGTCGTACAGCGTCCCCATGTCCCAGCCACGGTCGGCGGGGAACTCCCCCAGTGCGTCGACGCCGTCCGCGACGAGCCGCCACAGGTCTTCCGGTCCGCGTACGCCGCCGGGGAAGCGGCAGCTCATCGACACGATCGCGATGGGCTCGTCGTCGGCCGCCGTCCCCGTGGACGTCGGTATCACGGCGGCGCTGTCGGTGACGTCGGCGGTGAGGAGGTGTCCGGAGAGGTAGTCGGCGACGGCGCGCGGCGAGGGGTGGTCGAAGACCAGCGTGGCCGGGAGGGTCAGGCCGGTCGCGACGCCGAGGCGGTTGCGGAACTCGACCGAGGTGAGCGAGTCGAACCCGAGTCCCTTGAACGCGCCGTCCCCGGGTACCGCCTGCTTGCCGCCGTGTCCGAGCACGGCCGCCGCCCGAGTCCGGACGAGGTCGAGCAGGGCCCGCTCGGCGTCCGGGCGGGACAGGGCGGCCAACTGCTGTTTCAGGGGCGGGGTTTCGGTGTCGTCCGCGCTGGTGGGGTGTGCCGTGCGGGCGGCTGCCACCTCTGGCAGGTCGTCGAAGAGGGTGCTGCGGCGGGTCGCGGTGAAGCCGTCCGTGAAACGGTCCCAGACGACGTCGGCGACGACGAGCGCGGCCGCCTCCCGAACCGGCACCGGGCTATCCGCGTGACCGCCTTGCGCCGCCGCGTGGAGTGTCGCCCTGCGTAGTGCCTCGGTGGCGCGTGCGGGGTCCATGACCGGCAGCCCGGCCTGGCGCATCCGCTCCTCGGAGCCGTCGGCGGCGGCCATGCCCCCACCGCCCCACGGTCCCCAGGCGAGCGAGACGGCGGGCAGTCCGGCGGCGCGCCGCCGTTCGGCGAGGGCGTCGAGGAAGGCGTTCGCGGCGGCGTAGTTGCCCTGGCCGGGCGCTCCCACGGTGCCGGTGAGGGAGGAGAAGAGGACGAAGGCGGTCAGGTCCGCGTCGCGGGTCAGCTCGTCCAGGTGGCGGGCCGACTCCGCCTTCGCGCGGAACACGGAGGCCATCCGGTCCTCGGTCAGGACGTCGAGCACGCCGTCGTCCAGGACTCCGGCCGTGTGGAAGACACCGGTCAGCGGCGCGTCGCCGGGAATCTTGTCCAGGAGGCGTGCCAGCGCGTCCCGGTCCGCCGCGTCGCACGCTGCGATGGTTGCCCGTGCCCCCAACTCCTCCAGTTCGGCCCTGAGTTCGGCGGCGCCGGGTGCGTCGGTGCCACGGCGGCTCGTCAGCACGAGGTGTTCGGCGCCCTCGCGTGCCAGCCAGCGCGCGACGTGCGCGCCGAGGGCACCCGTGCCACCGGTGACGAGTACCGTGCCGCCGCCCGGGGACCACTCCCCCGCCGACCCGCCGGACACGTCCACGTCGCCGAAGGGCGCGCGTACCAACCGGCGTACGAACACGCCCGACCCGCGCACCGCCACCTGGTCCTCGCCCGATGCGGCCGCGAGGACCTGCGCGAGCCGCAACGCCGCGCGGGCGTCCGCCGTCTCGGGCAGGTCGACCAGGCCGCCCCAGCGCTCCGGGTGTTCGAGGGCCGCGACGCGGCCCAGGCCCCACACCGCCGCGCCGTCCGCATCGGCGGTGGCGTCCGAGGCGCCCACGGAGACGGCGCCGCGCGTCGCCACCCACAGCGGCGCGGCCACGTGCGCGTCGCCCAGGGCCTGGACGAGGGCGAGGGTGCGGAGCACTTCGGCCGGGACGGACTCGCCGTCGACGGCGTGCGTCTTCGAAGGCTCCGGCGTCGGCCCGCAGGCCGGCAGGGACAGGACTCCGGTCACGGAGATGCCCTGGCTCTCGCCGTCGTCCGAGAGGGCATCCCTCAGCTTCTCCAGGAACACGGTTCGGTCCGCGTCCTGTGGCTCAACCCGCAGCACACGCGCCTGCGCCCCGCTCCGCTCCAGCGCCCGTACGGAGGCATCGATCCACGGCTCCGCCTCGTTCCCGGCGGGTGCCACGACCAGCCAGGTGCCCGTGAGCCCGGGTCGCGCCACCTTGGCGAGGGGCTTCCATGCGATGCGGTACTGCCAGCGGTCCAGTTCGGACTGCTCGTGCCGCTGCCGCCGCCATGCCGTCAGCGCGGGCAGCACCGACCGGAACGGCGCCTCCTCGTCGACCTCCAGAGCGCCCGTCAGCGCCGCGAGGTCTTCATCCTCGACGGCCTTCCAGAAACTCGCGTCCACGGCGTCGGCGCCGTCACCCGCCGCAGCCACCGCCGCCTGCTCCAGCGGGTTGAGCCAGTAGTGCTGGTGCTGGAAGGCGTACGTGGGCAGGTCCACGCGGCGTCGGGACTCGACGGGGGCGTACAACGGGGTCCAGTCGACCTCGACGCCGCGCACGTGGGCCTTGGCGAGGGCAGTGAGGAAGGTGTCGGTTTCCGGGCGGTCCTTGCGCAGGGCACCGACCAGACCCGCTTGCGCGCCCGGGTCGGTGAGCGTGTCGTGCGCCATCGCCGTAAGGACGGAATCCGGGCCCAACTCAAGCAGCGTCGACACACCTTGGGCGGTAAGAGTGGTCAAACCGTCGTGGAAACGGACCGCCTCACGGACGTGCCGGACCCAGTACTCGGGATCCTTCAGCCGAGCCGACTCGGCCAGTTCACCAGTCACGTTGGAGACGACCGGCAGCTTCAGATCCTGATACGTCAGGCCCCGCGCGACCTCGCGGAACTCGTCCAGGACCGGGTCCATCAACGGCGAGTGGAAGGCGTGCGAGACCTTCAGCCACCGCACCTTCCGCCCCTGCCCACGAAGGATCTCCCTCAGGCCCTCCAGAACCACGCGGTCGCCAGAGAGCACCACCTGGGCGGGGCCGTTCACGGCCGCCACACCGACACGGTCTGCCGTGCCGTCCAGTAGGGGCAGCACGTCGGCCTCCGCCGCCTGCACGGCCAGCATCGCGCCACCCTCAGGCAGCGACTGCATCAACCGGCCCCTCGCGACCACCAGTTGGGCCGCATCCTCCAACGACCACAGCCCGGCCACGTACGCAGCCGTCAACTCGCCGATCGAATGGCCGCCGACAAGCGCCGGCCGCACTCCGAAGGACTCGGCAAGACGGTACAGGGCCACTTCCACCGCGAACAGCGCGGGCTGCGCGTAGCCCGTCTGCTCCAGCTGCCCGGCGTCCGTGCCGAACATGACGTCCTTGAGCGGGCGTTCCAGGAGGCCGTCCAAGTGGGCGCACACCTCGTCCAGCGCGGTGGCGAAGACGGGGAACGTCTCGTACAACTCCCTTCCCATGCCGACGCGTTGACTGCCCTGGCCGGTGAAGACGACCCCGAGGCGGCCCTCGGCGACCGCGCCCGAGACGACTCCGGGCCCGTCCGACGCCAGCGCCTCAAGGCCGGTCAGGAACTCTTCCCGGTCCCGGCCGAAGACGACCGCGCGGTGCTCGTGCAACGCGCGGGCCGACAGCAGAGTCCAGCCAGCGTCGACGTAGTCGAGGCCGTCGCTCCCCGCCACGTGCTCCCGCAGCTTCCCGGCCTGCGCGCGCAGCGCCTCGGCGCTGCGGGCCGACACCAACCAGGGAAGCTTGCCGGACAGAACGTCCCTCTTAGCGGCAGCAGTTGCATCCTCCACCGGCACCTGCTCCACGATTACGTGGGCATTCGTGCCGCTGACACCGAACGACGACACACCCGCACGACGCGGCACGCCACCCTCTCGCTCGGCCCACTCCCGGGCCTCGGCCAGCAGCTCAACAGCCCCCGCCGACCAGTCCACATGCGAGTTCGGCCGGTCAACGTGCAGCGTGCGAGGCAGCACGCCGTGGTGCATCGCCATCACCATCTTGATGACACCCGCGACACCGGCGGCCGCCTGGGTGTGACCGATGTTGGACTTGACCGAGCCGAGCCACAGCGGCTCGCGGTCGCCGGACGGGCCGGCCGGCCGCTCCTGTCCGTACGTGGCGAGCAGGGCCTGCGCCTCAATGGGGTCGCCGAGCGTGGTGCCCGTGCCGTGCGCCTCGACGGCATCCACGTCGCGCGCCGCCAGGCCCGCGTTCGCCAGCGCCGCGCGGATGACGCGCTGCTGGGCGGGACCGTTCGGGGCGGTCAGACCGCTGCTTGCGCCGTCCTGGTTGACAGCGGTGCCGCGTACGACGGCGAGGACCTGGTGGCCGTTGCGGCGGGCGTCCGACAGGCGCTCAAGGACAAGGAGTCCGACGCCCTCGCCCCAGCCGGTGCCGTCGGCGGCCTCCGCGAACGCCTTGCAGCGGCCGTCGGCCGCGAGGCCGCGCTGGCGGCTGAACTCCACGAAGGTGTCCGGTGTGGACATGACGGTCACGCCCCCCGCGAGCGCGAGGGTGCACTCGCCGTTGCGCAGGGACTGCGCGGCCAGGTGCAGGGCGACGAGCGAGGACGAGCACGCGGTGTCAATGGTGACGGCAGGGCCTTCGAGACCGAAGGTGTAGGAGACGCGCCCGGAAGCGATGCTGCCCGCGCTGCCGTTGCCGAGGTAGCCCTCGAATTCCTCCAGGCCCTCGGGGTTGCTGAGGATGCGGTTGCCGTAGTCGCCGTACATGACGCCGACGAAGACGCCCGTCCGGGAGCCGCGAACGGACAGCGGATCCACGCCCGCCCGCTCGAACGCCTCCCAGGTGGCTTCGAGGAGCAGACGCTGCTGCGGGTCGATGGCGAGGGCCTCGCGTGGGGAGATGCCGAAGAAGGCCGGGTCGAACTGTGCCGCGTCGTGCAGGAAACCGCCCTCGCGCGCATAGCTCTTGCCGGGGCTCGTCGGGTCGGGGTCGTGGAGGTCCGCGTCCCAGCCCCGGTCGTCAGGGAAGGGAGAGATCGCGTCCCCCCCGTCGGCCACGAGCCGCCACAGGTCTTCCGGTCCGGCGACCCCGCCGGGGTAGCGGCAGCTCATCGCGACGATGGCGACGGGCTCCCGGCTCACGGACTCGGCGTCCTGTAGACGCTGCCGGGTCTGGTGCAGATCCGCGGTAACTCGCTTGAGGTACTCGCGGAGTTTCTGCTCGTTCGCCATTTCGGTGCGACTCCTTCAACGCAGAGGGCCGACACCATCACATCGGCGGGAGGGCAGGAGCAACAACCCCTACCCTCCCCCTACGGACCCTTTATGAATTTCTACGAACTGCCCGCGGATTGCCGTGGCGGTGTCGGGCGGCAGTTCCGTGGGATTGCTTCAGGAGACGCCGAGTTCGTTGTCGATGAAGTCGAACATGTCATCGTCGTCGGCTTCTTCCAGCTTGTCCGCGACGGCTTCGGCGGCCAGTCCGTCAGCTCCGCCAGGCTCCGCGGCGTCCAGCCTGCCGAGCAGCGCCCGCAGCCTGCCGCGCACGGCAGCACGTTCGTTGTCGGACGGCGGCCCCGCGGCCAGTGCCGCTTCCAGGCCCGCGAGTTCGGCTACCACGCCTCCGGGGCGTGCCCCCACGGAACTCTCCGCCGCCGCGCCGCCGGCTTGCGGCAGGCTCTCGTCCAGATAGGAGGCGAGCGCCGTGGGCGACGGATAGTCGAAGACGAGGGTAGCGGGAAGACGCAGCCCGAAGAGGGAGTTGAGCCGATTTCGGAGTTCCACCGCGGTAAGCGAATCGACGCCCAATTCCAGGAATCCCCGGGTGGCGCCGACCGCCTCCGGCCCGGAATGGCCGAGCACCGTCGCCACATTTCCGCGCACTGCATCGAGCAGTGCACGCTCGCGGTCCGCTCCCGAAAGTCCCGCCAATTTCTTGACGAGGGCAGGGGTAGCGGGGTCCGCGCCGTTGGCCGCCGCCGGGTTTCCGGAGCGTGCTTGCGCCCTGTCGACGCGGCGGGCCGGGGTGCGGACCAGTTCCGAGAAGACGGGCTGTACGCCGTCGGGGCCCGCCGCGGCCCGCAGGGCGACGGCGTCCAGGCGGAGCGGGACGAGGGTCGCCGGCGCTTCGGGCGCGGTCAGGTTCTGGTCGGTCACCGCGATGTCCAGGAGGGCGAGGCCCTCGTCCGTGGACAGTGCCGCCACACCGCCCCGCGCCATGCGGCCAAGGTCCGTACCGTCCAGCTTGCCAGTCATGTCGCTGTCCTGCGCCCAGAGTCCCCAGGCCAGGGAGGTCGCCGGGAGGCCCTGAGCGCGGCGGATGCCGGCCAGGGCGTCCAGGAGGCTGTTGGCGGCCGCGTAGTTGGCCTGCCCCGGGCTGCCGAGCACCCCGGCGGCGGAGGAGAACAGCACGAAGGCGGACAGGTCGAGGCCGGCCGTCAGCTCGTGCAGGTGGAGTGCCGCGTCCGCCTTCGGACGCAGGACCGTGTCCAGGCGCTCGGGCGTCAGGGACGTGACGATGCCGTCGTCCAGGACTCCCGCCACGTGCACCACCGCTGACAGTTCGCCGCCGGCCTCGTCCAGGAGCGCGGCCAGCGCGTCACGGTCAGCGACGTCGCACGCGGCCACGGTGACCTTGGTACCCGCCGCTTCCAGTTCCGCGCGCAGTTCGTCCGCGCCCGCGGCGGCGTTGCCCCTGCGGGAGACCAGGAGGAGGTCCCGTACGCGGTGGTGTTCGGCGAGATGCCGCGCCACCACGCGCCCGAGGCCGCCGAAGGCGCCGGTGACAAGGACGGTGCCCTCGCCGTACGGGGAGGCCGCGGTTTCGCCGGCCGGTGTGGCGGACACCCTGGCCGTCGGTCGCGTCAGTCGGGGGACCCATACCGCGCCCTCCCGCACGACCACTTCGGGCTCGCCCGCGGCCAAGGCGGCGGCGAGCGCCGGGGCATCGATCGGGTTCGCGCCCGTACCCAAGTCGGCGCCTGGAGCCATCTGCGCGTCCACGAGGACGAAACGTCCCGGATTCTCCACCTGGGCGGAGCGCACAAGGCCCCACAGTGCCGCGCCCGCGGGGTCGAGGTCCGCGCCTGTGCCCTCGGTGTGGGCAGCGCCCCGCGTCACGACCACGAGCCGCGCGCCCTCGAACCGCTCGTCGGCCAGCCATGCCTGCACCACGCCCAGCGCCTCGGCAAGGAACGCGGAGACATCTTCCGGCCTTACGAGGGGACGTACGAGGGGACGTACGAGCCCTTGGGAATCTGCGGCCGACGGCCTGTCCACTGGCGACGGCCGGTCCACCGGCCACACCACCGTCGTCGGAAGCTCCTCCCCCGCTTCGAAAGCCGCGCCCAACGCCGCCAAATCCGCGAACGACCGCGCCCCTGGCACCAGCCCGCCGCCGCCGAGCACCGCCAGCGGCACCGGCTCGGCGGGAGCGGCGGGCTGCCGCTTCCACTCGACGTGGAACATCGAGTCACGGAACGTCCCACCACCGAGTCGGTCGTCGGAGACCGGGCGCGACACGAGCGAGTCGACGGTGGCGACCACCTGGCCGGTCTCGTCCGCCAAGGTCAGGGTCACGGTGTCCGCTCCCGCACTGCTGAGCCGTACGCGGACGGTCGCGGCGCCTGCCCGGCGCAGCCGGACTCCGCTCCAGGCGAAGGGCAGCCCCAGGCCCTGGCGTTCGTCGTCGCCGTCCTGCCGCCGGGGCAGGAGCAGGGTGGAGTGCAGCGCGGCGTCCAGCAGCGCCGGGTGCAGGGTGAAGGCCGCGGCGTCTGCTGCCTCTTCCTCCGGCAGGGCGACTTCGGCGAAGACCTCGTCGCCGCGCCGCCAGGCCGCACGCAGGCCCTGGAAGACCGGTCCGTAACCGTATCCCGTCTCGGCGAGACGGTCGTAGAGGGAGTCCGCGTCATCGATGGGCTCGGCATCCGTCGGCGGCCACTGGGCCAGGCCGCCTTCGGGCTCCTCCTCATCGGCTTCATCCGGCGCGGAGGACAGGAATCCGGCGGCGTGGCGGATCCACGGTTCCTCGGGATCGCCCTCCTCCCGGGAGTGCACACTCACTGCGGATCGCCCGTTCTCGTCCGCCGCTCCGACACTGACCTGGAGCTGTACGGCGCCACGCTCGGGCAGCACGAGGGGCGCGGCCAGCGTCAGCTCCTCAAGGACCCCGCACCCGACCTCGTCACCGGCGCGTACAGCGAGTTCCACGAACGCCGTACCCGGAAGCAGCACCCGCCCCGCCACCGCGTGATCGGCCAGCCACGGATGCGTGGCCACCGACAGGCGACCGGTCAGCAGGTGGCCGCCCGTGTCCATCAGTGGTACCGCCGCCCCGAGCAGCGGGTGCCCGGTCGGCACAAGCCCGGTCGCCGACACATCACCCACGGCACCGGCGCCCGCACGCGGCCAATAGCGCCGCCCTTGGAAGGCGTACGTGGGCAGGTCCACGCGGCGGCGGGACTCGACCGGGGCGTACAGCGGCGCCCAGTCGACCTCGATCCCGCGCACGTGGAGCTGGGCAAGGGCGGCCAGGAAGGTGTCCAGCTCCGGGCGATCCTTGCGTACGGCGGCCACCAGGCCCGCCTGCGCGCCCGGATCGGTGACGGTGTCGTGCGCCATCGCCGTCAGGACGGAGTCAGGGCCGAGCTCAAGGAGCGTCGACACGCCCTGCGCGGTGAGGGCGGTCAGACCGTCGTGGAAGCGGACCGCCTCACGGATGTGGCGGACCCAGTAATCGGGGTCCTTCAACTCGTCGGCAGTGGCGAGCTGCCCGGTCAGGTTCGACACGACCGACAGCGCCGGGTTCCGATACGTCAGGCCCTCCGCCACACGCCGGAACTCGTCGAGCACCGGGTCCATCAGCGGCGAGTGGAAGGCGTGCGAGACCTTCAGCCACCGCACCTTACGGCCCTGCCCACGAAGGATCTCCTCCAGGCCCTCCAGAACCACGCGGTCACCGGACAAGACCACCTGCGAGGGGCCGTTGACAGCCGCCACACCGGCCCGGTCTTCCATGCCCTCCAGCAGCGGCAGCACATCGGCCTCCGCCGCCTGCACCGCCAGCATCGCACCACCCTCAGGCAGCGACTGCATCAACCGCCCCCGCGCAGCCACCAGTTGGGCCGCATCCTCCAACGACCACAGCCCGGCCACATACGCAGCCGTCAACTCACCGATCGAATGACCACCGACAAGCGCCGGCCGCACCCCAAACCACTCGGCAAGGCGATACAGAGCCACCTCGACGGCGAACAACGCGGGCTGCGCATACCCCGTCTGCTCCAAAAGCCCGGCATCCCCACCGAACATCACGTCCTTCAGAGGCTGGTCGAGGTGCCCGTCCAAGTGGGCGCACACCTCGTCCAGCGCATCCGCGAGCACAGGGAACACCTCGTACAACTCACGGCCCATACCAAGCCGCTGACTGCCCTGACCGGTGAAGACCACACCGAGACGGCCCTCGGCAACCGACCCCGAGACCACACCCGAACCACTCCCGGAAGCCAACGCCTCCAACCCGGACAGGAACTCCTCCCGCTCCCGGCCGAAGACCACGGCACGGTGCTCATGCACGGCCCGGCCAGACAGCAGCGACCAACCCACGTCAACGGGCTTGAGCTCGGCGCGTCCGATCACGTGCTCGCGCAGGCGGTCGGCCTGTGCCCGCAACGCCTCCGCGCTCCGGCCCGACACCAACCACGGTGTAGCGGTGGGTAGAGCTCTCGTCGCAGCAGACTCAGTTGCTTCCGCCGCCGGCACCTGCTCCACGATTACGTGGGCATTCGTGCCGCTGACACCGAACGACGACACACCAGCGCGACGCGGCATGCCCTCCTCGCGTTCGGACCATTCGCGTGCCTCGGCCAGCAGCTCAACACCCCCCGCCGACCAGTCCACATGAGAACTCGGCCGGTCAACGTGCAGCGTGCGAGGCAGCACGCCATGGCGCATCGCCATCACCATCTTGATGACACCCGCAACACCGGCGGCCGCCTGCGTGTGACCAATGTTGGACTTGATGGACCCAAGCCACAGCGGCTCGCGGTCGCCGGACGGGCCGGCCGGCCGCTCCTGTCCGTACGTGGCGAGCAGGGCCTGCGCCTCGATCGGGTCGCCGAGGGTGGTGCCCGTGCCGTGCGCCTCGACGGCATCCACGTCACCCGCCGCCAGACCCGCATTCGCCAACGCGGCCCGGATCACCCGCTGTTGGGACGGCCCGTTCGGGGCCGTGAGCCCGTTGCTCGCGCCGTCCTGGTTCACCGCGGAACCCCGTACAACCGCCAGAACCTCGTGCCCGTTGCGGCGGGCATCCGACAACCGCTCAAGGAGGAGCAGACCGACGCCCTCGCCCCAACCCGTCCCGTCCGCCGCCTCCGCGAACGCCTTGCAGCGGCCGTCGACGGCAAGGCCGCGCTGGCGGCTGAACTCCACGAACGTGTCGGGCGTGGACATCACCGTGACACCGCCCGCAAGGGCCATGTCGCACTCGCCCTGGCGCAGCGCCTGCGCGGCCAGATGGAGAGCCACGAGGGACGACGAGCACGCCGTGTCGACCGTCACCGCCGGGCCCTCCAGGCCGAACACGTACGACAGTCGGCCGGAGACGACGCTCGCCGCGTTGCCGGTGCCGAGGTAGCCCTCGCCTCGGTCGGGGGCGGTGCGCAGGATGCCTTCGTAGTCCTGGCCGTTGGTGCCGGAGAAGACGCCGGTACGGCTGCCGCGCAGAGTGGCGGGGTCGATGCCCGCACGCTCGAAGGCTTCCCACGCGGTCTCCAGGAGGAGGCGCTGCTGCGGGTCCATGGCGAGGGCCTCGCGCGGCGAGATCCCGAAGAAGTCCGCGTCGAACTCGGCCATGTCGCGCAGGAATCCGCCCTCGCGGACGTAGCTCGTCCCGGCGTGGTCGGGATCCGGGTGGTAGAGCGCGTCCACGTTCCAGCCGCGGTCGTCCGGCATGTCGCCGATGGCGTCCTTGCCGTCGTGGAGCAGCCGCCACAGGTCCTCCGGGGAGCGTACGTCGCCGGGGAAGCGGCAGCTCATCGCCACGATCGCGATCGGGTCGCCGTCCACCGGCGCGGCCGGGGCTTCGGCGTCCGAGGCGCCCTGCGGGATTGGGCCTTCGAGGAGTTCACCGCGCAGGAATCCGGCGAGGGCCGCCGGTGTCGGGTGGTCGAAGACGAGGGTCGCGGGGAGGTGGAGTCCGCTGGCGGCGCCGATGAGGTTGCGCAGTTCGACCGCGGTCAGCGAGTCGAAGCCGAGGTCCTTGAAAGGTCGGGTGGCGTCCACGGTCTTGGTCGCGGGGTAGCCGAGTACCGTGGCCACGCGCTCGCGCACGAGGTCGAGGAGCGCGCGCTCGCGTTCCGCGGCCGGCAGCGTCGCGAGTTGATCCACCAGGGAGGACGGGGTCGCTCCCCGCCCCGATCGACGATCCGGGCCGGTGGTCGACACCTCCGTCGATACTGGCGGGCCGGTGAGCTGGTCGAAGAGGTGGCAGGGGCGTGCCATGGCGTAGGTCGGCGCATACTGGTCCCACTCGACGTCGGCGAGGGTGATCGCGGCGGACTCCGCCACCGAGTCCGCGGCCGCGGCCGCGAGGAGCGCGCCCATCGCGGCGACGGCCAGGTCCGGTGCCATCGGGGGCATGCCGCTGTCGCGCACCCGCTGCTCCACCACCCCGCCGTCGACCGCCATGCCGCCGCCGGCCCACGGTCCCCAGGCAAGCGACAGGGCGGGCAGGCCGAGTGACCTGCGGTGCTCGGCGAAGGCGTCGAGGAAGGCGTTCGCGGCGGCGTAGTTGCCCTGGCCGCCGATGCCCAGGGAGCCCGCGACGGACGAGAAGAGCACGAAGGCCGTCAGGTGGTCGCTGTCACGCGTCAACTCGTGCAGGTTCAGGGCCGCTTGGGCCTTGGGACGGAAGACCGTGGCGAACCGTTCGGCGGTCAGGCCGTCGAGAATGCCGTCGTCCAGCACACCGGCCGTGTGGAACACCCCGGTCAGCGGCACGTCCTCAGGAATCGCGTCCAGAACTCGGGCCAGGGCCTCCCGGTCCGCCACGTCGCATGCCGCGACAGTGACGCGTACGCCCATCTGCTCCAATTCCGAACGGAGTTCGGCTGCCCCGGGGGCGTTGGGACCGCGACGGCTCGTCAGTACGAGGTGCTCGGCGCCCACACCTGCCAGCCAGCGCGCGACGTGCCCGCCGAGCGCACCGGTACCACCGGTGACCAGTACCGTGCCCCGCGACGACCACTCCGGGGAGCGCCCCGAGGACAGCCCTGGCCGCCGCTCCCCCGTCGCCATGTCAGCCAGGGGCGCACGCACCAACCGGCGTACGAACACCCCGGATCCGCGCACCGCCATCTGATCCTCGCCGGACGGCCCGCCCAGGGCGTCCGCCAGCCGCAGCCCCGCCCGCTCGTCGGGGTGCGCAGGCAGGTCGACGAGCCCGCCCCACCGCTGGGGCTGTTCCAGGGCCGCCACCCTTCCCATGCCCCACACTGCCGCCTGCACGGGCGCCGCCAGGCGGTCCGAGCGGCCCGTGGTCACCGCGCCGCACGTGGCGGCCCACATCGGTGCCGCCACATCCGCATCGCCCAAGGCCTGGAGGAGTACGAGTACTCCCTCAAGGCCCGCAGCGACGGTCGGGTCGGCCGAACCTTCGGAGTCGTCGAGGGCCAGCAGCGAGAGCACTCCCTGGGGGTGACCGACGCCCGACTCGACCTGCTCGACGAGGAGGTCACGCAGCTTCCCGGCCAACACCTCGCGCCGGGCCTCGTCACGACCCACCGCGATCCGGACCACCCGCGCACCGCGTTCCTCCAGCCCGGCGGCCGCGGCGGCCACCCACGGATGCGCGCCCTCGTCGGCCGGGGCGACCACCCACCACGTGCCGTCGAAGGTTGCCGACGCGAGGCCCGCCAGCGGCTTCCAGGACTCGCGGTACATCCACCGCCCGACCGTGGACGTCTTACGCCGCTGCCGTCGCCAGGACGAAAGGACCGGCAGGACCTCCTCCAGCGCACCACCCCTGACATCACCCTCCGCGCCCAACTCGGCGCTCAAGGACTCCAGGTCCTCCCGCTCCACGGCCTCCCAGAAGCGGGCCTCCACCTCGTCGACACCGACGCCGTCCGCACGGGCGGGGGAGTCTGCGGAGGTCGCCGCCAACTCCAGCCAGTAGTGGTCGCGTTGGAAGGCGTACGTGGGCAGGTCCACGCGGCGTCGGGACTCGACCGGGGCGTACAGCGGCGCCCAGTCGACCTCGATCCCGCGCACGTACGCCTTGGCAAGAGCGGTCAGGAAGGCGTCCGCTTCCGGCCGGTCCTTGCGCAGCGCGGCGATCAGGCCCGCCTGCGCAGCCGGGTCGGTAACGGTGTCGTGCGCCATCGCCGTCAAGACGGAATCCGGGCCCAGCTCCAACAGGGTCGACACACCTTGGGCGGTAAGAGTGGTCAGACCGTCGTGGAAGCGCACGGCCTCCCGGATATGCCGGACCCAGTACTCGGGGTCCTTCAACTCGTCGGCAGCGGCGAGCTGCCCGGTCAGGTTAGAGACGACCGGCAGCTTCGGTTCCTGATACGTCAGCGCCTCCGCGACCTTGCGGAAGCCGTCGAGCACCGGGTCCATCAACGGCGAGTGGAAGGCATGGGACACCTTCAGCCACCGCACCTTGCGTCCTTCGCCCCGGAACATCTGTTCCAGGCCCTCCAGAGCCTCCCGCTCACCAGAGAGCACCACCTGGGCGGGTCCGTTCACGGCCGCCACACCGGCCCGGTCTGCCATGCCCTCCAGCAGCGGCAGCACGTCGGCCTCCGCCGCCTGCACGGCCAGCATCGCGCCACCCTCAGGCAGCGACTGCATCAACCGGCCGCGCGCAGCCACCAGTTGGGCCGCATCCTCCAACGACCACAACCCGGCTATGTACGCAGCCGTCAACTCACCGATCGAATGACCACCGACAAGCGCCGGCCGCAACCCGAACGACTCAGCCAGGCGATACAGAGCCACCTCCACCGCGAACAACGCGGGCTGCGCATACCCCGTCTGCTCCAACAACCCGGCATCCCCACCGAACACCACATCCTTCAGCGGCCGCTCCAGGTGCCCGTCCAAGTGGGCGCACACCTCGTCCAGCGCATCCGCGAACACCGGGAACACCTCGTACAACTCACGGCCCATACCAAGCCGCTGACTGCCCTGACCCGTGAACAGAACCCCGAGACGACCCTCAACCACCGACCCCGACACCACACCCGAACCACCGCAGGCGACGGCCTCAAGCCCGGACAGGAACTCCACCCGCTCCCGACCCAAGACCACAGCACGGTGCTCATGCACAGCCCGGCCAGACAGCAACGACCAACCTACGTCGACTGGCGCGAGCTCATCGCGCTCAGACACGTACGTACGCAACCGCCCGGCCTGCGCCCGCAGCGCCTCCGCGCTCCGGCCCGACACCAACCACGGCATCGCACTGGACAGAAGGTCCGTTTCAGCGGACTCAGAAGGTTCCGCCACCGACGACTGCTCCACGATCACATGCGCATTCGTCCCACTCACGCCGAACGACGACACACCCGCACGACGCGGCACGCCACCCTCCCGCTCGGCCCACTCCCGAGCCTCGGCCAGCAGCTCAACACCCCCCGCCGACCAGTCCACATGCGAACTCGGCCGGTCCACGTGCAAGGTCTGCGGCAGGACGCCGTGGCGCATCGCCATCACCATCTTGATGACACCCGCGACACCGGCCGCCGCCTGCGTGTGACCGATGTTGGACTTGATGGACCCGAGCCACAGCGGCCGGCCGTCCTCAGGACGGTCCTGGCCATACGTGGCGAGCAGGGCCTGCGCCTCGATCGGGTCGCCGAGCGTGGTGCCCGTACCGTGCGCCTCGACGGCATCCACGTCACCCGCCGCCAGACCCGCGTTCGCCAACGCGGCCCGGATCACCCGCTGTTGGGACGGCCCGTTCGGGGCCGTGAGCCCGTTGCTCGCGCCGTCCTGGTTTACCGCGGAACCCCGTACGACCGCCAGAACCTCGTGCGCATTGCGCCGCGCATCCGACAACCGCTCAAGGAGGAGCAGACCGACGCCCTCGCCCCAGCCCGTCCCGTCCGCCGCCTCCGCGAACGCCTTGCAGCGGCCGTCGACGGCCAGGCCGCGCTGGCGGCTGAACTGCACGAACGTGTCCGGTGACGCCATGACCGTGACACCGCCCGCAAGGGCCATGTCGCACTCGCCCTGGCGCAGCGCCTGCGCCGCCAGGTGCAGGGCGACCAGGGATGCGGAGCAGGCCGTGTCGACGGTCACCGCCGGGCCTTCGAGACCGAAGGCGTACGAGAGGCGGCCGGACATGACGCTGACGGCGTTGCCGGTGAGGACGTGGCCTTCGATGTCCTGGGGGACGGTGGAATTGCGGGAGATGTAGTCGTCGCCGTTGGAGCCGACGAAGACGCCGGTGCGGGTGCCGCCCAGGGTCGTCGGGTCGATTCCCGCACGCTCGAAGAGTTCCCAGGAGGTTTCCAGGAGGTGGCGCTGCTGCGGGTCCATGGCCAGGGCCTCGCGCGGCGAGATGCCGAAGAAGTCGGCGTCGAACTCGCCCGCGTCGCGCAGGAATCCGCCTTCGCGGACGTAGGTACGGCCCGTGCGGTCGGGGTCCGGGTCGTACAGCTCGGCGAGGTCCCAGCCGCGGTCGGCGGGGAACTCGCCCATGGCGTCGCGGCCGTCGGCGACCAGGCGCCACAAGTCCTCCGGGGAGCGTACGTCGCCGGGGAAGCGGCAGCTCATCGCCACGATCGCGATCGGGTCGCCGTCGTCCGGAGGGGTGTCGGCGGCAGCCCTGGGGGCGCTTGGGGTCGTCTGCGCGGCACCGAAGGCCTCGTCGCCCAAGTAGGCGGCGAGGACGGTCGAGTTGGGGTAGTCGAAGACCAGTGAGGCGGGCAGGCGCAGGCCGCTGGCGGCCTGGACGCGGTTGCGGAGTTCCACGGCGGTGAGCGAGTCGAAGCCCAGCTCGCGGAACGCGCGGGCGGGGTCGATGGCGTCGGGCGCGGAGTGGCCGAGGACGGCGGCGGCCTGGGCGCGTACGAAGGTGACGAGGGCGGCGTCGCGTTCCGCGGCGGGGAGCGGGACGAGCCGTCGTATCCAGTCCGGGCCGGTGACGCCGGCGGCGCCGGAGGGGTCCGCGGTGCCGCCGTCCGCCGGGTCGGCGGTCAGCCGCCGCACTTCGGGGATGGCGTCGAACAGCGGGTTGGGGCGGGCGGCGACGAAGCCCGGCAGGAACGTGTCCCAGTCGACGGCGGCGATGACGACGTTGGCGTCGCCGCGTTCGACGGCGTCCCGCAGGGCGGCGACCGCGGGCTCGGGCGGCATCGGCGGCATGCCGTCGCGCCGTGCCCGGTCGGAGCGTACGGCGGTGTCGGCGAGACCGGCGCCGTCCCAGGTGCCCCAGGCGATGGAGGTCGCGGGCAGTCCGTCGGCGCGGCGCTGTTCGGCGAGGGCGTCGAGGTAGGCGTTGGCGGCGGCGTAGTTCGCCTGGCCGGCGCTGCCGAGGGCGCCGGACGCCGACGAGTACAGGACGAAGGCGTCCAGGTCCAGGTCGCGGGTGAGTTCGTGCAGGACGGCGGCGGCCGGAGACTTGGGGCGCAGCACATCGTCGAAGCGTGCGGGAGTGAGGCCGTCGACGATGCCGTCGTCCAGGACTCCGGCGGTGTGGACGACGGCAGTGAGGGGTGCGTCGGCGGGTATCCGGTCCAGGACGCGGGCCAGCGCCTCGCGGTCCGCGACGTCGCACGCCGCGACGGTCACCCGTGCGCCGTGCCCCTCCAGTTCTGCGCGCAGCTCGGTCGCTCCGGGGGCGTCGAGGCCGCGGCGGCTCATGAGGACGAGGTGCGCGGCGCCCTCGCGGGCCAGATAGCGCGCGACGTGGCCGCCGAGCGCGCCCGTCCCGCCGGTGACCAGGATCGTGCCCCTCGGCGTCCATCGGGTGTGCCGGGTGAGGTCGGCGCCCCTCGCCTCTCCCCTGAGGAGGCGGCGTACGAAGACTCCGGAGCCGCGCACCGCGAGCTGGTCCTCGGCGCTGGTACCGGCCGCAGCGAGGATGCCGGTGAGGCGGGCGCCCGCGCGGGTGTCGTAGGAGAGGGGTACGTCGACGAGTCCGCCCCAGCGGTCGGGGTGTTCGAGGGCGACGGTCCGGCCGAAGCCCCACAGGTGGGCCTGGGCGGGGTGGTCGAGGCGGTCGCTGCGGCCGGTCGACACGGCGCCCTGGGTCAGGGCCCACAGGCGGGCTTCGGACCCGGTGTCGCCGAGCGCCTGCACCAGCGCGACGGTGGCCGCGAGCCCGGCGGGCACGGCGGAGTGGTCGTCGAGGGGGGTTTCGTCGAGCCCGAGCAGCGAGACGATACCGGCGAACGGAACGTCGGCGGACGCGTCACCAGCAATCCCCGCGTCGCCGGCCACCTCCCGCAACCGCTCCGCCAGCGCCGCACGCGTCACCGGTCCCGCGCCCACGCTCAACCGCACCGGCTCGGCGCCCGAGGCGCCCAGCGCGTCGACGACCCCCGTGGCCCACGGGTGATCTCCCGCGCTGTCGGGCACCACGATCAGCCACCGCCCGGACAGTCCCGCCGACGTCAGGCGGCTGCCCGGCAGCGGCTGCCAGGCGACGCGGTGGCGCCAGCTGTCGATGACGGCGCGCTCACGCCGCTGCCGCCGCCACGCGGAGAGGCCGGGCAGCACCTCACTGAGCGCGCCCTGTGCTGCACCGTCGAAGGTTTCGCCGAGGGTGGAGGTCAGTTCGTCGACGTCCTCGCGTTCCACGGCGTCCCAGAAGCGGGTCTCGGCGGCGTCCGCGGCAGCCGGGGTGCCGCCACCACTGGACGTCCTCTCCTCGGTCAGCCAGAAGTGGCGGCGCTGGAAGGGGTACGTGGGCAGGTCCACGACCGTCCGCTCGCCCGGGAAGAGGGCGGACCAGTCCGGCTCCGCGCCCCGGACGTGCGCCTCGGCGAGGGAGGTGAGCAGGCGCCGGGCGCCGCCCTCGTCGCGGCGGAGGGAGCCGAGGGTGGAGGCGGGGCTTTCGGCGTCGTCGATGGTGGCCTGGACCGGGACGGTCAGGACCGGGTGCGGGCTCATCTCGATGAACAGGTCGTGGCCTTCGGCGAGGAGGCCGCGCGTTGCGTGCTCGAAGAGGACGGTCCGGCGCAAGTTGCGGTACCAGTAGTCCGCGTCCATGAGGGTGTCGTCGGCCAGCCAGTCGCCGGTGAGGGTGGAGTACAGCGGCACGTCGGGCGAGCGGGGCGCGACGGGGGCGAGGACTCGCGCCAGGTGCTCCTCGATGGCTTCGACGTGCGCGGAGTGCGAGGCGTAGTCGACGGGAATGGTGCGGGCGCGGATGTCGCGGGCCACGCACTGCGCGACGAGTTCCTCCAGGGCCTGCGAGGCGCCGGAGACGACGACGTGCGCGGGGCCGTTGACGGCGGCCACGGAGAGGTCGTCGCCCCACTGGTCCAGGATGGTGCGCACCTGCTGCTCGGGCAGGGGTACGGAGACCATGCCGCCGCGCCCGGACAGTTCGAGGATGGCCTGGCTGCGCAGCGCCACCACCCAGGCGGCGTCCTCCAGGGACAGCGCGCCCGCGACGCAGGCGGCGGCGATCTCGCCCTGGCTGTGGCCGACCACGGCCGCGGGTTCGACACCGGCCGCACGCCACACGGCGGCAAGCGACACCATCACGGCGAAGAGGACCGGCTGGACGACGTCCACGCGGTCGAAGTTGTCGCCGCTCAGCTCGTCGAACAGGTCCCACTCCACGAACGGGCCGAGCGCGTCCCCGCACTCCCGCATGCGCTCCTCGAACACCGGGCTGGAGTCGAGCAGTTCACGAGCCATGCCCGCCCACTGCGACCCCTGCCCCGGGAACACGAAGACGGGACGGACGCCGCCGCTGCCGGTGCTGCCCAGCGCGCGCCCGGACACCACCTGCGCGGCCGGCCCACCGGACGACACCACCTGCCCCGCCGTGGCGTCGGCCGCCGCCAACGCCCCGAGCCCGGCGAGGAGTTCCTCCCGGCCCCGCCCGACGACGACACCCCGGTGCTCGAACCGCGACCGTGCCACCGCCAGCGACCAGGCCACATCCTCCACGCCCAACTCGTCGTTCGCGAGCAGGTGTTCACGGAGCCGCCCGGCCTGCGCCCGCAGCGCCTGCGGAGTCTTCGCCGACAGGGCCACGGGGACGAGGCCCGCCACGACCGCCGATGCGGCGCTTCCGGAGGACTCGCCCTCCGAGTCGGCGGCGGACACCGGCTCCTCGGCAGGCGGCTGCTCGACGACGACATGCGCGTTCGTACCGCTCATCCCGAACGACGACACGCCCGCGCGCCGCGGCGCGCCGTCGGCCCGCTCGGGCCAGGCCCGCGCCTCGGTCAGCAGTTCGACGGGGCCCTCCGACCAGTCCACGTGCGAGCTGGGCTCGTCCACGTGCAGGGTCTTCGGCAGCAGTCCCTGGTGGATCGCCTGCACCATTTTGATGACGCCGACGACGCCCGCGGCGGCCTGCGTGTGGCCGACGTTGGACTTCAACGAGCCGAGCCACAGTGGCTCCTGGCCCTCGGGCCGGTCCTTGCCGTACGTGGCGATGAGGGCCTGGGCCTCGATGGGGTCGCCGAGCGTGGTGCCCGTACCGTGCGCCTCGACGGCGTCGACATCGGCGGGCGAAAGGCCCGCGTCGGCGAGGGCGGCACGGATGACGCGCTGCTGGGAGGGGCCGTTCGGGGCGGTCAGACCGTTACTCGCGCCGTCCTGATTGACGGCGGAGCCTCGCACGACCGCGAGCACGCGGTGGTCGTTGCGGCGCGCGTCGGAAAGCCGCTCCAGGACGAGCATGCCGACGCCCTCGCCCCACGCCGTGCCGTCCGCGGCCTGCGCGAAGGGCTTGCAGCGGCCGTCGGCGGCCAGGCCGCGCTGGCGGCTGAAGGCGAGGAAGGAGCCGGGGGACGCCATGACCACGGCGCCGCCCGCGATCGCGAGGGCGCACTCGCCCTGCCGCAGCGCCTGAACGGCCAGGTGCAGGGCGACGAGGGAGGACGAGCAGGCCGTGTCGACCGTCATGGCCGGGCCCTGGAGGCCCAGGGTGTAGGCGATGCGTCCGGAGGCGACGCTGGCGGCGGTGCCGGTGACGAGGTAGCCCTCCAAGCCGTCGGCCGCGTCGCTGAGGCGGGGACCGTACTCCTGGGTCTCGGCGCCGACGAAGACGCCGGTGCCGGAGTCGCGCAGCGTGGCGGGGTCGATGCCCGCGCGTTCCAGGGCCTCCCAGGAGGTCTCCAGGAGGAGGCGCTGCTGCGGGTCCGTGGCGAGGGCCTCGCGGGGCGAGAGGCCGAAGAAGTCCGCGTCGAACTCGCCCGCGTCGTGCAGGAATCCGCCCTCGCGGACATAGCTGGTGCCGGGCCGGTCGGGGTCGGTGTCGTACAGGGCGGAGAGGTCCCAGCCGCGGTCGGCCGGGAAGTCGGAGATGGCGTCGACGCCGTCGGCCACCAACTGCCAGAGCGCTTCGGGGGTTTCGACGCCGCCGGGCAGCCGGCAGCTCATGGCGACGATGGCGATGGGCTCGTCGTGGACGCGGCGGGCCGCCGCGGGAACGTACGCGGCGTCGGCGGTGTCGAAGAGTTCGGCCCGCAGATGGCGGGCGAGCGCATCGGCGCTGGGGTGGTCGAAGACGGTGGTGACAGGCAGCTTGAGGCCGGTGGCCCGCTGGAGGCGGCGGTGCAGCTCCACGGCGGTCAGGGAGTCGAGTCCCAGATCCAGGAAGGGGCGGGACAGATCGCCGGCCGGTCGCTCGCCGTCGGCGCCGCCGCCGCCGAGGACCGCGGCGACCTCACCCGCGACAATGGCGCGAAGCCGCCGTTCCTGTTCCGCGCGCGGGCGGCCTTCGAGGGTGTCGCGCAGATCCTCCCGGGGCGGCCGGAACTCCGCTGGAGTCTCCGGGTGGAGCTCCGGGTGAACCGCCGCGGGAGATTCGTCTGCGAATTCCTCGAAGTCGCTCATTGTTCCACTCCGTAGCACCGGCCGTGATGGCTATCAGAAATTCCCTGACTGTACTTCGGGTAAATTCACCGGCCGCGCTTCAGAACACCGCAGAATTCCTGGCCGCACTTCAGATAAATTCGCCCACAATACCGTGGCAGGCTAACAGCGCGTTCCCCGTCCCCCTACCCCTAACCAGCCCCTATGGGGCCGGTGCCGCGGGCGGAGACAGGGGTGTTCGGGAAAGGCAGCCCGGCTTAGGGTCGAGCACGTGGAAAATGCCGTCCGGGTTGAGAATCTGGTGAAACAGTACGCTTCCGACGCACGCCGCGTCGTCGACGGCCTGAGCTTCGATGTGTACAGGGGCGAGGTGTTCGGCCTGCTCGGCCCCAATGGCGCGGGGAAAAGCACCACGGTGGGCATGATGACCACCCGGGTGCGGCCGACCTCGGGCGACGTCGTCATCGGCGGCGTGGACGTGATCGCGCGGCCGAGACAGGCGAAGCGGGTGCTTGCGGTGGTGCCGCAGCGCAACAACCTCGACCGGTCGCTTTCGGTGCGTCAGAACCTGCTGTTCCACGCCACGTACCACGGCATGCCGCGGGCCGAGCGGCACACACGGGCCGATGAGCTCCTGGAGCAGATGGGCCTGGCCGACTACCGCAAGTCGAAGGTCGACGACATGTCCGGCGGTCAGGTGCAGCGCGTGATGATCGCGCGTGCGCTGATGCACCGGCCGAGCGTGCTGTTCCTCGACGAGCCCGCGACCGGACTCGATCCGCAGGCGCGGCTGTTCGTGCACGAGCGGGTCGTCGAACTCTCCGGGCGCGGTGTGACGGTGGTCGTCACCACCCACGACATGGACGAGGCCGCCAAGCTCTGCGACCGCGTCGGCATCGTCGACCGGGGCACCCTGCTGGCCCTCGACACCCCCGAAGGCCTGGGCAAACTGCTGCCCGCTCACTCCACGCTCGCCCTGACCGTGGAATCGGCGCAGGGCCCGGCGCCAGTGGCGAAACTACTCGCGGACCTTCCCGGGGTCCGCCAGGTCGATGAAGTCGACCCGGACGCAACGCCCGTGGACGGTTTCCGGTTCCGCCTCTACACGGACATCGAACCGGTGGCGGCGCTGCAGCCCGCGCTCGCGGCGCTGACGGCCGCGGACCACCGGGTGACAGACGTCGGCGTCGGAAAGGTGTCCCTGGAAGACGTCTTTCTCCATCTCACCGGAAAGAACCTGCGATGACTGCGACGACCGCGACCGAAGCACCCGCCGCGGAAATCGCTGCCGCACCGGCCACGAGCCAACTGCACACCTTCGGCGCCATCCTGTGGCGCGATGTCTTCGTCGCCCTGCGGCAGTTCCCGACGTTCATCGGACAGGCCATCATCCAGCCGTTCTTCACGCTGTTCGTGTTCGGCGTGCTGCTCAGCAACGCGGGATATGTGCACGGCAACTACAGCGCCGTCCTGCTGCCCGGTGTGCTGGCCCTCAACGGATTCCTCGGCGGCATGCAGAACACGGCACTGCCGCTCGTCGTCGATTTCTCGTACACGCGGGAGATCGAGGACCGGCTGCTCTCACCCATCTCGCTGCGCCTGGTGGCCGTGGAGAAGATCCTCTTCGGTGCGCTGTACGGATTCGTGGCATCGCTGCTGATGACGCCGGTCGGCATGATTCTCCTGGACCTGTCGTGGCCGATCAGCAAGACCGTGCCTGCCCTCGGGATCGCGGGGCTCGGCGCGCTCGCCGGTGCGTCGATCGGCCTGTGCCTGGGCACGTCGGTGAGCAGCGACAAGGTGGACGTGATGTTCACCCTCGTCCTGATGCCACTGCTGTTCACGGGCTCCACGCAGTTCCCGCTGGTCGCGCTGGACGAGGTGCGCTGGTTCCAGGTGATCTGCGGCGCCAATCCGCTGTCGTACGCCAGTGAGGGCATGCGGGCCGTGACGTCCCCGAATGTGGAGCACGTGCCGCTGCCGATCACGCTGATCGTGCTCGTCGGCTCCGTCTGTCTGTTCGCGGCGGTGGGGATACGCGGGTTCCTGCGGCGCGCGCAAGCGTGAGACGTACACGGACGCGAGAAGGGCCCCGGAGCGGCCAACGGGATGCGACTCCGGCGGGGATCTCGGCACCCGCCAGCACCGCAGGAACAACGGCTTCGGTCGCGACGACTTCCCCCTCGACGTCGACCGCCGGCAGGTCACCTGCCCGCAGGGCGAGACCGGCGCGGGACGGCACGGCCCCTACCCGACATCCTCGCCCACCGCGGCACCTCTGATCGTGGCACGGTTCACCGAGAGCCCGTGCCGTCCCTGCCCGGTCCGCATCCACATCCGCATCCGCATCCGCTGCACGACCACCACCGACAGCGCCCGGAGTGTGGGCTTTCCCCCGCGAGAACTCCGTGACCTGCAACTCCGCGTCCGCGCCGAGCAGCAGACACCCGAATGGCAGGCCCGCTACGCGGTCCGCTCCGGAGCGGAAGGCACCATCGACGAGCTCGCCCACGGACACGGCACGCGCCGCTGCCGCTGCCGCTACCGCTACCGCTACCGCTACCGCTACCGAGGACAGCACAAAACCCACCTACAGCCCGAGTGCACAGCCATCGCCGCGAACATCGAGCGCCTCAGCCGACGGCCGCCGACCGGAGAACCACCTCCGGCCCGGCCGCCGACCGCCTTCCAGAACTTCCTGGACCAGCACGGAATCACCCGGCCGAGGTCCTGGCGATCCGCCGGACACTGAGCAGACCGCCAAGCTCCCCGACAGAGTCAGCACCCGGTCAACACCCGCTCCGGGGCCGTTCTCGTCCTTGGCGTACTCAGTCCTCGGGCAGCTCCATGGGCGCGAGCTCCGCGAACAGGTCCCCAGGGCCGGGGTTCAACGGCATGGTGGCGCCGCCGAGATGGCGCTGGACGCCCCAGAGGGCGTTGAGGCCGGTCGTCACGGCGCCCTCGGCGAAGCCCGCCGTCCAGGAGACGTCGTCACCGGCGAGGAAGAATCCGCGCTGGGTCCGCGCCAGGTCCTCCTGCATGAAGTGGGTGAACAGCCGCCGCTGGTAGCGGTAGTGGCCCGGCAGGTTGGCCTTGAAGGCGCCCTGGAAGTGCGGGTCGGTCTCCCAGGTGATCGTGCGCGGAGGCGCGATGACGCGGGAGCGGATGTCGACACCGGGGTAGATGCCGGCGAGCGCGTCGAGGACGCCGTCCAGGCGCTCCTCGGGCGTCAGCGGGGCCATCTTCAGGGAGTCGTCGTTCCAGGTGTACGACAGGCACATGACGCCGGGGCGGTCCCGGCCCTCGTCGAAGAGGTAGACGCCACGGGGCATACGGTCGGTGAGCGTCGTACTCATCACGTCGCGGCCGGTGAGCGGGTCGCGTTCGCGCCAGAAGGGGCGGTCGACGAGGACGAACAGCTTGGACGAGCCCATGTAGTGGCTGCGTTCCACCGCGGTCCACACAGGCGTGGGCAGCAGTGCCTGGTCGCAGCGGATGTTGGTGACGAGCGTCCGCTTGTGCGGGGTGAAGACGGCCACCGGGAAGGCGCTGGCCGTGCCGTTCCTGTCGTGGACGGTGATGCCGCGGGCGGTGCGCTCGATGCGGGCGACGCCGCCGCGCGGGCCGCCGCGGTGCAGGGTCTCCAGGGAGGTGCCGGCGGGCCAGTGCACGAGGTCGTCGGGCGTGTGGGACCAGAGCCGCTGGGGAAGCTGCTGGGAGCCGCCGACGACGAGCCGGTGGTCGTCCTCGGCGCCGGTGTAGACGACGCGAAGGATCTCCAGCATGGAGTTGGGGAAGTCGGTGTCCCAGCCGCCGGCGCCGAAGCCGACCTGCCCGAATATCTCGCGGTACTTGAAGGACTGGAAGGACGGCGAGCGGGCCAGGAAGCCGTAGAAGGACTCGTCGTCCAGGGCGCGCACCAGCGGGTTCCAGATGGCCTTGATGGCGGCGGTGTCGCGGCGGCGGATCGCGTCGTTCATGGCGAACAGCTCGGCGTGCTCCTGGAGGGTCTTGTCCCAGGCCATGCCGACTTCCTGGTAGATGTCCGGGAGTTCAGCGGCGTGCCGGGCGTAGTGCCGGGTGCCGTTGAGGGCGACGACGGTGCTGCCGCTCGCGGCGGTCAGCGGGTTGGGGAAGGGCCGCGTCCGGAGGCCGACGAGATCCAGGTAGTGCCGCAGTGCGGTCGCCGACGCGGGGAAGCGCATGGCGCCGAGCTCGGCCACGGCGTCCGGGCCGCCGTCGAAGGCCGCCGAGCGCATCCGGCCGCCCACCTGCCCGGCCTCGTAGACCACGGGGCGCAGCCCGAGGCGCATGAGCTCGTAGGCGGTGACGAGGCCCGATATGCCCGCCCCGATCACCGCGACGGGCGTCCCGAACTCGCCTTCCGGAATTTCGCCGAGGCCGTGCGGACTCGCCAGCCATTCGTCGTACGCGAAGGGAAAGTCCGGGCCGAGCATGGTGATGGAATCTGTTGTTCCGAGACGCGAACTGCCGTTGAGGGCAACCAACGGATACTCCTCTGACCGTGGTGGAGGCCGGCCCGGGGTTACATTGCAGACGGCCGCGGTGAACCGGGCTGCGGCAGCAGGAGAAGGGTCCGCGATCGGCACGGCCGAGCCTCGCCCCGTGGGGCCGGTTGGATCCGCGAATCGCCCTCGAATCGACGGCACGTCTGACGGTGCCCTTGATTATGGCGACGGCCGCGGGGCGCTCGGATACCCCTCAACGTCCCCTTACGCCTCCTACGTTGCGCAGGGGCGTCGCCTGGTCCGTGCGGTCGCGCCGGGAGGGAGGGCCGAAGATTCGTGCGCCACGAAATGAGTACTTTAGTAGCCAAGTCTCGATCCTGAAGACAGTACGAAAGGCAGCGGAAACCTTGAAATGATCTAAGGTGTCCGCACCGCGCGCCCCCACAGTCCCCGCGTGCCCGCACCCAGCACCATTCGCCAGAAAGGGAAGACTCCATGCATTCAGGGTCGGACGGCCGGAGGTTCGCGGTGCATGACCACCGGCCGGGTGCCACACCCGGCGGATCTCCGCCGGAGCCCATGGCCCTGGAGGTGCGGCGCACGGCGGACGAGGCGTCCGGAGCCCTCGACGCCCGCGCGGCACGCCCCCTGCTGATCGAGCCCCACGCGTGCGTGGCGGCGGTCTCCGACGACAGCGCGGCGGACCGGTTCCTGGCCCGGCTGCTGCGCGGCGACATGCCGGGACGTTCCGTGTCGGTGTACGGCGTGGACGTGCGCGCCGACCGCGCGGCCGTGCAACGGCTGGTCGGCGTGGTGTCCGTGGGCATGCCGCTGCCCGAAGTCCCGGTCCGTGACGCGTTGATGACGGCGGGTAGACACAAAGGACTGTCCCCGGAGACTACGTCGCAGCGCACGGCGGACTTGACGGATGTGCTCGGCCTGCGGGCGGTCGAGCACGCCGCCACGTCCGGCCTCTCCCCCGGCCAGCGCTGCCGCGTGGCCCTCGGCTGCGCGCTGCTGCACGTACCGAAGCTGCTGCTGCTGTGTCGGCCGCTGGACGAGGTGGACAGCGCGTCGGAGAAGATCATCTGTCGTGTGCTGAGCCACTATACGGCGTCGACCGGGACCGCGGTGTTCTCCACCCGGTCCCGGTCGACCGCACACCGCATCGCGGGCCGGGTGTTCTCGGTCCACGACGACGAGGTGTGCTTCACGTGCCCGCGTCCCCACTGAGGGCGGCGGTCGCGGCCTGCCGGGCCCTCGGCACGCCGTGTCCGCGGCTCAGCACGCGGAATCGGCTCAGCACGCCGTGTCCGCGAGCAGGTCGTGCGGCAGGTCCTTGCGGCGCGTAACGTTCAACTTCCGGTAGACACGCGTCAGATGCTGCTCGACGGTGCTGACCGTGATGAACAGTTTCCGCGCTATTTCGCGGTTGCTGTGCCCGAAGGAGGCCAGGGAGGCCACGCGCCGCTCCGCGTCGGTCAGTTCCTCCGAGGGGCAGCTCTCCCCGTCCCGCGCGGGGCGATCCGGTGTGCTCACTTCACCATCGGTGTACGGCAGGAGGTGTTCGCACAGCGACTCCGCCCCGGCATCGCGGGCGATGCGCCAGGCCCGCCGCGCCATCATGCGGGCCTGGCCCAGCTCGCCCAGGGCGTGGTGGGAGCGGCTGAGAGCGCCGAGGACCCGCACCAGTTCGAGCCGGTCCTCGCACTCCTCCAGTTCCTCGATCGCCTCGTGCAGGGCCTGGTGGTGCCGCCGCAGTCCGGCGACCTCGGCGAGCACGCGCAGCGTCAGCGCGCGCGTACGGGACTGCCCCGAGCCGCACTTGGAGAGCTGTTCCTTGACGAGCCGATCGGCCTCGGCCTCGCCTCCGGTGCGCAGGTGCATCTCGGCGGCCTCGGACCGCCACGGCACGAGTGCCGGCTGGTCGATACCCCAGCGCGTCATCAGCTCGCCACACGTGAGGAAGTCATCGAGGGCCGGGCGGTCCCTTCCGGTGGCCGCGTGGAGCTGGCCGCGGGCGTGCAGCAGTTCCAGGCCGTAGCGGGTTTCCGGGGGGCCGTCGGAGACGTGGCGGTCCAGGTAGGTCATGGCCTGCTCGTACTGGCCCATCGCTGTGTGCGCGGAGACCAGAGTGGCGAGGACCGAGCTGATGCCGACGCCCCAGCCGAGCGGTGTCATCCACGACAGCGCGTTGGTGCCGTAGCGGACGGCGTCGACGGCGTTGCCCTGGCGCAGCGCGATGTTGGCTCTGAGCGCGGACAGGGGTGCCTGCCAGCCGGGGCCGCCGAGCTTGGTGGCTTCGCGCAGCAGCGCGTCGCACCAGTGCGCGGCGCGGGTGAGCCGGTCGGAGTAGATGAGGGTGGACAGGGAGCAGGTGAGCGCCTCCAGATTGGCGTCGCTCAGCGGAGTGCCCTGCAGGACGGTCTCGGCGAGGTCGGCGGCGTGCTGGTTGACGCCTCGGGTGAGGACCGCGTTGAGGGCGGCGCCCGCGCGGCTGCGCGGGCCGTGGCCGCGCGCCGCCGTGAAGTCGGCGGGGCCTTGTGCGGCGGGCCAGTTGTCGGCGCCGACGCGTTCGCGCAGGGTGGGGTAGGTGGTGCGCACCGCGCCGGTGGCCAGGTAGGCCGCGACAGCGGAGGGACCTTCGTACGCGTCCTGGCACTTGCGGACGATTTCGGCGGCCTCGTCGAACCTGCCCTGCCAGAGCAGCCCGGCGAGGAGCACCGGCACGGCCTGCTCGCTGAGCCAGCCCTCGTCGAACGCGGCGCGCAGCGCGGCCAGGTGGGGTCCGAGGGTGGAGGGGCTCACCCGCCAGACACAACGGGTGAGTTCGGCCAGGATCTCGCTGCGGCGTGCCCCCCGCGGGCAGGCCTGGTCGGCGAGTTGGAGGCAGGCGATGGCGAGCGAGACGTCTTCGTCGCGCCGGGCACGAGTGGCGGTCTCCCAGAGTGTGTCGAGGGATTCGGCGTCGGTGACTTCGCCGGCGGCGACGATGTGCCGGGCGACGACGGGCGGTTCGGCGCCGCCGCGGCGCAGCAGGACGGCCGCGCGGCGGTGCAGGGCGAGGCGGTCCTCGCGGGTGAGGTCGTTCAGGACGGCCGTGGTGGCCACGGGGTGGCGGAACGTTCCTGCCTGGGTCAGTCCGGCGGATTCGAGAGCGCGTCGGCTCAACGCGACGGTCTCGTGGTCGAGTTCGAGCAGTCCGGCGAGTGAGGCGTCGGACGCGGCGTCGTCCAGGATCGCGAGGCCGCGGGCCACGGCGAGGACGGCGTCGTCGCCGCGGTGCAGGCAGCTGAGCACGGACTGCCGGTAGGCGTCGCCGACGGTGAGGGTGTGCAGGGCGGGCAGGGAGGTGTCGGAGCTGGGGCCGTGGGCGAGGATGTCGTGGGTCAGGGCGCGGATGAGGAGCGGGTTGCCGCCGCTGATCCGGTGGACGTCGGGGGCGAGGTGGCGTGCGGTGGCCTCGTCGACGTGGTCGCGCAGCATTTCGGCCGTGGCCCGCTCGCCGAGGGTACCGAGCCGCAGTTGGGTCAGGCGCGGGTGGCGCAGCAGTTCCGCGCTGAACATGGGCCGTTCCGCGTGCGGTCCGGTGCGCAGGCCGAGGACGATCACCACGGGCTTGGCCCGTAGTTCACGCATCACGTGCTGGAGGCATTGCAGGGACGGGATGTCGGCGTACTGGACGTCGTCGATGAGGACCGCGAGGGGGCCGCCGCCGGCCATGGCGTGCAGGGCGGCGGTCAGTGAGCGCATCACATGCGCGCGTACGTGCTCCTCTCGCTCGCTCGCGGGGTCGCGCAGCATCGCGGTGAACCGGGCGTCGTCGAGGAGGCGCTCCACGCGCTCGGCGGCACCGCTCTCTCGCTCCTCCAATTGGTCGGTACCCAGGAGCAGTTGGCCGAAGAGCGCCATAGGGGTCCGACGCTCGGCTCGTAAACCCGTCGCCTTGAGGACCGTGAGGCCGCGCGCCTCGGCCTGCTCAGCGACGCCGTTGAGGAGCTCGCTCTTGCCAGTGGCCACTGGCCCTCTCACCACGACGACCCGGGAGGGCCGTTCGGCACTGCGCCCCAGAACCTCCTCCAACAGAGCCCATTCATCGACTCGCTCGACCAGGCTCATAGTGTATTTCCTCCCCGTAAGAAAATTTCACAAACTACCCTGGTTGCATTATTCGCATAACGCACTCAACAAGTTATTCGCATGACGCACCCATCAAGTAACCAACTGGAGCCGCTTTGCAGGATACCAGGGCATATTCCTGATATCCTGACCGACGGCTTCTCGCGACCCCCGAGCAACAACACAACTATGACTGAATCTTGACGGCGAGGTAGCCCCGAAAGAAGCGAGCCCACCCTCCAAATCCATGACGACTCGCAACGTTCAGCCCTCCCCACTCCGGCCTCGGGTGTGGTATTGAACGCGACGCCGGCCTCATCCACATGCGGAACTTTGAATTCCAATTAAAGAGAAGGCGAAGAGGAATCGGCCATACCGGTCTACGTGCGGAGATCATCAAGCCACCCTGTCCGGAAACACCCAGGCCACGCGCTCACCCGAGGATCTCACCCGAGGATGTGACGGGTGGGATCACGCCGACCGCCACCGCCCCTCAACACCGCCTGGACACACGCCCGTCGGCCTCCGAGCCGCCCCTCCGGACCCTGCCCGGGGTCCGCTCCGCACTCCTCCTCGGTGCCCCAGTCGGGCACCTCGCCCCCCTCCGAGGGCAGCGCCCTTAAGGATCCGTTGGGCGTTGGCGGCGGGGGGAAAGTCCCGCCGTGAGTCGCCGAAACCGTGAACTGAACACAATCCAACGGCAATATGACGTCGAAATTCACCAAGGAAGTCCAGAGCGTTCTGGGCGCCCCGGCCGCGCCCCGGCGGTGAACCCTGCCCGAAGTCAAGGGGCGTGCCGGTACGTGCACCTGCAGGGTCTGCCAGATACGTCACATTGTTACGCCCCCGTTTCGGGCACGGTCCGTTCCGTGGCTGGTGAACGCATCGCAACTCGGCATGGCCGCCGCCGCGCCGGGCCGAGGGCCACGACGCGCCCTGACGAGTTCGCGCATGGTGGGTGGTGGCGCGTCAGCGGCCTGCTCGTTGATCATGTCCGTGTGGTGGGGGACCGAGCACGTGCAGCGATCATCCGAAGTCGGCGCATCACGGGTCTGACGCCCGAGGCGATTGCCGAACTCGTCGCCGAGGTCGGCCTGTTGTGGCACGAGCGGCACCAGGCCGTGAGCGACACCGTCCAAGCCGCCGCAGGGCTGCTCTCCCACCAGCAGGCTGCGATGGCCGGCCCTGCACGAACGTGAACACAACCGCCAGTCCGCGGCCTCCGGCGCGCCACCACCAACCAGGCACGAGCTCGCTAGGGGACGGATAGGGGTGGAGGGCGGCACGACCCCCGGATAGCCTCCGGCAGCGGGCAGCCATCCGTGATCCTCCCGGGACTCGGCTCTCCTTCCCGCACGACGCGCTCCAGGACGCCGGACCACACACCCCCGGGACGACGGCCACCCCTCGCACGACGGCGACCTCTCCGCCCGGCCGCCACAGTTCCCGTGCACGGCGGTTGCTGTGCACAGCAGACAGGCACGACACGTTCACGCCCGTCCCCGGCCACCGCCGGCCAGGGCACGCCGATGTGACGCGCACCCGCGCAGACCCGTAGAGGACGACGATGGCGAGAAATCACCCCACAGCGAGCGCATTCCGTCCCGGGAGCGTGCCCCGATGACCGTGTTCGGTACCGGCGCCGAGGAGACCGAGGGGCAGGATCACGCCGCCCCCGACAGGGCACCCGCCGACGCGGGCCCCTCGGCGCGCACCACCGTCACCGTGATCATCCCGACCTTCAACGAGGCCGGGAACGTGGAGGAGTTGCTGATGCGGCTCGCCGCCGCCCTGCCCGCGCACCTGGACTGTGCGGCCCTGTTCGTCGACGACAGCACCGACGACACCCCGGCCGCCATCGAACGCGCCGCCCTCACCTGCCCGTTCCCCGTGAACGTCATCCACCGCGAGGTCGCGACGGGCGGCCTGAGCGGAGCCGTGGTCGAGGGCCTGAAGGCCGCCACGTCGGAGTGGATCGTCGTCATGGACGCCGACCTCCAGCACCCGCCGTCCCTGATGCCCGCGCTGGTGCAGACGGGGCGCCGCGCGGACGCCGACCTCGTGGTCGCGAGCCGGTATGCGGGCGGCGGCAGCCACGCCGGTCTCTCCGGCCGCTACCGCGTCGCGGTGTCGCGCGCCTCGACGCTGTTGACGAAGGGCCTCTTCCCGTCGGCGCTGCGCGGCATCAGCGACCCGATGAGCGGTTTCTTCGCGATCCGCCGCAGCACGGTGCACGCCCACGCCGACATCCTCAAGCCGCTCGGCTACAAGATCCTGCTCGAACTGGCCATCCGCTGCCGCCCGCGCGCCGTCGCCGAGATGCCGTTCTCCTTCCAGGAGCGGTACGCGGGCGAGTCGAAGTCGACCGTGCGCGAGGGGATGCGGTTCCTCGCGCACCTGGTGTCGCTGCGCACCGCGACTCCGGTGGTCCGGATGGTGGTCTTCGGCCTCATCGGCCTGACCGGCTTCCTGCCGAACCTGGGCGCCCTCTCCGCGCTCACGGCCGCGGGCCTGCACTATCTGCCCGCCGAGGTGCTCGCCAACCAGTTCGGCGTGCTGTGGAACTTCCTCTTCATCGATCTGCTGCTGTTCCGCGACCGGCGCGGGCACCGCCACTGGGCCGACCGCCTCGGCCGGTTCGCACTGCTCGCCAACGCCGACCTCGTGCTGCGCATTCCGCTGATCGCGCTGCTCGTCGACGGCATGGGCATGGCGGTGCTGCCCGCGACAGCCGTCGCACTCCTCACGACGTTCGTCGTCCGCTTCGCCGCCACCGAGCTGTTGATCTACCTCCCCCGGCGCGGCGGCCAGGCGAAGGAAGCGGGCGCGGACGCCTCGCTCGCGTCCGGGAAGAGGGAGAAGGAAGGCACACCGTGAACACGGCCGTCCAGCACGGCGGTACGCACCCGGCGGCGCCGCACCCCGACCCATCACCGGCAGCCCTGCTGGCGCGGATCGTGCCCGAAGACGTCGTGTGCCACGAGCTCTTGGGCGACCCTGACGGCATTGTCCTGCACCCCGACGAGCAAGCCCTGATCGCGCGGTCCGTGGAGAGCCGGCGCCGCGAGTTCACCACGGGCCGCCACTGCGCGCACCGCGCCCTGGAGGACCTCGGGCACCCCGTCGAGCCGATCCTTCCCGACGCCAAGGGCAGTCCTCGGTGGCCCGCTTCGGTCGTCGGCAGCATCACGCACTGCGACGGCTACCGCGCGGCCGCCGTCGCCCACTCCGACCACGTCCGGGCGCTCGGCGTCGACGCCGAGCCCGGCAGGCCGCTCCCCGACGGCGTACTGGAAGCGGTGGCCCTGCCCGGCGAACAGCGGCGGGTGGGCGAACAGTTGGCCCGGTGGCCCGCGGTGCGCTGGGACCGGCTGCTGTTCAGCGCCAAGGAGAGCATCTACAAGACCTGGTATCCACTGATGCGCGCGCCCCTCGGGTTCGAGGAGGCCGACATCGTGCTCCACCGGTCGGCGGAGGCGGACACGGAGCCGGAGACAGGCGCGGACATGGGGAGCTTCACCGCGCGGATTCTTCCTCCGGTACGCGAACGGGGATTCCCCCAGCAGCTCACGGGCCGCTGGCTCGCGCGGGACGGCCTGGTGCTCACCGCGATCACGCTGCGCGCAGCACCCGCGCCGAGAGCTCCTCGATGAGCTTGTCGGTCGAGAACGGCGCGAGCAGGAAGGACGCCGTCAGGTCGTCGACGATCAGGCCCAGCATGGCGATGACCACGGTCAGGCCGGCGCGGACGCCGTCAGGTCGTCGACGGTCAGGCCCAGCATGGCGAGGTCGAGCAGCACGACGCCGGTGCGGTCGCTGGGCGGTTTCGCGCCCGGGTGGAAGTCGATGTCGGCTTCGAGGGCTCGGTCGGGCCCAGGACCCGCATCAGCTGCCGGACCAGCTCCAGGCCAGCAGCGTCAACGCCCTGCGCAACGCCCGGCGAGCCGGCCTCTCCCTGTCGGACCAAGCCCGCCTCGCCGACCAGGCCGTCCACGGCCACCACCACGGCGACGCGTACCCCTCCACCCTGCTGCTCCGCTTCGAGCTCGACACCGGGCGGGCCGAAATCGTCGACGCGGGGTCCCCCCGGATGTGGCCGTCCGCGGCACGGCAAGGCCGAACAGATCCAGCCCGAAGCCCAACTGCCGCTCGGCATGGTCGTCTGCCTCGACTGGCACGGGCGGCGCCAAGACTGACCCCTGGCCTGGCCCCGACACAGCCGGGCCCCGCTGCGGCCGGCGCCCTGGCCGGGTCTACGCGACCGAAGGAACCACCGAAGCGTTCCGGGCCGTGGCCGCCGGATCAGGGGAACGCGTCCGCTTCGCGGCCACCGCGCGCCCGTGCCCCTTCTCCGCCGGACCGCGTCCACCCGCTCTCCGGGGAAATCACCCCCGGCACTGAACGCCCCGTGTCCCCCTCCCGTACTCCCCCACGCAGTCATGCACTCAGTCAAGCGTCGTACGTCGAGAGGACCGTCAGCATGAGCACCGAATCGCAGTCCGTACCCGTCCAGGTGCCGGCGCGCCGGACCGTCATCGCGTGTGTCGGCGCGGCCGGGCTCGCCGCCGCGCTGACCGCGTGCGGGGGCGGCTCGGACGGCGCGGCCGCGGCCGACCCGGGCACGCCCGCCGGGGACGGCGGTGCCAAGGGGGGCGGGAGCGTGCTCGGCACCACGTCGGAGGTGCCGCAGGGCGGCGGAAAGATCTTCGCCAAGGAGGGGGTCGTGGTCACCCAGCCCACCGCCGGCCAGTTCAAGGCGTTCTCCGCGAAGTGCACGCATCAGGGCTGTGCCGTGTCGTCCGTGTCGGGCGGGACCATCAACTGCCCTTGCCACGGGAGCAAGTTCGACGTCACGGACGGCAGCGTCAAGGGCGGCCCCGCGCCCTCCCCGCTGGCCCCCGCCGCGATCAAGGTCGAAGGGGGCTCCATCAAGCTCGCGTGACGCGGCGGCCCGGCGCGAGGCAGCCCAGGATGTCGTCCGTGGTCGCCACCGTGGCCACCAGGGCCAGGGTGTGCCGGATCATCGCGGGGGTGTAGTCGGCAGGCACTCCCGCGATCGCGTCCGCCGCGACCACCGCCGTGTAGCCGAGGTTGACCGCGTCGAAGACCGCGTTGGGGATCGCCACGTTCGCCGAGACCCCGGTGACGATCAGTGTGCGGCAGCCGAGGTTGCGCAGGAGCGGGTCCACGTCGGTGCCCGAGACGGGTGAGAGGCCGTGCAGACGGCGCACGACGAGGTCCTCGTCGGCCACCTCGATCGGCTCGGCGATCCGCACCGCCCGCGAACCGGAGTACTGCTGCACGGGCAGTCGCTCGGCGGCGCGGAAGAGCCGGGCGTTGCGGCTGGCCCCGCGCCCGTCGGGGCGGCGCTCCGCGACCGCGTGCAGCACCTGGACGCCCGCCTGGTGCGCGCCGGCCACCAGTCGGGCCACGTTGTGCAGGACCCCCGACTCCCTTGCCTGCTTGGCGAGTTCGGGCAGTGCGCTGTCCGTGCCGACCACGCCCTGCTGGCACTCGACGGTCATCAGGACCGTGGTGGCGGGGTCGAGCTGTTCCGCGAGGAGTTCCTTCTTCGCCATGGCGCGGGAGGCTAACCGCCATTGCGTGCCGAGGGAAGGGCACGTCATGATTTCTGACGTAACGTCAGAATGCTGCTGGGCAGCGGACCGTGGACACAGCGAAGGGGAGGCGTCATGACCGCCACACAGCGTCGGGGCCGACGGATCATGATGAGCGACGAGGAGCGCGATGCCTTCCTCGGCGGGCAGCGCACCTGCCGGGTCGCCACCGTGTCGGCGGACGGGAGCCCGCACGTCGCGCCGCTCTGGTACGTCTGGCACGGCGGCTCGCTCTGGCTGTACTCGATCACTCGCAGCCGCCGCTGGGCCCAGCTCGGCAAGGATCCGCGCGTCGCGGTGGTGGTGGACGACGGCACCGAGTACGGGGAACTGCGCGGGGTGGAGCTCAGCGGCAGCGTCGTCCCGGTCGGCGAGGCGCCGCGCACCGGCGGGCCGTGCCCCGAACTCGCGCCGGTGGAGGCGCTGTTCGCCGCCAAGAACTTCGGCCTCCAGGAGATGGTCCACGACGGGCGCCACGCCTGGCTGCGTCTGACGCCGGACACCGTTGTCTCCTGGGACTTCCGCAAACTGGGCGGCGACTTCGGTCGCTGACCCCTTGCTCAGTGCCCCCCGGCCAGCGCCTCCCCCGCCGCCGCCAGGGCGTCGACCGCCGCCCGGATCGAGGGCCTGCGGTCGGCGTCGGCACGCCACACCGCGTATACGTGGCGGCTCATCGCGGCGCGCACCGGCACCACCCTGACCCCGGCGGGGACCGGGTCGCGGCCGAGCCGAGGGGCGATGCTGACACCCAACCCGGCTTCCACCAGGGCGAGTTGGGTGGCGTGCTCGCGGGCGACATGGGAGACCTTCGGCTCGACCCCCTTGCCTCGCAGGGTGAACATCAGCCACTCGTTGCAGAACTCGCCCTCGGGCCAGGTGATCCACTCGTCGTCGGCGAACTCCTCCAGATCCACCGCCGAGCGGCCGGCCAGCGTATGGCCGGCCGGCAGGGCCACGTCCGCGAGGTCGTCGAGGACGGCCCGCTTGGCGAGCCCCTCGGGCAGCGGCAGCGGCTTGTTGTACCAGTCGAGTACGAGCGCGAGGTCGAGGTCGCCGAGCAGCACGCCCCGCACCGACTCGTCGGCCTCCAGCTCCTCGGAGCGCACCACGAGCTGGGGGTGCTCGGCGCGCAGCGAGGCGAGGGCGGCGGGGAGGAGGCCGCGCACGGCGGTGGCGAAGCCCGCGATCCGCAGCTCGCCGACGACGCGGTCCCGCTGGGCCTCCAACTCGGCCTGGGCGAGCTGGACTTGGGAGAGGATGCGGGCGGCGTGCTCGGCCAGGAGGCGGCCGGCGTCGGTGAGCCGCACCCCGCGCCCGTTCTTGGCGAGCAGCGGCTGGCCCGCCTCCCGCTCCAGCTTGGCGAGCTGCTGGGAGACGGCCGAGGTGGTCACGTGCAGGGTGTCGGCGGCGCCGCCCACCGAGCCGTGCCGGGCCACCGCGTCGAGGGTGCGCAGGCGCTCCAGGTTCAACATGTAAGTGATGCTAACCGATGACCGCTACCAAATCTCGCTTGTGCTACGAGGTCCAGGGTCCCATCGTGGTCGTCATGACCACCCCCGCCCCTCCCCGGCCCGCCTCCTCCACCCCGCTCCCGTCACCCGAGCTCCCCGCCCCGGTCGCCGGACGCCGCCCCGCACTGGACTGGCGCCTCCGGTTCGCCGGGCTCTCGCTGATCTGGGGCTTCAGCTTTCTGCTGATCAAGGTCGGCACGGATGGCTACGCCCCGTTCCAGGTCACCTTCGGACGGCTGCTCTTCGGCACACTGGTGCTGGCGGTGGCGATGGCGGTCAAGCGCGAGCGGCTGCCGCACGGGCGGCGCACCTGGCTGCATCTGACGGTGGCGGCACTGCTCCTCAACGCCGCGCCCTTCTCCCTTTTCGCGTACGCGGAACTCACCATCCCCTCGACCCTGGCCGGCATCTGCAACGCGACCTCGCCGTTGTGGGGCATGGCGCTGTCGATGGTGGCGCTCTCCGAGGACCGCCCCACCCGCCGCCGGGTCGCGGGGCTCGGGCTCGGCTTCCTCGGCGTGCTCACGGTGCTCGGCGCCTGGCAGGGCTTCCACGGACTGGACGTCACGGGGACGGCGTTGGCCCTGCTCGCCTCGTTCTGCTACCCCATCGGCTGGATCTACGTGCGGCGCACCCTGGCGGGCGGCGGGCACTCCAACCTGTCCCTGATCGGCTCCCAGCTCGGCGTCGCGACTCTCCAACTGGCCCTGGTCACACCGCTGTTCGCGGGTTTCCCGCGATCCTTCCCGGTCGTTCCGCTGCTGGCCGTCGCGGCCCTCGGCGCACTCGGCACGGGACTCGCGGTCCTGGTCCAGTACGGGCTCGTCAACGAGGTCGGTCCGACGACGGCCCAGATGGTCACGTACTTCATCCCGGTGATCGCCACGGCCGCCGGGGTCGCGGTCCTCGGCGAGAGCCTGAGCTGGAACACCCCGGTCGGGGCGGCCGTCGTGCTCGCGGGCGCCGCCCTCACCCAGAGCCGGCGAGGCGCGAAGGGGCGGGAGGCGCGGGTTCAGTAGGCGAAGCGGACGCCCGGGCCCGGGCCGACCGCGGAGGCCACGGCATCCGCGAGCGGCCCGATCTCGTCCGGGCCGAGGCTCGACACGGTGATCCGCACCCCGGGCCCCGAGGCCATCCGGAAACGCGCCCCGGGGGCCACCGCCCAGCCCGCGTGCAGCAGCCGGGACACCGCCCCCGTCTCCTCGGGCACCGGCACCCACACCACGAACCCGCTCCGGCCGTGGGCCCGGACCCCGCGCTCGCGCAGCGCCCGCAGCAATGCCTCGCGCCGCTCGCGGTAGGAGCGGGCGACCTCCGCCGGGTCGACCGCGCCGGAGGTCCACAGCTCGACCACGGCCCGCTGGAGCAGGCGGCTGACCCAGCCGGGCCCCAGCCGCTGGCGCCCGCGCACCCGGTCGAGCGTGACGGCGTCGCCGGTGAGGAGGGCGAGCCGCAGATCCGGCCCGTACGCCTTCGCCACCGACCTCACGAACGCCCAGTGTTCGGTCGCCGGGGCGACGGGGTGCAGCGGCAGGTCGACCATGCCGTGGCCGTGGTCGTCCTCGATGAGCAGCACGCCCGGGTGAGCGGCGAGGACGTCGCGCAGGGCGCGGGCGCGGGCCGCGCTCACCGCGGCTCCGGTGGGATTCTGCGCCCGGCAGGTGATCACCACGGCCCGGGCGCCCGCCTCCAGGGCCCGTTCGAGCCCCTCGGGCAGCGGCCCCTCGTCGTCGAGCGGCATGGGTTCGGGCCGCAGACCGAGCGCCGGTACGAGGTCGAGCAGCGCGCTCCAGCCCGGGTCCTCGATCGCGACCGCGTCGCCGGGCCTCAGGTGCGCGGTGAGCACGCGCTCGATGGCGTCGAGCGAGCCGGAGAGCACCCCGACCGGCCCGTCCGGCACGCCCTGGTCGTCGAAGCCGGCGCGGGCGAGGCGGGCCAGCTCCTCGTCCACGGGCTCCTGCCCGTACAGGAAGCGGCCCGGCCGCTCGGCGTTGGCGCGGGCGGCGGCCGCCAGCGCGTCGGCGAGCGGCGGGAGCAGCCGCGCGTCCGGATTCCCGTCGGAGATGTCCCGGACGCCTTCGGGCACGTCGGCGCGGATGAGGTCGCGGGCCGAGCTCGCGGGCCTCGGGCGCACCCGGCTGCCGCGCCGGCCCGCCGTCTCGATCACCCCGCGGTCGCGCAGCAGCCGGTAGGCGGCCGCGACGGTATTGGGATTGACACCGAGCTCGGTGGCCAACTCCCTGAGCGGGGGCAGCAGTTGACCCGGTTCGAGCCCGCCGGAACCCACCGCGCGTTCGACGCTCTCGGCAATCTCCGATGCGCGACGCCCTTCGATCCGATATTCTCCTAGCACAAACCAGATTATGCACTAGTGCAATGGAGAACGCAATGTCGGACACCGCGCCCGCAGCCCCCTACCAGGCGACCGACCGCACCGTACCGACCCGTTCGCGTGAGCGGGCCTCGTACGACCGCGAGCTGGTGCACGGCATCCTCGACACGGCGTACGTCTGCCACCTGGGCTTCGTCCGCGACGGCGCCCCCGTGGTGCTGCCGACGCTGTTCGCCCGGGTCGGCGAGCGGCTGTACATACACGGCTCGACCGGCTCGCGTCCGCTGCGCGCGGCCGGGCAGGCGGACCCCGGGCTGGCCGTCTGCCTGACGGTCACCCACGTCGACGGGCTCGTGCTCGCCCGGTCCGCCTTCCACCACTCCATCAACTACCGCTCGGCCGTGGTGCACGGCATCGCCCACGAGGTCACCGACCCCGAGGAGAAGCGGACCGCGCTCGACGCGATCGTGGACCACGTCGTCCCCGGCCGCTCCCTCGACTCGCGCCCGGCGAACGCCAAGGAGCTGGCGGCGACCGCGGTGGTCAGCCTCGACCTGAACGAGGTCTCGGCGAAGCTCCGCGCCGGCGGCCCGAACGACGACGCCGAGGACCTCTCGCTGCCGCACTGGGCCGGCGTCCTGCCGCTCGCCCCGGGCTACGGCGCGCCCCTCCCGGCCGACGACCTCGACCCGTCGGTGGCCGTCCCGGATTACCTCACCGTGATGTGAGCCGGCCGGTGGCCGCCCCGGGTGGGGCCCCGTCATGCGGCGGGGCCCCACCCGTCCGTCTCTCGGCGGACCGCCCGCGCCCTACAGGAGAACCGCCTCGCGGCGGCTCCTGGCCGCCTGCCGCGTCTCGGCCGCCGCGAGCCCGAGCACCGCGAGGAGCAGCAGCGCGGTGCCGACCGCGGTGGCCGCGGTGATCCGCTCGCCCAGCACGGACACGGCGAGTACGGCCGCGCTCACCGGCTCCAGGAGCATGATCACGGAGACGGTCGCGGCCCGGACGACCGCGGCGCCCGCGAAGTAGAGGGCGTACGCGAACGCGGTGGGCACGGCCGCCACGTACAGCAGCAGGACGAACACCCGCACCGGGTCCCCGGTGTGCGGCAGCAGGCCCTCCGAGCCCGCGAGGGGCAGCAGGCACAGGGCCGCCACGCCGAAGGCCCAGGCCGTGGTGGCCGAGGGGTCGCCGGCCCCGCCGTCGCGGCCGAGCCACCTGGTCAGCAGGGTGATGGCCGCGTATCCGGCGGCCGAGACCAGCGCGAGCAGGACCCCGGCGGGCCGGACGGTACCGCCGCCGTTGCCGATCCACAGGACCGCGAGCCCCGCGAGTGCCCCGGAGACGGCGGCTGCGCCCGCCCACCCGATCCGTTCACCCAGGGCGAGTCGGGCACCGAGCGCGATCAGGACGGGGCCCGCGCCGAGCGTCACTACGGTCGCGACCGCGAGCCCGGTGGCCTCGACCGCCGCGAAGTACGCGCTCTGGAAGACCATCAGGCCGACGCCGTTCCCGAGGATGCGCAGCAGCCTGCGAGCGCGCGGTTCGGCGATCCTGGGGGCGGGTCGGCGGCGCAGCGCCATCGCGCCGAGCAGCAGGACGAGCCCGCCGGCGCAGCGCCAGAAGGACAGGGCGAGCGGTCCGAGGTCGCTGGCCCCGAAGACCAGGGCGGCCGCGCCGCCCGCGGTGCCCCACGCGACTCCGGCGAAGGCGAGGTACAGCAGACCGCGGCCCACGGGCAGGGCGGCGGCGGGGGCCGTGGCAAGGCCCGTTGAGGAATTCGACACGTACGTACTCCGAGGATGAAGACGGCTGGCTGGTCGCTGGCGTGGAGTACGCGGGCAGCGACGAGCCGCTCGGGGACTGCCCGAGCCGGGTCTTCGTCGGGAGTGCGGCCGCCCGCGTTACGCGGCGGGAGGCGGCAGTACGGTCATCGGCACGTTCGTCACCCTAGGCGGCCGAGTGTCCGGGCGACAACTCCCCTTCGGCGGGGAGCGGTCCGCCCGCGGCGGCCGGGGGCAAGGGGGCCGAGGGCGCCTCGGGGGACTCGGGGTCCTTGGGGGCCGCCGACTGGGCGATGAACGCGCCCGTCAGGACGATGGCGCCGCCGATGATCTGCGGCGCGGAGAGGTGTTCGCCGAGCAGGACCCAGGCGAACACGGTCGCCAGCACCGCCTCCAGGCAGGCGACCACACCGGCGACCTGCGGGGAGAGCCGGCGCACCGAGATGACACCGGTGACGTAGGCGAGCACCGTGGCGATGAGCACGATCCAGCAGAGCAGCAGTACGGCGGGGACCCGGGAGCCGTCCATGTCGGCGCTGCCGGCGAGCACCGACCACTTCATGGCCCAGGGGCGGGCCACCGCGGTCAGGACGAGCGAACCGATGAGCAGCCCGTACGCGATGACGCCGATCGGGTCGGCCGCGCCCTCGCCCTCGCCGCCCTGGTCGGACAGGACGAAGTAGCCGACCTGGCAGCAGGCCGCGCCGAGCGCGAGGAGCAGTCCGACCGCGTCGAAACTGAGCCCGGACCAGACCTCGACGACACAGGCGAGTCCGCCGACGGCGAGCACCACGCCGACCGCGGCGGACCGGGTGACCTGCCTGCGCTGGACGAACCGGACCCAGCCGAGGACGAGCGCGGGCGCCAGATATTCGACGAGCAGCGCGACACCCACCGGGATGCGGGAGATCGAGGCGAAGTAGCAGGCCTGGACGCCGGCGACGGCGAGGAGTCCGAACCCGGCGAGCAGCGCGGGCCTGCGCAGCACCAGGGCCCGGTGGCGCCAGGCCACCGGGAGCATGACGAGCGCGGCGCCGGTCACCCGCAGCCACACCACGTGCAGCGGGTCGAGCCCCGCTTCGATGAGCGGCTTGGCCGCCACCCCTGAACCACCGAACGCGAAGGCCGACGCCAAGGCGAGTCCCAGGCCGACGCTTCTTCCCTGAGACGCGTGCATCGGCACATCATGACAGCCGCGGTCAGCACCTTCATCCGCGTGACACCTGTCGAGACGGCGCCCCCGCGTCAGACCGCGCCCGACGGCCCGACTCGGCCCCGGCGCAGGTCCTTCGGGCCCGCTGGTTGCCACCGCGGGCTTCACGCCTGCCGGGTCACCCCGCCCCGGCGTCGGGTCAGGCCCGGTGCATCCGGCCGTGCGAGGCGGTCGGCTGCGCGAGGCGGTCGGCGAGGGCGCCCGCGTCCACACCCGCGTGCCGCAGCACCTCGACGGCGCGGCACTCCGGATCCGCCGCGAGCGCGGCGAGCACATCGCGGCCCGCGACCGGCTCGCCGCCACGGGCCTCGGCTCGGCCGAGCGCGTACTCCATCGCCGTCAGGGCGCTGGGCGACCAGCCGGGCTGTGTCATCAGGGGCACCGCCCCCGAGTCCTCCACGGATCCCTGCCAGCGGAGCCCGTATCCGATGCTGCGCTGCACCAAATAGCCGAGGACGCGCGCCACTTGAGGGCCGTCGTCGAAGGCGGACCGCACCTCGGGGTCGCTCTCCATCAGGGAGTGCAGCAGGTGCGCGGTGTCGAGCTGGCGGTCCCCGTCGCGCAGCGCACGCCTGCGCGCGCCCGCGACCACGGAGGCCAGCTCCGCGGTGAGCCGGACTTCGATGTCTGCGGGAGGAGCCGGGTGAGCTGCTCCTGAGGTAGGACGGTGCACCATCCCACCTCATCAGCCGCCGACGCGCGGCACATCCCCGTGCGGAAGCATTTCGATCTCCCACAGAAGGTGGGCACGGATGACCGGCTTCTCCTCCTTACGGATGAGATCTCGCAAATCTCCCGCGCGAGGGGAACTCTGGACGGCGCGAGACGTACCGGCCCACGCCCCCGGCGCAACCGGTCCGCCGCGCGGGCTCGTCCTTCCCTCCGGACACAGCCGTCCCCACCCGCCCGCCGAGGGAGCGCAGATGTGCTGGATGGTCGCCCTGCTGGCCCAGGACGGACAGCAGTACGTGTACCGGGTGTACGCGCCGTGCGACGCGCTCCCGGGCGACCTGTTCTGGGCGGCGTTCCACTGCCACGACGAGTCCGCGCGGCCGCGCGCCTGCGATCTGTTCGACTCCGCCGAGATCTGGGCCTTGGAGACCCAGCAGATCTGACGGCCCAGCGGATCCGACGGTCCGACCGGTCTGACGGTCCGACCGATCTGACGGTCCGACCGATCTGACGGTTCGTCAGCCTTGAATGTTCGCCCGGCTCCGGCTACGTTCCGCGCACGTTCCCGTCACCGTTCCCTGTAGCCCCATGAAGGAGTGGTCATATGGCCGAGGTCAGCGCGGAGGCACGTATCGAGGCTCCGGCCGAGAAGGTCTGGGCACAGCTCACCGACTTCTCCTCGTACGGCGAGTGGAACGCCACGCACACCAGCTTCCCGGCGGGCGGGCCCGACAAGCTGGAGCTGGGCGCAACCTACGCGGAGAACATGAAGCTCATGGGCTTCCCGGCCGAAGTGGCCTGGACGGTGGACGAGTTCGAGGCCGGGCGGGTGTTCGGCGTCCGCGGCAAGGGCCCGATGGGCGTGAGCGTCTTCAACCGGTACACGGTCGTCCCCGACGGCGGGGCCACCACGGTGCGCATCGACGGCGAGTTCACGGGGGCCGCCGTCTCGCTCATGGCGGGCAAGCTCAAGGACTCGGCCACGGCCGCCCTCAACGAGTCGCTGCGCAAGCTCGGGGGGCTCTGCGCCTGAACCGGACGCGCGAAGCCCCGCGGCCGGTGACCGCGGGGCTTCGCCATGACGAGGTTCAGGCCTCGTCGGCAAGGATCAGATAGAGCTTCTTGCGGGCGTCGTTGATGACGGTGAGCGCCTTCTGGCGCTGGTCGGCGGAGCCGGTCTTCCAGACCTGGCCGAACGCTTCCATCAGGCCGAAGCCGGCCTGCCGGATCTCGTGCATGGCCTCCCAGTCGACTCCGCGCCCGGCGTCCTCCCAGGGAGCCTCGGCTCCCGATTCGGCTTCCGTGCGCCCGGCGTCGGTGAGCGTGAACAGCTTCTTGCCGCCCTCGCTCTCGCTGGTGATCAGACCCTCGTCCTCCAGGAGCTGGAGGGTGGGATAGACCGAGCCGGGACTGGGCTTCCAGGCCCCGCCGCTGCGCTCGCCGATCTCCTGGATCATCTCGTAGCCGTGCATCGGCCGGTCCTTGAGCAGGGCCAGGATCGACGCGCGGACATCCCCGCGCCGGGCCCTGCCCCTGGGACCACCCCGGCCGCCACGACCGCCGGGGCCACCACCCCACGGTCCCCCGCCGAAGCCGGGACCGAAAGGCCCGAAGGCGGCACGCCGCCCCTCGAAGTCGCCCCGACCGCGATGGCCGGGTCCTTGCTGTCCGTATCCATGTGAACGCATGGTTCGCTTCCTTCCATCGTTGATCTGTCGCGATGCGTCAACGATATATCGGTAGCTTTCTCTTGGCAAGCCCCCTGCGCGATGGGCGTCGTGCTGGGACGGCGGCGGCCCCTGTACCGGCTGCCACCCAGGCTGGACCGGCAACGCGTGACAGCGAAGGCTCCGGGGATCGGTGTCCCTGGGCGAGCGGCCCCTCCCGTTCCTGGTCGCCTCCCGCCCCGCGGAGGCGCACGATGGAGGGAGCGGAGCTGGAGCCGGCACAGAACGTGGCGGCCTCGAACGCCCCGGTGCGGAACGCCGGAAGGGGGTGCGACGTCATGTCCCGGTTCATGGACGTCCACCACGGGATGACGGGCATCACAGCAGATCAGTTGAAGCAGGCGCACCAGGCGGATCTCGACATCGAGGGCGAGGAAGGCGTCCACTTCGAGAAGGCCTGGGCGGACCCGAAGTCGGGCACGGTCTACTGCCTCTCCGAGGCGCCGTCGGCCGAGGCCGTACAACGCGTCCACCAGCGGGCGGGCCACCCCGCCGACGAGGTGCACGCCGTTCCCTTGGCCGTGTGACCCGGGGGCGCCGGCGGAGCGAGGCTTCCCAGGTCCTTCCGGCCGTCCACGGCCGCGGGCGGTCCAGTCGGCGCGGATTGGCCTTGGCGCACGGAATTTCCGGTCCCGTACGGTGCGGACATGCGCATCCGAATCGTCGACGCCTTCACCGACCGCCCGTTCGCCGGCAACCCCGCCGGGGTGCTGCTCCTCGACGCCTTCCCGGCCGACGCGTGGCTCCAGGACGTGGCACGCGAGGTCAACCACGCCGAGACCGCCTTCGCGCATCCGCTGCCGCCGGGCGGCGACGCGGACTGGGCGCTGCGCTGGTTCACTCCGGCCACCGAGGTCGACATGTGCGGCCACGCGACCCTGGCCGCCGCGCACGTACTGCACTCCACGGGAGCGGCGACCGGAACGGTCCGGTTCGCCGCACGCTGCGGCATCCTCACCGCGACCGCGGCGGAGGACGGCACGATCACCCTGGACTTTCCCACCTCGGACCTCGTGGCCGAGCCGGTCCCGGCCGGCCTCGCCGAGGCGCTCGGCGCCCCGGTCCGCTCCGTCCACGGCACCTCGGCCCACGTCGGCGACCTCCTGGTCGAGCTTTCCGACGAGGCGGCCGTACGCGGCCTCGCCCCCGACCTGCGGGCGCTCGGGCGCCACTCCCGGCGCGGCATCATCGCGACGGCCGCGGCCGCCGATCCGGCCTCCGGTCACGACTACGTCTCACGCTGCTTCTTCCCCAACGTCGGTATCGACGAGGACCCGGTGACGGGCAGCGCCCACACCGCACTCGCCCCGTTCTGGTCGGCGCGCCTGGGCCGCGACGAGCTGACCGGCCTCCAGGCCTCGGCCCGCTCCGGCCTCGTGCGTACCGAGGTGCGCGGCGGGCGCACCCTGCTCACCGGCCGGGCCGTCACAGTGATCGACGGCGAGCTGTTGACCGCACCCCGGCCGACCGCGCAATAAGTCACGCGCCAGGAGATCCCCACGAGATGCCGTAGCGCGGTAAGAGGCGCAGGCAATGGCCGTACGCCCCTTACCCACTGCCACTCCGGGTGCCCCACTGCCACGGCGGCACCCGCCCGCCGCCCCTCCGGCACCCACCCCCTCCGTCGCTCACATCGTCGGCAGCCAGCTCACCTTCCCCGCGAGCAGTGCGTATCCGACGAAGGCACCGATGTCGAGCAGCGCATGGGCGACGACGAGCGGGCCGACCCGCTGCCAGCGCCGGTAGAGCAGCACGAAGACCACGCCCATCACCATGTTGCCGAGGAAGCCGCCGACGCCCTGGTAGAGGTGGTACGAGCCGCGCAGCACGGAGCTCGCGACGAGCGCGGCCATCGGGGTCCACCCCAACTGGCCGAGTCTGCGCAGCAGGTACCCCACGACGACGACTTCTTCGAGCACCGCGTTCTGCAGCGCCGACAGGATCAGCACCGGGTACTTCCACCACACGCCGGGCAGCGACTCGGGGACCACGGTCAGATTGCCGCCCACCGCCCGGGCCACCAGGTAGAAGGCAAGCCCCGCGCTGCCGATCCCGGCCGCGATGAGCACCCCGCGGCCGAGGTCCGGCCACGGCCGGGTCCGGTCGAAACCGATCACCCGCAGTCCGCCGGTGCGTTCGCGCAGCAGCAGATGTGCCACGAGCGCGACCGGCACGAGCGCCGTCGCGATGCCGAAGAGCTGCCAGGCGAGATCGAGCCATGGCCGCCCGGGGGCGTACGACGTGTTGAGGTTGGCCGCCTGGTGCTTGAGGCCGCCCGGTTTGGTGAGCGATCCGATGAAGCTGATCAGCGCCGACACTCCGCTCGCACCCAGCGAGAGTGCCAGGACAAGCACGGTCTCGGACCGCAGGATTCGCGGTGAAGTCCCCTCTTCGGGAAGAGAATCAGCCACGCGCCCGGCCTCCACCTGCACACCTGCCTCCAGTTGACGAATCCCGTCCCGTCCCCGCCACCGCCCCGCTAGGGTCTCGGAAGAAATTATGAAGATCGCGCGCGACAGGCCGGGGGACGGGCGCCATTACAAGGGTGCGGTCCCCCTTTTTCCTTGTTCGGATTCAAGGAGGGGCACCACCGCCATGGGACGTCACAGCTTGCCCGACGATGCCGCGCACGGGAGCACCGGGGCCGCCGCCCCGGCATCGGGCCGACGGCGGACGGTGGCCCTGGCCACCGCGCTCGTCCTCGCCGTGGCCGGGGGGACCGCCGTCGCCGTACAGCGCGGGCTGCTGTCCTTCGGCCACTCGTGCGCCGCCACCGCCGTACGACTGGATCTGGTCGCCTCGCCCGATGTGGCGCCCGCCGTCGAGGCCGTGGCCGAGCGGGCCCGCAAGGAGAAGATCACCTCGGACGGCTCCTGCATGGACGTCCGGGTGACCGCCCGCGACTCCTACAAGGTGGCCGCCTCCTTCACCTCGCGCTCCAGACCCGACTTCGCGGTCTGGATACCCGATGCCTCGATGTGGGTGGACCGCGCGAAGGACGCCGCGGGCTCCGCGACTGTCGTCACCGCGGGCCACGTCGCGGACTCCCCCGTCGCCCTCGGTGTGGTGCCCGCGTCCGCGAAGGCGCTCGGCTGGCCGCAGAAGACGTACACCTGGGCCGAGTTGGCGACGGCCACCGCCGGTGACGACAAGGTGCGCCTCGGCGCGGCCGACCCGGCACACAGCGCCGCGGGCCTGCTCGCGCTGAGCTGCATCGGCAAGTCGGCGGGCCGGGACGCGGCGGGCAGCACCCGGACCGCAGCACTCGCGAAGGTGCTCTCACAGCGGGTCTCCGACGGTGACGGACAGGTGACGGACGCCCTGGGCACCGCCAACTCCCGTCAGACGGGCGGCAGTTCACACACCAGCGGGGCCGTGGTCCTGTCCGAGCAGGCCGCCTTCGCCTACAACGCGGGCCGCCACGCGCAGGGTACGGACCAAGGGGTGCGGCTCTTCTATCCCAAGGACGGTGCGCCGCAGCTGGACTACCCGTACACGATGGTGCGCGAGTCGGGCATGAGCACCGACGAGAGCCGGGCGGCGATGCGCTTCCTGACCCTGCTCGGTGACTCCGAGTCAGTCCAGGTCCTGGCGGGTCACGGGTTCCGGGCGCCGGGCCAGCCCGTCGCCGGTGCCGTTCCCCCGGCCGCCGGCGGCAGCTCCCCGCAGCCGTACGCGGGTACCAGCGCCGACCCGCCCTCGGCCCAGGAGCTCCAGGACGCGCTCGGGATGTGGACGATCACCGTGCAGAGCGCGCGCCTCACGACGGTCGTGGACGCCTCGGGTTCGATGGCAGCCACGGTGCCCGGATCGGGCGGCCACTCCCGGATGGACGTCACCAAGGCCTCGCTGCTCCAGGCGCTCGCGCAGTTCACCGCCGAGGACGAGATCGGTCTGTGGGACTTCGCGACCCATCTGGACGGCTCGCGCGACTACCGCCGTCTGGTGCCCACGGCCCGGCTGGGCGACCCGTCGCCCGGCGGCCGCACCCAGCGCGACAAGCTGTCCGCCGCGTTCGCCGCGCTGCAACCGGTGCCGGACGGCGCGACCGGCCTGTTCGACACGACGCTCGCCGCGTACAAGGAGGCGACCTCGACGTACGCGAGCGGCAAGTTCAACGCGGTGGTGCTGCTCACCGACGGCGCCAACGAGGACCCGGGCAGCATCTCGCGGGCCGACCTCGTCGCGCAGTTGCAGAAGCTCACCGACCCGTCGAGGCCGGTGCCGCTGATCGCCATCGCGGTCGGCCCGCAGGCCGACGAGGCCGAGGTACGGGAGATCGCCAGGGCGACCGGCGGCGCCGGTTACCAGGTGACCGACCCGGCCGACATCCAGGCCGTGATCCTCCAGGCGATCATGGCCCTCGGCCGGGCCCGGCAGCACGGCTGACGCGAGGCATCCGGTCACGCCGGGACCCCTTGCGCCGGGCCGAGCACCCGGCCCGGCGGCGGCCGGCCACGCCGGGCACCCTCAAGCCAGGCCGGGCACCTCGGCTAGCGGCGGCGCGCCTCGGGGCCCGGGAAGCCCGTCGGCCAGGTGTGCACCGGCTCGCCCTCCAGCATCAGCTCCCGGTAGCGCCGGGTGGTGGCGGCCAGCGCGGCCTCCCGGCCGAGGCCCGCCGCCAGCGCCCGGTGGTAGGTGTCGACCTGCCAGGACGACCCGTTGACCCGGCGGCGGCAGCGCTCCTCGATGATGCCGAGATAGTGGTCCCGGTCGGCCGCCTCGATGCCCCACGCGTCGAGCCCGGCCGCCGCGAGCGGCAGCAGCTCCTCGCGTACGAGCTTGATCGCGGGCACTCGGGTGACACCGCCGCCGCGCCGCGGCGCCGGCCACAGCAGCTCGGCGTCGATGCCGTAGCGGCAGGCGGCGTCGAAGTTGGAGGCCGCCGACTCGAAGGGCAGCCGCGTCCACACCGGGCGCTGCTCCTCCGCGAGGGCGCGCACCAGGCCGTAGTAGAAGGCCGCGTTGGCGAGCACGTCCACCACGGTGGGCCCGGCCGGGAGCACCCGGTTCTCCACGCGGAGGTGCGGCACACCGTCGGCGATCCCGTACACCGGGCGGTTCCAGCGGTAGATCGTGCCGTTGTGCAGCACGAGTTCCTTCAGGCCCGGCACGCCGCCGTCGGCGATGACGCGCAGCGGCTCCTCCTCGTCGCAGATGGGCAGCAGCGGCGGGAAGAACCGCAGGTTCTCCTCGAAGAGTTCATAGGCGGACGACACCCAGCGCTCCCCGAACCAGGTGCGCGGACGCACTCCCTGGGCGCGCAGCTCGGCCGGCCTGGTGTCGGTGGCCTGCTCGAACAGGGGCGGCCGCGACTCGCGCCACAGCTCGCGCCCGAACAGGAAGGGCGCGTTGGCACCCACCGCGATCTGCACGGCCGCGACGGCCTGGGCCGCGTTCCACACCGCGGCGAAGCGCGCGGGCGTCACCTGCAGATGCAACTGCACGGAGGTACAGGCGGCTTCGGGGGTGATCGACGCCGACGTGCAGACGAGCCGTTCCACCCCTTGGATGTCGAGGGTGAAATCCTCTCCGCGAGCGGCCACTATCTGATCGTTCAGCAACTGGTAGCGGTCGACGTCGGAGAGATTTCCGGAGACCAGATCGTCCTGCGTCAGGGTCGGCAGAATTCCGATCATGAGGATGCCCGCGTCGACCTCGGCGGCCTTGCGATCGGCATAGCCGAGCCCGGTGCGCAGCTCCTCGGCGAGCTGGTCGAAAACCCGGCCGCTGAGCCGGTGGGGCGCGATGTTCACTTCCAGGTTGAACATTCCGAGTTCGGTCTGGAAATCCCGGCTCGCGATCCGCTCCAGCACCTCGCCATTCATCATGCGGGGCATGCCGTCGGGGCCCGCGAGATTCAGTTCCAGCTCCAGCCCCATCAAGTTCCTGGGACGGTCGAACCGCTTCTGGGCCAGCAGCTTCCCGAGGCCCTCCAGGCACTGCTGAAGCTTGTCCCGGTAGCGGTGCCGATCGGACAGGTCGAATCCGCCTGCCACGACCTTCTCCCCCATCGAAGGGTCCCTCCTCGAATGGGCGGCCGGGACACCGGCCGCTCGCGTCATGGTCGATAATGCCCAGACTGACTGATCCATAACGCCTGCGCGCGCAGTGCCGATGGAGTAGCGTCGACGCCTGGGGCCTCCGGCACATTCAGCGGGCATACGGCAACGTGCAGTTACCGCCCACTCGTCAATGGTGAAAAACACCGACGAGAATCGGCCGACCACCGGAGGGAAATCCTTCCAGGTCGGGACCTCGCACCGGGCATTTTCCCGGGTGAAACGCCTGCCCAGGAGGACCGGATACCGACTTGCGGGCAATATCGACGACAGCTAGCTGAAACACTGCGTGAACACGTGTCGTATAAACTCCGCAAACGAGGCAGAGAGTTGGCGCCCCCGGCCATCCATCGTCGGCCCCCCTCTGACCCCGCACCGCAGACAGCGCCGTCCGCACTGCCCCCGCATCACCGTGTCTCCCGAAGTGAGAGGCGACCCACCATGCCGCTGCATGTCCCCCCGGCCCCCGCGCCCGCCCTGCGCAGCGTCCTCGCGGCACTCGGTTCCCCCACCGCCGTACGCGAGGCCCGCACCCCGGCCCTCCGCTCCACCGAAGGTCCGCTCACCCCCGAACTGCCGCTCCCGCTCCACGTCCTGGACGGGATCACCCCGGGCGGCCGGACCCCGCACACGCGCCTGGCCGGCTGGCGCTTCCTGATCAGCGACCCCGAGCATCCGGTCGCCGCAGCGGACACCCGCCTCACCCCCGACGGCTGGACCTTCTCGCACTTCTTCGAAGGCCCCTACATCGCCTCGACCCAGCTCGCCCTGCGCCAGGCCGAGCAGCTGAGCACGCACTACCAGCCCCGGCTGCTCTCGGTCCCCGAGCTGTACATGCTCACGCTGTGGCTGCACACGGACGCCGGCGCCGACGGCGCCTCGGGCACGCCGGCCCCGCACGACCTCCTGGTGCCGCTGGCACCCGCCCCGCCCGGCATCTGCGCGCACCGCCCGCTGCGCGTCAGCGAACTGCTTCCGGTCCTCACCCTGCGCCTGGCCCCCGCCCGACTGCTCGGCCAGCCCGTCTGAGACCTCCGGCAACGGCCCGGGAAAAGAAAGTGCCCCGCGACCAGTGTGGTCGCGGGGCATCGTGTGTCTATGCTGCGTACGCGCCGCCTGCGCCATACGGGCTAGCCCAGCCGGGCCACCCCGAACCACCCGAAAAGACAGGCCAGTTGAGCTGAACCGTCCGCACGGGTGATACGTCATTAAGCAGTAGGAAGCGCTGCCGCGAAATCCCTGCGGATTGACGCCCGTGGGGCAACACTGGGATCGGACCGACCGACTTACTACGGGGGGCGGCCATGAACAACGCATCGAGCCGCAGCACACTCACCACGACGCAGCGAAAGAACGCATCCATGTGCCAGCACAAGCCAGCCTGTCCGACAGCCTTCTCCGCCGACCGGGAAGCCGCGCAGCCCGTGGCACACCACCCGGAGCAGGGCTGGAGCCTGCTGTGCAACGGCGTCCTGCTCTTCGAGGACACCGGTGAGCTGCTGCCGGACGGGCAGATCATCGCCCCGCACCGGCCGCTCACGGCGGAGCAGGTGGCGACGGCCGCCTAGGCGGCCTCGTACGGGCAGTCCCGTACGGACCGGTCCCCAGCGGACTCGTCCGGTACGGACAACACAAGGGCCGGCCCGGGGAACACACCCCGAACCGGCCCTTACGCATGCGTGGGTCAGTGGTCGTACTCGTCCAGCGGCGGGCAGGAGCAGACCAGGTTGCGGTCGCCGAAGGCGCCGTCGATGCGGCGGACCGGCGGCCAGTACTTGTCGGCGGCCGACACCCCGGCCGGGAAGACGGCGTCCTCGCGGCTGTAGGCGTGGTTCCACTCGCCGCCGAGCGCGGCCGCGGTGTGCGGGGCGTTGGCCAGCGGATTGTCGTCGGCCGGCCAGACGCCGGAGGCGACCTTCTCGATCTCGCCGCGGATCGCGATCATCGTGTCGCAGAACCGGTCGATCTCGCCCAGGTCCTCGGACTCGGTGGGCTCGATCATCAGCGTGCCGGCCACCGGGAACGACATGGTCGGCGCGTGGAAGCCGTAGTCGATCAGGCGCTTGGCGATGTCGTCGACGCTGACGCCGGTCGCCTTGGAGAGCGGCCGCAGGTCCACGATGCACTCGTGCGCGACAAGACCGTTGGGGCCCGTATAGAGCACCGGGTAGTGCGGCTCCAGGCGCTTGGCGATGTAGTTCGCGGCGAGCACCGCCACCTGCGTCGCCCGCTTGAGGCCCTCGCCGCCCATGAGACGTACGTACGCCCACGAGATCGGCAGGATGCCGGCAGAGCCCCACGGGGCGGCCGAGATCGGGCCGACTCCCGTCTCGGGACCGGCGGTCGGCTGGAGCGGGTGGTTGGGCAGGTACGGGGCGAGGTGCGCGCGCACACCGACCGGGCCGACGCCGGGACCGCCGCCGCCGTGCGGGATGCAGAACGTCTTGTGCAGGTTGAGGTGCGAGACATCGCCGCCGAACTTGCCCGGCTTGGCGAGGCCCACCAGGGCGTTGAGGTTGGCGCCGTCCACGTAGACCTGGCCGCCGGCCTCGTGGACCAGGGCGCAGATGTCGGCGACGTGCTCCTCGAACACCCCGTGCGTGGACGGGTAGGTGATCATCAGCACCGAGAGCTCGTCGCGGTACTGCTCGATCTTGGCGCGCAGGTCGTCGGCGTCGACCTCGCCGTCGTCGGCGGTCTTGACGACCACGACCTTCATGCCGGCCATCACGGCGCTCGCGGCGTTGGTGCCGTGCGCGGAGGACGGGATGAGGCAGATGGTGCGCTGGGTGTCGCCGTTGGCACGGTGGTAGGCGCGCACCGCGAGCAGACCCGCGAGCTCGCCCTGCGAACCGGCGTTGGGCTGGATGGACACCGCGTCGTATCCGGTGACCTCGGCGAGGCGCTCCTCCAGCTCACGGATGAGCGTGAGGTAGCCAGCGGCCTGCTCGACCGGCGCGAAGGGGTGGATCTGCCCGAACTCGGGCCAGGTCACCGGCTCCATCTCGGTGGTCGCGTTCAGCTTCATCGTGCAGGAGCCGAGCGGGATCATGCCGCGGTCGAGCGCGTAGTCGCGGTCGGCCAGCTTGCGCAGGTAGCGCAGCATCGCGGTCTCGGAGCGGTGCTGGTGGAAGACCGGGTGGGTCAGGTACTCGTCGGTGCGCAGCAGCGCGGCCGGCAGGGTGTCGGCGGCCGTGGTGTCCAGCGCCTCCACATCGGCGTCCACCCCGAACGCGGCCCAGACGGCGGCCAGTTGGGCCCGCGTGGTGGTCTCGTCGCAGGCGAAGGAGACGGTGTCGGCGTCGACCAGGTACAGGTTGACCCCGCCCTGACGCGCGGCCTTGACGGCCTCGGCGGCCTTGCCCGGGACGCGCACGGTCAGCGTGTCGAAGTAGGCGCCGTGGGCGACGTCGACGCCGGCGGCCTTCAGGCCCTCGGCGAGGACGACGGCGTAGCGGTGGGTGCGCTGCGCGATCTGCTTCAGGCCGTCCGGGCCGTGGTAGACGGCGTACATCCCGGCCATCACGGCGAGCAGCACCTGTGCGGTGCAGATGTTGCTGGTGGCCTTCTCGCGGCGGATGTGCTGCTCGCGGGTCTGGAGGGCCAGGCGGTACGCCTTGTTGCCGTCGGCGTCGACGGACACGCCGACGAGGCGGCCCGGCAGGCTGCGGGCGAACTTCTCCTGGACCGCCATGAAACCGGCGTGCGGTCCGCCGAAGCCCATCGGGACGCCGAAGCGCTGGGTGGTGCCGACGGCGATGTCCGCGCCGAGCGAGCCCGGCGAGGCGAGCAGGGTGAGCGCCAGCAGGTCGGCGGCGACCGTGACGATCGCGCCCAGCTCGTGCGCCGCGTCGATGACCGGCTTGAGGTCGCGGACCCGGCCGGAGGCGCCCGGGTACTGGAGCAGCACGCCGAAGACGCCGCGCTCGGCGGCCTCGGCGGGGATGCCGTCGCTCAGGTCGGCGACGACGACCTCGACACCGGTCGGCTCGGCGCGGGTCTGGATCACCGCGACGGTCTGCGGCAGGGTGTCGGCGTCCACCAGGAACACCCCGCCCTTGACCTTGCCCACGCGCCGCGAGAGGGCGAGCGCCTCGGCGGCCGCGGTGCCCTCGTCGAGCAGCGAGGCGCCGGAGGTCGGCAGGCCGGTCAGCTCGGCCACCATGGTCTGGAAGTTGAGCAGCGCCTCCAGGCGGCCCTGCGAGATCTCCGGCTGGTAGGGCGTGTACGCCGTGTACCAGGCCGGGTTCTCCATGACGTTGCGCAGGATCACCGGCGGCGTGAAGGTGCCGTAGTAACCGAGGCCGATCATCGGGGCGAGCACCTGGTTGCGGTCCGCGAGCCGGCGCAGCTCGGCGAGCACCTCGGCCTCGGTCCGCGCCTCGGGCAGGCCCAGCGCCCCGGCGCTCTTGATGACCTCGGGGACGGCGGCGGCGGTCAGCTCGTCGAGCGAGCCGTAGCCGACCTGCGCGAGCATCTTGGCCTGTGCCTCGGCATCGGGCCCGATGTGGCGCTGCTCGAAGGGGATGCCACGCTCCAGCTGGCTGAGCGGAATGCGGTTGGCGGTCATTACGGAGGCCTCCTGGTCGCACGACCTGCGAGGGGCACCACGGCGCGGGTACCCGGACGGCCTCCCCCTCTGTCATCTCAACCTGAGAGCTTCACCGGGGGCGCACGGCGGCGACCCGGTTTTCACCGTCGGTGAGGAAAGGTTCCGCCCGGGCCGAAGTGCCCGTACGTCCCCCGTCCTGCTTTCCAGAGTGACCTCGTCCGTGCGGTCCGTGGGCCTGAGAGATTCCGGGGAGGATTTGCTCCTTCGGCGTCCGCCGAGAACTCGGTGAGCTCTTCGGAGGACTCTCCCGCACGGGGTCAGCAGCCGTCTGCCAGCCTACCAGCGAGGCCCGAGCTCGATTCTTTGTTCACCTGCTCAAGTGGCCAACACCCGGGATGTGCACTTTCGTAGTGCTTATGGAGCAGTTGTAACCAGTTGCGACCAATTGGAGGGACCGTGCAGACCGATATCGATCCGCGCAGCCTGATCGGCCGCAAGGCATACGACCGCAATGGGCACAAGATCGGGACGGTGGACGAGGTCTACCTGGACGACGCCACGGGCGCGCCCGAGTGGGCCGCGGTGCGCACCGGCCTGTTCAGCCGGGACGCCTTCGTCCCGCTGGAGCCCAGCACGCTGGTCGACGAGACGCTCCGCGTGCCGTACGACCGAGCCCTGATCAAGGACGCGCCGGACTTCGGCGTGGGCCGCCATCTCTCACCGGAACAGGAGCTCCAGCTCTACCACCACTACGGTCTGGACATCGCGGCCCCCGAACCCGGCCCGCCGCCCTCCGACCGGGACTTCGGCCGGCTCGCCAACGGCGAATCCTGAGCCTCCGCCACCCCGGCCTCCGCCACCCCCTCCGGCTCCGCTCCGGCCCCGCCCACGTCCCCGCCCTCCGTATCGGCCGGCTCCACCAGCGGCAGCGGCTCCGCGGGCTCAAGGCCGGGGTCGTCCACCCGGAACGTCCTCACCCGCCCGGGCCCCTTCGCCGTCGGCGTCTCGAAGCGCACGGTGACCCGCCCGACGCCGCTGCCCTGCACCCAGCCGGGCCCGTACTCGGCATGCCGTACGTCATGCCCGGCCAGCCAGCGGCGCTGCGCCGGGTCCTCGGGGGGCTGAGGCTCCGCCTCGGCCCCGGGGGCGGCCTCCTCACCCACCGGCCCTGACGGCCCTGTCGACCCCACCGGTCCCACCGGTTCCTCCACGGCCCGCACCCCCGCGGCCTGCGCGAACAGGTCCTCCTGTGTGAAGTCGGCGAGCCCGCTGACACCGACACCGAGCAGACGCACCCCGCCCGTGGTGTCCACCGCCTCCAGGAGCCGTGCGGCGGCCTCCCGGACCACGCCGGGGTCGTCGGTGGGCCCGCGCAGGGTCTCGGAGCGGGTCAGCGTGGAGAAGTCATACCGCCGGACCTTGAGCACGATGGTGCGGCCCGAGTGTCCCGACGCCCGCAGGCGCTGGACACACCGGTCGGCGAGCCGCCCCACCTCCATGGTGATCCTCAGCCGGTCGTGCAGGTCCACATCGAAGGTGTCCTCCACCGAGACCGACTTCGCGTCCCGCTCGGCCACTACGGGGCGGTCGTCGTACCCCGTCGCCATCCGGTGCAGCGAGGCGCCGTGCGACTTGCCCAGGAGTCGTACGAGCTCGTCCTCACCCGCCTCGACCAGGTCGGACACGGTGGTCATCCCGGCCCGGCGCAGATGCTCCCCGGTGGCCGGGCCCACGCCCGGCAGGATGCGCACCGACATCGGCGCGAGGAGCCGGCGCTCGGTGCCGGGCTCTATCAGCACCAGACCGTCGGGCTTGGCCTCCTCCGAGGCGATCTTGGCCAGCATCTTGGATCCGGCGAGGCCGACCGACCCGCTCAGCCCGGTGACCGCCCTGATGTCCCTGCGCAGCCGCTCCCCGGCCGCACGTGCGCCGGCCGACTCGAAGGCCACGCCCCCGGCCTCCAGGTCCACGAAGGCCTCGTCCAGACTCAGCGGCTCGACCAGCGGGGACAGCCGCCCGAGCAACTCCATCACCTGCTCGCTGACGGTGCGGTACAGCTGGAAGCGGGGCACCAGATAGGCCGCGTTGGGACAGAGCCGCCGGGCCTGCGCCATCGGCATCGCCGAGCGCACCCCGAAGCGTCTCGCCTCGTACGAGGCCGTCGAGACCACCCCGCGCGGCCCGAGACCGCCCACGACGACCGGCTTTCCGCGCAGGCTCGGCTTCGACGCCTGCTCTGCGGCGGCGAAGAAGGCATCCATGTCGAGATGCAGGATGGTCGGCGCGGCTCTCACATCACTGATGCTGCCTCACGCCACTGACAATCGGCCCCGGCGGCGCCGCCGGGGATCAGACCGCGCGGTTGCGCCGCCTGGCCAGCTCGTCGGCCGGGTTGTTGCCGACGAGGGTCTCGCCGGTGTCCACGCGTTCGCCGTGCAGCTGGGAGAGCGCGGCCTCGACATCCCGCCACACCACGCCCACGGCGATACCGAAGACGCCCTGGCCGCCCTGGAGGAGGTTCACCACCTCGTCCGGGGACGAGCACTCGTACACGGTGGCCCCGTCGCTCATCAGCGTCATCCGCTCCAGATCGCGAAAGCCGCGCTCCCGCAGGTGCTGCACGGCGGCGCGGATGTTCTGGAGGGCCACCCCGGTGTCGAGGAAACGCTTGACGATCTTCAGGACGACGACGTCCCGGAAGCTGTAGAGACGCTGGGTGCCCGAACCGTAGGCCGGACGCACACTCGGCTCGACCAGGCCGGTGCGCGCCCAGTAGTCCAGCTGTCGGTAGGTGATCCCCGCCGCCGCACACGCGGTCGGGCCCCGGTATCCGATCGTTTCGGTACACGGGTCGACCGCACTGTTGTGGAGCGGGTACGGCCCGCTCTCCCCCGAACCGAGTCCGGGAGCGCCCCCTGCCGTACCGTCGCCGCTCATACTCACGCCGACCCTCCGTCCTTGACCTGCCCACTCGACGGTAGGCAGTCACTCGGGGTGCGTCAACGATCGCCACACTCGGCACGCCGAGTGATAATCACCCTGAGAGTGGTTTCCCGTGTCTCTCTTGCGGGAAAGGCTACTCGAATGCGCCGAAACCACTCCGGCGTGCACGCGGCGCACCCAGCCACTCCGACGGCCGCCGGACCACTCGCTCGTCGGTGCTCACGCGGTTGCGCTGCACATCGACCGCTGGTGATCCCTGGCCGCTCGTGATCTTTGGCTGCTGGTGCTCACTGGCTACTGGTGATCACTGGCTGTTGGTGCCGAAGTCCTCGGGCGAGATCTGGTCGAGGAACTCACGGAACTTCTCCACCTCGTCCTCCTGCTCGTCCGGGATGGCGATTCCCGCGTCATCAAGGACCCCGTCACTGCCGTAGATCGGCGTGCCGGTGCGCAGGGCCAGCGCTATGGCGTCGGACGGCCGTGCGCTCACCTCGACCCCACTGGCAAAGACCAGCTCCGCGTAGAAGACGCCTTCGCGCAGATCAGTGATGCGGACCTCGGTCAGCTCCTGGCCCACGGCCTCAAGGACGTCCTTGAAAAGGTCGTGCGTCAGCGGCCGCTCCGGCGCCATCCCCTGCTGGGCGAAGGCGATCGCGGTCGCCTCCCCCGGACCGATCCAAATGGGGAGGTACCGATCGCCTCCCACTTCACGCAGGAGCACGATCGGTTGGTTGGAGGGCATTTCCACCCGGACACCCACGACGTCGAGCTCGTTCACACAGCAACCCTAGGACGTGCTCGGCAGGTTTGGGTAGTCGGGCACCTACAAGATCAGTGAAGCCGGACACCCAGAGCCGTCTGCACGAGCGCCGCGTGAAGCCTTACCGAGAGCGCCGCCAGCTCTTTCGTGGTGGCCTCCGCATGGGCCCTGGTCTGCGGATTCCGGTGCAATCGCAGGGGCGCCACCACTTGCTCGACCAGGCCGGCCTCACGGTCGGCCGCGGCCTTCATGGCGCGCAGATGCCGTGGTTCCAGACCGAACCTGCCCATATCCGCCACAAGGCGTGCCACATTCACCGATTCGGCGTCGAAACCACCGTCGGGGCCGGCCGTGACGAGCCCGTAGGACTCCCACTCGGCCAGCTCCGCCTCGGTGACCTCCGCGGCCGCCACGAGCTCGGCACGGCCCACCCGGGCGGCCGTGGGGCGCTCCGCCTCCGGCTCGCCCAGCCCGTCGAGGAACTCACGGGGAGCACCGCCGGACGGCAGCGAGGGCTGCTCGCCGCGCGCCAGGGCGTCCAGGTGCTCCCGGATCACCTTGAGCGGCAGATAGTGATCCCGCTGCATCCGCAGCACCTGGGCGAGCCGCTCGACGTCCTCGGGGCTGAACTTGCGGTACCCCGACGGCGTACGCCGGGGCTCCACCAGGCCCTCGGACTCCAGGAACCGGATCTTCGAGATCGTCACTTCGGGAAATTCGTCACGCAGCTGATTGAGCACGCCGCCGATACTCATCATCCGGCCGCCCGCGGTGGCGGTGCCGGATCCGGCACCGCCCGTCGGTGTCTGCACAGCTTGGACCTTCCCTGGCCGTGGCTCAGAGCGCGCGCTGGCTCGCGTAGAAGACCAGCCGGTACTTGCCGATCTGGACCTCGTCGCCGTTGGTCAGGTCGACGGAGTCGATGCGCTCTCGGTTCACATAGGTGCCGTTGAGGCTGCCGACGTCGGAGACGGTGAAACGCCCGTCGGGACCGCGCCGGAACTCCACGTGGCGGCGCGAGACCGTCACGTCGTCGAGGAAGATGTCGCTCTGCGGATGACGGCCGGCCGTGGTCAGCTCGCCGTCCAGGAGGAAGCGGCTTCCCGAGTTCGGCCCGCGGCGCACCACCAGCAGGGCGGAGCCCAGCGGCAGGGCGTCCACGGCGGCCTGCGCCTCCGGGGAGAGCGACGGCACCTGTGTCTGGCCCGTCACCTCGGCGTCGTATGCCTCAAGGCCGGAGATGGAGATGGTCGAGGTGGTCTCGGAGGCACGCTCCGGGACGACACCGGGCCGCAGCGGAGCGCCACAGTTGGAGCAGAAGCGGCTGGCCGCGGGATTGGTGTGCCCGCACCTCGTACAAACAGGCATGCCCGACATCGACGGATCCTCCTGCCGCGGCGGCACCGCGTGGGCGCTGGTGGCATACGGGTCGGAGCCAAACCCTCCACCCGAACGTGAGGTTGACGGTTCCCCGAAACCTATGCGCCCTGCACCCGCGGGGTCAACAGACGACGCGCCCGAAATGTCGCCTCCGGGACCAGCCACCTCATCGCGGAACAGCGGGCGCTCGCCGCCCTGCTCCTCCGGCTCTCCGGGGCGCTGAGCACGGTGCCTGGCGGCGCTGCCGCCGTCCTGGCGTGCGCTCTTGCCGAACAACTTCGCAAACAACTTCACGGGCGATTCCCCTTGACCGAAATAGACCCGCCCGTGGGGCAGGACGAACCCAGAATCAACACACCGGCCGACCCGGACACTCTCACAACGTCCGTATCCGCCAAACAGTTTCCACCACGCACCACTGTTACGGAGCGGCGACCCCCCGCAACGTCCTGCCCTTGTGCGGCAGCTCTCACGCATGCCCCCATCAGTGCGAGGACGACTGAGCGTAGTCAGGCCGCTTCGCCGCTCGCAAGGCGTTCACGATGATCTTCTCCGAGCGGGCCACTGTAGCCGTGGCCTGCTCCTTCTCCAGAGTCTGCACCACTCCACCAGGGATGTTGAGCGCCGGCTCCAGATCCTGCGGCCTGCCGATCACCTTGAAGACGTACGGGGCGGTGACCTTGGTTCCGTCCACCCCGATGCCGCCGGTCTCGTCGGAGAAGTACGTATTGGCCACCACGCGGACGTCATTGACCTGGATCGCCTCGGCGCCCGCCGCACGCAGCTCCTGCACCGTGTCAAGTACCTTGTCGGACTCGACGGCGCCCTTGGGGTCGCTGATCGTCAACGTGATGCCGGGGCCCTGCGCCGCGACCGTGCCGGCCAGGATGCCGAGCTGCTGCTCCTTCTCCACGGTCTGCTTGCGCGCCTCTTCCGCCTGGTTGGAGCTGGTCTCCAGCTCGGTGCGCTGGCCGTCCAGACGCTGCTTCTCGTCCTCAAGACGCTTGGTGCGGGAATCCAGTTCGTCCAGGATGCGCACCAGGTCCTCCTGGCGGGCGCCGCGCAGCGCGCTGTTGTCGCTGTTGGAGCGGACCTGGATGGCGAGCCCGAGGCCGAGGACGAAGAGCAGCAGTGCCACGATGAGCTGCGCCCGGCTGACCCGCGGCGGCCACAAGCCCGCGGCGAGCCGCTGACGCCCCGTCAATGGAGGCTTCGACTCGGCGGATTCACCCGGCGCGTCGACGGGCCGCTCCTCGCCGCCGTCACCCTGATCGGTGTTCTTTTCCACGTCGCTCATCGGCCTCAGGCCCTGAAGACGTGCCGGCGGATGGCGGCCGCGTTGGAGAAGATCCGGATGCCGAGCACCACGACCACACCGGTCGACAGCTGCGCACCGACGCCCAACTTGTCGCCCAGGAACACGATCAGCGCAGCGACCACGACGTTCGACAGGAAGGAGACCACGAAGACCTTGTCCACGAAGATGCCGTCGAGCATGGCCCGAAGTCCTCCGAAGACCGCGTCGAGCGCCGCGACCACGGCGATCGGCAGATACGGCTCGACCACCGCAGGCACCTCGGGCCGGACGAAAAGTCCGACCACGACTCCCACGACGAGGCCAAGTACGGCGATCACGATGTGCCCTTCCCTGTGGCGGCCACGCCCTTACCGGCGCCCGTGGCCATTGGTTTTGCGGTACGCACGGTCAGACTCGGCGCCGCCGGGAGACGTACGTCGCCCTCGGCCGAAATGCTGGCCCTGATCCCGTAGTTCTGCTGGAGGACATGCAGGTACTGGCCGTCCGCGCTGTCCTGGAAGTCGGTGCTCAACTTCTTGCCGTCGCCCACCGCGAGCACCGTATAGGGCGGCACCAGCGGCCTGTTGTCGACCAGTATGGCGTCGCCCGCGGCCCGGATCGCCGAAAACGATGTCAGGCGCTGCCCGTTGATGGCGATGGCCTCGGCGCCCGACTGCCACAGCCCGTTGACCACCCGCTGCATGTCACGGTCACGCACCCGGCCGGTGTCGGCGAACGTGGTGCTCTCGCGCGGTCGGCTGCCGTCGCCCTGGGCGGTCTCCTTGGCGTCGTCCACGACCAGCTTCACTCCGGGCCCGTGCACTTCGGTCGCGCCGGAGAGCAGCGCCACCAGCTCGCCCTGGTCCCCGCCGTGCTTCTCCAGCGCCTTGCGCTGCCGGTCGCCGACCTCGGTCCGCAGGCCGTCCACCTCGCTCTGCAGCTTGTCGGCGGCCTTGGTCTCCGTGTCGACCCGGTCGATCAGCTCCTGGCGCTCCTTGGCGACCACGGGCGCGGTGATACGGGCCTGGGCCGCACCGACCGTCACGACGAGGGCGGCGAGCACCAGACCGCCCGCGAGGCCCAGTTTGGCCTTCAGCGTGCGCGGCATTCCGGCTTGGCCCGCGGCCTTGCGCCGAGCGGTCGCCTCGGCGTACCCGTCGTCGAGCGCGTGGTCCATGACATTGGTCAGCAGCGACATCGACGCATCGGGACGCGGGGGCGGAGACGGCGTGCTCCGAACGGGGGGCTGCTGCGGCATGCCGCACATCGTCGCACGTCGTCGGCGCTACCACCGAATGGCCCCACCGGTGTGCCGGGCCGGGCCCGAAGACCCGGCCCGGCACACCGCTACAACGTCAGTGACCTGCGCTGTCGACCACCGCGGCCCATTCATCCAGCAGCGCCTGGGCCGACACGTCGTCCGGCCCCTCGGCCCACAAATGGGTGACGGCCTCGGCCGGGTCGGGCAGCACCATCACCCAGCGGCCGTCCGCCTCGACGACCCGCACACCGTCGGTGGTGTCCACGGAACGGTTTCCGGCGGCCTCCACCACGCGGCGCATCACCATGCCCTTGACCGCCCAGGGCGTCGGGATGTCCCGCTTGAGGACGTGTGCCTGCGGTATCCGCGCGTCGATCTGGCTGAGCGTGAGCTGCGTGCGCGCCACCAGGCCGATGAGCCGCACGAACGCGGCCGCACCGTCGAAGACGCTGCTGAACTCGGGGATGATGAACCCGCCGCGGCCATCGCCGCCGAAGATCGTGGTCTCCTCGCGGCCGACCCGTGTCAGATCGTCCGGCGAGGTCGTCGTCCACTCCACCTGCGTGCCGTGGTACGCGGCGACCTGCTCGGCGATCCTGGTGGTCGTGACGGGCAGCGCCACCCGCCCACTGCGCCGCTCGGCCGCGACCAGGTCCAGCATCACCAGCAGCGCACGGTCGTCCTCGACGATCCGGCCCCGCTCGTCGACCAGCGAGAGCCGCTCACCCACCGGGTCGAACCGCACCCCGAACGCGGCCCGCGCCGAGGCGACGATCTCCCCGAGCCGCACCAGACCGGCCCGCCGGCTCTCCGGGGACTCCGTGGGCCTCGACTCGTCGAGACCGGGGTTGATCGTCAGCGAGTCCACCTTGAGCCGGCCAAGGAGGCTGGGCAGCACCAGGCCGGCGCTGCCGTTGGAGGCGTCGACGACGACCTTCAGGCCGGCCTCCGCGATCCCGGTGGTATCCGCCTTGCGCAGCAACGAGCCGGTGTACGAGTCGAAGACACTGGAGGGGAACTGCAGGTCACCGATCTCACCCGGGAAGGCTCGCCGGTACTCCTGACGGGCGTAGACGCGGTCGAGCTTGCGCTGTCCGGCCTGGGAGAGGTCTGCGCCCCGCTCGTCGAAGAACATGATGTCTACGGAGTCGGGGACGCCCGGCGACGTACGGATCATGATCCCGCCGGCGCTGCCCCGCGCGGTCTGCTGCCGGGCGACGGGCAGCGGCACGTTCTCCAGGTCGCGTACGTCTATGGCACTGGCCTGGAGCGCCGAGATGACGGCCCGCTTCAGCGCCCGCGCACCACGGGAGTGGTCGCGCGCCGTGGTGACGGTCGACCCCTTCTTCAGCGTGGTGGCGTACGCGCCCGCGAGGCGTACGGCAAGTTCGGGCGTGATCTCGACGTTCAGGATTCCGGAGACGCCCCGGGCCCCGAAGAGATGCGCCTGGCCTCTGGATTCCCAGATCACCGAGGTGTTGACGAATGCGCCGGCCTCGATGGTCTTGAAGGGATAGACCCGGACGTTCCCCTGGACGATCGATTCCTCACCGACGAGGCATTCGTCGCCGATGACAGCGCCGTCCTCGATACGGGCGGCCCGCATGATGTCGGTGTTCTTGCCGATCACACAGCCACGCAGATTGCTGTGCTGCCCGATGTAGACGTTGTCGTGCACGACTGCCTTGTGCAGGAAGGCGCCGCTCTTGACGACCACGTTCGAGCCCACGACGGTGTGCTCACGGATTTCTACGTCCGCTTCGACCTTGGCGTAGTCACCGATGTAGAGGGGACCGCGCAGCACTGCGTCGGGGTGGACCTCGGCACCCTCGGCGACCCATACGCCGGGGGAGATCTCGAAGCCGTCGATGTCGACGTCGACCTTGCCCTCCAGCACGTCGGCCTGCGCCTTGACGTAGCTCTCGTGCGTGCCGACGTCCTCCCAGTAGCCCTCGGCGACATAGCCGTAGATCGGCTTGCCTTCCTTCATCAGCTGCGGGAAAACATCGCCGGACCAGTCGACGGACTTGTCGGCCTCGACGTAGTCGAATACCTCGGGCTCCATCACATAGATGCCCGTGTTCACCGTGTCGGAGAAGACCTGCCCCCATGTCGGCTTCTCCAGGAAGCGCTCGACCTTGCCCTCTTCGTCGACGATGGTGATGCCGAATTCGAGGGGATTGGGGACGCGGGTCAGGCACACCGTGACGAGTGCGCCCTTCTCCTTGTGGAAGTTGATGAGATCGGTCAGATCGAAATCAGTGAGGGCGTCACCGGAAATGACCAGAAAGGCATCGTCCTTGAGGGCTTCCTCGGCGTTCTTGACGCTGCCTGCGGTACCGAGGGGCTTCTCCTCATTGGCATAGGTGAGCTCCATTCCGAGCTCTTCCCCGTCACCGAAGTAGTTCCTGACGAGCGACGCCAGGAACTGCACGGTAACGACGGTTTCATTGAGCCCATGCCGCTTGAGCAGCCGCAGCACATGCTCCATGATCGGCCGGTTGACCACCGGCAGGAGCGGCTTGGGCATGCTCGAAGTCATGGGGCGAAGGCGTGTGCCCTCGCCACCAGCCATAACGACGGCCTTCATGTCGGAAACGTCCTCCTCGAAGAGACGGCGGTCTGGCCGACTTCACCCGGACGGGCAAGGCCTCTGGCGCCAGGCGCAACCGCCGACTACTCGTCGGGGCCCGCCATCGCCGAGCTAATCGGCCGCTGCGTCCGCCTTCACCAACCGGCGGACCTGAACCACATACAGGATTCCTGCCCACCAATACAGAGTTGTACCCCACCCAGCGAACGCCCATCCGAAAATCGCCGCAAGGGAGGCGAGCCACCCGTGTCCGTCGCTGAGCAGCAGCAACGGGAAGGCGTACATCAAGTTGAACGTAGCCGCCTTGCCCAAGAAGTTCACCTGGGGCGGCGGATAGCCGTGCCGGCGAAGGATTCCCACCATCACCAGAAGCATCAACTCCCGCGCGACAAGGGCAGCGGTCAGCCAAATCGGCAGGATCTCCCGCCAGGTGAGACCGACGAGCGTGGAAAGGATGTACAGCCGGTCCGCGGCGGGATCCAGCAGGCGCCCCAGATTGCTGATCTGGTTCCAGCGCCGGGCCAGCTTGCCGTCCAAGTAGTCGCTGACACCGCTCAGCGCCAACACCAGCAGGGCCCAGCCATCACTGTTCGGACCGCCGAAGACCGGGCGGAGGATCAGCCACAGGAAGAGCGGAACGCCGACCAGGCGCGCCATGCTGAGAATATTGGGGATGGTGAGCACCCGGTCCGTCTGAACGCGAGTCTCCTGGACCTCCACCCGGGGGCCTCCTGTGGGAAATGTGCCGACGATGCCCCCTGACCCTACCGTCAGCGTGGCCTCGTGCTGCACACGGGGTACGGGCCCCACTGCACCGGGCTTCACAAAATGGACCGATACTGCCACAACGCGAAAAAGCCCCGCATCAGATCCGTATTTCTACAGACCATGATGCGGGGCTTTTCCCAAAAATTGTTCGGCGGCGTCCTACTCTCCCACAG
>NZ_JBIAGW010000028.1:0-65097 GCF_042869955.1 Streptomyces sp. NPDC006691
GCGGGCTTCGGACGACGATGGGACCCCACGAAGGCGAGCTCCTTCTTCCTCAACCGCCGAACACTGCACACTCGACGGGACCTTCACGGACACCCGGACGGGAGGCCGTGTTGCGAGTGAACTTCGCATCCCTCGCTAACGATTTGCTAGTGATCAGCAAACGTCCCGATGTCCGCGCGCGGGGGCGAAGGGAATACGGAAGGCCGAGCATCCTGCTACCTGCTGTACGAGACCTCGATGGCCCGAGCTCATCTCGGCGGGGACTTCTATAAGGCGATGCGGGTCCCGGCGGAGTGCGGATGATGATCGGAGACGTCCAGGGGAAGGGCCTGGGGGCCGTGGAAAGCGCAGCTGTGTTGCTCGGCTCGTGCCATGAGAGCGCTTACGGAGAATGCGCTTGAGGGGCGATCAGCGGTGATGGTGGCACGCTACATGGCCGTGGCGGGATCGGAGCCTGGGCTCCGATCCCGCCACGGCGTACCGGCGAGGTGTGTGTCAGGCGCTGGCCGCCGCCGTGCAGGACGAGTCGCCGCCGCAGTACGTGATGTCCCAGTGGCTGCCCTCGTTCGCGTAGACGTTGCCCGCCGAGGAGCGCCAGCGGGTCGCACCGTCGCTGCGGGTCGCGATGTGGGTGAAACTGTTCGTGACGTACGCGTCGATGCAGGAGTTCCGGGCGATGTCGGCCTTGTAGCCGTTGTAGTGGCTGTAGGTGCCGGAGGCGTGACCGACTTCGGTTCCGCCGGTGACGTTGATCGCGCAACCGCTGGCGCTCTTGAGCGTCCTGAGTCCGTCCACGGTCGCCTGGTTGATCTGGTCGTACGAGGTGCAGTGGGCGTTGGACCGGGTGGTGCAGCCGCCGGTGGAGGAGTGGATGACTCCGGCGGCCGACAGCTGGGAGGCCGCCGCGGACTGGCTGAGCTTGGCGACGGCCGCGTCGGCGGCGCCGGCCAGCGCGAGGACGGCGGCCGCGGCCACGGCACCCGAGGTGATGAAGAGTCGTTGACGGACCATCATGTGGCGTCTACCTCCACTGAGTTGAGTCGCTTCGCGTCGCTTGGTGTCGAGGTGCGCTGTGCGCTCAAGGGGCGAGCGGGGCGGGTGCGTAGGTCGGGCGGGTGGTGCCCGGGAACGATGATGGCGTACGCGTACCGGTTCCCGGGAGGGTACGGGTCGAGGCCACCGCGCGTTCGCCCGTGCCCTCCCCGGCCGCTTCCTCACCGGCCCACCCGACGCGCGCCACTCCGCGCGGCGAGAACCTTGCAGGCGCTGGGCAGAGAGGGGGCGCGCTATTGGTCAGTCGAAGGAGCTGCCTGCGCAGCGGCGGCCACAGGGCGTCCCGCGTCGTCCACGCCCGGTGGCCGCCTCGGGAAACGCGTCAGTGGCGTGTGCTGGGAACGTAGTCGTAGCAGTAGGTGCGGTAGCCGCCTGAATTGTCGAGGATGCTGTTGCCGGTGATCTGTCCGACGATTCCGTCAGCAGGAAGCCCCGACGCCCGCTGGAAATTCTGGACCCAGGTCTTGGTGCCGCTGCCGAACTTGTTGTCCTGAACGAGCGGACGGCCCTGATTGGTGCGCTCGGCCCAGTTGTTCACCGCGTTCTGTACGCACCACACGCCGTGTGTGTTGCCCGAGCCCACCGAGATGTTGGAGACCCCGGGGGCCGCGCTCGCCGGTGCGGCCAGCGCGCCTGCGGCCATCCCGGCTGCGACGGCCACCACGGCCGCGGACCGGATGAGCTTCTGAGGGAGATTCATGAGATTCCTCTTCTGGTCTTTCCGGAAAGCCGTGCAGCTTTTCCGGAACCATGTGGGACGGGGCAGGAATGGTGTTCCCGCTCTCTGGGATCCATGGTGCCGCGCGACGAAAGCAGTGGATTGTAAGAATGCGACGTAGTGCTACCGGATATCCTCGGCACGTGTGCATTCCAGGAATTGGCGCGGCGTGCGGCCCGTCATCGACTTGAAGTCCCGATGGAGATGGGCCTGATCGTGGAAACCGGCTCGCGCGGCGGCATCCGCGTGCGAGAGACCGGTGCCGATGAGCCTCAAGGCGTGCCGGAACCGAGTGATCTGAGCGTACGTCTTGGGCGAAACCCCCACCTGCTCCTTGAACAACCGTTCCAGATGGCGCGGGCTCTGCCGGGAGTCGGCGGCGAGTTCCGCCACGGAGCGCCGTCCGCCGCCGTGACGGAGAGCCAGTACCGCGCGGACGACACCCGGCGAGGCCGGTGGACCGGCCGCGATCCGCTCCGACAGGAACCGGTCGAGCAGCGCGAACCGGTCCTTCCAGCAGTCCAGTTGCCCCAACGTCATCGTCAGCCGGTCGGTGTCGAGCAGTGCCGGGTCGAGCAACTCGACCTGTCGATCGACGAGTTCGTGCAGGGAGGAGCCGAGGAGGGAGTAGCCGGCCGTGGGCTTCAGCATCACTTCGATGCCGGTGGCGGGCCCGGCGGACACCGTGATGGCGGCCCTCCTCCGGACGCCGGAGAGCAGTGGCGGCGCGGGCAGTGCAGCGGACCCGTCGGCTGCCGGGTGCGGCACAGCGATGACGAGGGAGACGAGTCCGGTCGGCAACGTGAGATGTCGGGCGGGCCCGCCTGGAAGAGATCTGACCACGCGGTAGCCGACGACGGCGCCGTGCGGTGCGGGACGGAACGCCGTGTGCATCGCATCCGGTGGGCTCATGCGGGGGGACCGGACGGCGGGGGCTGCGGGCATGCCGGAACCTCGAAGGGTGGGGGAGGTGTGCGCAGGGACGAGAAGCCCGGACCGCGGTGATGGCGGGCTCCCAGCCGGTACGGGCAGGGGGCTCAGGACTCAGTACCAGTGGGGAGAGCGGGACTGCCAGGCGCTCCACGCGCCGCAGGGGGTCGTGTAGCGATCGCCGATGTAGGTCAGGCCCCAGCTGATCTGGGTGGCTGGATTGCTCTGCCAGTCGGAGCCCGCGCCGGCCATCTTGCTGCCGGGCAGCGCCTGGGGAATGCCGTATGCGCCGCTGCTGGAATTGGTCGCGTAGACCTTCCAGTTGCTCTCGCCGTTCCACAGGTTTTTGAGGCAGGTGAACTGGGCGGAAACGGTCCAGCCGTGCGCGGCAAACATGCTCTGCGCGATGAGCCACACGGTGCGCGGCACACCCATGTCCGACATCGTCGTGGGACCGGCGACGCCATCGGCCCCGATGCCGTGGGCTCCCTGCCAGGTCTTGACGGCGGCAGCCGTTCCGGACCCGTAGAGGCCGTCGGCCGCGACCCCGGCCCGGCTCTGGACCGCGCGGACTTGCCGGTGCAGGGCCAGGTCGCTGCGCTCTCCGTAGGCTCCGTCCTCGTCGAGCCCGCTGTCGTACTGGAACGACTTGAGTGCGGCGTGCGTCCGGGGGCCGTCCACCCCGTCGATCTGGGTGCTCGGCAGGTAGCCGAGGCCGGCGAGGTTGGTCTGCTCCCAGCGCACCGAGTCGACGGCGTGGGCGGCGGGGGAGAGGAAGGCGGCCGTCCCGAGCAGGGCCAGCGTGAGCAGCACTACCGTCGACAGCGTTCTCCGCAGGACTGGTTGGGCTATCAAAACGGGCTCCTTGAAAAGGTCTACGGTGCGTCGATCCCCGGGCCTTCGGCCACGCGCCAGCCGCACAGCAGAGGCGAGGTGTGCAGCGCACGGCGGCAGATGGCGAGGGCGACCGCACGCGCCGAGCGCGGGGAGTCGGCGAGGAGATAGAGCACGATGCCCAGGCGGCCTGGGGCGGCCTGGACGTACACGTGCTCCAAGTGGTCCCCGACATCGGCGACGACCCAGAGGAGGTCGCCCAGAAGATGATGGTCGACGACCTGGTGCCCTGCTTCCTGACTAGCCGTCAGATGTAGCGGCACCATGGTGAGATGCATGCGTGGGTCAGTCCCAGATGAGCCCGAAGAAGCTGAAGAACATGATCGGCCCTCCCTGTTCCGTTGTGTGTCCGTGGAGTTCCATGGCGACACCGGAAGTCTTCAGCGCGAATACCGAGCCGGGAAGACAAGGCGGGTGACAGCAACCGCTCAGAGCGCTTGCTGTCATCCGCCCCGGCGTCCGGCAGGCGGGCCACCCGGCTGGAGAACTGGCGCGCGGAGCACTGGTGGTAGGCGGTCACCCCTGGCAGGATCACCGCTCGTCAGGGCGCGACCGTCGTGCGACTGCGGGGAGTGAGGAGAGTTGGGTCCTTCCCACGGGTTGCCGGAGCGGTCGGGGTCGTCCGACGGCGGCTGTGTCCCGGGCGCGCGCGACGGGATCTCCTGGCGGCTGCCCGCCGCCGCGTTGCGTGACCACGTGGTGTGCTACTCGGGCTTCCAGACCGAATTCGCCATGCCGCGGAGGCGGTTGGAGCTGCCCATCGGTCTGATCACCCTGGTCTTCTCGTTTCAGGAGGGCCTCAGACTGTCCGCCGCAGGGTCGGCCAGGGCCGCATACCGGGCCATGCTCACCGGACCGCGGGTCTTTCCGACCGTCGGCGAGCACTCCGGAGCGGTGTACGGCATCGAGGTCAACGTGACGCTGACCGGCGCCTACCGCCTCTTCGGCATCCCCATGCGGCACTTCGAGAGCGCCTACCTCGATCTGGCGGACGTGTTGGGCGCCGACAGCGACCGGCTCACCGACCGGCTGCGGGACGCGCCTGGCTGGCCGGAGCGGTTCGACGTCCTGGACCGCGCGCTGACGGGCCGGCTCGACACGGCCCGTACCGTTGCGCCCGAGGTGGGCTGGGCGGTGTCCCGGCTGTGCACACAGCGGGGCGGCCCCCGGACGCTCGCCGCGATCACCGATGAGACCGGCTGGAGTCCGCGCCTGCTACGTGCCCGGTTCCAGGAACAGGTGGGGCTGTCGCCCAAGGCCATGGCCCGCGTCGGCCGTTTGCAGCAGGCCTTGCGGATGCTCGCCGCCGGTGACAGCGGCGCCCTGACGGCCGTGCTGTGCGGATTCCACGACCAGGCCCACCTCAGCCGCGAGGTGAAGGCCATGACCGGTCTGACCCCGTCGGTCTTCGCCCGGGTGCGCGGCGGGCTGCCCCCGGGCTCACCCCTCGACCGGGTGCCCGGCAGGATGACCAGCGTGGTCCTCGAAGGCTGAGCACATCCGCCGCCGCAAGCGCCGGGCCGCCCGGGTGTGGGGCGGCACGCCCCGATGTCCGTGTGCGGGGGGTTGATTCCGGTACCGGATCCGCTCCGCGTGCCGTTTTCCACAAGACGCCCGCACCGCTCGCTTGCCAAGCTCGTACGGATCGTCGCGGGCCGGGGAGTCGATCCCGGTCCCCGTGCCGCCCGGCGCACCGGTCTGCCGAGCGGCGCCCGAACAGGACACGCAGGGTACGGACAGGACACGAGGGGACCAGATGTTGTCGACGCTCGGACTCGACCCGACAGCGGAGGCTGTGTACCAGTTGATGGCCACACGCCCCGAGGGCTGGGGCGTGGAACAGATCACCGAGCACCTGGGCCGGGACGGTGGCGAGGTGCGCGAGGCACTGGACCGGCTGGCCGAGGCCGAGTTGCTGCGCCAGTCGGTCGGCCGACCGGGGACCTGGCGGGCGGTGAGTCCCGAACTCGGAGTAAGACTCCTGCTGCGCAGACAGCAGGACGAACTCGACCGCAGACAGAGGGAGATCACCGCCGCTCACGATGAGGTCGGCCGGATGATCTCCCGTTTGTGCGCCGGGTCGACCGCGGCGCCCGGCACCGACATCGAGCAGCTCGTGGGCATCGACGCGATCCAGTCCAGGCTCGACCTGATCGCCGCCCGGGCGGCGGAGGAAATCTGTACGTTCATGCCCGGCGGCGCCCAGTCGCAGGCCGCGCTCGACGCGGCCAAGCCCAATGACGCGCTGCTGCTGAGCCGCGGCGTGGCGATGCGCACCGTGTGCCTGGACGGCGTGCGCGGCAGCGCCCCCACCCTCGGCTATGCGCGCTGGCTGGCCGAGTCGGGTGGGGAGGTGCGGACCGTGCCGACACTGTCCCCGCGCATGATCGTGGTCGACCGGGAGTGCGCGCTGGTCCCGCTCGATCCGTCTGACACGCGGGCCGGGGCGGTGGTGCTGCGGGTGCCTGGCGTGGTCGCCGCGCTCGTGGCGCTGTTCGAGCGGGTCTGGGCGACCGCACTTCCCTTGGGATGCGCCGCGCCGCGCGAGGAGCGGACCGGCCTGACCCCGCAGGAGCGGGCACTTCTGACGCTGCTCGGCCGTGGCATCACGGATGAGGCCGCGGCACGTCAACTCGGTGTCTCCCTCAGCACGGTACGACGCGCGATGGCGGCCCTGATGGAGCGCCTCGGTGCCCGGAGCCGCTTCGAGGCAGGGCTGCGCGCCGCGCAGCGCGGCTGGTGCTGAGGGGCGGTCCGAGCAGGTCGCCGGTGGGAGGGCTGGGCCTCTGAAGCCGTAGGGGCACCGTTGCCCAGAGGGCCTCTCCATACTGAGCGACGAATTGTGCAGGCCTGGCGGGGAGCAGATCCGCAAGATCGACGGCAGGGGCTGGACCCATGGGCTCGGCGAGCTGGGGAGCGTGAGGTGCCGCGCCTACAGCCATACTTCCGACGGCGGCAGGGACGGGCGACTGACCGGGGCGGAGAAAGCCGCCCCCCCCGGAACCCCGGCGGAGCGCGCCGGACGCGAGGAGTTCCCCGCCTGGCCCGCGCCGCGCTTCTGGCGCCGTGGTCACTGGGTCAACAGACCTCTGCGCAAGGGAGGTCGGGCCGTGAACGCCGCTTGCGGTGCACGTGGCGCAGCGAGCTGTGACACGAGCCGAACCCCGGCTCGGACTCCGAGGTTCACGAGCTGTGGAGGATGACTTGTCTTCCGACGCCGTCACGGCGATCACCCCGGCACGACGGCTCGCGAGTCGGGGTGATCGCTACGACAACGGCCTTTTACAGACTGGCCGTGGCGCTGTACGCCTCACTCGTGAACTGCCCGTTCCCGCTGCTGTCGAAGTATCCAAGGATCGCGCCGGACTTCCATTGGCCGGCTTGATAGGGCGCCGTGACCGTCACATAGCACGAAGTGCAGTTGTGTTTCGTCGCGTTGTTCTGGCTGACGTTGGACCCGTAGAAGTACAGGGCCGTCCCGAATGACAGGGTGGCGGCGTTGCTGTTGCAGTAGGCCCAGACCGTGGATGTCACACCGGCGGTGCCGTGGTACGGCTTGCCGGGGCTGACGGTGCAGGTGAGTACGGCTGCCGATGACGCTGACCTGGTGACGGTCACCGTGCTTCCGCCCACCGTCATGGTCGCACTGTCCCGGCCGGCCGGCACGCTGATGGTGGCCGTCTGGGCGGAGTGCGAGGCGGGGGCCGGAGTGGCTTGAGCGGCGGGGGAGTTGATGAGCGCGACAGCGGTCATCGAGGCCACGCCGAACAGGCAGCCCAGTATCTTCGTGCGCATGCAACCTCGATCCGGAGAGGGAATCTGAGCACTGTGGTCAACTGCCGCAACGCGGCGTTTGATCAGCAGAGAACGGCCGAACGCAGTGCGTGCCACCGCAGACGCCGGCCACAGGGCAAACGGCCCCAGGGGAAGGAGCGCACGATCTTCACGGACCGGCCACGAGCTAGATTCTGCGGCATGGGTTCGAAGGCGTCCATGCCGCGTCGTGAGAATTCAGGCCAATCTGCTTCCGGAAATGCTCACGGCCCGGCCGTGGTGCCGGCTCACACTGCCCTCGCGACGGGAGTCGCAGTGCTTGCGCCAACACTGCCGCGATTCGCAGACAGCTCGACCTGGACCTGCCCCTTCTGATGCGGGGGTCCCTGGGCGGTCATGGCCCTTCGGCCGCGCCGGCGACGTGCCGCAGCCCCGTAGCCTGAGGTGCCGGGTTCTCGCCGTGCATTCGGGTGCCTCGGTGCCGGGCCCGTCACCGCCCTGCAAGATGCTGGTCGACTGGTCCCGCCCCGGCCGGTTCCGGTCCGAGGCGGCCTTCGCATCCCTCGTCGGCGAAGACCGGGCTGACGGCCGGAGTCGGCTGGAGCGACTGTGATCGGCGCGCTGCGGCGACCTGCGGTTGCGTGTGTTCCTGTACGGCCCGACCAGCAAGCGCGACCAGAAGCCGGTTCACCAGCATGTGTGGGCCATGGTGACGATGCACGTGCGCCGACCGCTCGCCCGCTCGACCTACCTTGCCGCAGCCCCGAGCGGCCTGCCGACCGGCCACCGGCCTGGCGCCGGGAGGGATGGAGGCACGGTGGGGGGACCGCCATGCGGTTGCGGTCCCCCCCCCGAAGTGCTTCGACCGGGACCGGGCGCGCTCGAAGCCGCCGGTCGCGCCCGATCCCGGACCCCGCAGGCACCGCTCATGGGGCCCGTGCGCACGGTCCTCACGGCATGTCGAAGTCCTCGACGTCGAAGCCGGGTGCCACGACGCACGACACGAGCACCGGATCGTCGCCGGCCGGTTCCGCGGACTGCCAGGTGCCGCCCGGCACCAAGAGCTGCGGACGCGCCCCGGACGCGATGTCCGGTCCGAGTACCATCGCGGACTCCTCCGCTGCGGTGGCCGAGGTCCCGCCGAGGCGGAGCGTCAGCGGCCCGCCTCCGTGCCAGAGCCAGAGTTCGTCCGAACGCACCCGATGCCAGCGGGACATCTCGCCGGGATGCAGAAGGTAGTAGATGCCGGTCGCGAAGGAGCGCGGCCCGGGGTATCCCTCCGGAACGGCGCTGGGTCCCGTCCGCCACGTCTCACGGAACCACCCGCCTTCCTGGTGCGGTTCGAGTCGGAGGAGGGTGACCAGATCGGAGATCTCACTCATGGGCAGACATCCTGGCGCACGGCGTGCTCGCTCACAACGACGCCGCTCTGGCTCGGTTGATCGCAGTGGACCAGGCCGGACAGGGTCCGGATGCGTCCCTCGGCCGGAGGGTCGTGCTGCTGGCTCCACACAGACCACGCTTCCGCGGAACTCGGTTGGTCGTGACGCGATTTCCCGAAAGCATGGTCCTCGTGCGCAGGGCGCTCGCCGCGGTTCCCTCCCGAGTCGCGGCAGCCGTGGACCTCCGGGCCACCGCCCCGGTCGAGCACACCGCGACATCGCCCGCGTTGACGATCTGGCTGTCCGCGGATCTGCCTCGGCCTGACGTCCGGGCGATGGTGCAGGTGTCGCAGCACTCGATGAACGTGCAGCCGCGCAACACCGGTTGGTCCCGCTCGCCACGGCAAGCCCATGCTCCGCATCGGTGACGCGAGTACCGTCCACGCGGCCCTTCGACTGATCGCTGGACCCGATCGCCTCTGCCCGCACGGAGTCGACCGCGCAAGAAAGGGAAGTGTCGGGCCCGTCCTGAGGTTGCGAGCCGGCGGAAATCGCGATCCGGGGGTTCGGAGCGACTCTTCACCTGCTTGGCCGGGAGCGCGCCCCGTCTCGTAGGATCGCCGCATGGTGGCCTTTGTACCGTCGTTCGTATGTTTCTTCCTCTTCGGCGTGGGTGTCGCACGAGATCGCCGCCGAGTGAGCAACGCGGTTCTCCTGGGCCTGTCCCTCGTCTTCGCGGTGCTCGCGCTCATACTGCATGTGGCCTCCGCGCAGGCCCAGTTGGGCCGCGACCTGGTCATCGTGCTGCTGACTCTTGCCGGCGTGGGCGTCGTCACGCTGGCGTGGTTCCTCATCGCCAACGGGATCACCATGGTCCGCAAGGAGGGCAGGAGCCCAGCGAACCTCTTGTCCCTCGGAGCGGGCATCGCCCTGGTTGCCCTGCTCGTGTTGCTGATCACCGCGCTGGTGCTGCACACGCACACGCTTTTGGTAGTGGCGGCGACGGCGGTGGCGCTCGCCGGATACGTCGCCTTCCTGTTCCTCTGTTTCCTTGTCTACGGAAGCCTCTACGGGCGTCTGCGCATCCGGCGCCGGGTGGACTACGTGGTGGTCCTCGGCTCGGGCTTGATCGGCGGCACCACCGTGCCCCCGCTGCTGGCCGCCCGTCTCGACCGGGCCCGGAAGGAACACGCCAGGCTGTCCCGGAAGGGGCGGCGCACTCTTCTGCTCACCTCCGGGGGGCAGGGACCTGACGAGAAACTGCCGGAGGCCCACGCGATGGCCGACTACTTGGTCGCCCAGGGCTTCCCCGCCGACCTGATCGAACGCGAGGACCGTTCGACGACCACGGACGAGAACCTGAAGTTCAGCAAGGCCCTGATGGAGCGGGCGAATCCGGAGTACCGGTGCGTGATCGTGACGAACAACTATCACGTCTTCCGCGCCGCGGTCACCGCCCGCCGCACCGGCGTCCGGGGTCACGTGATCGGTGCCCCGACAGCCGCGTACTTCTGGCCGAGCGCCATGATTCGCGAGTTCGTGGCCCTCATGGTCGCCTATCGCCGCACCAACGCCACACTCTTCCTGCTCGTCGTGCTGAGCGGCCTGTTCATCTGGTGGTTGGGTTGGCCGTCGCCCGGGGCCGTCACATAGAAGTCGAGGATGCGCAGGGGGCGACGCAACCGCCCAGTGTTCACGGCCGAGGCCAAGAGCCGCCCCACAGGGGGAGCCCGGCCGGATGGTCGTGACACTTGGCTTGGTCTCCCAACAGAATGATCTTCGAGACGGTTGGGTCGGCCCGGAACTGACGATCCGGGGGTGTGGGGGTGGCTCGGCCGAGGCCTTGGCACGTCGATGACGAGTTGTGGGCGGTGGTCGAGACGCTGCTGCCGAAGGTGGAGTGCCGGACTCGGCATCCGGGACGCGAGCGGCCCAGGAAGTTCGCCGCGTCGACCACGTTGAACATGGTGTCGAGTCGGGTGGGGTCACCTGCGGGCCCGGCGGGTGCGTTCCTGGGCCTAACGAGCGCCTCGACCGCCAGGCCCGCGATCAGGAGGCCGGGCCGGCGCTGGTCTATGTAAGTGCCCTTGTGGAGGACGGGACGGCGGCTCCCGCGCTCGCTCTGCACGAGGAGTCTCCGCAGACCGCCGACGGACTGGCCCGGCGGCACGTGGACGTTCTGGAGCAGGTGTCGGCCGAGGAGTTCGAGGCGCAGGTGGCGGCTGAGGTCAAAGATGCCTAGCTGTACGAAGTCGTCTCAAGCTCCGGCCTGGACGTCGATGACGGCGGGCGCGGGCTGGGGCAGCGCCGCGACGTCGACCGCATTGCGGGCTTGGGCCTCGGCCGGGCTCTCGAAGACTGCAGCGAGCAGTTCACTGGTGCCGTTGATGATGGCGGGCGGGCAGTGAACGAGGGATCGCTGTTCACGCAGCCGACGACCTTGACGACCTGCTTGACGGCCGAGAGTTCACCTGACAAGGACTTCAGGGCGGCCAGGGCGTGGTGTGCGCACTGCCGGGTGGCTTCGTTGCCCTGCTCAGGAGAGTCCTCGGCGCCGACTTTGCCAACGTAGAGCAACTAGTCTCAGAGCATGGGCAGTTGACGAGAAACGCATACATACGGGCCGTTGCGCAGGGCGGGAGTTGAGGCGGCCCCTGGGGTGGCCATCTCCGGCAGGGACTGGCCGGCCTGGCCCAAGCGATCTTCGGGAGTGCTCATCGTCATCGGTCCTGACGGAAGCGGTGAGTCGACGGGTCGTAGTCTGGAGCCGGGAAGCGGGTGCCGGTGATCGTGTCCGGGACCGGGGTGCCGGCGGTGGTGGTCAGTGGGATCCAACTTGCCCAGGCCTTCACCTCGTCGTCCTTGGGTTCGTAGCGGGCGAATCCTTGGCGAACCTTCATCTAGAACTCCTCGATCGGCATGGTCAGGCAGGCCGTGTAGTACGTCTCCTCGACACTGGGGGCGGCGTGCGGCGTGAGGGCCCGATAGCCCGGTCGCGAGCGGGCTCCAAGTCGCGATCCGGCAGCGACCGGGGCTCGGCGCGCGAACCCGTCGGCGCGCGATACTGGCCTCATGCTGGTGGACACGATGCGTATGCGATTTGGATCCGCCCTCTTCTCGCGTGTCGCGGGGCCGGACGGGCCCGTCAACCGGGCCCGCATCCATGACACCCCCGGCCCGCGTTGGTTCGCTGCGGACTCGCCCGTACGAAGGGTGCACGGCGATGCCTCCATGTTCATCGGCGGAATCGCCGCCCTGCTCCTGCAGTCCCTGCATCCGCTCGCCATGGTGGCCGTGGACGCCCACTCCGGTTACAAGGGGGACCCCTGGGGCCGTCTCCAGCGCACCAGCACCTTCCTCGCCGTGACCACTTTCGGCACCGAGGAGCACGCCACCGACGCGGTGGACCGGGTACGTGCCGTGCACGCCCGGATCCGCGGCACCGCCCCCGATGGACGGTCCTATCGTGCCGACGACCCACATCTGCTGACCTGGGTGCACACCGCCGAGGCGTACTGCTTTCTGGGCGCCCACCAGCGGTTCGGCGCCCACCCGTTGGACGAGGCGGCGTGCTCTCGCTATGTAGCCGAGTCCGCACGCGTCGCCCGCTCCCTCGGAGCCGACGATCCGCCCCTCGACCTGCTCGCTCTGCGCCGCGCTCTGGTCGCCTACCGCCCCGAACTGCGCGCGACCCCGGCCGCCCGCGAGGCGGCGCGCTTCCTACTGCTCACCCCGCCGCTACCCTGGGCGGCCCGCCCCGCGTACGGGGTGCTCGCCGCCAACGCCGTCGGGCTGCTGCCCGGCTGGGCGCGTCGCGCGCTACACCTGCCGTACGTCCCGGTGGTGGAGGAAACTGTCGTACGGATGGGAGGCCACGGAATGACCCGTGCGATCCGCTGGGCGATGCGCCCCCCGGCCTGACCTACCCGTACCCCACCGGCCTGTACGGGTGACTCTGGGCCGGGCCACGCAGGTGATCCAGAAACACACATAACAAAAGCTGGCAACCCCGGTGCGAAGGGCGGTCGCGAATCCACCCTGAACTGGCGTGATGCCTGACTTGGAATCAAACAACTTCGTCGGGACAACAGGCTCTTTGAGTGGGCCGCTCGGCAGAAGTCGGCGGAGCGCAGGCCGCAGCCCACACACGCAGTGGTCCACCCGATCCCATGGACCACTGAGAGGGCATGGTGAGCGCCCATAGGCGGCCGCCGGGCCGTCGTTGTCCGGCTCGTCGCTACCCCGGTTCGGCGGCGGCGCTCGCGCAGGCAGAACCAGGATGCGGTCCTCGGGCGCTCGCCGACGTCGTCCTGCGCGGGGCGGAAGGCCGGCTGTCCGCGGCGATCGAGGGCAGCGTGCGCTGCCTCCTGAGGTGAACCCGCGTCCGAGGACTGTGCCGGGTGTCGGCGTCACGGCTTCAGTTCTCGGCGAGTCCTGAGGCGTTGGTGTGCGGGGTCGCCAGGTCTCGGTATCAGCGGGGTGCCAGGCGGTGCAGGATGTCAGTGACGACGAGGGAGTCGATGTAGGCGTCGACCTTGACGATGGTGTCGCCCCGCGGGTCGAAGTGGCAGACCCAGACGTAGAACGGGTCGTACGGAACGCCGTCGAGAGCGACGCCCACACCCTGCATCTCCACCACGGTCACCGGCCCGTCGCCGTGCAGGGCTTTGATGTGGAACCGCAGTCCTCCGGAGAGCAGGGGCAGGACCTGGCCGATCGTGGCCGGAATCAACTCCGCCCTGTTGTGGTACTGCCCGGCGAGCGGATGCTGGCCGTGCAGGGTCCATTGCACGTCGTCCGCGAGGTGCGCGAAGAACTCCTTGACGGTGTCGACGTTCTCCAGCAGGGCGAACAGTTCCCGTCGGAATGCGCTGACTTCTTGTGAAGCGGCCATGGATCTATCTCCGGTTGCGTCGAGGGATGGGCTGTCTCACCGGCTGCCGGGGGCGGGTCGGCAACGGCGGAGGACTGGTGATCCCGCCCGGTGCGACGGTGCGCCGTGAGGGAATCAGGCCGGTGACCCTGCAAAGAGCCCGGTGACCCTGCAAAGAGCCATCTGGACTGGCCAATATGGGCGCCTCTCCACCGGTTACGTGAAGGCGAACTGACCGCACCTCACGACCCTTCCGGTGCAACCCTCTCAGGGGTGGGCGCCGCTGTGAAGGGGCCAGTCGTGAACAGTGCGACCGCGCGCCCGTGCTGGCAAGTTGAGCCGATGAGCACGTCGCACCGCCGCCCGCTGGGTACCCGGCGGGACCTCCCCGGGCCGCCGCCCCGCGACCCACGCACGCTTCCGGCCGCTGAATGAGCCGCACAGAACAGCTGGTTGGAGCGTCCGGCCTCACCGCCAGTCGCTCGCCCCATGCGTCGCATACTCGGCCGCGGCCCCGTCGGTCCCGGAGGCTGACGGCGGCCGCCGCTGTCCAAACAGGCCTTGGCGCTGGCAGCAAGCTTTGGCGGCGCGCGGTCAGCGACGCCGTGCTGTACGTCGGGGATTTCACGGCAGTCCGCACTATCGCCGGCACGTAGTGCGGACCAAGATCGAGCCAACTTGTCTGAGAGCACGCCGAGATGGTGATCTTCCTTCTGATGCATCTGCTGCCCGGGGCACCACAGGCATCCGGCCGACGCCCACGAGGCTGCCACCACTCGGAGGCGAGGCCGTCCGCACGATCTCCCCAGAGGCCCCACGGACCACGGTTGCGACAGGTGTAACGGACCTCACCACTCGGACGCCGCCGTGAAGCCATCCGGCGCCACCGCGGTCCCTACGAAGGAATGAGGGGCGCGGTGTGCCCTGCTGGTGTGGTGGGTGGATGTGACGATCGGAGGGGACGAGGCTGACTCCGACCGGACCGTCTTCTTCGTCGTGTCCACGGCGACGCCCCGGCCGCGCACGCGGCCGGGGCGGGCGGTTGCCGTGGCTGCTTCAGGAAGCCTGTTGTGCCGGGCGCAGGCCCGCCGGGCCCGGCAGGACGACCTGCACCAGATAGGGCAGCACGGCGACCATGCGCGAGTCGTGGTGGAGCAGCACCGCGGCCGGTGACCAGCCGCCGGCGCGCAGGGCGTCGAAGGGCCGGGTCCATTGCACACCCGCCGGCCGGACGGCGTGTGACGGGCACTCCTGGTCCGGGCGGATCGCGGGCATAGTCCGGAAGCTGCCGCTCATCGCACGCCCAACTGCCCGGTGCACGGCGGACGCCCGGCCACCCGCCACGGCGATGAACGTGGCTGCGCCCGCGGCCGTGCGCAGCGCGCAGGCCGGCAGCGAGAGCAGCTCCGAGAGGTCGTGCACGACGGGACTTCCCAGGGCGCGCAGCGGCGCCACGGCGCACGCCACGCACTCCGCCGGATGGCAGGCCCCCGCGCAGTCGGGCCGCAGGTCCAGCCGCGGCGCCCGCACCCCGTCCGTGGCCAGCCGCTCGGCGATCAGCCACTCGCACTGCTGGGCGAGGCCCTCCTCGACCGCGCCCAGCCACGTGAAACCCGCCGCCGCGCCCACCGGCGGAAGCCCGGGCCGCCCGTCGGACACCGGCAGGGCGCGTGCGGGAACGCGGCGCAGCTCACCCGTCACCAGGTCCATGCCCCAGGGCGCGCCCGGGCCGCGGCCCGCCGACGCCCGGGCGGCCAGCGCGGTCAGGAACGGGTCCAGGGCGGCTCCTTCCGTCGGCACCCCGGCGAGCGCCGGCTCGGTCGCCGCCCGGGCGAGCGCCTGCCCGGGTTCGGCCGCCGCGCCCCCCACCACGGCGACGAAGGCCGCCCGGACCTCCGCCTCAGTGGGGGTGCGCCTGAACTCCTCGCGGGTCATGTCCGGCTGGTCCTCTCGGGGGTCGCTGCCGCAGGACGCGGTCGGTCCAGGAAACCCGGGAGCGATATGCAGCCGATAGATCCCTGATATCCGGCGGCCCGACCCCGACCGCGGTACTGACCCCGACCCCGGCTCCAGCACCGACCCCGCCCCCGCTCTCGTCCTCGGACGGCGGGGCGGGAGCCGCGTAGGCGACGGCCGCCGCGTAGCCGCCGGCCACTCTGAGGTCCACCAGCGTCCACCCGGTGAGCACGGCCGGGCGGTGGCCGGTGCCCAGGTAGTCGACGTCCGGCGAAACCCCGAGCCCTGTGCCGATGCCCTTCAGATACGCCTCCTTGCGGCACCAACAGCGGCCGAACCCGGCGACCCGGTCCTCGGGCGACGCGAGCCGGCCGAGCTCGGCCGTCTCCCGGGGGTGCAGGGTCGCGGCGAGTTCGTCCGCGACCGCCGCGTCCGGCAGCCGCTCCACGTCCACGCCGACCGGGGTCGGTCCGAATGCCAGCAGCACCTGATCGCCGCTGTGGGAGAGCGAGAAGTGCAGATCCGACCCCGGCACGGCGGGGCGGCCGTGCGGTTCGGCGCACAGCGGGCAGGGTTCGCGGCCGAGGACGACATCGGCGGGATCGATGTCGAGGTAGGAGCCGAGCAGCCGGCGCAGGGCCAGGTGTGCGGCGGCGTAGCGGTCGCGGTCGGCGGGGGAGCGGAAGGCGGTCCAGCGCCGCCGTTCGGTCGCGTCCAGCACGTGCTGGGCGTCGGCGAGCGCCTCTTCGTGGTCACCTACCGTCAACTGCCATACGTCGAGCGTCTCGTGAGGCCGGGCCAGGGGCGCGGCCAGCGGGGCGGTGGTGAGGACGCGGGGGCGGGCGGCGGGCGGAACGGAGAGGGTGTGCGGGAGCGTTGTGGGCATCGGGACCTCGATATTCGGTCGTCGCCGGTCGGGTCGGTGCGGGCGCCGGTGGGACACGGCCACCGGCGCCCCGCGTCGGACGGTCAGGCGCCCGCGGGACGGTGACGGATCTCCAGCGTGCAGCACTTGACGCTGCCACCGCCCTTGAGGAGCTCCGACAGATCGAGGCCGATGGGCTCGAAGCCCTGTTCGCGCAGCTGGCGGGCCACACCGGTGGCGGCCTCCGGCAGGATGACGTGCCGGCCGTCGCTGACCGCGTTGAGGCCGAACACCTCGGCATCGGCCTCGGTGACCAGGATCGCGTCGGGGAAGAGGCGCTTGAGTACGGCGCGGCTGCCCGGCGAGAAGGCCCCGGGAAAGTACATGATCTCGTCGCCGTCGAGCACCGTGAGGGCGGTGTCGAGGTGGTAGAAGCGTGGGTCCACCAGGTTGAGGCTGATCACCGGGCGGCCGAGGAACTCCTGGGCCTCGGCGTGGCCTTCGGGCGCGCTGCGGAAACCGGTGCCGGCGAGAAGCCAGCTGCCGGTGACCAGGAAGTCGCCCTCGCCCTCGTTGACATGGGCCGGGTCGTGCAGCTCCGTGTAGCCGTGGGAGCGGAACCACTCCAGATAGGCCGGCCCTTCGGCGGCGCGCTCGACATTGCGGAACCTGACCCCGAGCACCTTGCCGTCGACCACGGTCGCACCGTTGGCGGCGTACACCATGTCGGGGTAGCCCGGCAGCGGGTCGATCAGCTCGACGGTGTGGCCGAGCTCCTGATGGAGGGAGTACAGCTGCTCCCACTGCGCGATGGCGAGGTCGGTGTCCACCGGCTTGGCCGGGTCCATCCACGGGTTGATCGCGTAGGTGACCTCGAAGTGGGTCGGGCGGCACATGAGGTAGTGGCGGGTGCGGGCGGTGCGGGCGGGCGTGTTCATGGTGTTCCTCCGGAACGTGTGGTTCGCAGGGCTGCGAAGGGGGGGGTAAGTGAAGTGATGCTTGAGGCAAGGGAGTTGAAGCCGGATCGACGGGGTTAGGCCGCCGGGTCGAGGAGGGCGTCGCCGAAGCCGGCGTGCATCCGGACGCCGTCGTCCCACGGGGCGATCTTCTGGAGGCAGACCTGGTCCCGCCAGCGCCCCGCGGCATGCAGGTGGCCGTGCGAGACGCCCACGGTGTGGAACCCGTGCTTGGCCAGGACGCGCAGGGAGGCCGCGTTGTCCACCCGGACGTACGCGTCGATCCGGTGCAGGCCGAGCTCGAAGAAAGCGATGTCCAGGACCTGGCCCACGGCGCTGCTCGCGTGTCCCCGGCCGCCGAAGCGGCGTGGCACCCAGTAGCCGACGGAGGCGGCCATCAGGCTGCCCAGCGCGATGCCGGTCAGGTTGATCCGGCCCACCGGCTGCCCGTCGGCCTCCATGATCCAGGGCATCATCCGTCCGTCCGCCGACTCCCGCAGGGCCTGTGCGACGGAGGCGCGCTGGCCCTCGGGGGTGAAGAAGGCGTCGGGCTCGTCGGGTTCCCACTCCCGCTGGAAGGCGCGGTCCTGGAGGTAGAGCTCGGCGAGCGGTTCGCTGTCCGCCGGGCGAAGTGGTCTGATGCGCATGGTGGTTCAGCTCTCCTTTCGTACGGGGAAGTCCCGCAGGCGGCGGATCGGACTGGCGAGCAGGACCGCGCCGGCGCCGAGCAGGACCGTTGCCATGATCCAGATCGTGGGCCGGGTGCCCAGGGCGTTGCCGAGCGCGCCGCCGAGCAGGGCGCCTACCGGAATCGCTCCGTAACCGATGGTCGAGCTGGTGGCCCGGACGCGGCCGAGGAGTTCGCCCGGGCAGTACGTCTGGAAGAAGCTGCCGGCGATGACGTTGCCGGCGATCACTCCGCACACCGCCACGCCCCACGCCACCGCGCTCAGCGCGATCGGCAACTGCCGTCCGCCCAGCGGCACGAGGAAGATGAAGGGCGCGATCACCAGCATGCAGAGCAGCAGCCCCCGGGCGCTCCCGAACCGGCGGGCGATCCACCCCGCGACGCCCGCGCCGGCCAGGCCCCCGGCGCTGACCACCGCGAACACGGTGCCGACGGAGCCGGGCGGCAGACCGGCGTCGCGCAGCAGGAACACCGTCTGCACGGCCTGGATGCCGTTGAGAGCGAGGTTGCCCAGCATGCTGAAGCAGGCGAGCGTCCGCAGATAGGGGTCGCCCAGGAGGAAGCGCAGGCCTTCGAGGATCTCCTGGCGCAGCGCACGGCGCTCGGCCGGCGGAGGGGGCTCCTCGCGCACGTCGATCCGGCCGAGGCACAGCGCGGAGACCAGATAGCTCAGCGCGTCCGCGAACAAACCCGTGACCGCGCCCAGGAGTTGGGTGATGAGGCCCGCGACGCCGGGGCCCGCCACCTCCACCGCCGCCTCGCCGCCGCGCAGTTTGGTGTTCGCCTCCAGGATGTCGGCGGAGTCGACCACGGACGGCAGCAGGGCGCCGTAGGCCGTGCTGAAGAACACCTTGGCGACGCCGGTCAGCAGGGCCACCACCAGGACCTGGGCCACCGTGAGGCGGCCGGCCCAGGCGGCCACCGGCACGCTGGCGAACAGCACCATCAGGACGAGGTCGCAGACCAGCATCACCCGGCGCCGTCGCCACCGGTCCACCCAGGCACCGGCCGGCAGCCCGATGAACAGCCACGGCAGCCAGGTGGCGGCCGTCAGGACGCCCATCAGGAGCGGGCTCGCGTCCAGCGTGACCGCCGCGACGAGCGACAGCGAGACGTTGCCGATGGCGGTGCCGAGGCCGCTGACGGTCTCACCGAGCCAGAGCCGGCGGAAGTTGGCCGCGCCCCACAGGCCCCATCGTCCGCGCGGCGCGCTGTCGGGCCCCGCCGGTTTCCGCGGTGCGTATGTCGTGCTCATCGGGTCTCTCCGTGGTCCGTCGTGGCCAGCTTCTTGGTGACCGCCTCGGCGATGGCGGTGATCGGGCCGGGCCGGGTCATCGCGCCGTGCGCGCAGGCGATGGTGCGGTGTTCGATCAGGCCGGTCACGTACGGGCGCCAGGCGCTCTCGTACGGCCAGCCCTCGGGCTTGTCGAGCGAGGCACCGATGAACAGGGCGTCGCCGTGGAAGACGCCCGGGCGGTGGGCGTCGAGCAGCACATGGTGTTCGGCGTAGATCCGGGGCAGCTCGCGGGCGGCCGGTCCGAGCATGGCCTCCAGGGTCGCGAGGCCCTCCTCGGCGTCCGCGCCGTCCTCGTAGCCGAGCGACGCCAGGAGCATGGCGACCGGATCCTCCTCCGCCGCGAGCGGGTCCGGGGCGGCCCCGGGCTCCGCGGCCGGGGTCACCGGGTAGCCGTCGAGCAGCGTCAGGGAGGCGACCTCCTCGCCCTGCTCCTGGAGCAGCACCGCGATCGCGTGGGCGACCACCGCGCCGAACGACCAGCCGAGCAGGTGGTAGGGGCCCGAGGGCTGGACCGAGCGGATCCGCTCCAGGTACGCGGCCGCCATGGCGTCTACACCGGCGGGCGTGTCGCCCCGCAGGCCCGGCGCCTGGAGCCCGTACACGGGATGGTCCGCCGTCACATGGCGCAGCAGACCCGAGTACACCCAGCTGACGCCGGCCGCCGGGTGCACGCAGAAGAGCGCGGATCCGGTGCCTCCGGTGCGCAGCGGGAGCAGCACGTCGAGGGCGTCCTGTGTGCTGTGTCCGCCGTCGAGGTGGTGGTTGAGGGCGGCGGGGGTGGGGTGTTCGAAGAGGGTGCGGATGCCGAGGTCGGTGCCGAGGACGGCCCGGACGCGGCTGAGCAGCCGGGTGGCGAGGAGCGAATGGCCGCCGTGGTCGAAGAAGTTGTCGTCGATGGTGGTGGCGGGCAGGCCGAGGGTCTCGGCGAAGAGTTCGGTGAGGACGGTTTCGCGGGGGGTGCGCGGCGGGCGTCCCTGGGTGGGGGTGTGGTGGATGGGCGGGAGGGCCTTGCGGTCGAGTTTCCCGTTGACGTTGAGGGGGAGCGCGTCGAGGCGGGCGACGGCGCCGGGGACCATGTAGCCCGGCAGGTGCTCGGCCGCGTGGCTGCGGGCCTCTGCGGGTTCGGCGGTGCCGGTGATGTAGGCGTTGAGCCGGTTGCCGTGCGCGGTGACGACGGCCTGGGCGATGCCGGGGTGCTGGGTGAGGACGGACTCGATCTCGCCGAGTTCGATGCGGAATCCGCGGATCTTGACCTGGTGGTCGGTGCGGCCGAGGTACTCCAGGTGTCCGTGGTGGGTGCGGCGGGCCAAGTCGCCGGTGCGGTACATGCGTTGGCCGGGGGCGCAGGGATTGGCGACGAACCGTTCCGCGGTGAGGCCGGGCCGCCCGAGGTAGCCGCGGGCCAAGCCGGTTCCCGCGATGTACAGCTCGCCGGCGACGCCGGGGGGTACGGGTTGCAGCGCGCTGTCCAGGATGTGGATCTGGGTGTTCGCCACCGGCATTCCGATGACCGGCTTGGTGGTGTCCGCGCCGCCGAGGGTGGCAGCGGTCGACCACACGGTGGTCTCGGTCGGTCCGTACAGATTGGTGACCTCGGACGACAGCGAGCACATCGTGTCGGCCAGGGCGGGCGGCAGCGCCTCGCCCCCGACCAGCAGCCGCCGTCCGCGGGCCACCGAGGAGTGCTCGGCCAGCAGCGCCTGCCACAGGCTCGGCGTGGCCTGGACCAGGGTGGCCCCGGAGCCCTCGATCAGGGCGGCCAGCGCGCTCGGGTCGCGCACCGTGTCGTCGTCCGCGACGACCACGGCGGCGCCGCTGATGAGCGGCAGGTACATCTCAAGGGCCGAGATGTCGAAGGCGAGCGTGGTCAGTGCCAGCACCCGGTCGTCGGCGTCCAGCGGGAACCGGTCGGCCATCGTGATGAGGAAGTTGACCAGAGCGCCGTGGGGGACCACGACACCCTTGGGCTTGCCCGTCGACCCGGAGGTGAAGATCGCGTATGCCGCGTGGTCCGCCGTGACCGCCACCGGCTGCCAGGCGGCACCGGCCGCTTCCGCACCGTCGTGCGCACCCCGGCCGTCCTGTGGAGCGTCGCCTTCGAGGTCGACGCGGATCACCGGCAGGCCAGGGACGTTCAGCTCGGCCCCGCCGTCGGTGATGAGCAGCACCGGGGCCGCCTCGCCGAGGATCGCCTCGACGCGCTGCGCAGGCTGGCGCGGGTCGAGCGGTACGTAGGCCGCTCCCGTCCGGTGCACCGCCAGGGCGGCGACGGGGAAGTCCGCCGACCGGGGCAGTGCGATGGCGACGTACCGCTCGGGCCCGGCACCGGCCGCCGCGAGCCGCCGGGCGAGCCGGTCGGCGCGGGCGTTCAGCTCCGCGTAACTGACGACCGTGTCGCCGTGGACGACGGCCGGGGCGTTTGGCGTGCGGGCCGCCTGCGCGCCGATCAGATCGGCGACCGTGCCCGACGGCACCGCACGAGCGGTGTCGTTGCCGCGCTCCAGGGCGGCGAGGTCGCCGTCCGCCAGCAGGTCCAGTGAACCGATGGGGCGCATCGGGTGCTCCGCCACCTGGTGCAGCAGCCGTCCGAGCGCGGCGAGCAGCTGCTGTGCGGTCGCCTCGTCGAACAGGTCGCCGGCGTACTCCAGCGCGCCGTCGAGTCCGACCGGGACGCCCTGGGCGTCGTGCCGCTCGGCCAGGCCGAGCGTGAGGTCGAACTTGGCCACACCGGACTCGTCCACGGGCTCCGGCCGCGCCGTCACCCCGGGGAAGTGGAGCTCGGCGGCGGAGGTGTTGTCGAAGGACAGCATGACCTGGAAGAGGGGGTGGCGGGCCATGGAGCGTACGGGGTTGAGCTCCTCGACGAGGCGCTCGAAGGGGATGTCCTGGTGGGCGTAGGCGGCGAGGCTGGTGTCGCGGACGCGGGCCAGGAGGTCGGCGAAGCTGGGGCGGCCCGACAGGTCGACCCGCAGCACCAGGGTGTTGGCGAAGAGCCCGACGAGGTCGGAGACCGCCTCCTCGGTGCGGCCCGCCACGGGCGAACCCATGGGGATGTCGTCACCCGCGCCGTAGCGGCCGAGCAGCGCGGCGAACGCGGCCTGGAAGAGCATGAACGGGGTGACGTGGTGCTCCTGCGCCAGCGCGGTGAGCCGCGTGTGCAGCTCCCCGCCGAACTCCCGGCGCACCACGCCGCCCCGGTAGGTGGGCGTGCTGGGGCGAGGCCGGTCGGTGGGCAGCGACAGCTCGTCGGGCAGGTCCGCCAACTGGCGCGTCCAGTAGGCGAGTTGGCCACTGAGCGGGCTGTCGTCGGTGTCGGTGGAGCCGAGCAGCTCGCGCTGCCACAGCGTGTGGTCGGCGTACTGGAGGGGCAGCGCGTCCCAGGTGGGAGCGGTGCCGGTGAGGCGTGCCTGGTAGGCGGCGGCGAGGTCGGTGAACAGGGGGCGCAGGGACCATCCGTCGCTCGCGATGTGGTGCAGCACGATCACGAGGACGTGCTCGTCGGTGCCCTGCGGGGCGAGGTAGGCGTGCAGGGGGATGTCGGTGGCGAGGTGGAAGAGGTGTCCGGCCGCCTCGGAGGGGGATCGGTGGGTGACGGTGAGCAGGCGCGCCGGCGGGACGTCGAGGATCTGCTGGTGGGGGACTCCGTCATGGGCGGGGAAGACCGTGCGCAGGGCTTCGTGGCGGGTGACGACGTCACCGAGGGCGGCTTCGAGGGCGGCCGTGTCCAGGGGGCCGTGCAGGCGCAGCGCGAAGGGGATGTTGTAGGTGGCGCTGGCTCCTTCCACCTGGTCGATGAACCACAGCCGCTGCTGGGCGAAGGACAGGGGCAGGAGGTCCGGACGCTCGGCCGGCGCCAGGACCGGCCGGCCGGCCGCGGTGCTGAGCCGGTCGGTGAGCTGGGCGACGGTCGGGGCCTGGAAGAGGTCGGCCACCGAGATCTCGGTGCCGAGGACGCCGCGGACGCGGGTGATGAGACGGGTGGCGAGCAGGGAGTGGCCGCCGAGCGCGAAGAAGTCGTCGTCGATGCCGACGGACTCCAGGCCGAGCACCGAGGCGAACAGCCCGCACATCACCTCCTCCTGCGGGGTGCGCGCCGCACGGCCCGGGAGGTCGCAGGCGTACCCGGGCTCCGGCAGCCGCTTGCGGTCCACCTTGCCGCTGTTGTTCAGGGGCAGTGCGTCCAGGACGACGATCGCGGCGGGGACCATGTACGGGGGCAGGGTGGCGAGGGCGTGCTGACGCACCCCTTCGGCGAGGGCACCTTCGGCAGGGACTCCCGGCGTGGGGCCGGACGGGTCGCCCTGCGGGGTGCAGTACGCCACGAGCCGCTTGTCGCCGCTGTCCTCACGGACCACGACCACGACTTGGCCGACACCCTCGTGACCGCTCAACGCGGCCTCGATGTCGCCGAGTTCGATGCGGAACCCGCGGATCTTGACCTGGTCGTCACCGCGGCCCCGGAACTCCAGGGTGCCGTCGGCGCGCCGGCGCACCAGGTCGCCGGTGCGGTACATCCGCTCGCCCGCGAGGAAGGGGTGGGCGACGAACCGTTCGGCGGTCAGGGCCGGCCGCCCGAGGTAGCCGCGGGCCAGACCGGCGCCGCTGACGTACAGCTCGCCCGGCACACCCGCCGGGACGGGCTGGAGCCGCTCGTCCAGGACGTAAGCCTGCGTGTTGTCCAGCGGGGTGCCGATCGGCACGCGCGCGGTGGCGAGGTCGGCCAGGGCGACGGTGTGCGCGGTGGCGGCGGTGGTGATCTCGGTGGGGCCGTACAGGTTCTGGACCATCAGACCGGGCACGTGCTCAAGGACGCGCCGCATCATCGTGGCCGAGGCCGCGTCGCCACCGGTGGCGACCACCCGCAGCCCCGCGAAGGTCTCGGGGGCCTCGTCGGCCACCAGGTCGAACAGGCCCTTGGTGAGGAAGAGCGAGGTGACCCCGTACTCGGTCACGGCGGTGCGCAGGAGGCCGGGGTCGACCGCGCCGGTGGGAGCCACCACGACGGTGCCCCCGGAGAGGAGCGGCACCCACAGCTCGTAGGTCGAGGCGTCGAAGGCGTGCGGCGAGTGCAGCAGCATCCGGTCGGGCGCGTCGGCGGCGAAGCGATGGTCGGTGGCGAAGGCGACCACGTCCCGGTGGGTGATGGCCACGCCCTTGGGCAGACCCGTCGAGCCCGAGGTGTACATCGCGTACGCCAGCTGGTCCGGGTGCACCTCGGCAGCGGCCGGCCGGGCCGTGGCCGGCGGCAGTCCGTCGGCCGCGGTGTCCGGACGGATCACCGCGAGCCCGGTGTCGAAGCCCAGCTCGTCGCGGTCGGTCACAAGGACCGCGGCGCCGGTCTCCGCCAGGATCCGGGCGAGCCGCTCGGGCGGCAGCGTGGTGTGCAGCGGGACGTACACCCCGCCCGCCTTCAGGACGGCGAGGGTGGTGACGACGACGTCCGCCGAGCGCTCCATCAGCAGCGCCACCGGTGTTTCCCGGCCGACGCCGAGCCCGGCCAGACGGGCCGCCACCGCGTCGGTGCGCTCGTCCAACTCCCGGTAGGTGCAGGACAGTTCATCGGCGTCGATGGCCACGGCATCCGGGGTGCGGGCCACCTGGGCCGCGAACGCGGCGGTCAGGGTCGGCTCGGTGACCGAGGGGCGCGCGGTGTCGTTGCGGTCGACGAGGAGCACCCGGCGCTCCTCGTCCCCGAGGATGTCGAGGGAGCCGACGGGAGTGTCCGGGCCGTCGGCTGCCGCCGCGAGCAGTCGGACCAGGCCGTCGGCGATCCGCTCCGCCGTCGCCGCGTCGAACAGGTCGGCCGCGAAGTCCAGGGCGCCGTCGATGCCGGCCGGACTGCCGTCGGCGTCGTAGGACTCCTCCATGATGGCGTTGAGGTCGAACTTGGCGGCGCCGGTCCCGATGGACTCCGCCGTGGTGTCGAGCCCCGGCAGCTCCCACGCGGCCTGCTCGTTGTTCTGCAGCACCAGCATGATCTGGAACAACGGGTGGCGCGCGGTGGACCGGGCCGGGTTGAGCTCCTCGACCAGGCGCTCGAACGGCAGGTCCTGGTGGGCGAACGCGGCCAGGTCGCTTTCGCGGACGCGGGCCAGGAGGTCGCCGAAGACCGGGTCGCCCGAGGTGTCGGTGCGCAGCACCAGGGTGTTGACGAAGAAGCCGACCAGATCGTCGAGCGCCTCGTGCGAGCGGCCCGCGACGGCGGTGCCGATCGGCACGTCGGTACCGCCGCCCAGGCGGGAGACCAGAGCGGCGAGCCCGGCCTGGAGCACCATGAACAGGGTGACGCGGTGGCTCCGGGCCAACGCGAGCAGATCCGCGTGGAGTCGGGCGTCGAGCGTCACGGCCACGCGTCCGGCCCGATGGCTGGGCACGGTGGGCCGCCCCCGGTCGCCGGTCAGCGCCAGCTCTTCCGGAAGCCCCGCCAACGTGTCCCGCCAGTAGGCGAGTTGGCTGGAGATCAGGCTGTCGTCCTGCTGCTCGTCGCCCAGTACCGCGCGCTGCCACAGCGCGTAGTCGGCGTACTGCACCGGCAGCGGCTCCCACTCGGGGGCGGTGCCCGCGCACCGGGCGGTGTAGGCGGTGGTCAGATCGCGCACCAGCGGGCCCGTCGACCAGCCGTCGTCCGCGATGTGGTGCAGGACCAGGAGCAGCAGGTGTTCCCGCGGCGCCGTGCGCAGCAGCGTGGCCCGTATCGGGATGTCCGTCGCCAGGTCGAAGGGGCGCTCCGCGAGGGCCTGCGCCAGCGCCGGGGCCTCGTCCTCGGCGCACTCGACGACATCGAGGGCGAAGCCGGACCGCTCGGCCGGCAGGACGTGCTGGCACGGCAGGCCGTCGGTCTCCGTCACGACGGTGCGCAGGCTCTCGTGGCGGGCCACGACATCGGCGAGCGCCCTGTCCAGGGCCGCGCTGTCGAGGGCGCCGCGCAGGCGCAGCACGAGGGGTACGTTGTAGAGCGCGCTCGGGCCTTCCATCCGGTCGATCAGCCACAGGCGCTGCTGCGCGAACGAGAGCGGGACGGCCTCCGGGCGGGGCCCGGCGACGAGGGCGGGACGGGCCGCGGCACCGCTGTCGAGCTGGTCGGCCAGACCGGCCGGGGTGGGGTGTTCGAAGAGGGTGCGGATGCCGAGGTCCGTGCCGAGGACGGTGCGGACGCGGCTGAGGAGCCGGGTGGCGAGCAGGGAGTGGCCGCCGAGGTCGAAGAATCCGTCGTCGATGGAGACCGAGGACAGCCCGAGCACCTCGGCGAACAGCTCGCACAGGATGCTTTCGCGCGGGGTGCGCGGTGCCCGGCCCTCGGCGGTGCCGGTGAACCGCGGCGCCGGCAGGGCCGCCCGGTCGAGCTTCCCGTTGACGTTCAGGGGCAGCGCGTCGAGCACGGCCACGGCCGACGGGACCATGTAGTTGGGCAGCAGGCCCGCCGCATAGGTGCGCACGTCGGCGCCCTCGGCGGTGCCGGTGACATAGGCGGCGAGCCGGCCCTGGTCCGCGATGACGACGGCCTGGGAGACGCCCGGGTGCTGGGTGAGGACGGTCTCGATCTCGCCGAGTTCGATGCGGAAGCCGCGGATCTTGACCTGGTGGTCGGTGCGGCCGAGGTATTCGAGGTCGCCGTGGCGCGTGCGGCGGGCCAAGTCGCCTGTGCGGTACATGCGTTGGCCGGGGACGAAGGGGTCGGCGACGAAGCGCTCCGAGGTGAGGCCGGGCCGCCCGAGGTAGCCGCGGGCCATGCCGGCGCCGGCGATGTACAGCTCACCGGCGACCCCGGGCGGCACCAGGCGCAGCCCCGCGTCCAGGACGTACACCCGGGTGTTGGACACCGGCCGTCCGATCAGCGGCGCCTCGTGCTCGTCGAGACGTGCGTACAGCGCGTCGACGGAGTACTCGGTCGGGCCGTACAGATTGTGTCCGGTGACGCCCGGCGTCTCGCGCAGCGCGGTCCACAGGGCCTGGCCCGCGGCCTCGCCGCCGATCAGGAAGACCGGCAGCCGCCGCTCCGCCAACAGGCCCTCTTCCAGGAGCTGTTCGGCATAGGTGGGAGTGACGTCCATGACGTCGATCCGGGCCTCGGCCGCGTAGCGCACCACCGCGCGGGCGTCACGGCGCTGGTCGTCGTCCAGCAGGTGCAGCTCGTGCCCCGCCAGCATCCACAGCAGGCCCTCCCACGAGGTGTCGAAGGACAGCGAGGCGGTCAGCGCGGCGCGGAACCGGCGGCCCGGGTGGGCGCGTTCGGCCTCGGCGATGGTGTGGGTGCGGTGGAAGGCGTAGAGGTTGGCCGCGCCGCGGTGCTCGATCACGACGCCCTTGGGGCGCCCGGTGGAGCCCGAGGTGTAGATGACGTACGCGGCGTCGCGCGCGCCGGCACGGCGGACGGGGTTGGCGGCCGGGGCGGCCGTGTCGTGCACGTCGAGGCTCAACGGGCGTACGCCGTCCAGGACGTCGGGCAGCGGCCAGCGGTCGTGGGTGACGGCGAGGAACGGCTCCGCGTCGCCGAGCATCTGGGCGATGCGGTCGGCGGGGTAGTCCGCGTCCAGCGGCAGGTAGGCGCCGCCGGCCTTGAGGACGGCCAGGATCGACACCACCGAGTCGGCGCACCGCGTGAGCGCGAGGGCGACGATCCGCTCCGGGCCGACGCCGGCGGCCACCAGCCGGTGGGCCAGCCGGTTGGCCCGCTCGTTCAGCTCCTGGTAGGTCAGCGTGGCGTCGGCGCTCACCAGGGCGACGGCGTCCGGCGTCCGGGCGGCCTGAGCCTCGAAGATCTCGGGCAACAGGGCCTGGCCGAGGTCGAGTTCGGTCTCGTTCCAGGCCGTGAGAGACGCGCGGTCGCCCTCCGAGAGGAGGTCCAGGGAGTCGATCGGCAGGGTGGGGGCCGCGGCGGCCTCGCGCAGCAGCGCGACCAGACCGGCCGACAGCCGTTCGGCGCTCTCGCGGTCGAACAGGTCGCTCGCGTACTCCAGCGCGCCGTCGAGCCCCGCCGGGGCGCCGTCGCCGGCCGCCCGCTCGGCCAGGTTCAGGGTGAGGTCGAACTGGGAGGAGGCGGTGGCGAGCGGCTCGTCCTCGACGCGGACCCCGGGGAACCGCAGACCGCCCCCGGTGGTGTTGTTGAAGGCCAGCATGACCTGGAAGAGGGGGTGGCGGGCCATGGAGCGTACGGGGTTGAGCTCCTCGACGAGGCGCTCGAAGGGCACGTCCTGGTGGGCGTAGGCGGCGAGGCTGGTGTCGCGCACCCGGGCCAGGAGGTCGGTGAAGCTGGGGCGGCCCGACAGGTCGACGCGCAGCACCAGGGTGTTGGTGAAGAAGCCGACGAGGTCCGTCAGGGCCTCCTCGGTCCGGCCCGCCACCGGCGTGCCGAGCGGCACGTCCTCGCCCGCGCCGTAGCGGCCGAGCAGCGCCGCGAACGCGGCCTGGAAGAGCATGAAGGGAGTGACGTGGTGTTCGCGCGCCAGTTCCGTGAGGCGGGCGTAGAGGTCGGCGTCCAGTGCCAGGGGGACGACGCCGCCCTGGTAGGTGGGTGTGCTGGGGCGGGGCCGGTCGGTGGGCAGCGACAGCTCGTCGGGCAGTTCGGCCAACTGACGCGTCCAATAGGCGAGTTGGCCGCTGAGCGGGCTGTCGTCGGTGTCGGTGGTGCCCAGGAGTTCGCGCTGCCACAGGGTGTAGTCGGCGTACTGGAGCGGGAGCGCGTCCCAGGCGGGGGCGGTGCCGGCGAGGCGTGCCTGGTAGGCGGTGGCGAGGTCGGTGAACAGGGGGCGCAGGGACCAGCCGTCGCTCGCGATGTGATGCACGACCAGGACGAGGGTGTGCTCCTCGGCGCCCCGCGGGATGAGGTAGGCGTGCAGGGGGACGTCGGTGGCGAGGTGGAACAGGTGGCCCGTGACGTCGCTCGCGGGCCGGGCGGTGACGGTGAGCAGGGGGGCCGGCGGGGCATCGAGGACCCGCTGGTGAGGCACGCCGTCGAGGGAGGGGAAGACCGTGCGCAGGGCTTCGTGACGGGTGACGACATCGCCCAGGGCGGCTTCGAGTGCGGCGGTGTCCAGCGGGCCGTGCAGACGCAGGGCCAGCGGGATGTTGTAGGTGGCGCTGGGTCCTTCGACCTGGTCGATGAACCACAGGCGCTGCTGCGCGAAGGACAGCGGGAGCAGGTCCGGGCGCTCGGACGGTGCCAGGAGGGGCCGGTTGGCGGACGCGCCGAGCCGCTCGGTGAGCTGGGCGACGGTCGGGGCCTGGAAGAGGTCGGTGACGGAGACCTCGGTGCCGAGGACGCCGCGGACGCGGGTGATGAGACGGGTGGCCAGGAGCGAATGCCCGCCCAGGGCGAAGAAGTCGTCGTCGATGCCGACGGACTCCACGCCGAGCACCGAGGCGAACAGGGCGCACACCACCTGCTCCTGCGGGGTGCGGGGGGCCCGGCCCGGGCCGACACCCCCGAAGTCCGGTGCGGGCAGCGCCTTGCGGTCGACCTTGTCGTTGGCGTTGCGGGGCAGGGCGTCGAGGACCACGACGTGCGGGACCATGTAGCCCGGCAGGACGTCGGCCGCGTGCCGGCGCAGTTCGGACGCCAGGTCCCCGCGCTCGCCCTGCGGGGTGCAGTACGCGACGAGGCGCTTGTCGCCGCCGTCCTCACGGACCACGACCACGACTTGGCCGACGCCCTCGTGACCCGTCAACGCGGCCTCGATCTCGCCGAGTTCGATGCGGAAACCGCGGATCTTGACCTGGTCGTCACCGCGGCCCAGATACTCCAGCGGCCCATCGGCACGCCGGCGCACCAGGTCACCGGTGCGGTACATCCGCTCGCCCGCGAGGTACGGGCAGGCCACGAACCGCTCGGCGGTCAGCGCGGACCTGCCCAGGTAGCCGCGGGCCACACCCGCCCCGGCGACGTACAGCTCACCGGGCACACCCGTCGGCACCGGCTGGAGCCGTTCGTCCAGGACGTACGCCCGCATGTTGTCCAGCGGGGTGCCGATCGGCACCCGCGCCCCGGCGGCGTCCTGCGCGGTGATGGGGTGGAAGGCGGCGAACGTGGTGGTCTCGGTCGGGCCGTAGCCGTTGCCGAGGGTGAGTCCCGGGCAGGCGTCGAGCACCCGGCGCATCGCGGCGGCCGAGGCCGCGTCGCCACCCGTGGTGAGCGCCCGCAGACCCGCGAAGGTCTCCGGCGCCTCCTCGGCGACCAGGTCGAACAGGCCCTTGGTCAGCCAGAGTGCCGTGACCCGGTGGCGCTCGATCACCGCGCGCAGCCGCGCCGGGTCGAGATTTCCGGCGGGCGCGACCACGACGGTCCCGCCACGGAGCAGCGGCACCCACAGCTCGTAGGTCGAGGCGTCGAAGGCGTGCGGCGAGTGCAGCAGGATCCGTTCGTGGGCTCCCCCCTGCCAGCGGTGGTCCGTCGCGAGGGCCACCACGTCACGGTGCCGGACTGCCACGCCCTTGGGCAGACCCGTCGACCCCGAGGTGTACATGACGTACGCGAGCTGCTCCGGGTGGACCCGCGGCAGGTCCGCCGCCGGGGCGGGGCAGGCGCCGGTCACCGGGGTGCCGTCGGGGCGCACCACACGGACCGCCGGGGCGAAGCCGAGGTCGGCGCGGTCGGTGAGCAGGGCCACCGCCCCGGTCTCGCCCAGCACCCAGGCGAGCCGCTCCGGCGGCAGGGCGGCGTGCAGCGGTACGTAGACGCCGCCCGCACGCAGGATCGCGAGGGTCGCCACGACGACGTCGGCCGAGCGCTCCAGGAGCAGGGCAACCGGAGACTCGGTGCGCACGCCGAGCGCCGCCAGGCGCAGCGCCAACCGGTCGACACGTTCGGCCAGTTCGGCGTAGCTGACGGTCATGTCACCCGCGACCAGCGCCACCGCGTCCGGCGTCCGGGCCGCCTGCGCGGCGAACGCCGCCGGCAGCGAAGCCTCAAGGAGGGCGGGCCGCGCGGTGTCGTTCCAGCCGACCAGGATCCGCTCGCGCTCCTCGGGGCCGAGCAGGTCGATGTCCCCGATCGGCAGCCGCGGGGCGGCCGTCACCGCGTCGAGCAGCCGCACCAGTGAGGCGGTGAGCCGCTCCACCGTCTCGCGGTCGAACAGGTCGGCCGCGTACTCGACGGCGCCGGCGAGGCCGTCGGGGGTGCCGTCGGCCGCGAAGGACTCGGTCATGCCGATGTTCAGGTCGAACTTGGCGACCCGCAGGCCGAGCGGCTCGGACTCCCACCGCACGCCCGCCAGGTCGAGTTCGGCCCGCTCGTTGTTCTGCAGCACGAACATCACCTGGAACAGGGGATGCCGGGCCAGCGAACGGACCGGGTTGAGTTCCTCGACGAGACGCTCGAAGGGCACGTCCTCGTAGGCGTGCGCCTGCAACTGGGTCTCGCGGACCCGGCCCAGGAGTTCGCCGAAGGTGGGATCGCCCGAGGTGTCGGTGCGCAGCACCAGGGTGTTGACGAAGAACCCGACCAGGTCGTCCAGCGCCTCGTCGGTGCGGCCGGTCACCACCGAACCGATCGGGACGTCGGTGCCGGCGCCGAGGCGGGTCAGCAGGGCGGCCAGACCCGCCTGGAGCACCATGAACAGGGTGACGCGGTGGGCGCGGGCCAGGTCGGCGAGACGCTGGTGGAGCGCCGCGTCGATCCGGAACGCGGACCCGTCGGCGTGCGCGCTCGGCGCGGGCGGTCTGCTGCGGTCGAAGGGCAGCGCGAGTTCCTCGGGCACACCCGTCAACTGGTGACGCCAGTAGTCCAGTTGCCGCGAGATCAGGCTCTGCGGGTCGGTGTCGTCGCCGAGCACCTCGCGCTGCCAGCGGGCGTAGTCGGCGTACCGCACCGGCAGCGGCTCCCAGGCCGGGGCCGCGCCCGCGCACCGCGCCGTGTAGGCGGTGGCCAGGTCGCGCAGGAAGGGCCCCTGCGACCAGCCGTCGCCCGCGATGTGGTGGAGCACCACGAGCAGCACGTGCTCCTCGGGGCCGAGCGTGAACACGCTGACCCGCAGCGGCAGTTCACTGCTGAGGTCGAAGGCCCACGCCGCCGCCGCGTCGCGTAGCGCCGGGTAGCCCTCCGGGTCGGTGGAGCAGTCGACGATGTCGAAGGCGAGATCCGCGACGGCGGTGGCGGCCGGCACCACCCGCTGCACGGGGACGCCCGCGACGGCCGGGAAGACCGTGCGCAGGGGCTCGTGGCGGGTGACGACGTCCGCGGTCGCCGCCCGCAGTGCGTCCCGGTCCAGTGCGCCACGCAGGCGCAGGGCGAACGGCAGGTTGTAGAGCGGGCCTGGCCCCTCGATCTGGTCGATCAGCCACAGGCGCTGCTGCGCAAACGAAACCGGGATCACGGATCTGTCCTTACGTCACTGTGCGGGGAGGGGTCACACGGAAAGGGCGGCGGCCGGCAGGGCGGCCGGAAGGACGCCGGGCCGGCAGTCGAGGACGTCGACGGGCTCGCCCATCGCCACGGCGATCTTGCGGTCGCCCGAGAACGGGTCCCGTCCGTGCGAGGTGGAGATGTTGTCCACGAGCAGCAGGTCTCCCCGCTGCCAGGGCTCCCGCACGGTCGCCGCCTCGTAGGCCCGGTTGATGCTCGCCACGTCGTCCTCGGTGAGCGGGATGCCGTCGCCGACGCCGGTGTTGAACGGCAGGCCGTCCGAGCCGAACTCGTCGGTGAGGGCCTCGCGGATGATCGGGTCGAGCGACCACTCGTTCCAGAAGGCGAGGTGGTTGAACCAGGTCTCCTCGCCGGTCTCCGGGTGTACGACGATGCCGGGACGCAGCTGGCGGGTGCGCAGCCGGCCGTCCTCCTGCCACTCGGCACCGATGTGGTTCTCCGCGCAGTACGCCGTGACCGCCTCCGGGTCCTCGGTGGCGAACGCCGTGCGCCAGTCGAGGGAGACGTACTCGGAGTAGGTGCGGGTCAGCGTCCAGCCGGTGGCACGGACCCGCTCGACGAGTTCGGCCGGCAGCTGGGCCAGCACCTTGCGGCAGTCCGCGACCGGGGTGGCGCCGCCCTCGGCCGGCGCCGTGAGACAGGCGAACAGGAGCCGCCCCGGGAAGGTGAGGGTGTAGCTGTTCTCGTTGTGCATCCGGATCGACTGGTGCGCCGGAAGGTCCGTCGAGGAGGCCACGCCGTTGCCGAAGTCGCTGCGCGGGGTGGCCTTTTCGCGGTACGGGGTGGGGTTGGGGAGCAGGACGTCGCGGACCAGGGCGACGTCCTCGCTGGTGGCCACCGGCAGGCCGCGCAGGAACAGCGCGCCGTGCTCGGCGAGGGCCGACCGGAGCCGGGGGAGGTGGTCGCTCAGCCAGGCGGTGGCCGCCGCCATCGTGTCGATGCCCTCGATCCGGGTGAGGGCCGGGCGGCCCTCCGCGATCTCCCAGTGCGGTGCCTGTGTCATGTCGGTCGGTGTCATGTCGGTCTCCGTCAGGTCCGTGCGTCAGCCGGCCAGCGCGGCGACGAGGCTGGCGGGGCGGATGTCGGTCCAGTTCTCCTCGATGTGGGCGAGGCAGGCCTGGCGGGTGTCCTCGCCGAAGACGACCGTCCAGCCGGCCGGTACGTCGATCCAGCTCGGCCACAGCGAGTGCTGGTTCTCCTCGTTGACCAGGACCCGGTAGGTGCCGTTCTCGTCCTCGAAGGGGTTCGACATGGGTGGTTCCTCCATGGGTGGGTGCGCGGTGTGCGCTGCGGGGTGGTGCGGGTGGGTGATGCGGGTGGGCGGCGCGGGCCGCGGGTGGCCGCCGGTGTACGCGGCGTTCGCGGTGCCCGCTCTCGACGGGCGTGCCGTCCGCGCTCGTTCAAGCTATCGGCGTGAACCGCCGCCGCCCGGCAGGAATTCAGGCAGCTGAGGGGAAGTTCGGCGGGGCCGGACGGACCGGGGCGGGAGCCACTGGTCCGCCCTGCCGGGCCGGGTCCGCTCCCGCCCGATGACCGAGGTCAGGACGTCGACGGGGCCGGGCTCCTCCACGGTCGCGAGCAGATGGCCGCCGCGCACCACCGTGAGGCCGAAGTCCCCGGTGGTGTGCCGCGACCAGCCGGCGAGGACGCCGGCGTCGAGCATCGGGTCGGCGTCGCCGGCGAGCGCGTACAGGTCGCAGGCGGGCGGCGCGGCGCCGCGGTGCCGGTAGGTGGCGAGCACGCCCAGGTCGGCGCGGATGGCGTGCAGCGCCATCTCCCTCAACTCCGGTGCCGAAGCGATGAGTTCACCCATCCCGGCAAGCCGCAGCAGGTCCTCGGCGTCGCGCTGCGGTGCCGTCGTGCCGCCCCACTCGTGCGGCGGGGAGGCCGAGGCGGCGATCACCGCGTCCGGGCGCCGGTCCCCGGGCAGTGCCCGGGCCACCTCGTAGGCCAGCAGGGAGCCGAAGCTCTGGCCGTAGAACCCGAACCGGCCGTGCAGGTGCGGGCCGATGGCCTCGACGACGGTGCGGACGAGCTGGTCGAAGGTGGCCGGCATCGGGTGCCGGCCGCGCCCGCCGCGCGCGGGCATCCGCAGCGCCCAGACCTCGGCGGCCGGAGCCAGCGCGTGGCCGAGCCGGGTGTAGGCGGTGGCGTCGCCGCCGGCGTGCGGGAAGCAGAACAGCCGGTAGGGGCGGTGTTCCTGCGGGGCCGGCACGAAGAGCCAGTCGCCCTCGACGCGGGGGCGGGGGCCGTTCACCGGGCGCCCGCCCCACTGCCGACGAGCGCGGGACGGCGCGGTGCGTCCGCGCTCGTCGCCTGGCGGACCGTCTCCGTGAAGTCGGCCAGGTCGCGGGAGTCGAGCAGGTGGCGCAGCTGGAGCTCGATGCCGAGGCGGCGGCGGAGCACGTGGGTGACGCGCAGGGCGGCGAGCGAGTGGCCGCCGAGCGACAGGAAGTCGTCCTCGGGCCGGATGTCGTCGCGGTCCAGCACGGTGCGCCACACCTCGGCGACCTGCTCGGCAAGACCGGGCTCCGCCGCAGTGGGCTGCGCCGACTCTGCCGCGGGCGGTCCCGCCGCCGAGTGCGCCTGCGGCGCGGGCTGCTGCGCCGCGGCCGGGGCCGCCGGCCGCGCCACCGGACGCAGGGCCGCCAGGGCCTGGTGGTCCACCTTGCCGTTGGGGGTCAGCGGCAGGGCGTCGAGGACGTGCACGACCGCCGGGACCATGTGGGCGGGCAGCACGGTGCGGGCGTGGGCGAGCACGGCCGCAGCGTCCGGGGCGCCGGCGCCCGTGGTGGTGACGTACGCGGCCAGCTGCTGGTCGCCGTGCTCGGTCTGCCGGACCGCGACGGCCGCGGTGGCGATCTCCGGGTGAGCGGTGAGGGCCGCCTCGATCTCGCCCGGCTCGACGCGGAAGCCGCGCAGCTTGAGCTGCCGGTCGGCCCGGCCGCCGAACCGCAGGGTGCCGTCCGTGCCGTACTGGGCGAGGTCGCCGGTGCGGTACAGGCGGGCGCCCGGCGCGAACGGGGAGGCGACGAAGCGTTCGGCGGTCAGGCCCGGGCGGCGGACGTAGCCGTGGGCGAGGCCCGGGCCCGCCACATACAGCTCGCCCGTGACGCCGGCGGCGACCGGCCGCAGCCCCTCGTCCAGGAGGTGCACGCCCACGTTCGGCAGGGGCGCCCCCAGGTGCGGGGTCGGACCGGTGATGGGGGTGGCGGTGGAGTCGACCGTGCACTCGGTGGGGCCGTACAGGTTGAGGGCGTCGATGCCGCGCGAGCCGAGCTCGTCCCAGACGCGGACCGGTACCGGCTCGCCGCCCATGAACAGCCGCACCCGGCGGTCGCCGAACACCTCGCGCAGCAGCTCCCAGTGCGAGGGAGTCAGGTCCAGGTCGGTGACACCGTGCTCGTCGAGCAGCGCGATCAGGCGTGCCGGGTCGGTCCGGGTCGCCTCGTCGATCACCACCACGCCGTCGCCGCGGCACACCCGGGCCCACTGCTGGACCGAGGCGTCGAAGGAGACGCTGGCGCTCCAGCCCACCACCGAGGGCTCGGCCCGGTACATCCCGAGCCCGCTCAGCCCGGCCAGCAGGGCCGCCACACCGCCGCGGGTGGCCTCGACGCCCTTGGGGGTGCCGGTGGAGCCCGAGGTGTAGATGACGTACGCCGCGTCGGCAGCGGTCACCCGGGCGTCGGGAGCGGCGGGGCCGGTCGCGTTCGGGGTGAGGACCGGGACGTGGGCGGGCAGCGGCACCGTGTGCCGACCCGACGTCAGGAGGAGGGCGATGCCCGCGTCCTCGGCCATGAAGGCGAGCCGCTCGGCCGGGTAGGCCGGGTCGAGCGGAACGTAGGCGGCGCCGGTGCGCCACACGGCGAGCAGCGCGACCAGCAGGTCGCTCGTGCGGGGCAGATGGACGCCGACCCGGTCGCCGCGGCCGACGCCGTGGGCGCGCAGCGCGCCGGCCAGGGCCTCGGTGCGCCGGGCCAGTTCGGCGAAGGTCAGCGTGCGGTCGCTGCCGCGGACGGCGATCCGGTCCGGGGCCGCCTCGGCGGCGGCCCGGAAGCCGGCCAACGGGTCGATGTGGGCGGCGGGGGCGGGGGCGGTGGAGGTCATGCGGGGTGTTCCTTCCGGGGTGTGGGGCAGGGGCAGGCGCCGGTCGGGCCGGGTGTGGTCGGGGCCGGGCTGGTCGGGGCGCGTCATACGGCGGCGTCCAGTTCGGCGAGGGCCGCCGCATAGGCGTCCATGAAGGACTCGGCGAGTGCGTCCGGCACCACGGACCGTTGGTGGTCCACGGCCAGCAGCACGCGGTCGGAGACCGGGTCCTGGATGAGTGAGGCGCCGAAGGCGAAGCTGTTGGGCTCGTGCCGCATGGTCGGCTCGCAGCCGATCCGTCCGTCCACGATCCGCGCGTCGCTGAGCTGCCCGAGGGCGTGGAAGCGCAGGAACCCGAACTGGCTGTCCAGGCGCGGACGTTGCATCAGCCGGGCCAGGCGCGCGACGGGCACCCGGCGGTGCGGCATCATCTCCAGCTCCTCGCGGTGCACCGCGCGCACCAGGGCCAGCGGATCGTCCGCGCGGGGTTCGGCCACCAGCGGCACGGTGTTGAGGAAGAGCCCGTACACCTCGGTGCCGCCCCGCCGTTCGAGGCGGCCGTTCATCGCGAGTCCGGTGGTGACACGGCGGTGGCCGGTGATCGACTGCAGGGCCCGCAGATGGGCGGCGAGCGCCACCGACTTGACCGGCACCGCGGTGGCGTCGGCCACCCTGCGCAGCTGTCCCGGGGCCTCGGGCAGCACCCGCTCGACGGTGCGCGCCAGTTCATGGGTGGCGCCCGCGCCCTCCCACAGCTCCGCGCTGACGCCGTCGAGCTTGGCCCGCCAGTACGCCAGTGAGTCGGGATCGGCCGCGGCCTCCTGCTCCACGGTGACGAAGTCGCGGAACGCCGAACCGGGCGGCGCGACCGGGGCCGCACCCGGGTCCTTCGCCAACGCGCTGTGACGTTCCAGGAGTTCGGTCATCAGCGAGGTGAAGCTCCAGCCGTCGAGGATCGCGTGGTGCTCGCAGATCGTGAGCTGGAACGAGGCGTCGCTGAGCCGCTGCACGGTGATCCGGAACAGGGGCGGCGCCATCAGGTCGAAGGGCGCCGAGCGGTGCTCCTCGAAGACCGCCAGGATCCGTGCCCGCCGCGCCTCGTCGGACAGCCCGCGCAGGTCCTCGAAGACGACCGGGGGCGGCAGTTCGCCGTGGACCAGCTGGAGCGGTTCGCGGTACCCGGAGAGGTCGAGGCCGGTGCGCAGGACCGGATGGCGCCCCATCGCCTCGACCACCGACCGGCGGAAGGCGTCCTCGTCCAACGGCCCGTCGATCTCATAGCTGTTGACGTTGTGGTAGCTGTCGGTCCCGCCGGCGATCTCCATGTGGAAGACCATGCCGAGCTGCATGGACACCATCGGGTAAGCGTCCACCACCGTGACCGGGAGCTCCGCGCGGGTCTGCGCGTCGATCAGCGCGAAGGGGTCCGCCGCGCCCTCGTCCTCGGCCACCGGGCGGGCCAGCGGCGCCAGGGCGGCGATGGTCGGCGCGTTGAAGATGTCCCGCAGGGTGACCGCCCAACCGCTCTCGTGCAGCCGGCCCGCCAGCTGCACGGCCCGGATCGAGTCGCCGCCCAAGTGGAAGAAGTCGTCCTCCACCCCGATGCCGGTGATCCCGAGCACGTCCGACCACACCTCGGCGAAGACCCGCTCCACCGGGGTGCGGGGCGCGGTGTGCCCGGAGCCCGCGCGGGGCGCAGTGTGCGTCGCAGGGGCGGGCAGCGCCTTGCGGTCGACCTTGCCGTTGACGGTCAGCGGCAGCGTGTCGAGCAGGGTGACGCTCGCCGGGATCATGTACTCGGGCAGCGAGCGGCCGAGGAACTCCCGCACACCGGAGAGCTCGCGCCCCGTGACGTACGCGGCGAGTCGCTGGTCGTGGACGGTCACCACGGCGGCCTCCACGTCCGGGTGTGCGGTCAACGCGCTCTCGATCTCGCCGAGTTCGATGCGGAAGCCGCGCAGCTTGACCTGGAAGTCGGCCCGGCCGATGTATTCGAGGCCGCCGCCCGGCAGCCGCTTGGCCACGTCGCCGGTGCGGTAGAGCCGGGCGCCCGGACTTGTTCCGTACGGGTCGGCGACGAAGCGGGTGGCGGTGAGCCCCGGGCGCGCCCAGTAGCCGTGGGCCAGGCTTCCGCCGCCGATGTACAGCTCGCCGGGCACCCCCACCGGGCAGGGCCGCAGCCAGTCGTCGAGGACGACCGCGCTCAGGTGGGGCATCGGGGTGCCGATCAGGCTGCGCGCGAAACCCTCCGCCCGCTCGATGTCGTGGGTGGTGACGTGGACGGTGGTCTCGGTGATCCCGTACAGGTTGCAGAGCCGGGCCGGGGGCCGCGGGCTCAGGGAGTACCAGCGGTCGACCACGGCCGGGTCGAGCGCCTCGCCGCCGAGCATGATCTGCCGCAGCGCGGGCAGCTCGCGCGGGTGGGTGCGCAGGGCGAGTTCAAGCTGCCGCAGGGCGGACGGGGTCAGGCAGAGGAAGGAGACGCCCTCCTCGGCGAGGAGTTCCACGAACTCCTCCGGCGAACGGCTGGTGACGTACGGGACGACGACCAGCCGGCCGCCGTGGTGCAGCGCGCCCCACAGCTCCCAGACCGTCCAGTCGAAGGCGTAGCTGTGGAACAGCGTCCACACCCGCTGCCCTTCGGACGGGGTGAAGGCGAAGTGACCTGCGCCGGCTGCCATCAGCCGGCTGACGTGCTCGTGGGCGATCGCCACGCCCTTGGGGCGGCCGGTGGAGCCCGAGGTGAAGATGATGTACGCCGTGTCGCCGGGGCGCACCGTGACAGCCGGGCGGGTGGCCGGCAGTACGGCCAGCAGCGCTGCCACCGCCGCCGGTACGAGCACGTGCCAGGGCCCCGCGGGGACCCGGTCGGGCCGGTCACTGATCACGACGGCGACCGCGGTGTCGCCGAAGACCGCCGCAGCGCGGTCGGCGGGCGCGGTCAGGTCCACCGGGACGTAGGCCGCGCCCGTCTTGAGGACCGCGAGTACGCAGAGCGGGATGGCCTCGGTGCGGTCGAGCAGCAGGCCGACCCGGTCGCCCGGGCGCACACCGCGGGCGATGAGGGCATGGGCCATCTTGTTCGCCCGCTCGTCGAGCTCGCGGTAGGTCAGCGAGGTGGCGCCGCAGGTGAGCGCGGTGGAGTCGGGGTAGGTGTCGACGGCCTCCTCGAACAGCCGGTGCAGGGTGCGCCCTTCGGGCACGTGCACGGGAGGAGCCGGCCTCTCCCGCGCGCCGGACAGCTCCCGCAGCGTCCGCCCGGGCGCGTCCAGCGCCCCCGCCAGCAGGGCGCGCCAGTCGTCCGCCATCCGGCGCACCGTCTCCATGTCGAACAGGTCCGAGCGGAACTCGGCCTCGCCGCGCAGCTCGCCGTCGTCGTACAGGGACCAGGTGAGGTCGAACTTCGTGGTGCCGTTGGACCGCGTGCGCCGCCGCGCGGTGGTCGGGCCGAACCGCAGTGGGGTGCCGTCTTCGGTGTGCGAGCCGAACACCACCTGCACGAGGGGCGCGTGCTGGACGGAGCGGTCGAGGCCCAGGTGGTCGACGATGGTGTCGAAGGGCGCGTCGAGGTAGCCGTATGCGTCCAGCGCCGCGTCCTCGACGTGGTGCACCAGCTCGCCGAAGGTCATGTCGGGGCGCAGCCCGATGCGCAGCGGCAGCAGGTTGACGAAGTATCCGACCAGGTTTTCGAGTTCGGGCCGGTTGCGGGTGGTCACGGGCGTGCCGACGACCATGTCCTCGGCGCCGGTGTACTGGTTGAGCAGGACGGCGAACGCGGCGAGCTGCACCATGAAGGGGGTGACCCCCTCCGCCTCGGCGAGCTCACGGACCCGGGCCGCGGTGCCCGCCGGCAGGCCGAAGCCGGTGGTGTGGCCGTGCGGGGTCGGGGTGTCGGGGCGCGGCCGGTCGGTCGGCAGTTCGAGCAGGGAGGGGGCGCCGGCCAGCCGGTCCTTCCAGTACGCCAGGTGCTCCTCCAAGGAGCCGGCGGCCTCCTCAGCCGCGTAGTCGGCGTACTGTGTGGTCAACTCGGCCAGGCGTGGCGGGCGTTGTTCGGTCAGCGCGGTGTACACCTCGGCGAACTCCGTCTCGAAGACGCCGGCCGACCAGCCGTCCCACACGATGTGGTGCACCACCAGGACCAGGACGTCGCCCTCGCCCCGGCGCAGCAGTGAGGACCGCAGCAGCGGCCCCGCCCCGAGGTCGAAGGGGGTGGCCGCCTCGGAGCCGGTCAACTCCTCGGCCCGATGGTGCTGTTCGGCCTCGGTGAGCCCGCGCAGGTCGGTGACGACGAGGGGAACGTGCAGACCCTCGTGGACCAGCTGGCAGGGGCCTGTGGAAGACAGCGTGAACGTGGTGCGCAGCGCCTCGTGGCGGGCGACGACCGTGTTGAGGGCGTGTTCGAGGAACCCGGGGTCCACGGCCCCGGAGAAGGTGAAGACCCAGGGGATGTTGTAGGTCGCGTTCTCGGGGTCCCACTGGTCGAGGAACCACAGGCCGCGCTGGAGCCCCGATACCGGGGCCGATCGGGTCGCGGCCGCGTCGGTGGCTGAACTCATCGGTGTCATACCTTTCTTGGACGGGACGATCAGCGCTGCAGGAGTTGTTCGGCGATGGCGCTCGGTGTCTTGGCCCGGAACACCAGCTGCGGCGCCACGCGGGTGCCGGTCTCCCGGGTGAGGCGCATCGCGACGCGCACCGCGGAGAGCGAGTTGCCGCCGATCCGGAAGAAGTTGTCGTGGCGGTCCACCGCCTCCACCCCGACGACCTCCCTGATCGCCGCGATCACGAGGCGTTCGACGGTGCCCGTGCGGCCGTTTCCGGGGATGCGGGCCGGGGCCGCGGCCTGGGCGGGTGCGGGCAGGGCCCGCCGGTCGACCTTGCCGTTCGTATTCAGCGGCAGGGCGTCCAGGACGTCGAGGGTCGAGGGGACCATGTGAGCGGGGAGCTGCTCGGCCAGACAACTGAGGACGGCCTCGGTGTCGACCGGCGCGCCGCCGGTGGTGATGTAGGCCGCCAGACGGCTGGTGCCCGCGGCGTTGCGATGGACGGTGACGGCAGCCTCGCGGACGTCGAGGCGCCGGGTGAGCAGGTCCTCGATCTCGCCGGGCTCGACCCGGAAGCCGCGGATCTTGATCTGGTCGTCGGCCCGGCCGGTGATCTCCAGGAGGCCGTCCTCGCCGCGGTGGCCGAGGTCGCCGGTGCGGTAGAGGCGGCGGCCGTGGCCGTACGGGTCGGCGACGAAGCGGCTGGCGGTGAGACCCGGGCGCCCCCAGTACCCGAGGGCGAGGCCGGCGCCGGTGGCGTACAGCTCACCGGTCACACCCGGCGCCACCGGGCGCAGGGCCGCGTCGAGGACCAGGATGCCCTTGCCGGCGAGCGGGCGGCCGATCGGAATGGAGTCGGCGGCGGCATCCTCGGGACGGACCGTGTGGCAGGTGGTCAGGCCCAGGCTCTCCACCGGGCCGTAGCCGTTGGCGACGCGCAGCCGGGGGAACAGGGCGAGCGCCTTGGCGACATGGGTCACCGAGGCCCTCTCGCCGGCCGTGAACGCGGTGTGCACCCCGGCGTAGACGTCCGGGAACTCCTCCAGGAGGAAGTTGAACAGGCTGGCGGAGAGCTGGAGTTGGGTCACTCCATGGCGGCGCGTCAGCTCGACCACGGCCTCCGGATCCGGCCGCTGGCCTGGTTGCAGCACGCAGACACCGCCGAACAGCAGCGCACCGTACAGCTCCAGGGCGAAGGCGTCCCAGGACACGGGGGAGCACTGGAGCCACACCTCGTCGGGACCGAAGCGCGCGTAGTCCTGCCCGAGGTAGGTGGTGGTCAGCGCGCGGTGCGGGACGGCGACACCCTTGGGTCGGCCCGTCGAGCCGGAGGTGAACATCACGCAGGCCAGGTCCTCGCCGGTGACCGGTACGTCCGGGGCATGTCCGGGCGCGGCGGCGATGCGGTCCGCGCAGGCGTCGAGGTCGACGCGTTCGCCGGTCCAGTCGAAGGGCACCGGCTCCTCCCGGTGGGTGACCAGGAGGCGGGCCCCGCTGTCGGCGGCCGCCGCGGCGAGCCGGGCCGGCGGGAACTCGGGGTCGAGCAGGGTGTAGCCGGCTCCGGTCTTCAGGGCCGCGAGGGCCGCGACGACCAGGTCGAGGCCGCGCCCGACCAGGATCGCCACGACCGAACCGCGCCCCGCGCCCAGCCCGGCCAGGTGATGGGCCAGCCGGTTGGCGCGGCGGTCCAGCTCGCCGTAGCTGAGCGAGTCGTCCCCGGCGATCAGCGCGGTGGCGTCGGGCGTGCGGGCGGCGACCGTCTCGAACAGGCGGTGCGCCGGTGTCGCGACGGCTGCGGCGAGGGTGCCGATCCAGGCGTCGCAGAGCGCGGCGATGGTGGCCGGCTCGAACAGGTCGCTGTCGTACTCGAAGCGTCCGGTGTACCCCGTGGAGCGGTCGTCGACCGAGATGGACAGGTCGAAGCGGGAGACGCCGTGCATGTGCAGCTCGCGCGTGACCGGCACGCCGTCGACGAGGAGCGGCTCCTCGTCCGTGCCGTGCATCTCCAGGACGACCTGGCACAGCGGGTTGCGGTCCGGCGGCGGGTCGGCGACCACCCGGTCGACGATCGCGTCGAAGGGTGCCTCCTGGTTGCGGTAGGCGCCCCTGGCCGCGTCACGGGTCTGGCGCACCAGATCGGTGAAGGAGGCGTCGGGGTCGATGCGCAGCCGCAGCGGCAGCAGATTGACGAAGTAGCCGATGAGGTCGCGCAGTTCTGCCCGACCGCGGACGTTCACCGGGGAACCGATCACCAGCTCCGGTTCGCCCGAGCGGCGGTGCAACGTCGTCGCGAGGGCGGCGAGCAGCACCATGTACGGGGTGGCGTCCTCGCCGCGGGCGAGGTCGCGCACGGCCCGCGCCACCGGCTCCGGCACCGTGAAGGCGTGATGGGCGCCCCGGAACGCCTGGACCTCGGGTCGAGGATGGTCGGTGGGCAGGGCTTCGCTCTGCGGGACGTTCTTCAACTGCTGCTCCCAGTAGTCGAGTTGTGCCTCCACGGCGCGGGCCGTCGAAGGGTGGTGCTCCCCGGCCGCGTAGTCCGCGTACTGGGTCGTCGGCTCGGGCAGCCGGTGGGGCCGCCCTGCGCGCAGCGCCTCGTAGGCCTCCTTGAGCTCGTGCTCCAGGACGGGCCGCGACGCCTCGTCCCAGACGATGTGGTGCACGACCAGGACGAGCGTGGTGCGGCCGTCCGGGGAGCGCAGCACCCGGGCGCGCAGCAGCGGGCCGTGCTCCAGGTCGAGGGGGAGCCGGGCGGTGGCGGTGATGAGCTCCTCCAGCTCGCCGTCTGCGGCGTCGGTGACGGTGAACGGCACGTCCACGCTTGCGCGGACCTCCTGGCGGGGCCCCTCGTCGGCGAGGACGAAGACCGTGCGCAGGCTCTCGTGGCGCGCCACGACGGTGTCCAGGGCGGCGCGCAGCAGGTCCGCGTCCACCGTGCCGTCGAAGCGGTACACCCAGGGCACGTTGTACGTGGCCGAGCCCGGGTCCCACTGGTCGAGGAACCACAGGCCGCGCTGGAGGGGGGCGAGCGGGGCCTCGGTGCGTCCCGAGCGGCCCAGCCGGGGGCGTCCGTCGCCGCGCGCGCCGGTCACCTCCTCGGCGAACTCCGCGAGGGTGGGCGCGTCGAAGACGGCGTACGGGGAGACCTGGCCGAACGCGTCGGCGATCCGGCCCACCATCCGGACGGCGGCCAGTGAGTCGCCGCCCAGCTGGAAGAAGTTGTCGTGTGCTCCCACCCGGGGGGCGCCCAAGACGTCGCACCAGACGCCGGCCAGCACGCGTTCGGCTTCGGTGCGGGGCGCCACATGGGTGTCGGCCGCGGTGGCGGCCATCGCTGCGGGTTCCGGCAGTGCGGCCCGGTCCACCTTGCCGTTCGTCGTCAGCGGGAAGGCGTCCAGGACGACCAGGGCCGCCGGGACCATGTGCTCGGGCAGCCGCGCGGCGAGGAAGGCGCGCAGCTCGGCGTGGCCGGGGGCGCTCGCGCCGGTCGTGGTGAAGTGGGCGGTGAGGCGCCCGCCGGGTGCCGTCACGACGCAGGCGGACACCGACGGGTGGGCGGCCAGGGCCTGCTCGATCTCGCCCGGCTCGATCCGGAAGCCGCGCACCTTCAGCTGGTGGTCGGCGCGGCCGAGGAAGACCAGCGCCCCGTCCCGGCCGTCGCGTCGCACCAGATCGCCGGTGCGGTACATCCGGGCTCCGGGCACCGCCGTGAAGGGGTCGGCGAGGAAGCGTCCGGCGCTCTGTCCGGGCCGGCCCCAGTAGCCCGAGGCGAGCAGCGGCCCGCCGATGTAGAGCTCGCCCGCTGCGCCGGGTCCCACGGGGCGCAGCCGGTCGTCCAGGACGTACAGGGCGCGCTCGCCGAGGGGGCCGCCGATGGGTACCAAGGTGTCGTCGGCGGTGAGTTCGCGGAGCGTGGAGGTGATCACCGTCTCGGTGGGGCCGTACGCGTTGATCAGCGCCACTCCGGTCGCCTCGATCCAGGCGGCCGCCGTCTCCGGGTAGAGCCGGTCACTGCCCGAGATCATCAGGCGCAGGGTCGGGGGGACCGGGGCGCCGGCGCGCACGGCCGCGGCGACCTCCTGGAAGTAGCCGGCCGACAGGTTCGCGACCGTCACGCCCTCCTCGGCGAGCAGGCCGAGCAGTTCGCCCGGGGCGAGCAGCGCCCGGTCGGGAAGGACCAGGCGGGCGCCGGTGGTCAGCGCGGTGAGCACCTGCTCGATGGCCACGTCCACGGTGGGCCTGGCCAGGTGCAGCACGGTGTCGTCGGCCGTCGTCCCGAACCGCAGGGAGGCCGCCGCGATGTGCCCGGCGAGCTCGCGCCCCGACACGTGAACTCCCTTGGGGAGTCCGGTGGTTCCCGAGGTGTAGATGATGTAGCCCGCCCCGGCGGCCGCACGGGCGTGGCTGCCGCTGCCGTCGACGGTGCCTTCGGTGACGAGCTCGCCGTCGGTGAGGAACGCGGTCGCCCCGGCGTCGCGGGTGATGAACGCGTTGCGCTCCGCGGGCGCCCTGGCGTCCAGCGGGAGGTAGACCGCGCCGGCCCGCAGCGCCGCGAGCAGCGCCACCACGTAGTCGGTGCGGTCCGCCGACGACACCGCGAGGACTTGGCCCGGCCTGATGCGCCAGGCCAACGCCAGGCTCAGTCGGTCCAGTTGGGCGTAGGTGAGGGTCCTGCCCGCCCCGTGCACCGCGGGACTGGAGGGGCGGCGGCGCACCGCCGAGTCGAAGGCGTCTGTGATTCCGTGTGAAGACATGGTTCAACCCCGCTGAAGGAAGGAGTCCGGGAACGGGCAAGGAGAGGAGAGTGGCCCCAATACGCCCGACAGTAGGACGAGTTCGACATGTGGTCCGGAAGTTGGAGCGGCAGAACAGCGGCATTACGCGGCCGGGCGGGCCCGGCCCCGGGCCCGGACACCCCTTAGTCGCCGGGCGCCCAGACGTCGTCCGGGGCCAGGGTGGAGGCGGAGTACTTCCCCAACGCGCTGACGATCAGGCGCAGTTCGGTTGCCAGGCAGTCGGTGAAGCGGATCAGCCCCCGGTCCGGGTCCTCGGCCACCGCGAGCAGCGCCGCGCGTCCCAGCCCCACCGCGCGGGCGCCCAGCGCGAGGCTCTTCGCAGCCCGGCAGCCCTCCCACATCCGACCCGACACCAGCAGGTTCGGGAGCGGGTCGGCCGTGAGCCGGCGCAGTACGGCGCCGAGCGGCAGCCCGATCTGCGAGGTGAACGCCAGTGGCGCCCAGCCGGTCCCGCCCTCGGCGCCGTCCACCGTGACCGCGTCCGCTCCCGCGTCCACGGCGACCCGGGCGGCCTCCGCTACGTCCCGTCCGGGATGCAGCTTCACCCAGACCCGGGCGCGTGGGAAGTTGTTCCGCATCAGCCGGATCTGCTGGCGCAGGATCTCCGCCGTGAAGGTGCCGGGGCTGCTGGAGCGCAGGACGTGCCCCGCGCCGAGCAGGCCGCCGTCGAGGCCGAAGCAGCCGTCGAGACGCGCCGCGTGCTCTGCATCCAGGACCGTCATGCCGCCGAGCCCCGGCTTGGCGCCCTGCCCGGTCTTCAGCTCGAAGGCGAGCCGTCCCGAGTCGAGCAGCGGGCGGGCCGCGGGGTCGCTGTAGACGAGGTTCCACACCTCCGCGTCGGCGTCCTCGGTGCTCTGCTGCACCGCCACCCCGCCCAGACCGTCAGCCAGGTGGGCGGTGTAGGCGCACAGCCTCCCGAGCAGGGAGCGCGAGGCGTCCTCGCCCGAGCGGCCGTATCCCTCGACCGGGACCACGTTCTCGCCGATGACCATCGGCAGCCCGAGTTCCCCGGCCTGACGGCTGAGCGCAAGTCCCGGGTCGCCGCCGGCGGCGCGGGTCGAGCCGAGAGCCGAGACGTACACCGGCAGCGGAGCCGTGAAGCCGCCGATGGTGGTGGTGAGGTCGACGTCGCCGTACATCGGCTCGCGCCCCAGCTCGATGAGTTTGGCCAGCCGCTCCGCCATGAAGACGGGAGGCACCAGGCGCAGCGCGTCCAGTTCGTCGCCGGTGGTCCGCGCGACGGCGCCGAACAGCACCCGCCCGTACGCGTCGGCCGGCGGGAAGGCCGCCGCGGCCCCGGTCCTGGCCCGTCGGCGCACCTCTTCCTCGGGGAAGCCGGGGGCGCTGATGCTCGCCACCCCGGGGACGTCCGCCCCGGTGACCGCCGATTCCCCGTAGCGTCCCGCTCCGGTGACCGTATGTTCCCCAGGGCATCCCGCTCCGGTGGCGGCGGGTCCCTCGTGGACACCCTGGACGGTGACGTCGGCATCCGTGCGCAGGTCCGCACCGGTCGCGGTCGAGAGGGGCCGCACCCGCGCGCTCACGGGGAGACCACCCCGGGCAGCTTCGGGAAGGCGCTGGCCTCCCAGGCAGCCGCGCGGCCCGCGACGTAGCGGGTCAGCCGCTCGACGCCGACACCGAAGCCCGTGCTGGCGGGCACCCCCTCGCGCACCAGGTCCAGGTACCAGCGGTACTTGCTCGGGTTCTCGCCGGTCTCGCGGATGCGGGTGACGATGGCCGCGTAGTCGTTGGTCCGCTCGCTGCCGCTGCACAACTCGCCATACCCCTCCGGCGCGATCAGATCGAAATTGCGCAGCACGCCGGGCTCGGTGCGGGACTCGCGGTCGTAGAAACCGCGGGAGCCCTTGGGGTAGTCCGTCACGAAGAAGGGACGGCTCGCCTTCTGCGAAAGAAGCGCCTCGCCCGCCCAGTCGATCTCGGCATCCGGGCTCTGGCCGTGTCCCGAGGCACGCAGTGCCGCGACCGCCTCCGTGTGCGTGGTGCGGCCGAAGCCGCCGCGCAGCAGATCGGCGAAGGCGTCCACGTCCCGGCCGAGCCGGGCGAAGTCGTCGGGCAGGGCCGTGACGGTGCGGCCCACCATGTGGACGAGCAGATCCTCCAGGAGGTCGAGCACCTGCTCGCGCCCGGCACCCGCCATCTCCACGTCCAGCTGGTGGAACTCGGCGAGGTGCCGGTGGGTGTCGGTCGTCTCCAGCGGTTCGAGACGGACGTTGGGGGCGATGCAGAAGATCTTGTCGAAGGCGAGCAGCGACGCCTGCTTGTACAGGATGGCGCTGGTCATCAGCTTGTAGCGGTGGCCGTAGAAGTCGACGTCGACCTGCTTGGCGCCGCGCGAGCCGGGGTCGGTGACGGGGCCGATCACCGGCGGCAGCAGCTCGGTGAACCCGGCGGCGGTCAGGAACTCCCGTGCCGAGGCGAGCAGGTGGGTCTGGATCCGCAGGGTGCTGCGGGTGGCGGGAGAGGTGAGGTGGGCCCGGGGGTCGGGCAGGGGCGAGGAGGCTTCGGGCATGGTCGTCTCCGGTCTTCGGGTTCGCTGGTGCGGAGGAGGGCGCGGCCGGTGGCGCGCGCCCGGACAGGGGTCACAGGGCGGTGAAGGCGCGTTCGTCGAAGGTGCGCTGGACGTACGAGAGCGCGCCGATGAGGTCGGCGGAGCCGAGGATCGCCCGCCGTCCCCCCGCCCGCCGGTGGCCGGGCAGTGGCAGCGAGCCGGTATCGGCCCACTCCAGACGCCCGTCGGGCGCGAGCGCGCTGCGCGTCCGGCCGGCGTTGTCCGGGTGCAGGCAGTACGGCACGTCGAGGTAGCCCCGGGCGAACGCGAGCACCAGGGCCCGGCCGATGTCCTGGTGGAGGCCGAGAACGGCCTCCACCAGGGCCCGGGCTTCGGCGTGGATCCCGGTGTCGGGTGCGGGCCCGGTCGGCATGGGGGTCGCCGCCGCGGTGGCGGCCGCCGTCTCCAACGCGCTGACGTTCTCCTGCATGGTCGGGATGCGGTGGGCCTCCGCCGTCGTCTTCACCACCAGACGGGCCGCGCCGGTGCGCACCGCGAGCCGGGCCGCCTCGTCCAGGAGCAGCGTGGCGCCCCCGGGCGAGAGCGGGTACAGGCCCATGTAGGCGTACAGCACCACGTGCCACTCCACGTCCGGCAGCAGTTCGGCCGCGAGCGCGGTCAGCGCCGCGACGGCCTCCTCGTCCTGGCGGACGTTGGTCTGCTGGGCGTAGCTGAGCGAGACGCTGCGCAGGCCGTGCCGACGGAAGAACAGCGCCTCCAGGACGCTGAGGGCCACCAGCAGCGACGGCGGGCAGAGCTGGCCCATCATGCAGCCGCCGAACGTCTCCAGGTGCGGTTCGGTGCCGTGCCGCCGGGCCCCGCCCAGCAGGGTGCAGCACCGCTCCCAGTCGGCGACCGCGGTGGCCAGCGGGACGCGGCTGTAGGGCAGGCAGTACGACACGGGGCCGCCCTCGGTCGCGTGCAGCCCGCTGGAGAGCAGCGCGGCGAAGACCGGGCCGGGCCGGGCCGAGCCGTGGCGGACCTGCACCGGGAAGTCCGGCCCGACGATCCCGTCAAGTACGCCACGGGTGACGTGGGGCGCGTGGGTGGCGAGGGGATAGCCGTTGAGCGCGGTGCCGGCTTCCACGGCCCGCCGGGCCGCGTCGAGTTCGCCGGTCCTGGTGTAGCTGTCCACGGTGAGGGTGCCGACCGTGGTGGCCGCGGCGTGCCGGGTGGCGTGCAGTCCCGCCCGCATCTGCTCGGGGCGGCTCATCCCCATCCTCGGCTGGACGACCAGGGTGCCCGCGTCCCGTGCCCGGGCCACGAAGCCGCCGAACGACGCTTCGGGCGCCGTCATGCCGCGACCATGCCGGCGCGCTCGGCGAGGTAGGCCGTGAACCGCTCGATCGCGCCGATCCCGGTGAAGACCTCGTCGAAGCCGGCCTCCCGCAGTGTCCGGCCCGCCTGCGCGTCGGCCTCGTCGGTGATACCGAGCTTGCCGCCGATCACCGTGGGTGTGGTGGAGAGTTCGGGCGTCGCGCGCAGTTGGGCGATCACCCGTCGACCGTCCAGCGCTCCGTGCCCGTTCACGCTGCTGAGCACGATCAGGTCGGGTCTTGTACGGCGGCACTGCTCGACGATCGACTCGTCGGGGACGCAGGCGCCGAGGTTGGTGACCCGGTGGCCGTGTTCCTCCAGGAGCAGTTGGAGGAACACCAGGTTCCAGGTGTGCGCGTCCGACGCCATGGTCGACACGACGATGTCCAGGCCTTCGGGTGCGGCGGCAGTGAGCGTCACGGTACGTCCTCGTCAGATGGGTGGCCGGTGAGCCGGGGATGGCCGGCAAAAACCGGGGATGGTCAGGAAGCCAGGGCCGGTGCGAAGGGCGCCGGCGCGGCGGGTTCAGCAACCGCCGGGGCCGCCGCCCGCTCGCGGCACAGGGCGCGCGAGAGGTTCAGCACGGCGAAGCGCTCGCCGTCCCCGGCCGGGACCGGACGGACCAGGCCGCGCAGCAGCAGTTCGTGCACCGTCGCGAGGAGCTCGGGGGCCGAACGGCCGCCGACCGCCATCGCCTCGTCGACCGACCAGTCGCGCGGAGCCGCGGCCAGCAGTGTCAGCAACTGCATCTGCCGCTCGGTCAGCGAGCCGTGCGCCTCGTCCAGGGCGTGGCGCAGATCGCCGCGTTCGCACAGGGTCACCGGCGGCGCGGGCAGACTGAACGGGGTGGCGGCGATCCGGGTGAGCAGTGAGGCCGGCGACTCCAGGAGGGTCCAGCCCGCCGCGTACTCCAGGGCGCGTGGCAGACCGTCCAAGTACCGGCACAGGGAGGCGATTTCGGGCCGGTCGGCCGGGTCGAGCTCCAGGTCGGGGCGGAGCCGCCGCATATGGGCCAAGAGCAGGCGCACGGCGGCGCTCTCCATGGCGGCCCCGGGCTCGGCGCCCGGCGCGGGCACGGCGAGTGGCGCCAGCGGGACCACCCGCTCGCCGTCCAGGCCCAGCGGCGTCCGCGCGGTTATCAGGACCCTCAACTCCGTTCCGCGGGCGAACAGTTCGTCGAGCTCGGGGCCCACCGCGCCGTCGGCCCCGTCCAGGACCAGCAGCGTGGGCCGGTCCCCGGTCAGTGCGGCGATCCCTTCGAGCCGGGTGTCCCGGCCCGGGACGCCTGCCGGGCGCGCGGGGTCGGCCGCCCCGGTCCGGTGGCCGAGGCCGACCCACTGCACGGCCCACCCGACCCTCTGGTGCACGCGCCAGGCCACGTCGAGGGCGAGCCGGGACTTGCCCACGCCGCCCAGGCCCACGAGGGACAGCAGGCGGTCGCCGTGCGCGGTCAGGGACTGGGTGAGCGACTCGGCCTCCCGTTCCCGCCCGATGATCGCGCCGCGCGGGGCCGGAGGCGCGACCGTCTCCTCGACGAAGACCCGCCGGCGGGCGGTGTCCTCGAAGACCGATCGCGGACGCCCCCGCAGCCCGAGGGCGTCCGCCACCAGGCGCACGGTCTCCTGGCGCGGGCGCTGCACCCGGCCCGCCTCCATGTCGCGCACGGCCCGCACGCTGAGCGACGCGTGGTCGGCCAGGCACTGCTGGGTCAGGCCCGCCCGTTCGCGCTGGAACCTGAGCAGCTCACCGAAACTGGATGCCGGCGGTATGCCGTCCATGCCGATCCTCCCCGGTCGCATTCGTCGATGACGTACGACGTGAGCCGTGTCCGGCCGCCGCACAGCGGTGATGTTGGCCGAGGGGGATATACGCGTACTCGTCGTCGCGAGGCCTGGCTCTACGGCCGGTGCCACCCGGCGAATATCGGCTGTATATCGGCGGCGGCCAGACTCGTCATCGAGCGAACGGGGCAGACCGACCCGGGACCTCGCCCACCACCGAACACGTCACGGCAGAGCGGACAGCGACTCATGAAGCAGCGTTCCCCCAAGACCTCGATCTCCCGCAAGACCGCCGTGCTGATCACCACGGTCTGCGCAGGCGTTCTCCTGGGTACCGCGTCCTACTCGGCTGTGGCGGTCGACCACCACCGTTCCGTCGGAGTCCGGGCCGACGGCGTGACCGGCGGTGGCCGGACGTCGGACCCCCAGGAGTGGAACAGCACGGGCGGCTGAGCACGGCACCTGTACGTACGCGAGCGGCCCGGCGCACAATGCGCCGGGCCGCTCGCGTACGTACGAGGGCGGCCGGTCAGGCCTTGGCCGCCGTGGACAGCAGACGCGCGATACGGTCCGCCTCCTCCGCCTCCGGCAGCCCGAGCCGCGTGAACACGTCCTGCGCGAGGCGCAGTTGGGCCAGACTGCCCTCCGGGTCGCCGGCGTCGGCGAGGACCCGGCCGATCACCAGGAGCGCATGGCCGCGCTCGCGTTCCAGACCCAGTTCCTCGCACAGCGCGAGCGCCCGCTCGGCCTCGGCCAGGGCCACGTCCAGCGAACCGAGCACCCGCAGCGTCTCGGCGAGGCGGAATCGCGCCTGCGCCTCCCGCCCGCGGACCCGGGCCGAAACGCACATGTCCAGGCAGCGGGTGAAGCTGATGACCGCGTCGGTGTGACGGCCCGCCTCGTGCAGCGCCATGCCGTGCACGTACCACGCGTAGGAGATGCCGTGTGGATCCTCCAGGGCGTGCAGTTCGGCCAGTACCCGCTCGCACGAGGCCGCGGCCTCCTCCGGCCGCCCGCTGCGCAGCCGCGCGTGGGCCGCGTTGAGGGTGGTCACCAGCTCGCCGGAGCGGTGCCCCAGCTCCCGGGCCAGCTCGATCGCCCGGTCGTAGCACTCCACCGCGTCGCCGTAGCGCTGCTGGAACTGCGCGATCAGACCACGGTCGTTGAGCAGCTGCCGCAGGATGACCTTGTCGCCCGACCGTCGGCAGGCGTCGGTCGCCAGCCGCGCGTGCAGCTCCGCCTCGGCGAGCTGCGTGGAGTGCAGCGCGGCGTTGCCGCACACGAACCGGGCCCGCCCCTCGGCCTGGTCGTCGCCCTGGAGGGCCGCGGTCTCGGCCACCATCCGCGCGGCGGCCGCGAGTTGGGTGTACGAGACGTCCCGGGCGAACGGCGTGAGGCAGACCAGCAGATTGGCCGCGGTACGCAGGACCTGAGGGTCCCGCTCCGGCGTACCGCGGGCGGCCAGCGCGACGGCGCTGGCGGCACAGTCGAACTCCGACACCACCCAGGCGCGCGCCTCGGCCAGACCGGTCAAGGCGGCCTGCGGCCGGACGCCGTGTCCGAGCAACGCGCCCACCGGGTCGCCCGGCACCATGGTCTGGAACGCGGCGCAGGCGCCGGCCAGGAGGTGGTCGAGCAGCCGGCGCAGGACCGCGGCCTCCTCCACCCCGTCCGGGCCGCCGCCCGCCGCGTCGGGTGGTGTGGTGGTGAGTTGCAGCGCGAACGCGCGGACCAGGTCGTGGTACCTGTAGCGGCTGGGCAGCGGCGCCTCCAGCATGGCCGCGTCCACCAGCGACTCCAGCAGGTCCTCGGCCTCCAGGGGAGTGAGACCGAGCGCCGCGGCTGCGGTCTCCAGGCCGATGCCCGCCCGGGTGACAGGAGCCAGCAGCCGGAAGCACCGGGCCTGTTCGTCGGTCAGCTGGTGGTACCCGAGCTCGAAGGCCGCCGCCACGGCGAGGTCGCCGGACCGCAGTTCGCTGATCCGCAGCCGCTCGTCGGTGAGCCGGTCCGTCATCGAGGCGATCGTCCACCGCGGCCGGGCGGCGAGCCGGGCGGCCATGATCCGTACGGCGAGCGGGAGATGGCCGCAGAGTGCCACCAGCTCCTCCGCGGCCCGCCGCTCCGCTTCGACGCGCGGAGCGCCGACGACGTCCCGCAGCAGTCCGAGCGCCTCGTCCGTGCCGAACACGTCGAGGTCGGTCTGGAAGGTGGTCGGCAGGCCGGTGAGTCTGGCCCGGCTGGTGACGATCACCCCGCACTCGGCCGAGCCCGGCAGCAGTGACCGGATCTGCGCCGGGTCGCGCGCGTTGTCGAGCATCAGCAGGACCCGGCGGCCGTCGAGGGTGGTGCGCAGCAGTTGGGCCCGGTCCTCCGGTGACGTCGGCACCGACTGCCCGGGGATGCCGAGCGCGGTCAGGAAGCCGCCGAGCACGGTGCCCGGGTCCGCCGGCTCCAGGCTGTTGCCGCGCAGGTCCACGTAGAGTTGTCCGTCGGGGAAGTGCCGCTTGGCGTGGTGCGCGCCCATCACGGCCAGGGTGCTCTTGCCGATGCCGCCCATACCGGTGATGGAGACGACCGGGAGGGTCACCCGCCCGGGGTTGCCGAGCGTCTCGCACAGTGCCTCAAGTGCGGCGGCTCGGCCGGTGAAGTTTGCGGTGGCGGGCGGCAGTTGAGCGGGCCGGGAGGCCGGTGGGCGCTGCGCGCGCTCGGCCGCGGGGGCCTCGACCACGGGGGTGCGGCGCTCGCGGGGGGCGGCGAGCAGCTGTGGATCGTTGGTGAGGATCCGCTCGTGCAGCGCGCACAGCTCCGGCCCCGGGTCGATGCCCAGCTCCTCGGCCAGCCAGTGCCGGGCCCGGCCGAACGTGGCCAGCGCCTCCGCCTGCCGCCCGGTCGCGTACAGCGCGCGCATCAGGAACCCGTAGGGCCGTTCCTGCATCGGGTACTCGTGGGTGAAGGCGATGAGCTCAGGTATGAGCAACTCGTTGCGGCCCTCGCGCAGATGATGGTCGAAGCGCTCCTCCAGCAGGGTCAGCCGCAGCGCGACGAGCCGGGACCGCTGCTGCTCGGCGAACGGCCCGGGAACCCCCGCCAGCGGCTCGCCCTGCCACAGGTCGAGTGCCTCGGTCAGCAGCCGGCCGCACTCGCTCTCGTCGCCCGCGTCCCGGGCGCGCACGGCCCCGGCCGCCAGGTCCTCGGCCCGCACCGCGTCCACCGAGGCGGGTTCGACGAGGAGTTGGTAGCCGTCCCGGAGGGAGACCAGGCGCGTGGGCGCCGAGCGGTCCTCCTCGACGATCCGCCGTAGCCGCCAGGCGTACGTACGCAGACTCGCCAGCGCCGAGTCCGGGGGAGCCTCCCCCCAGATCGCGGCGATCAGCTCGTGCGCCGCCGCGGCTCGCCCCGACCGCAGGAGCAGCGCCGCGAGCAGGGCCTGCTGCTGGGGCGCCCCGGTCGCGAAGTCGGCCTCGCCGCGCACGACCCGCACCGCACCCAATACCGTGAATCTAATGTCCTCGCTCATGGACCCAGAGCCCCCTCGCTCCTCAACCACCCCCAATCCGGCGCACCGGTATCGCGCTCCGAACCCCCCAGTGAAGTATCCACCACGCGCCGCACATGCCCAGGCCACGTGCCGTACTCGTCCGTATCGGAGGGCGTCGACGGGTCCCTCGTGGGCCGCAGCCGGGAATGTCGTTTCGTGGGGGTGCGGTTGAGGGGTGCGCGTTGTCTGTGCTGGGGGTTTCCTGGTTCGGTCGAGATCGGGTGGAGCGGGGTCTGGCCGGGCCATGGGCTTGCTGGTGTGGGTTTTGGAGCGGGCTCGTCGGCGGTCGTAGTGGGTGCGGGAGGCCGGGGCGGCGTTCATGCGAGCGAGGGCGGAGAGGAACATGGCGCGTTTGAGCTGCCGGTTTCCGCCTCTGGGTGCGTGTTCGCTGTGGATCGAGGTTCCTGACGACCTGGTCGTGGGGGCGGAGCCGGCGTAAGAGGCAAGGGGGGCGCTGGCAAAGCCGGTGCCGTCGCCGACGGCACCTTCCGGGCCCGACGACACCACCCCCAGGTCATCCGATCGACAGAGGGGACACAGCCATGCCGGACCCGGAGCCCTGCGGCCCCATTGCAGGACCGCGAAGAAGATAACGAGGGGGCGGCCCACGTCAGAAACCGGCCACGTCCTGAGGCTGCCGCTCAAAGGCCGCGAGATGTCGGCGGCGGTCGGCGATCCGCGTCGGCCTCCTCCCCGTACACGGCTCCCTGCGCCAGCAACCCGAAGGCCCGCTGGTAGGTGGTGACTTGTTCCACTGAGGTGTGGGTGGGACTGTCGCCGAAGTTTTCGAGTTCGACTCGTTTGCCGTCGAAGATTCCGAATGAGTTGCCGGGGTGGATGCCGAGCTGGGCGCGGTCGGGTACGACGCCCAGCTTGAGGCCCGGTAGGCCGAACGAGTCGCGGAGTCGCGCTAGTTGGCCGCGCATGACCCCTATGCCTCCGATGTTGCGGCGAAGAGCGGCTTCGCCGAGCAGGACGTGGTAGGTGCGGCCTTCTTCGCCGATGAGGCCGGCTCGGGCGGTGCGGGCGGTGACACCGGCTTCGATGTCGTCAGGGAAGCCGTGGAAGTCGACCACGAGGCGCAGCATCGCCCGGACGTAATCGGGTGTCTGGAGGTTGCCCCAGATCACGTTCTGGCAGTAATGCTGGGAGTCCTTGGTCTGGCGCACCAGGTCGAGAAACGCCTCCTGCGTGGGTCCCATGCCTTGCCGGTGTAATTCGGGCCAGGGCTTCGATGGCCCCGGGGGAGTGGACATCGGCCAGGTGAAAGCGCAGGCGGGGGAGGTGCCCGTAGGTGCTGACGGCGCGCTGGTGCTGTGCGGGGGAGCTGTCGACGGCGTCGACGATCGCGCCGTGGTCGCGTGCCAGGTGTGCGGCCTGGCGTCCGGTGCCGCTGCCGAGGTCGAGGACCAGCGCGCCCGCGAGGGAACCCAGTACCTCGGTGCCCGGTCCGGCCTTCGATGAGCGTGGAGCGGCTCCTGGACCAGGCGAACCCGAACATCCACAAAATGCATCCCTAGAAGATGTTATAGAAGATTACATAAACCCACAGCAGCTGGGGTATGAGAAAAAATCCTTCGAGGAGTAGCATGGATCGAGTGGAGAATTTCTGCCCGGGTTCCCCGTCCAGCCAGTTCTTCAACTGCGCACGATGCGGGAAGAAAGGATCGTAGACTATATCCACTGCCTCATCCGGCTCTATCGGTCTGGAGTAGTTCGGCCGGGTGGTGTGGATCTGTCTCTGCCCGTTCACCGTGACATATTTGATAGTAGAGATCGACGCGCTTTCATCCCATGAAATCCTCACGCAGATCCCACTCACAGTAACTCCACGCTGCTTCAATACGCGAGACTTTCGGCGAGGCGCAATCACGAATGCGTAGAAGAATGGCAGCGGCGCAAGCACCCCGAAACCCATCACCAGAATGATGCCCATTCAGGTAATACACCTCTCAAGTGAAGTAAGAGTTGAGGTCATCCTAGCACCACAAACGATCATGCGATCGCCCCAATTAGGGCCTGTGTGATGTCGTGATCAACTGTTGGTTTCTGCCCCGTTCGCGGGGTGGAGTCCGGTAGGACTGTTGTCGTGACGCGCAGGCAACCCACCCATGCTCAGTGGAAGTTCATCGAGCCGTATCTGCCGATCGGTGGGTACGGGCCGTATGCGAGTGGCACCCCTATTACGAGTTGGTGCGTGATTGCGTGGGGGCTGTGTTTGCCCTGCTCGGGGACGATGTCAGGGGTTGGTCGCGCGATCGGAGACGAGGCCGGCGATGGCTCGGTAGGTGTCGGGCCGGTGGTCGCGGCGGTGGGTCCGGCGCATGAGTTGTTTCCAGCGCTTGTGGTCGGCCAGTGCGTGCTCGACGGTGATGCGGTCGCTGGAGTGGTCGTGCCGGTCACGTCCCCACTGCGTGACTCTGCCGGGCAGTGGTCCTGGCCGTGGGTTTCGGGGTGGGGTGATGGCCTGGCCGGGGTGGTCGCGGCCCAAGCCCAGGTAGCCGTCGTCCAGCAGTACCTCGACCAGGTCGAGGTGGCGGAAGCAGTCGCTGATGCCTGCGGCTCGGGCCGCGGTCGCATCATGCATCCGCCCTGGCTGTAGGCCATCGGTCCACAGCGTGCGGCCTTTGAAGTCCGCGATGACGGTGGCCTTCATCGTGTTCTGCTTCCTCTTGCCCGACACGAACGCACGCCGTCCGCCCCGGCCCGCAGCAGGGCGGCGGACCTGGATCTCAGTGGCGTCCAGCCTCAGTTCGACGCCTTCGGCCTGGGCGTAGGCGAATACATCCTCCAGCGTGCGAAGCCGCAGGCCAGGCCGGTCGGGAACGGCGAAGCCCCGATCGGCCAGCAGCCGGCGCACCTCGCCGATGGCCCGGGTGACCGTCGCGCCGCGAACCGTTGGCCCTCAGCTGACGCCATCCACGGATCGGCCAACTCCTGCACCAGAAACGCCAGATGATCCGTCGAGACCCCGTGAACAACGGATGCGCCAACACCGCCCGATCAACCATGCCCCTCACCACCAGAGCATGCCCACCCGCTATCACGCACCAACTCGCTGGAGGGTCGGCCACCTGCACCGCCAGCGAACGCATGGCACAACTGCTTGGTGGCCCAATCAGCATGAAGGCCCTGGAACTCACTCCAGGGCCTTCACTGTGACGAGACAGAATGAGGGCTACCTCTTGCGCGCCTTACTCACCAGAAATGCCACCCCCACGATGATGATCAAGATGATCGCAATTGTCCAGACATGTGGGGTCCCGTGAGCGGCTCCCTTGGCTAGAAAAAGCCCGTGATTCATTATGGCCTCCCTGGTCTTGTTGCTGGTACCACCTAATAATTGAGTACGCTACTTGCGGCCTTTTCGCCCAGCTCTCCAGCCCCACAGCCGACCCCGTGACCCCGAAGCAGGTGGCTCCGACAGCTAGCCCACCCACACCCGCGGTGGGCGGGCTGGCGGCAGTCGCGACTGCTGCCACACCCGGCCTCAGCAGCGGCGCCCGCTGCTATACGACTCCTGTAGGCAGGGCATCTTTGTAGTTGCCCTCGCTGATGTCCTTGGCCATGCTGCCGACGTCATATATGTCGAACACCTTACCTACGGCATCGAAGAGGGACAGGCCGTTCGGGTCCATCCTTGTGCTCCGCCGTGCCCTTGGAGCTGACCGCTGCCGAGCGCCATCGGATCAAGAAGATGGCCTACGGCCGCAAGACCCGTACCAGGCACGCCAGCGGGCGACGATCGTGCTCCTGGCAGCACGAGGCCGCAGCAATGCCATGCCCGGATCGCCGCCGAAACTCACCTGCACGTGGACACCGCGCGCCGCTGGCGCGGCCGCTTCGCGGCCGGCCGGGTGCCCGCCCTGGCCGACCGCAAGCGGTCGGGTTGGCCTCCGACGTTGACCGCGCTGCAGATCGTCGAAGTCGAAGCACTGGCCTGCTAGTTACCGGTCGAGACAGGCGTGCCGCTGTCGCGCTGGTCGTGCCGGGAACTGGCAGCCGAGCTGACCGCGCGGGGAATCACCGACAACCTCTCGGCGTCCACGGTGCGCCGCCGGCTGGCCCAGGACGCGCTCATACCCTGGCAGCGCCGCTCCTGGATCTTCGTCACCGACGCGGCGAGTTGCGGGTCGTGGGGCCAAGGCCGGGTGGGTGCGGTTTACGTGGGCGTGGGCGGCTCGGCGTTGTTTGTACAGCCACCATCCCAGGGGGAAGCCGTCGTGTTCGGTGCGGCAGCCGGCTGAGGTGAGGTGGCTGTGCTGGGCGGTCCAGGCTTGGCGTAGGGCAGGTTGGCCGCGAAGGCGGAGGGCCGGTTTTCCAGCCGCGGGCGGGCTGGTCGGGGAGGTTTCGGTGGTGGGGCCAGAGCACGGGCGCGTTCGCTGGTGAGGCCGGTCTAGGCGAGCAGTTGTTGCTGCTCGGAGTGGAGGCTGCGGTAGCCGGGGCCGTGGGCTCCTGGAAGACGTGAGGCCAGGTGGCCGGGGCACGACCGGGAGCCTGGCCTCGCGCATGGACTCCCAGGGCCTCTTCCGCAGGTGTTCAAGGGCTTGGCGGTACCGTGCTCTCCCCGCCGCATGATGGCCGAGGAGCGCGGACTCCACAGGGGACTCCGTTCCCCTGGCCCATCGAGATGCAAGTCTCTCCGGTGTCCAATGTCCGAGGTCACGGCCCTCCCTGCCGGTGGGCGCCACGTGGCGCAGTAGCCGGATAGCGCGTGGGCGCGCACAACAGCCGATGTCGACTTCAGTAGGCCCGTGAGTGGCTCAGCTGCGGCCTCTCCGGTCCTTGTAGTTGACGAAGTAACCCACCACGAGGAGCATGCCGAAAACCCCGAGGCCGAAGGTGCCGAGGATCGTCCAGATCCCCTTGCCGTCCAGCATGGATCGCACTGCCCCAGCGAGTCCGCCGACGGACATGCAGATGCCGAGGACCAGCGTCTGTGGGCTTTGGGGCCTGAGCCAGTGCCGCAGGTCCGGGTGACGGCGCTGGGGCGTGGGTGGGCCTGCTGAGTGGGTCATGGGTGGTACTTCACCTTTCCCGGCTCTTCCGGGGTCTCCACATGAGTGTCGCCCGGGTTCCTGGGCTGGTTGGGCGAGTAGGAGAAGTCGATCCCCGTCGCAACTACAGAGACCGGCACGCTGAATACTTTTAGCCCGACCTTGCCGATCGAGTTGATGAACGTGGGGCGATGGTGTTTACCGGTTACGTCGCTCAGGAGGGAACCCTTGGCGAGGTGTTTGCTGGCCTCGCCGCCGGCCGCTGAGGGGGAACCGCCAATTGCTCCTTGTATCGCGCCGTTGACATCTCCGTGCAGTGCGGCTTCACCGCCGTCCATCCAGGATCGGTAACTGAGGAATTCAGCGATGGGCTTGATGGTGCCGCTGCCCCATTTCGCGGGCGGGGTGTAGTCGACCCAGTCCGTCTTCGTCTGTTGCGCCCGCTTGGCGTCGGTCTTCGCGTCCTGGAGGGACCTGTAGTACATGCTGCCGAACTTGTTCTTGTCCTTGGTAAGTTGCCCCAGGCCCCAAGAACAGGTCGAGTCCGCTTCCGCTGCCCGGCCGATGATGGCATCTATACGCAGCTGGAGGGCGCCGAAGTCGTCCTGGGTTACCACGTGTTCGGGGTCCCCGCTGGACATGCGGGGAGGCTGGGCACTGCGGATCAGCGTGCCATCTGCGTGGATCGTGATGCCGGCGGGCGGGTTTTCGCAGAGGGCCTTCAGATCGTCCTGGGCCGCCTTGATCGTGGCATGTGCGGAACTCAGTAGGTTTGCGATGCTCTCCGCTTCGGTGACGGCGTCGGTGAAGTCGTCCGACACCCGCACGACGAACGGCTTGGTAACGGCGGCGTTCTCGCCCTGCCATTCCGTGCCCTGAGCCAGGCTGCGCATGCTCCCGGCCTCTTTCGCGGCTTTCTTCAGCAGCGCCGCCATGGCGGCCCAGTCCTCGGCCGCCGACTGCAGCGGTGAGAGAGTAACGTGGAGAAGCTGTTCGAAGGTCGGCACCGGCCCCCCTGCCGTTCTTGGCGTCGCCGCCGTGGTTTCCGGAAGACTCCCGTTCTGCTTCGGAGTCCCCCGCCCGTACACTGACCAGTCGTCACATGATGGGCCCGTCCGCCTTCGGAATGTGGGGCACCGCAGAGTCTGAGACGGGGGGTGGTACGTCGAGATACTCGGAGATCTTGGAGACCTGCGTCTGCGCGGCGATGAAGCGGTCATCCTGCTGGGACGACGTCACCGAGTAGTCGAGATGGTTGGAGATCTGAGCGCAGGCGTCGACCAGCACCTGGACCTGCCCTCGCCATCCCTCTTCAGCTTTGGCCAGTGCTGCTCCGATGCTGAACCCGTCGTTCCCCAGGCTTTTAGCGGCGGCCTCGGTCTGGGACTGCGCATGTTTGGCAGCACTCAACACGTGCTGATGCAGCAAGAACGCTGCATGCCCGATCTTCCCCATGTCGTCGTATCTGAGGATCAGGTCAGCGCCACCGGACGCCGTTCCACCGGGATCCATGGGCACGCTGTCCAGCCGCATCAGCGCCTCTGCCTTCAGCCCTGACCACTCCTGATCGAACGACACGCTGCCACACCCCCGTTACTTCGCTGATCAGATGAGCCTACCTGTGTGGGTCCCGGGCGGGACGCCCAGGGCTCCGCGTCAGCCGAGGAAGTCAGGGCCGGCGCCGCAAGCTCGTGATCTCGGCGAAGACATCGGCCGGATGTTTGAGGTCAACGCCGAGAAGTTCAGCGATTTCACGCAAGAATTGCTCTCCCGCAGGGCAGTGAGCAGTCACCAGTATTTGTGGATGCTGTTGGACTCGGTCCTCCCGATCTCGATCACCATGCTGAGGCGAGCGGGAATCTCCGCCAGCGGTAAGACTCAGTTGGAGCGGGAGTACTTGGCGACCGTCAACGCGATAAACCTGCCGACGCTTGAACCGCCACGAGAGTAAACAGCACACCATGTCGTTGGGGCCGCACAGTCAGCGCGGCCCCAACGACACCTCCTTGCGAGTCCTCCGCGACTTCGAGGATGCAGCCGACAACCGAGGATGGGGCCCGGCGCTGCTCACCTGCGCCGCGACCTGGAGCGCTCTTTCCTGTCCGCGCTGCGCGGTGGCGCCCCCAAAGTTGCACCACCGCGCAGGCGTTGGACGGGCTGGTTGTCGAAACCATCGAAGCGACCGGGAGTTTCGCGGTCTGGAAGCGTTCCTCAACTGCCCAGCGGCTGCCCCGCGATGTGGATCAGCTGATCCAGGGTGGTCTCGGCGGTGCAGTAGGCGATGTAGTAGGAGATCTCCTCCGACCAGGCATGCCGCATGCTGCGGCTGCCCACCATCCTCCAGCAGTTCCAGGACCGGGCCGACGGAGCGGCCCGGGACCAGATGTCCTAGCGGGCGTTCCTGGCGGAGCTGCTGATGGCCGAGTGCGGACGACCGGGCCCGCCGCCGGTCCGAGCGCCGCATCCCCCTCTGCGGACGCTCGCGTAATTCCCCCGGCGGAAGGTCACGTAATTCCCCAACTGCTGACGTGAGCCGACGAGGCCGGCCGTATCAGTCCCACCAGAGCACGACGAGAAGCTGCCGTTGGGATGCACCACGGTAGAACTCGCGCATGGCGTTGAAGTGCTCCAGCAGGTACTTCTTGGGGCCGCCGACGATCTTGTCCGCGCCGTTGCCGATCAAGGAGGCGGCTTCTGCCTCGTCTGTCGGCAAGGCGGCCAGGAGAGCCGGAAAGTCGATCTGCCCGAGTAGTTCCGCGGCGCGAGCCACTTGAGCCGTGGAGAGGGCCGTGGGGTCGGGCCCGAAGGGTCCAATCGCATGCAGATGCGCGCTGAGGAAGGCGAGGTCGATGGCGGTGTCACCGCCGAGAGCCTGCCGCAGAGCAATGCGATGGACGCCATCGAGACCCGCCAGCTCACAGACCCGTTCGAGCAGGAACGGGGCCCAGTCCAGGTCAAGAACATCCGCGGAAGGTGGATCCCAGAGAGGATCTCCATCCGGCGATTCGTCGGCTGACTGGCGGCAGGAGGCGAGATACTCCGCCGAGATGCGGGCAAGCTGCTGGGTGACGGCCATGACGGCAGTATCCCGACGACGTCCACCGGTTTTCCCCACTTGGTCTTGTCGGTGGGGTTCCTCGGACGCTTGTTGGGGCGATAGCTCGGGCCGCTCATGATGACTTGGTGGCTGGTGTTGATGAGCCGGTCCAGGAGCGACTCGGCGACGACGGGGTTGGGGAATAGGGGATGCCAGTCGCTGGGTGCCCGGTTGCTTGTGATGATCAGAGACCGGCCCTGCCGCTCGGAGACGTGTTCGTAGAGGTCGTCGGCCTGGGCCGCGGAGAGCTGACGCATCGCGAAGTCGTCGAGGATGAGGACGTCGGGCCGGATGAGTTCGCGGATCCGTTTCTCCCGGATGCGGTCCGCGTGGCCGCCGGCGAGGTCGGCGAGGATGCGACTGGTCTGGCGAAGCGGTCGTCGGCGCCCCGGCAGACGGCGAGGTGACCGAGGGCCTGGGCGATGTGCGTCTTGCCGACGCCGACCGGGCCGAAGAGGATCACTGACTCGCCGGCATGCAGCCAGCGCAGGGCTCCCAGGTCCCGGATCTCCGCTGCGGGCAGTTTCGAGGAAGCGGTCAGGCCAAACTCCTCAAGGGTGACCTGCTGCTCGAACTTCGCCCGCTGCAGGCGCCGTTGGAAGGCGATGGTCTCGCGGCGGGTGATCTCGTCCTGACAGAGGACCTGCAGGAAGTCGAGGCGACCGAGTTCGCCGCCGTGAGCCTGGGCGAGGCGGGCGTCGAGGGTCTCCAGCATGCCGGACAGTCGCAGGGCCTTGAGTGACTCCCGCAGCGCAGCGTCCATCACGGTCATCGGGCTTCCACCTCGGCTTCGTCGCGCACTTGGTCGGCGTGGTCGTCGTCCGTCGTGTCGGGGGTCGCGACGGTGGAGATGAGCGGGGTCAGGCCGTGTAGGAGAATTCGGGAATGGGGAATTACATGACGCTCAAACCGCCCAACCAGGGGAAAAACTCGAACGTCGACACCGTCACGGCCTGACATCCTTTGCCGGGGTTGCCCAAGCCGTGTGATGTGAAGGACTTTCTGTTTCCGGAGCGAGGCTGGGTGACCTTTGGGCTCGACTCCCAGTCGGTCCTGACCTACACCCCGGACGGCAACGTCGACACCTACACCCACACCCGGCCCGTCCGGGACCACCGGCTACACCTGGGGCGACGCCGACCGCCTCCACCTCCTCAAAGCCCCCGACGGCCGGACGACGACGTACGACTACGACGCCAACGACCACCGCACCACCACCTACCCCGGCAACACCGTGCAGAGCGTGGTCCTGGACGCCGACGGCAAGCCCAAGAGCATCAAGGCGACCTCCCCCAAGGGAACCCTCGTCGACCCGGCCTACACCTACACCTACACCTACCGCCCCGCCGGAGCCACGGCCGACAAGAGCGGCGTCAAGATCTACTCCCGCACCGACAATCTGGACGCCACCCACCGCACAACCACCTACGCCTACAACGACGCCGGCCGCCTCGACACCGCCCGGGACACCAACAGCACCGGCGCGGACGCCGGATCCTGGAAGTACTGCACGGATCAGGCCGGCAACCTCAAGTACCTATCGTCCGCACCGCCCAACTGCCCCACCGCCATCGGCTACGGCTACAACGACGCGGGCCAGCTCACCACCACGAACATGTCCACCAC
>NZ_JBIAGW010000029.1:0-64014 GCF_042869955.1 Streptomyces sp. NPDC006691
CCCGGAAGCTAAGCCTTTCAGCGCCGATGGTACTGCAGGGGGGACCCTGTGGGAGAGTAGGACGCCGCCGAACAATTTTTGGGGAAAGCCCCGCACCAAACCCTCAGGGTCACGGTGCGGGGCTTTTTCGCGTTCACTTCCGTCAGTCACCTCCCGCAGGGCATCAGTCGCGTGCCTCTCGGGACCTTCGGAAATCGAGATACGCCAACGCCAGGTCAGCAGCGGAATGATGGTCCACATCAGCGTGACCCGGAGCCGGCCATGGGTCAGGGACGCAACCAAGGCCACCGCAAGGCCGCTGCCGAAGAAGCCGAAGAGCTGCCGGTAGGAACTGGCGGCGCCGTACGGTATCCGCCGCGTGGTCCCGGAACTGTCGTCCTCGGCCAACGCGGCACGTGCAGGGTGGCTTTGGCCGTCGCGGCGAGCCTGTCGCCAGGCGAAGAACCAGCGGCCGAGAGCGTAGACGACGATCACACCCAAGTAGATGAACCACTCAAGCGGGTCGTCAGATGATGAGCGGGCCAGTGTCATCAGCCTCGGGTGCCCCGGCCCCGAGGGAGTAGGCGATTCCGTATCGGGGCGCCGGCGTCCGTGGTGGCGAAGCGGCCTCCTAAGGCCCGCCAGATGCCCTTGTGCTGTGCAGGGTTCCCGAGGCCTGGTCCTCATGTGGACGGCACAGGGGGAGGCCTGGTCCACATGTGGACGGCGCAGGGGGGATGGCATGGGAATAACGCGCGCGTGTGGGGCCCGTGGGACCGCTGCCCGTGGGACCGATGTCGGCAGCGGACGGAGACAGCGAAAAGCGGGACCCAGTGGCACAGGGTCCCGCTTTTCAAGCTTGGCACTCGCGCTGGTCAACCGTCTGATCTTGAGGTTGAAGCGAAGTGCCCCCGGCAGGATTCGAACCTGCGCACACGGCTCCGGAGGACGTGGGAATCCTGGGCGTTTCTCCAGGTCGGCGGCCTAACTGACGCCCTGTTGGGTCCGCCGTCCCGTGCATGTCTCACAGAAATGAAATAGCTTGTTTGCCTGCCTTGTCTCGATCGTTCCCTGTGGTGGCCGATCCATGCAGCATGACGTAGATCACGAATTCTTCGGACAAGCGAAGGGGTATGTGGTGCGCCCCTCAATCGAACAGGGAGGCAGTCCGGAGCACGCGGGCAAGCCAAGTGGGCCGGTTGTGCGCCGGGCTCGGCGGGAGGACCTCCCCCGTGGTGACGGGCGAGTGGCCTCCGGCGGATATGCCCCGCCATTTATCGTCCGCGTGCCCTGAGGGCATGCGGTTGTGCTGGCTGTCGGTTGCGCCTCTAGGGGCGTGTTCGCCGTGGATCGAGGTCCCCCATGACTTGGTTGTCGGGGCAAGGCCGGCGTAGGAGGTGAGGTGGCCGGCGGTGGGGAAGCTGGTGCCGTCACCGACGGTGACCAGCAAGGTGGCGGTGGTCCAGACCGTGACCCCAGGCATCGAGGTCAGGACCTTGGAAAGACAGTGGTCCTCCAGCAGGGCATCTGGGTTTCCAGGGCCCGGCGCTGTTCGTGGACGGCCGTGAGCGAGCGGGCTAGGAAGGCCCCACGACGTCGAGGTTGCCGGTCCCCGGGACCATGACGGTCTGCTCGTCCCGTGCGTCGAAGACGTCGTTGATCAGTCGCTGGGCCACGCGCGGGGCCTTGGGTCGGAGGGCTTCGACGAGTCTGCGGCGGCCGGCCTTCCGTAGTGCGGCCGGGGAGTCATAGCGTTTCAGCGGTCAGGTCATTGCGGGGTGGTCCAGGCCGGGGTCGAGGACGCGTTCCAGGCTGGGGTGGAACTGGGTGAGCAGGCCGCGTATCCGGTTGCTGGTGCGGGTGGCCTCGGCCGCGAGGTCCTGGTCGAAGCCGATGAGCACGGTGATCTCGTCGGTCAGTTCCAGCGAGCGCAGGGTGTGCGGCATGGTGCGGGCAGCGTCCGCGATCGCCGCGGTGTCCTTGGCGCCGGTTTCCGCCTCGCCCGGGTAGAGGTCGGCGATCCGGCACGTGGCGAGTCCGGGCAGGTAGGCGACCTTGCAGCCTGCATCGCGGGCGACGGTGAGCGGTAGGGCTGCGATGGAGGCGGCCTGGTCCACGATCACCAGCACGCTGTCGAACTTCGCGGTCAGCTGGCGAGCCGGGTGTGGGCCGGTAGTCCTTCCCTCTCGATGTGAGAGGAGGGGCATGGTGCAGCAGCTTGCTGCTGACCGCGGCCCAGATAACCCTGCCAGCTTCTCGCCGGGCTGTACGGGAGAGCTAGCGCTTACGGGTCCGTTGCTGCTCGCCGGTAGCGAGCTTCTACTGAGAAGTGGGCTTCTCAGTTTTGGATATCTGTAGAGATGGCACCGGCGACGGCGGCGCTGCTAGCGTTGGCCTTGGTCGAAGTGGTGAACGTTGCCCAGCCTCAGCGGCTGTGTCCCGGGATACAGCTATGCCCCGGAGTCCGCCTGATCGCTGCGGGCGGACCTCGGGGCAGGGAGCCAAATCATGATTCTTGCCTCGGGCTGTGTGCAACCAGGTGCAGTGACAGAAGTTCCAAGGCGTACGCAGAAAAATTTAGCACAGCTATCTGCCATCTGCGTCTGACACAGGGGGCGCAGTGATGCGGAGTGACGAGCAGGAACTGGTACGGGCCATGTCGGCGGAGCGCTTTCAGCCGTTCCTCGCGGTATGCGAGGGCGATGTCACGGTGGCGCTGCGCCTGTATGCGTGGGACGCAGAGGTCAGCCGGGCTTTACACAGCATCTTGCGGGACCTGGAGATCTGCTACCGCAACGCCGTCCACCGGCAGCTCGCGGGCAAGTACCGCCGGGACGACTGGTGGAACGACCGGCGCATCCGACTGCACCAGGTCGGCCAGGGCAACATCGCCGATGCCCAGGACAAGCTGCGCACGATGCGCAAGCCGGATGCTCCCTGTGACGTCGTGGCGCAGTTGTCGTTCGGCTTCTGGGTTGGCCTCTTCGCCAGAGGCGAAGGGCGCCACTACGAGATGCAGCTGTGGAACGCGTCGCTTCAGCACCTCTTTCGGGCGCACGGTGTCCGCCGCGATGAACTGCACGTGGAGTTGAAGGGACTTCTGAAGCTGCGGAATCGGGTCGCCCACCACGAGCGCGTCTTTCACATGGAGTTGGAGGACCGCTTCGCCGCCGCGCTCACGTTGATGGGCTACGTCAGCCCCGAGACGGCCGCGCTGCACGAGAAGTTCGGCCAAGTTCCGCAGGTGCTGGCCCGCAAGGAACGAGTGTTGTCCGGAGAGGAGGAGATTCGGCTGTGAGCCAGGGGAACCAGCGGACGGGCACGAACCGGAACCGGTTCAAGCCGGTGACACTCGGCGAGATCAAGGAACTCACCAGCGTGGGCCGCCCCACCGTGAGCAACTGGCGCCGTCGGCACGCGTCCTTTCCGGCCGCGATGGGCGGCACCGAGAACAAGCCGCTGTTCGACGCGGAGGAAGTCGCCGAGTGGCTGGACACCCGGCCCGTCCCCGACGCGGAACGGCAGGAGGACGGACGTATGCCGACGTACGGAGACCGGTTCCGGGAGGCTCTCCGGTTGCGGCGGTTGGTCGCGTTGAAGCACGACGGCATCTCGGCGGAGACGCTGATCAGGTCCGCCCTGTCGCTGATCGCGGATACGGCAGCGGGTAACCGGCGGGCTCCGGTCGCGGGTGGACAGCTCGAACAAGCGGTGGACGAGCTGTTGGACGGTACCGAGACGCCGGGCGCCGCCGCCGACGCGGTGCTCGGCTTGGCCGGCCGACTCGAATCCGACCTGGCCATGGACGCCACTCCGGCGGTGGTGGCGGAGCTGATCGGTACGCTGGTCCGCCGTCGCGAGGCCGAATGTGCCCGCCCCTCCGTGATCAACCTGCACGCTGGCACGGGAGACCTGCTCTTCGCCCTCGACCGCGGCCGGCACGACCGGATCACCGCGATGGAGGCGGATGGGCTGCGCCGTGAACTGCTGGGCCACCGTCTGCTGGCGCACGGTGTGCGCGGCGTCGACCTGTACGCCGACGTCGCGGCGCTGAGGGCCGACGGGCGCACGGCGGCCGACGTCGTCGTCGTCGACCCGCCTTATGTGGCGGGCGAGCGCGAGACGGACGAGGACGGGCCGCTGAGCCGGGCCGTCGAGGCGCTGGGGCTGCTCGGGCCCGGTGGCACCGCGTACGTGGTCGTGCCGTCGTGGACGCTGGCCCGTCGGAGGACGGGCGTCCGCAGCCCGAACGTCCGGCTGCGGGAGCACCTCCTCATGGAGGACGCGGTGGCCGGCATCGTCCAACTCCCGCGCCGCATCCATCCGTTCCGCACCGGTGCGGAACTCGCCCTGCTGGTCCTGCGCCGGGACGCAGGGCTGGCCGAGCGCGGCCTGACGCGGGTCGTGGACGGCGACCGGATCGCGCTGCGGACGGGGCTGGGGCAGCGCTGGGCCGAGTTCGTCACCGACGCGCTGAGCACGGCGGACCTCTCGGCGTCCGAAGAGGTCCGTGACATCCCGGTGACGGCCGCGAGCCCGCGCGGGGAGCAGCTGCTGGACGGCCGGTCCCTGCTGCCCGCCCACCGACTGGCCTCCCCCGAGCCGGGACTCGACCACTTCGGGGCGTCCCTGGACGCCCGCCGGGAGGCGGCGGCGGCGCTGCCCGACCTGCGGGAGTGGATCGGCGGCTTGGGCATCGCCAAACGGGAGAACCCGGTGCCGCACCGCCGGCTCGACGAGCACGTGCGGGCCGGGCAGTTGAAGCTGCTCCCGGGGCACCGCATCCACTCCGAGGACATCGCCGACGAGGGCCTGGTCGTCATCGGCCGGGAGGAGATGCTGGGCACACTGCCGATCGGTCGGCGGCGTATCGCGCCGGAAGCGCTGGCCGGCTACCCGCAGGCGGCGGTGACCGAGCGTGGCGACGTCCTGCTGCTCACCGAGCACGGGGTGCGCACCCATGTGGACGACGTGGGCGGTTGCGTCCTGCTGGCGCCGGTCCAGGGCCTGCGGATCACCGCGTACGCGCAGCACCAGCAGCAGCGGGCGACGGGCGGCCCGGCTGGCGGTCTGTGGATCGGCCCGCACCCGCTGGCCCGGCTGCTGGCCGCGCCCAGGAACCAGCAGCGCAGCAGCGGTTCGCTGGTGCGACGGGTGAGCGTACGAGACATGGACCTGCCGCAGCTGCCGCCCGAGGAGATCACCGAACTGGAGGCCGTCCTCGCCGAGACCGACCGGCACCGCGCCGAGGTGCGGCGCCAACTGGACGCGCTGGACGCGCTGGCCGAGCGGCTCGCCGCCGGGGTCGCCGACGGCGCGCTGGCGTTGCGGCGGCGGCCGAGCCGGTAGCCGGTGGTCCCATGTGGGAAGCACGAAGTCGAACACGAGAGAAGCGAGGCAGCTGTGCCGCCACGGAAGAAGCGGTCCCCGGAGGAGATGAAGGACATCCTCTGGCGTGCCGCCGACAAGCTGCGCGGCAGCTTGGACGCCGCCGCCTACAAGCACTTCGTGCTGGGCCTGGTCTTCCTGAAGTACGTGTCTGCGGCGATGGCCGAGCGGCGGCAGCAGCTGGAGGCCGAACTGCGCGCGGAAGGCGGATGGGAGGAGGCCGGACTGCTAGCGACCCTGGAGGAGCGCCGTGAGTACACGGGCTCCGGCGTCTACTACGTGCCCCCGGCCGCCCGTTGGGAGAGCGTCGTGGACTTGGCGCGGGGTACGGGGGGCGTGGCTGGCATCGGCGAGGCGATCGACTCCGCGATGCGCGCGATTGAGGGCTACAACCCGGCCCTGCTCGGGACCCTCCCGAAGATCTATGGCGACAGCAGTGTGGACGGGCGGCGCCTAGCCGACCTCGTGGAGCTGCTCGACCGCGTGGTGTTCCAGGAACAGGCCGGCGGGCCCGGCGCCCCGGACGTTGTGGGCGAGGTCTACGAGTTCTTCCTCGCCCGGTTTGCCGCCTCTGAGGGGCGCAGGGGCGGTGAGTTCTTCACCCCGGCCAGTGTCGTCCGGCTGCTGGTGGAAGTTCTCGGACCCCGGGAGGGCGAGCGGGTGTACGACCCGGCGTGCGGCTCCGGCGGCACGTTCGTCCAGACGGCGAACTCGGTCAGAACCCACGGCGGCGACTGGCTGAACGTGGCGTTCTACGGTCAGGAGCGGAACGCCACCACCTGGCGGCTGGCCCACATGAACCTAGCTGTCCACGGGATCGAGGCCGGTCTCGGCACCGGGCCGGCCGACGTCTTCCGCGACGACCGGTATCCGGACCTCAAGGCACAGGTCGTGCTGGCCGCCCCGCCGTTCAACCTCTCCAACTGGGGCGGCGACTTCCTGGCGATGGACCGGCGCTGGGTCTACGGCACCCCGCCGGTCAGCAACGCGAACTACGCGTGGCTCCAGCACACGGTGAGCAAGCTCGCCCCGGGCGGGCGGGCGGGCGTGGTGCTCGGCAACGGGTCGATGAGCAGCAGGCAGTCCGGCGAGGGGGACATCCGCCGGGCAATGCTTGAAGCGGACCTGGTGGCCTGCGTGATCGCGCTACCGAGCCAGCTGTTCCGCACCACCGCCATCCCGGCGTGTGTGTGGCTCCTCGCCGACGGCAAGGGGCGGGGCTCGGGCTGGGCGCGGGAACGCGGCGGCGAGGTGCTGTTCGTCGACGCCCGGGAACTGGGGTTCATGGCGGACCGCACCCTGCGGGAGCTGAGCGACGAGGAGATCGTCTGTATCGGCGACCGGGTCCGTGCCTGGCGCGGCGAGCCCGGCGCCGGCACGTACGAGGACGAGCCGGGCTTCTGCGCGAGCGTGCCCCTCTCTGCCATCGCCGAGCAGGACTTCGTCCTAACCCCAGGCCGGTACGTCGGCACGGCCGAGGCCGCGGCGGACCCGGACGCCGAGCCGCCGGACGCGAGAGTCGCCCGACTGACCGCCCTGCTGCGCGAGCAGTTCGCCGAGTCCGAGCGACTGGCGAAGGCCGTCGACGCGCAGTTGCGGAGAGTGTCGTGACGGCTGTCCGCATGCGGCCCCTGAAGGACTTCGCCGTGCCGGACGGCCTCGTCGGCGGACCGCTCGGCGCCCGCCTCGGAAAGCGGGACTTCGTCCCGGAGGGGGTCCCGGTTGTCCGCGGCCAGAACCTGGCTGGCGGCGGGTACTTCTCGTCGGCCGGTCTCGTCTACGTCCCGGCCGACCGCGCGGACGGCGCACTCGCCCGCCACCTCGCCGTTCCGGGCGACCTCGTCCTCACCCAGCGCGGTACGCTCGGTCAGGTGGGAATTGTGCCCGCCGGAATCCATGACCGGTACGTCCTGTCGCCGGCCCAGGCGCGGATACGGGTGGACCAGGACCGGGCGGACACCAGGTTCCTCTACTACTGCCTCGTGGACCCGGGCATGGTGGCGCTGATCCGTTCGCGTGCCGTGACCACGGGGGTTCCGCACGTCACCCCGGACATCCTCGGCGATCTCCCGGTCCCCGCCCGGCCGCTGCCGGAGCAGCGGGCCGTTGCCGATGTCCTCGGGGCACTGGACGACAAGATCGCCGCCAACGAGCGCACGGCCGAAACCTGCCTTGAGCTGGCCGGCGCCTCGTTCGCGGCGGCGTCGTTGGGCCCCCCGCAGCGGTTGGGCCAGGTCGCGGAACTGCACGATGGGCCGCATGCCACGCCGGTGAAGACCGCATCCGGCCCTTGGTTCCTCAGCATCAGCAGCCTGGGCGTTGGCCGCTTGGACCTGGCTGCCTCCGCCCACCTGTCCGAGGAGGACTTCGCCAGCTGGACCCGGCGCGTCAGACCACGGGCCGGCGACGTGCTGTTCTCGTACGAGACCCGGCTCGGCCACGCGGCGCTCATGCCGCCCGGTGTCCGCGCGTGCCTGGGCCGCCGGATGGCACTCCTACGGGCGAAGACCCCTGCGGCGGGCGGCGCGCTGCTCCTGCACGCCTACCTCAGCCCCGCGTTCCAGGACGAGATCGGCCGCCGTACCCTCCACGGCACCAGTGTGGACCGGCTTCCGCTGGGGGACATGCCCGGCTGGCCCCTTCTCCTTCCGGCCGAGGGCGAGCGGGCCGGGCTGTCCGCGAGACTGGACGCCCTGCACGCGAGCGCGGCGCAGACCGCGGCCGAGAACCGTACCCTCGCGGCACTGCGCGACACCCTGCTACCCGGGCTGGTCTCCGGCCGGTTGCGGGTCGGGGACGCGGCCCGCGCGGTGGGGGAGGCAGGATGAGCGAGCACGGCGCGGGCACCGCAGGGCCGACCGAGCGAGAGCTGGAAGGGCACACCCTCGAACTGCTCGGCGAGTACGGCTGGCGGCCGGTCGACGGGGCCGAACTCGGGCCGTCCTCCGGGGAGCGGAGCGACTGGGACGACCTGGTCCTGCGGCCGCGCCTGAGGGAGGCGATCGGGCGGCGCTACCCGCACCTGCCCGAGCGGTCCGTGGACGACGCGGTCGCCCAACTACTGGAACGGGCCACTGAGAACGACCTCCGTGAGAGCCACCGGTTCCACCAGCGGCTGGTCAGCGGCGTCGGCGTCCCGTACTCGGACGCGGCCGGCGAAGCGGAACGGCACACGATGGTTCGGCCGGTCGACTTCTCCGACCCGTACGCGAACGATCTGCTCGCCGCCCGCCAGGTCAAGGTCCGTAGCGCCCAGGACCGCGTTGTCGTCTTCGACATCGTGCTGTACGTGAACGGCCTGCCCCTAGCGGCCGTCGAGCTGAAGCGGACCGGCGGCCGGGACGGCGCCCGCGACGCGTACGACCAGATCCAGGGCTACCGCCGCGATCTGAAGGAGACGGGCACGTTCGCGAACGTCCTGGTGACCCTCGTCTCCGACGGCGCGACCGCCCGGATGGGCACCCCGTTCACTGCCTGGGACCACATGGCGCCCTGGCACGCCGACCCCGACGGTGCGCTGCTGCGCCGGAGGGAGAGGCAGGACGGGCGCGCCTTGGAGCGGATGCTGCTCGGCGCCTTCGAACCCGCCCGGCTCCTTGATCTAGTGGCCAACTTCCTGTCGTACTCCGCGCGCCGGACGGGCGCGGTGGACACCGTCACCCTCGCCAGGGCCCACCAGTTCTTCGCCGTCAACGCGGCGGTCCGCGCCACCGAGACCGCCGTCGCGACGGACGGCAGGGCAGGGGTCGTCCGGCACGCGCAGGGCGCGGGCCGGAGCCAGGAGATGCTGTTCTACGTCGGCAAGGCCGCGAGGGCGCCCGAACTGCCGCACCCGATGTTCGTCGTCCTCACCGACCGCGTCGACCTCGGCAACCGGCTCTACGCGGCCTTCACCGCCAGCTGCACCCTGCCGGCGGCGATCGGCGGCGGCGTCGAATGGGCCCAGGACAGCACACAGCTGCGGCAGTTGCTGCGGCGACACGCCCACAGCGGTGTCGTATTCGCGACCGTGCAGAAGTTCCGCCTCACCCACGAGGAACGTGACGCGGGCGCCCGCCATCCGCTGGTGTCCGCACGCCGCGACGTCATCGTCGTGGTCGACGAAGCCCACCGCGGACAGAGTGCCCTGCACGCCCTCAACCTGCGCGAGGCGCTTCCGAACGCCACCTTCATCGCGTTCACCGCCACCCTGGCGGACGACCGGAACGGGCGCACGCACGCCCTGTTCGGCGACACCATCCACACCTACGACTTGGCGCAGGCCGTGGACGACGGCGCGACCGTGCCCGTCTTCTACGAGTCGCGCCCGATCCGGACGCCGCCCGAGGACGTGGACCTCGACTTCGACCTCGACGTCGGTTTCGTTCCTGATGCCGCTGACTTGGCCGCTTCCCCCGCGCGGACCGAGGCGCTGGCTCGGGACGTCCTCGCGCACTGGGACGTGCGGCGCACCGAGATGGCCAAACTCACCGGCCGGCCCGGCAAGGGCATGGTGGTGACCTCGTCACGGCTGGCTGCGGCGCGGCTGTTCGAAGCGCTCGCGCGGCTGCGGCCGGAGTGGACCGGCGGCCGGGACCCCCGGACGGGGCTGCTGTCCGACACCGACGGGCGGGTCCGGGCGGCCGTCACGGGCCACATCGGGGACTCCGCCGAGATCGCGGACCACGTCCGTACCCCGGAGGGGCTGAGGACGATCCAGCGGCGGATCGTGGACCCCGACGACGAACTGGAACTGGTCATCGTCCGGTCGCTGTGGCTGACAGGCTTCGACGCCCCGCCGCTGCACACCCTCTACCTGGACCAGCGGATGCGCGGCCCCGCGCTGCTGGAGGCCGTCACCCTGGTGAACCGCACGTGGGACGGCAAGCCGTCCGGCCTGGTCGTGGACTACCAAGGCGTCGGCTCGCAACTCGCCGAGGTGCTGGCCGACGCCACTCGGCAGGACAGGGACGACGGCGCACCCGTCACGGACGTCGCGCACGCGGTGGACGCAGTACGGGACAACCACCGGCGGCTCCTGGACGTCCTGGCCAGCTGCCCGTGGCGGGAGATCCGCGACGGGAGCGGCCCGGACATGTACCGGGAGGCCGTGACGGCGGTACTGGATCACCTCGCCGCCCCCGAGCCCGGCACACGGCCGGGAACGGCCCTGCGCGGCGACCGGTTCACGCGGCACGTGGACCTGCTGCGCGGTGCGTTCTCGCTCTGCCCGGCGGACGCCCGGGTGCGGGACCTGCTCGTGGACATCCGCTTCTTCGAGGCCGTGCGGACCGCGCGGGAGAAGCTGGCCGGGTCCGCCGACGACACCGGTGCCCCGGCCGACCTGTACGCCGCGGCAGGCCTGGCTGGAGCGGACCTCTCCCGCCCGGACGACGGGCTGCTGGACCGGCTCCGGGCGAGCCGGCGCCCGCATCTCGCCGTCGAGGCGCTGCGCCGCACGCTGGTCAGGGACATCCGGCAGGCGCACCCGGACAACGTCGTCCGCCAGGAGGCCCTCACCGCGAGGACGCGGCAGGCCGTGGACCGCTACGCCAACGGCCTGGTGACGGCCGCCGAGGTCATGGCGTCCCTGGTCGCCCTGGCCCGCGAGGTGTCCGACGACCGTGCGCGGGCGCAGCGGCTGGAACTGACCGAGGACGAACTCGCCTTCTATGACGCGCTCGTGGTCGACCCGCTCGTGACCGACATGGTGGGGGCGGCGATCCTGGCCCGGCTCGCGCGCGAGCTGTACGGCCAGGTCCGGAGTGTCACCACAGTCGACTGGCGCCTGAAGAACCAGGCCCGGGACCGCGTCGTGGCCCGTGTGCTGCGGCTGCTGCGCAGGCATGGCTACCCGCCCGACCAACTCCAGGCGGCTGTCGAGCGGGTGCTAAGGCAGGCAGAGGAGCAGGCCGACGAGTGGACGTGACGCGCCGCTCCGGTCGGTTGACGGCGCACCTGGCCGCGTGCCGTCAGTCCCACCAGAAGTGCCAGACGTGGCGGTCCAGGACTGCCTTGGCCCCGTAGGTGCGGAGGGTTTCGTGGTGGCCCTGGACGATCTTGTCCGGGCAGAAGGCGTAGTGCTCGGCGGCGATCGCCTCGGCCTTCACCAGGTGTGGGGCGGAGCGGCCACCGAGACAGTAAGGATGTCGTAGCCGAGGCTCTTCGACCAGGCGTAGCAGGTCATCGGCTGTGTAGCGTCCGCTGGTGAGGGCGGCGTGGCCTGCGCGCCGTACCGGCCCCCGGACGTCACCAGGTCTCCAAGGACGTTGTCGGCGCCGTGGCACAGGGGCAGAAGAACGCCCACAAGGACCTACGGCTGGTCACCGGCGAACTGCACAGGCTCTATCGGGGCGACGGTGCCCCGACCGACATCGAAAGCTCCATCGCCCGCCCCCGATAGGTACTGGTCATTGGAAACCTCGGTGAGTTCAGTGACCGGAGCGCGACGAACCCGGAGAAGATCACCTCCTTCCAGCAGTACAGGCGACCTATCCAGGACGTCGAAGTCATCACGTTCGACGAGCTCTATGAACGGACCTGCTTCATCGTGGAGGACCGCTGAGGCGCACCCGACCGCGCCAAGGCGGGACCCCGGTCGCTCCCCTGGCTCCAGTTCTGACCGCATATGGTGCGCGACTGGGCGGTCAGCGGACGCGGCAGACATGGGGGGCGTATTGCTGTCGGGCGGGCGGGAACGCCTTCGCGAGACTGTGCCGAATCTGGCATCAGATCTTGATGATCGTGGCGCCTCCGCTGCACAGCGTGGTGAGGTCCTCCGGGTCTGAGGTGAGGATTGTGACGGGGCGGGGTGCGGTGAGGGCGGTGGCGCTGAGCATGGCGTCGATGGCGTACTTGTGGCCGTGCAGGCCGGCGTCGGCGAGGAGGGCGGCGGCGTGGCGGGCGATGGGCTCGGTGACCGGTTCGATGACGAGGCGGGACAGGGTCCATTCCAGCGCGGGGCGATTGATCCGTGGATGGATCACTTCCACGAGGGTGGCTGCGGAAGTGATCACCCGTAGGTCGTCGGCGCGGGCGAGGGCGAGCCAGCCGGTGACCGTGCGGTCGCGCAGGACGGCCTTGGCCAGCCCTTCGCTGTCGAGGACCAGGGTGCCGCCGGGGGTGGCGGGGGATGGGGTCACGCGGCGTTCGCCCCGCCTTGGGTCTGCTGCTCCCGGGCTTGGTGGAGTTGGTCGCGCAGAGCCTGAATCTCTTCGTCGGTGATGGGGCCGTGTTCGGCCTCCGCCACTGTGATGAGTTCGTTGAGGTTGTCCCGCTCGATCTGGCGGGCGACAGCTGCGGCGACGTAAGCGGAAAGTCCGGAGAGGCCACTGCGGGCCTTGGCTGCTTCGGCGATGTCGCGCGGCATGGTGATCGAGTACTTGCCGGTGGGCTCACTCATGCTACCTATCCTACCTCCCATCCTCCCTTGGTTGAGTGGAGCTGGCAGAGACAGCCGTCGCGGTGCTGGTCCGACACGAGCACGAAGCTGGGTTTGGGCGTACGACGGGACTCCAGGGGGCGTTGTTGCTGCCGGGCTTGATATGGGCACCCGAGACGTTCACGTGTCAGGGAGGTGGCGGACGTCATGAGGAACTCGAAATCGCAGGCGCGCGGCGTCCCCGGCCGGAAACGTGGAGGAAGGGCCGTGACTGGCCGGCGCACGGCGGGTGCGACGGATATCAGGGCGCTGGCCGATGATCTGGGCGCCGTGCTCCTTCGTGCCGTTCGACAAGGCACTGCGGATGAGTCCCCCGCGGGGATCAGTCGTAGCTCGTCTCGGGGTCGCGCGGCCGGGATCAGCTGGTATGCCTTTGCTCTGGAGTACATGGAGATGAGGTGGCCGCTGATCGCGGCGAAGACCCGGGACGAGACCAGCGACGCGCTGTGCGCGATCACCCGGGCGTTGCTCCGAGACGTGCGGGGCCGTCCGAGCGATAAATTGCTGCGGCGGGCGATGCGGGGCTGGGCGTTCATCGTCCCCCGCCCGGGGCTGCGTCAGATGCCGACTGACGTCCGGATGGCCCTGCGCTGGGTGGAGGGAGCCTCACGTCCGCTGGCCGATCTGACGGATCCGGCCGTGATGCGGTCCCTGCTGACAGCGCTGCGGCTCAATCAGGACGGCGCGGTGGCGGCGGCCGAGACGCAGCGGCACAAGCACAAGGTCCTGGTCACCGCCGTGCGGTACGCCGTCGAGCAGCGCAAGTTGCCCGCCGATCCGCTCGCTCCCATCAAGTGGAGCGTGGCTGAGACCGTAGACCAGGTCGACCCGCGGGTGGTCGCCAACCCCGGCCAGGCACGTTCCCTGCTGTGCGCGGTCTCCTACGTCGGCGGTTACCGACGGGCACGTGGACGGCGGCTGCTCGGGCTGTTCGCTGGCATGTATTACGCCGGGCTGCGCCCCGCCGAAGCGGTCGGGGTGTCTTAGCCCAACTGCGTGCTGCCTGCCGAGGGCTGGGGCCAGGTGACCGTGCACCGCACACTGCCGCAGGCGGGCAAGCGGTGGACCGACACCGGAAGAGCCCACGACGAACGCGGACTCAAGGGCCGTCCAGCCGACGACACCCGACCTGTACCGCTACCGCCCGAACTGGTAGCGCTCTGGCGGGAGAGCATCGATACCTTCGGCGTCGCGGACGACGGGCGGTTGTTCTTCAATGAGCGCGGAGGCATCGTCGGGTCCAGTACCTACGACCGTGCCTGGCAGGAGGCGCGTGAACTCGGTCTTCCTCCGGATCTGGTGTGCTCGCGGCCCGCCCATACGATCTGCGCCACTCGGCACTCTCCACCTGGCTTAACGCCAGCGTCGACCCGACGGAGGTCGCCGAGCGCGCCGGTAACAGCGTCGAGGTGCTCATGACCACGTACGCCAAGTGTCTGTACGGGCGGCAGGAGATTGCCAACCAGCGCATCGACAGGCTCCTGCGCGAGTACGAGTAGCGCTCGCAGGCGCCTGGTTCCGGTGAGGTGGTTGACGGTGCACATGACGCACACGCGTCCGGGCGTGCACACCGACTCGTCCATCGGAATCTGGTGTCGAAGAACTGAACGGGTATGTGTGGTGCGGGTCGGTCGATGCCTTCTCGATGACGCATCATGTGGAGTGTGGGGCGGCGCTGGAACCTGCCGCAAAAGGCGTCTGAGCTGCAGCTTTCCTAGGCTGCTCAGGTGTGGCATGGTCGCGTCGATCTGTTTCTCGGAGTGCATGACGTGGAGCCTGTCACGGGACGGACACACGTCTCTTACCGGCGGTTCTGTGAAGCGTTCGCTGGCTCGATCATCGTCTGGGCGGTGAGAAGTCATTTCGACGCTGCTTCTGACGATGCGTCGTGCCTATCGGCCTGCTGCTCATGCTTTGTGGAGTCCTCGTTCTCGACTCATTGCGCGTCCCCGGGACTGAGGATACGACCGCCTTGCCTTCGATCTTCGGTGAGTACACGGAGGTCTTCCTCCGTGTACGGAACCCGAACCCTCTGTCACAGCCGGCGCTGAGGTCTCACCTCAGGCCAACCATGCGACTTTGCCATGGCACACGACCATCCGGGCCTGGCGACTCAGTAGGCGCCATCGAGTGGCGGACCGGGCGGTGTGGGGAGAAGCAAGGCCGGTGCAGCCCCTTGGTATCAGCCACGGGGCTGCACGGTGGTGGGCACACGGGGCCCCACTTCTTCCTTATCGGAAGTCGGCGCTCGGGCCGTCTGTGTCCAGTTTCAGGTCCACGCTGTACAGAGCGTGGTCCTCGATCCCCAGGGCGCGCATCAGCTCGTTGGTCGGAATCCTGTACCTGCGTCCGACGCGGCGGATGGAGCAGGGGAACTCGCCCTCGCGGATCAGCCGGTACGCGGTCGTCGAACCGATCCCGAACGCTCGGCACGCCGTCCGCAGATCCACTGTCACGGGCAGGTCGAACATCTCGGAGAAACTGAGTCGGCCCTCCGTCGGGTTCTTCATGCTCGCCTCCCCGCAGGGCGGACCGGCCGGGTGCCCGCGCGGCGCTCGGACCGTCGGTTCTTCCGGGGGGTGTGGTGCGTCGAACGGTCCCTCGTCGCGTCGTCGGTGTCGGCGAGGGCACCCTTGCGCAGATGCTCCGGGCGCACTCGGAAGCGCAGCGGGGCGCGCAGCCCGTCCGGGCCGTCCGGGCGATCGACCCGCACGTCCAGGCACTCCTCGACCGGAGCGTCCGCCTCCCCGTCGGACGCGCTGAGCGCGCGATCCTGGGCGATGCGCTCGACATGGGTGGAGGGGAGCTCCCGCAGGCCGTCGCGGGCGAAGCACCACGCCCTGGTGCGCGCGGCGTGGATCAGGGACGAGTCGGAGAGCCGGCTCGCGGCGTCCGGGGCCGCCAGTTCCTCCAAGAGGGCCAGGACCATCTCGGCCTCCACGTCCGACCGATCGGCACGCAGGCGCGTACAGACGCGGTAGACCGTCCCGGTCAACCGGGGCAGAGCCAGCCAGATCGCCAGGAGCGTGCCGGTGCCGTGTGGAGCGAGGTCACGCAGCGCGGTGCTGAGTACCTCCTTCCAGACCTCGGCGGCGAACTGTGGGTCGGAGCCCGGCCCGTACAAGGCCTCGTGTGTCTCGGCAGCGGTGAGCCGGACCGGCTCAGCCCCCTCGATGGCTGAGGGAACGGTCACGAGGACCGAGTCGCGGACTCGGAGGTCGTCGAAGTGCCGCCTCACCGAGGCGAACATACTGGTGGATAGTGGATACATCAGTAAATGTCCTTTCTCTGGGCTGAAGATGCCGAAGGTGCTGAAGGCGCCGGAGATGTCGATGTGCTGGACGGGCTGAAGAGCCGCCGGTGCCGGTCTTGTCGACCGGGAATCGCCGCCTTTGGCCACGAGCGTGTGACAGTGCGGAAATGCCGCGAGCTCGCCGGGCGGAGTAGTTCAGAGGGATGGGGCCGCAGTGGGTGGGTGCCCGCCCGGGACGGGCACCCATTCATGAGCTGTGAAGCTCAGGCGGTCTCGGAGGGAGAGACGTCCGGCGCTTCGGCCTGCGGGGTCGCCGGTGTGGTGCCCTCGGTCCGGTCGGCCGCCCGCTGGCGCCGGGTCGGCGGCCAGTCGGGGGACTTGCGCAGACGGCTCGCCCGACGGTTTCGCTGACGGTTGTTCATAAGACCTGCGGTTCCTTTCTGATGGGTCGATCGATGACTACGTTGCCGCTTCGCGTTTCTGCGAGCGGCTGGTGTCATCGTGCACGGGGACGGAAGGAGGCCGTGGAGCGGAAACTGAGGGAAAACTGAGGCCTGGGGGCGTGAAAGAGCAAGTGCGTGTGAAGCGGCACATCGCAACGTAGAGATGAGGGGGGCGCCATCGGAGGCCCGGAACACTGCTTCCGCTGCGGAGAGGGGAAGGGCGATGGAGGGGTACGTGCTGGGCCCGGTAAGAGTCGAAGGGGACGGCGATGGAAGGGTCTGCGGCGGTTCGAAGGCAGCCGGCTTGTTCGCGCTTCTGGTGACATCAGCGGGTTGCCGATGCACCAGGAAGGAGATCGCCGAAGTCCTCTGGGAGGGGGAGGAGAACACCCGCAGCCTGGTGGACCGTGCTGTCTCCGACCTGCGGAAGCGACTTGGCTTGGAGGTCGTGCCCCATGGCGGCAAGTCGGGTCACTGCACGCTCCGCGCGCCGGAGGGCGGCATCGACCTGCTCCGCTTCCGCGACCGGGTGGCGAGGGCCGCAGGGCTGAACCATCCGGAGCGGTTCGAGCTACTTGGCACGGCCCTGGAGGAGTGGGACGGCGGCGAACCGCTGCGCGGGTTGACCGAGAGCGGCTTTCAACTGCGCCGGGAGGCGTTGCGGGCCGAGTTGATGGCCGCCGTGCACGCTCGGATGGACGCCGCCTACAAATCCAGGGAGGAGAAGTGGCTCCGTGAGGAGACGGAGAAGTGGTTCGAGCGCGCACCGGAACTTCCCCAGGTCTTCCGGTTCTACCTGCTCGCCCACGGCGACCTGCCGCAGCGTCGGCGTGAACGTCTCATCAACGCGTGGACGAAGCGCAACGGAACGCCGGACGCCGACTTGCGGAGCGCCATCGACCAGGTTCGGAGAGTTGCCCAACGGCCCGGTGGGACGCTCCTGCCGCCTGTCCCTGACCAGTTGCCCGGAAGCAGTCGCAGGCCGGTCGGCCAAGACGAACTGATCCGCAACCTTGTGGACGCCGTGTGCGAGGAACAGGACGCCGGCAATCTGGCCTTGGTTCTCATCAGCGGAATGGCGGGTGTCGGGAAGAGCACGGTGGCCAACCACCTCGCCCGTCGGCTTCGGGAGCGGTTCCCCGACGGGGTGCTCCACGCCGGACTGAACGGGTTCGCCGACGGAGACGTGCGGCCCGCCGAACCGGACGAAGTCCTGGATGGGTTCCTGGCCGTGCTGCCGCCATACACCACGGTGACCGGACCAGAAAGCAAGAGAAATGCGCTGCGGTCGGCACTGGCCCACCGGTCGGTACTCATCGTCCTGGACGACGCGCGCAACGCCCAGCAGGTGCTGCCGCTGCTCCCCGGAGACGGCACCTGCGCCGTGATCATCACCAGCCGCAACGACCTGTTGCGCCTGCAGTCCGAGAGAAAGGTGCTGTTCCGCAAGATGGAGCCGCTGCAAGAGGCGGACGCCTTGGAGGTGCTCCAGGAGAAGGTGTCGGTCGAGGACCGGGCGAAGCACGCACAGGCTTTCAGCGAGCTGGTCGGCCTCTGCGGGCGGCTGCCGTTGGCGCTCACCGTGGTGGCTCGACTCCTGGAAGGCGGTGCGCGTCCGCTGCGTACCCTCCCCGCCCTGGTGCGGGACATGAAGGAGGAGCGGGAGCGGGCGAGGCTGGACACCCTGGATATGCCGGAGCACGAACTGTCGGTCCGCGCAGCGCTGAACTGCTCTGTACGCGTGCTCGGTGCGGAGGCCCGGCTGCTGCTGTGGCAGCTCGCCGTCCACCCCGGGCCGACCGCCTCCTGGGAGGCGGTGATGGACCTGGGAAGGGTGGCGGGCGAAGGAGCGCGCACTGACCGGGCTTTGATGGAGCTCGTGGCGGCGAACCTGGTTGAGCGCCAGGGCGACCGGTACGGACTGCACGACCTCGTGCGGGCCTTCGCCCACCGGCACGCGCGGCCAGCGGCGGACGGAGAGACGACGGACATCGAGCGGGCGACCGTACGGCAGGTGCTGGAACACCAGCTGCACAACGTCCGTGTCTGCGACCGGGTGCTCGACCGCGAGCGCACCCTGCCCATCGGCGAGCCCGACGGGGTCACGGTCACCGACCCCACGGAACCGGGGCAGGCGATGGCGTACCTGGACGAGGAATACGCCGCTGTTCAGCGAGGCATCCGATTAGCCATCGGCCAGGGCATCGAACGGTACACCTGGCTGCTTTCGATGGCCCTCGTCACCTATCAGTGGCGTCGGCACCTCCTCGGCGACGCGCGGAGGAACCTCCTGCACGCCGTCGACGCCGCCGAATCCGCCGCCGCCCCGGTCGATTGCGCCATGGTCCACCGGATGCTGGCGGGGACACAGTGGCGGTTCGGCGAATACGACGCGGCCGCGGGCCACCTGCACCGTGCCGTCCGGCTCAGCAAGGAGGACCACAGTGAGGCAGGCCGGCTGAGTCTTGCCCGTTCGCTGCACCGGCTCGGGATCACCCTGCGCAAGCAGGGCGACCGGACGGGGGCGGAGGAAGCGCTGTGCCAGGCACTGGAGTTGTGCCGGGAGGTGTCCGACCCGGTGGGGGAGGCCGCCGCCCTGAACGCCCTCGGCGCACTTCACCACGACCGAGGCGAGCACGCGCAGGCGCTCCGTCGGTGCGCCGACGCCCTAGGCGTGGTCGAGCGCACGGTGGAGCGCAGTGGCCTGGCCGACGTGTTGTTCACCCTGGCCAAGGTGCACCTGGCCCGCGCCGAGCGGGACGAGGCCATCTCCCTGTACCGGCGGGCCTGTGACATCTACCGCGAACAGGAGAACTGGCCCAACGAGGACAAGACGCGGATGCTCTTCGCGAACGTTCTGGTGTCCGCCGGTGAAACCGACACAGCGGTACGGGAGTTGGAGAGAGTCATCGTGCTGCGCGAACTGATGGGCGGCGAAGGCGTACACGAGGTCCGGGAGTTGCTGGAAGGGTTGAGGTGACCCGCCCGGCCGGCGACCTTCGGATCGCCGTCACAGCCGGGGCGGATGCGTGCGGTAGTACTCGGTCGGGTCGGGGCGCAGCCGCCTCGACGGACGCCGCGAGCCCAACAGGGGCAGGTACCGTCGGAGTCGGTCGAACACCTCACGGACATCCGCCGGGCGCTCCTCCGCCTTCCACCGGACCATCCACAGTGCGAGGGAGGCGAACTCCGGGGGGAGCTCGGCGAGCTTGTCGGCCGGCAGTACCGGGCCGCCCGGTTCCGCCCGCTCCTCCAGTCCGCCGTAGGGGAGCCGCATGACGGTCATCTCCAACAGGATGCAGCCGAGCCCGAAGATGTCCGCCCGCCGCGTCAGACCTCCTGCGGGGCACGCGTCGGACTGCTCGGGGGAGGCCCAGCCGCGCGTGCCGCGCTCGAAAAGTGTCTCCTCGCCCGCCGTGATCGCGAGGCCCATGTCGATGAGCCGGAGACGGCCGTCCGGTTGCACGATGACGTTCTCGGGTTTGAGGTCGCAGTGCACCAGATTCCGGTCGTGCACTTCCCGCAGAATTTCGCACAGTTGGCCGATGACGGACGCGACTACCTCAGGATGCCTGACGGGCCTGGCCGTCAACAGGACGTCCTGCAATTGGAGTCCGTCGACGAATTCCATGACCAGGCATCGGCGCCCTCGGTGTGTCCCGGTGGCGATGATTTCTGGAATCGCCTGAATTCCCGTCAGCATCATCATGCGGGAGCCCTCTTCGAGGAGGTGGGTTCCGGCCGAGTGGAAAACGCTCTCGGGGCCGAGGTCCCGGGCCTTCTGGAGCTTCAGCGCCACTCTCTCCCCGCTCCTGCGGTCACGGCCGAGGAAGAGGTCGCCGTGGCCACCATCACCGACCCTGTCCAGCACTTCGTAGCGCTTCTCCACATTGCCGATCTCCTCGATCTCCCTCATGGCCACCCTTATTTTCTTTCGTCCGTACAGAAATGGAGCAGAGAATGTCACAGCCGTGGCTGCCCCCCGACGGGGTGACCCGCACCTCCGAAGTCATCACGGTATCCGCCGGAATGTTCAAGGGAGGAGAATTCCGGTGCCCCGCCGCCGATGCCCTCAAGACCCGCGGTTACCACACCGCCGACCCCGTACCGCGCCGCCGCGAGCGGTTGGAGAACTTCGCTCTGGGCCCCTTCATGGCCGCCTGCGACGCCCGCTTCCGGCCCTCCGGCAGCCTGCCCCGGACGCGTACCGCGCCCTTGCACGACGGCCTGAGGACATGGTCGGACCATGGTGTGAAGGCGTACGAGGCGGCCTTCCCCGCCGACCCGGAACGCCCCCTGAACGAGGTCCCCGAACCGTGGACGTACCGCTACCGGCCGTCCGGCCCCGACTCGCGGAACGCCCAGGAGTACCGCTTCACCGTGTGGGGCCGCTGCCTGGCCTCCGCCGACGGTGCCTACCGTGAACTCCGTCTGCCCGTGCACCGCCTGAACCGGGATCTGCCGCCCGACGGGTTCATCGCCGCCGTCGCCCTGGTGCTGGCCGAGGGCGCCCCCGGGCCGCTGCCGGAGCATGTACGGATCGTGGAGTTCGCGCTGTTCGACGGCCGTACGCGGGAGCTCTTCGCCGGCAGCCGGGAGCAGGCGCTCGCCCGGTACCGCGAGCACGGCCCCGACGCCCTGGCCGGCGTACTGGACGGACGGGAATACCGCCCTGGCTCCGCCTGCGGCGGATGTCCCTACCTGTCGGTCTGCCCGGCGCTGCGCGCGGCGCCCGGACTGCTGGGCATCGAGTCGCCGAACCGGCCCCGCCGCACCTGGTCGGTGACCAACGGGCGCAACTACCGGGCCTGCCCGGCCCGCGACCACATGCGCCGGCTGCACCTGCCCACGGCGGACTCCGTCGAGCGCGAGGTGACGGCCGAGCGCGGTCGGGCCCTGCACGCCTACCTCGCCGACCGGCACGGCCACGGATCGCCTCGACCGTGCACGGTCGAGGTTCCCGAGGAGTGGGTGCCGGACGGATTCGACCTGCCCGACCGCGAACGCACCCTCGGCGCAATCCTGTTGCGGCGGCACGCCGCGGTCTGCCCGCTGCGGTGCGTCGGGGACGGGACGGACGTGCGGACCGAACCCAGGGTGGTGCGGCACGACACCGTCGCCGACGTGGTGGTGATCGCCGCACCCGACCTGCTCTACCGGGACGCCGGCTCATGGGTGTGGCGCGAGACCAAGACCTCCGCCACCGACCGGCGGTCCAACCGTCCCCTGCTGGAGCTCTACCCGCAACTGGCCCTGGCGGTCGTGCTGATCGGCCGCGGTGACCTGGGCGGCGCTCCGTCCCGTGCCCGGGTCGAGCTTGAGGTGCTCCGCCCCGGCGGTGCCGACCTGGAGATCATCGACCCCTTCGCCTCCGCCAACCGGACCGCGGCTGAGGGAGTCCTGCGGACGATGGTGGCCGACTGGCACGGCGACGACCGCTACATGGCTGTGCCCGGACGCTCCTGCCAGCGGTGCGAAGTGGCCCGCTGGTGCTCGGTGTCGGCCGCCACCGAGGCCGCGGCATGAGGGCGGGGGCGGCGAGCCGGGCCGACCGGCCGGACACCGGCGAGGAATCTGAGGGCGCGGGAAGCGAACTCTTCCGCGAACTTGCTCGCATGGCGGCTGCCCTCGCCGAGGTTCAGGGTCTGCGCTCGTTCGCTCTGCCCTATCCCGGCGTCGCCCAGCGTGCGCTGGACCGCACCGTAATGCACTGCCTCGACGTCGGGGAGACACCGCCGAGGAGCCTTCCGGAGTTGTGGGAGTGGTGCCGGACCAAGCCGGCGGGCGATCCGCTCTTCGCGGTTCCCGCCTCCCTGGTCACCCCGGGCGCGACGCTGGTGCACCCGGTCGGCCGGATGCCGACGCGGTCGTGCCTCGAAGTCGCTTCGCACGGGCCGGACGGGGGCGTGGCGGCGCAAGCCCGCGCGCTTCTCGGTGACCTGGAAGCGCGGTGCGGAACGGGCGAGCGCTACCGGCAGTGCCGGAGCTTCCTGGCCCGTCACCCGGTGGTCCACCGACAGGACCGCTTCAGGTCCGGCTGGAGCACGGCCGTCTGGAGCCGTGTCAAGGACCTCTACGGCCCGCTGCCCGAATCCCTGCTTGTCGACGGCGACTTCCTGCGCTGTCCCGTGTGTGGGCTCCCCGCGCTGCCCAGGGACCGGGCCGTGCCCGTACCCGTGTCGTCCGACACCGACGCGGACATCTGGTGCGAGGGGGAGGAATGCCCGCGCGACGACCCTCCGGAACTGATCCGCGATCCGGAACAGACTTGGATCCTGCGGCGTTCGCTGCGGACGTTCCTCGCACTGCCGTACCGGACCGAAGAGGCCGCGCTGGACGCGCTGGATCGCGCTGGGATCGACCATGAGCCCGTGTCGGGGCCCCTGTCCGCCTACCGGTTGAGGGACACCGGTGCCGGAATCGTCGACATCCAGGTGTATGACCGCCTGCAGCCGGCCCTCCTCGCCGCATATCTCACCGACAGCGCGCCCCTCGTGGACCGCACCCTCGTCGTGGTCCCGGACGCGCTCGCCGGACGGAAAGGCTACCGGGGGGCCTTCACCGACGCCCTTCCCGCGCTTTTGCGGGACCGGCTGGTGCTCACCACACCTGTGAACCTCGTGCCCGCCCTGGGTCGGGCACGGAGAGAGGAGAAGGACGATGCGTAGCATCACCCCGCCGCTTACCGACGTGCTCGGCGCTCTCAAGGCGTTCCTTGGGACGGCCGTCCCCAAGACAGCCCTGGAAACCCTCTGCCAGGTGGAACTCGGCCTGTACCTCCAGCAGAAGCTGATGCCGGGCAGTCCCGCGGGCAGCGCCTGGGTACTGTTCAGCGGATACGGGTTCGCCGAGGCACACGAAGCGCGGCTGCCGCCGGACACCGCGCGGACGTTGCGTGTTGCCCGGTACTCGCTGTGGACACTGCGCAGGGGCCGTACCTGGCGCGAGGCGCTGGAGAACTACCAGCTGTTCGACCCCAGGGTGCGCGGCTACGACGTACCGGACACCGAGTCGCCCGCCACCCGCCGCGACCTCTCTCTCGCCAGTGACCGCTTCTCCGTCTATGAGCAACTGCTGTGTGCTGCACCGCCGTTGGCGGGCAAACGCATGCCGGTCGCGGGCCAGGGCCCGCACGCTTTCCCCGTCAGCCGCACCCTGGCCGTCGTCGATCTGCCATCCGTTCCTCACACCCCCCTCGTAGCCCACGACATGGACCTGGAACCGGCCGGCGCCGGAGAGCCCCTGGTCTTCACCAGGAAGGGCCTGGAGCGCACCGCAGCGGACATGGACGCCACGCACGCCCGCGTCGGCGAGGGAAGGCCGCCGCGCTGGCTGGAGCGGCTGCGGGCCTTCGACCTGTCCGCCAAGGAGAACGGCCCGTTCCACAAGGCCGGCAAGGACGAGGACTTCTCGTTCACGGTCGACGGGATCCAGCACCTGCTCGGTATCGTCGGCGCGGGCAAGAGCACGCTGCGCGACATCATCGCCGTCCATCTCGCCAAGCTCGGCAGGCGCACCACCATCGTGGTCACCGACGTCGCAGAGGTGCTGAAGCTCGTCCGACTCTACGGTCTTTACACCGACGGCGCCGCCGCACCCGTGCTCGGGTCCTCCGGCCGAGAGCGGCACGCCCAGCGGCTGCACCGTCGGCTGGCGGGCCGGGGTGAGCACCGTCTGCTCGCCCACGACGACCCTGCCTTCGCCTACCTCGGGACCTCCTGCGTGCTCAACGTCAGGCGGCAGGGCGCCACTTCGTCCACCGAGCCGCTCGCCTTCGGTGAGGCACCCTGCTCCCGGCTCCGGCCACCGTCGGACCCCAGGCGCGACAAAGGTGGCGGCCGGGCCTCCGAATGGCAGAAGAACGCGACGAGTTGCCCGTACTGGTCCGTCTGCCCCCGGCACCACGGAGCCCGCATCTTGGTCGGCGCCCTGATCTGGGTGGCCACGCCGGCCGGACTGATCGACGCCGAGCCGCCCAGCCCCCAGAACGGCGAGCGCATCCGCTACCTCGAACTCGCCTGCCGCCGCAGCGACCTCGTCATCATCGACGAGGCCGACCGTGTGCAGATGCAGCTCGACCAGAGTTTCGCACCCGCCGTCGTCCTCGCCAGCGACGAGGACAAGGGGCTTATCGACCAACTGAGCCGACACAAGATCCGGGAACTCGCGGCCAGCGGGCGCACCCAGCTCTCCGAACGGGACGTGGAGACCTTCGCCGCCGCCCTCAACACCGCCGGATCGGCCACCGACCGGCTGTACGCGATGCTCGTCGCCAGGTATGACCTGCGCAGGTGGGTGCGGACGGGCTACTTCAGCGCCTGGACGCTGCAGCTCGGACTGCTCGACGAGCGCTACGAACTCCCCGACGGCAGCGGGCCGGAACACCGGAACCACGCCCCGAGACAGGCTCTCGGCAAGCTTCTGGACGCCTTTCGGGACAACCCCTTCGGCGACCGCCGCCACAGGACGGAGGAGGACTTCAGCCGACTGACCGCCCTCCTGAACGAACTGCTCCACACTGGCAACCCGGAGAACACCCGGCGCCACTTGACCGAGGTCATGGACGAGGTCTTCCACATCGACCTGAAGTACATGGCTGTCCGGAAACAGAAATACACGGAGGAGTACGACGAGTGGCAGCGCCAGGAGGAGGAGCGGCAGAAGGGACGAGGCCGCCGCCGGAAGCCGAAGCCACCACCCCAGACCCCTGAGCAGTGGCACCAAGAGCTTGCCGAACGATTCGAGTTCACGCTGCTGCTCAGTGCCCTCGAACCGCGGCTCGCCATGATCAATGCAATGTGGCCCCGCGTCGAGGCTGCCCTCAGTCTGGGTTACAACACGATGTACCGTCGGCCGCTCGACTACGGCCCGATGGTGCCCGAGGCTCCGATGGGCAACGTACTCGGCTTCCAGTTCCGGGTCCCGGGCGAGGACAAGGGCGGAGTCCGCAGCGGCGAGCTGACCTTCTTCCGCTGCAGCGGCGTCGGACGTGAACTGCTGCGCGCCATGCCCCACCTCGCCTCCGTCGACGGCAGGCCCGGCGCCCATCTGCTGCTCATGTCCGGCAGCAGCTGGGCGGGCGCGTCCAGCCGCTACCACGTCTGCGTCCCGGTCGGCGTGATCATCGAGCCGCCGGCCGAAGTGACCGAACGCATCGCGAACGAGAGTCTGATGCGCTTCGAGTTCATCGACGACGGTGACGAGAAGCTGCGCCTGTCCGGAACGCACCCGGACGACCGCCCCGAGAAGCTGCGCCGCATCGCCACCCACCTTGGCGCGTCGGGGGAGTACGACGCCCCCGAAGGAGGTCCGCTGGAGCGCGAGTTGCTCTCCCTTCGCCCAGGCAAGCGCGACCAGATCCTCCTGCTGGTTGGCAGCTACGCCGAGGCGCGCATCGTGGCCGACACCCTGCACAACCTCAACTCCCGCTGGCACGACAGCGTGCTGTGCCTGGTCTCGGACGACGAGGAGATCGCCCCGGAGGACGAGGCGCCGTCCGCCTACCGCGCCCGGTCACTGCGCCGGGGCGACGTCGAACACCTGAAGGACCTCAACGCGAACATCCTCGTGGCGCCCCTGCTGGCCGTGGAGCGAGGCCACAACATTCTCAACGACGACGACGAGGCGGCCATCGGCACGGTCTACTTCCTGGCCCGGCCCAATCCACACCCCGAGGACCTGTCCCTGGCCGTCCACGCCGTCAACGACTGGATCGTCCGCGCCGTCACCGGCGGTGACTTCGACACCTGGGTACAGGGACAGGCCACCGTCGAGGAAGGTGCCGACGAGGTCCGCCGCCTCGCCCGTTCGCAGTGGTACCAGGTACTCGCCCGCTCGATGGCGTGGAGCCGCCTCGACGACGAGGTACGGGCGCAGGTCACCTGGGACATGCTGGTCCTGATCTGGCAGGTGATCGGGCGGTTGGTGCGCGGCGGCGTGCCGGCCCGGGTCGTCTTCGTCGACGCCGCCTTCGCCCCGAACCGCGGGGCCGTACCACCGCAGGCCGACACCCCCAAGTCCAGCCTGCTGCACAGCATGCTCGACGTGCTGGACCCGTACTTCGAGGGCGACACGAAGAGCGCGGAGGAGCAGTTCATCGCCCACGCCCTGTACGAACCCCTCCGGCGCATGCTCACCCATCTGCTTGCCCCTGCTCCCGCCCCGGCCCACCCGTAAGCGCCGAACTCCGGCTTCCAGGAGGAAATTTCGTGTATCACGCCATTCGCAACGCGGCCTACGAACCCGACCCGCTCCATGGACCGTGGCTGGAGGAGATGAGTGTGCTGCGGCTCGGCGAGGAGTTGCACACCGAGCTCACCAGGATGCACGCCGAGGCCGGCACGGGCTCCGTCCGCCCCGATCGGCTCCCCGTACGCAGGCTCAACTCCCTGCTCCAGGCGATGGCCCCCGGCGTCATCGCGACCGGCCGCAACGCCGGAACGGACGGCCGCCTGCCATGGCTCTACGCGCGGGAAGCCGTCCCGCCGGAGGTGCTGGCCCCGGTGATCGGCACCTGGGCGGCGGGCATGTACCGGGAGGAGGACGACACCGAAGGCGCCGACCTGGAGGAGAGACTCCGCTCCGACGACCCGGCCGAGGCCGTACAGCTGCCACATTGGGAGGCCGAATCGGTCGACCTCACCGAGACCGTGACCTCGGCGGGCGGAACAGCCGAACCTGCCGCACGGCTCTACGGCCTGCTGCCCGAGTGGGTCGCCTTCCGGCTGGCCGCCCGGACGTTCCGCACCGGGGGCACCACATTCCACTTCCGAGTCGAGAGCTCGGGCAACGGCGCGCGACTCATCTCCTGGCCGCCACAGAGGCACGAGCGCCGCGGACAGACCTGGTACTACTCGGCCTGCCTCAGCATCACCGTCCACACCGTGGCGTTCGCCCCACGGTTCCGTGTCCATGTGTCCACGCAGGTTCGCCGGTGGGCTACCCAGCTGGACGTACGCCCTCACCAGCTCGGCGGGGCGACCGTTCTGCTCGACGTTCCGCTGCCATGGCCGGGAGGGCCGGACCGGGGCCACCGGTTGATGGTGAACACCCTCGGCTACGACCGGCGGCTGAAGGAACTGGTTTGGCGCCACCACAGCCCCGCACCGCTCTTGCCCGAGCTGGACATCGTACGCAACTACCCGCAGCCCGAGGCGCTCTTCTCCCACCCGGAACGCTGGATCAACGGGTCCGGTGACGTGGCCGCCGGCATCGTCTACCACCCGTCGATCGGCCCGCACGAGGTCGGACCCGGGTTGATGCCACAGGAGCGGGCGGATCTGGACGCCTGGGTCGAGGACGGGCTGCGCCCCATGCTGACCCGGGTCCCCGACCTCACGCGGGTCACCCGGAGCAACACCCCCTCATTGCTGCCTCGTTCGGGAGCCGGCCGCGGTCCGGGCGTCCGGGACACGCAGCTGGCCCTGCAGCGGCGGGCGGCGTTGGCACGCGCACTCAACGGCCGTCCCCTGGAGATCGACGTCTTCTGGCAGTCGCCGGAAACCCGTGCCGCGCTGCTCGCGGAACTGCCGAAGCTCATCGGCTTCCCTCCCGGGGAGAGCGTGGGGCCGGCCGGTGACGACACCTGGCGGTGGCGGGGCGAGGGGGTCGAGATCCGCGTACGAGCCCGGCCCGCGGGGCCCCTGGCCGACGCTCTGCAGGTCTCCCGGGAGCGCAGGCGCCCCAGGGCCGTCCGGCTGGCCGAAGCCGTCGAAGGGCGCTGCCGACTTGTGGCGGACCGAGCGGTCCCGCGTCCCGACGCGGCCGGAGTCGTGATCACGGAGATCGGCGGCAAGGAACGCTTCGCAGCCGTCCCCGACTCCGACCCCAAGCATGCGTTGCGCATTGCCTGGGCGCGGCAGGACCGGCTGAGCCAGTTCATCAACCTGCCCGACGACACCGACAGCGGTTTGGAGCACCGGGTCAAGTGGACCTGGCTGGACGTCTTCCGGCAGCTCGGTGCCATCAGTCCGCCCGCCCACCGAGTGGGGGCCGGAGTTCCCGGCGACCTCCAGTACGTGGCGCTCTGGCTCGTACGCCACACCAGGAAGGGGCCCACGCGGTGCCCCGTCCATCGGCTGGTCGCGGTGCGGGTCCGCCCCGGGGACGGAGGACCGGGCGTCATCGAGGGGTGGGACGCTGAGCGCGCCGAATGGGTGCCGTACCCGAAGCTGTTGCTGCTCTCCCAAGCAGGGGAACCAGTGGCTGAGACCGGGAAGGAGAAGGAGGCTGATACAGGCGGCCCTGGCGATGGCGTGGCCGCCCGGGGAGGGCTCCGGCCCGCTGCCCTCCCAGGCGTGGAGCAGCACAGGCAGCGGGAGACCGAGCGGCAGATCCGAGCACTGCTCTTCCAGCTCCGCGACCGGCCGACGCTCCTGCTGGCGGACGCCGGCAATCTGCGCCAGTGCTGGCCCGGCCTTCGCAACGGTGAACTGGCCCGCGACATGCTCGTTTTCGGCACTGAACCCGCCCAGCGCCACACGCTCTACGGCGACGACCTGCGGGTGGTGCTCGTACGGGACGCCAATGCGCGGGAGGAAGTAGCGGAGTGGTACGCCCATGACGCCAAGGGCCGCGTCGGCTTCGCCGAGGGCGTGTGGGGAACGGCGGAGACGGAGAGCCGTGTTTTCGCAAGCACGGCCTCGAAGCCGCACACGGTGGCGAAACTGCCGAAGGGACTCATGAAGCTGGCGCCCACGTCACAGAGCCGGACAGCACCCGGAAAGTCGGCCTGGAACCCTGGGCAGCTGGAGATCACCGTTCTCGGCTGCCTGTCGGAAAAGGCACTGGCGGACTCTGGGCGTGAAGGGGACCTGCCTGACCGGCCGGCGGAGTGGGCGACGCTCACGCACCAGCTGCGCTACCAAGACGACTATCCGCCGCTCGCCCGGCCCCTCCCACTGCACTTGGCGCGTCTCACCGGTGAGTACGTGCTTCCGGTGGCCGTAACGAAGGAGGAGGGGAGCACGTCATCCGCTCCGTGAGTGAGGCGCCGCCTGCATGGTGCGTCCCAACGACGCTGATAGGAATCATTGTTCCCTCGCGTAAGTCGGACATGGGGGCATATCGCTGCTGGGCGGGCGTGAACGCCTTCGCGCGACTGTGCCGAATCGGGTCCGGGAAAGTGCAACGGCCTGTTTCTCCGTGTCCCTTTTGACTGTCCCGCTCGGTAAACATGCAGGTCAAAGCAGCCTCCTGAGGGTGACGGATCCGCCATGCGGCTTTCTGGCCCACGTTTGTCCCGCAGGAGTTAACTTCGCGGGATCGGACAATCGGGATTTCGTCCGCTCGGGCATGGAAAACCCCTGATCAGGGCTATTTGGGGCGAGTGGTCACGGCCGAGTAGGCCGTGTGCGTTTTGGCATGCACAAGAAAGGCGCTGAACTGCGTTTCCGCTGTTCAGCGCCTTGATCCGGAGTGCCCCCGGCAGGATTCGAACCTGCGCACACGGCTCCGGAGGCCGTTGCTCTATCCCCTGAGCTACGGGGGCGTTCACCGTGTTTGGCGGCGACGGGTAGAACCCTACCAGCTCTCTCGGGGTGGCTGTGAACAGGTATTTCGGTCCCCTCGGCGGGCCGGGTCGCCCGGGCGGGGTGGAAGTGGGGAAAACCCGGACGCGGTGCCCTCCTCGGACCTAACCTCAAGGTGTGTCAGGCGTGTCCGGCCGGGTCCTTGTGGTGGACGACAACAAGGTCATCCGGCAGTTGATCAGGGTCAACCTTGAGCTGGAGGGCTTCGAGGTCGTGACCGCGGCCGATGGTGCCGAATGCCTGGAGGTCGTGCACCGGGTCAGCCCGGACGTGGTCACCCTCGATGTGATGATGCCCCGGCTCGACGGGCTGCGTACGGCCGCCCGGCTGCGTTCCGATCCGCGGACCAGAGCACTGCCCGTCGCGATCATCAGCGCCTGCACGCAGTACGAGGTGGAGACCGGGCTCGCCGCCGGGGTCGACGCCTTTCTCGCGAAGCCGTTCGAGCCCGCCGAGCTGGTCAGGGTCGTACGGCAGCTGCTGCTGCACCGGGAGGCTCCGCCGTCTGCCGACGGCAGCAGGGAGCCCGGGCGGGCCGGCAGCAGCCGGGGCTGACCCCCGGTCGATGTGACCCGAGCCCGCCGTTCTGCCCGTATGGCGAAACCGGTTCGCGGAGGGACCCCCCCTCTCCCATACGCTTGTCCCGTGACCCCCGCAGAGCTCTCCCGTACCGTCGTGCGCGCCGTGCGCAGCGCGGTCGACGAGGGTGCCCTGGGTCCGATCGGCGGCATGGTTCCCGAGACCGTCAAGGTCGAGCGGCCGAGGCCCGGCGGTGGGGGTGACTACGCCAGTGGGATCGCCCTCAAGCTGGCCGCGGTGACCGGCCGGCCGCCCCGCGAGGTCGCCGAGGTGCTGCGCGGACGGATCGCCGGACGGCCGGGTATCGCCCTCGTCGAGATCAGCGGGCCGGGCTTCCTCAACATCACGCTGGAGCGAGAGGTTCAGTCCGGGGTGGTGCGGCAGGTGCTCGGGTCGCCCACCACGTACGGATACGGGGACGCCCTGCGCGGGCAGGCGTACGACTTCGCTGCCGTGGGCGAGGAGCGGGCGCGGGTCGTCGTCGAGGTCGTCGTGCGGCTGCTGCGGAGCCAAGGGGCCGACGCACGGATCGTCGCGGAAGGGGAGCCGGGGCAGTTCCTGGCCGTCCTCCCGTGTCCCACGCCGGGGCTCGCCGGGCTCGTCGGGGTCGATGCCGCCCGCTGGGCCGCACTCCGGGCCGCCCGGCACGACCGGCCGCGTACCGACGCCGGGGAACTGCTGGCCCAGCGCGAGAGCAACCCCCTCTTCCGTGTGCGGTACGCGTACTCCCGCAGCCGTGCCCTCACCCGCAACGCGCTCCAGCTGGGCTTCGCGGCCGAGCCGGGGGCCGTGCCCGAGGGGGAGCGGCTGCTCGGGCTGCTCCGCGACCACCCTGGTGTGCTCGAAGGCGCCGCCCGCCACCACGCGCCCGACCGGCTGGCCCGGCACCTCGAATCCGTGGCCGACGAACTGCTCCGCTTCCAGCACGCGGTGCTGCCGCTCGGTGACGAGAAACCCTCGGCCGCCCACCGCTCGCGGCTGGCCCTCGCCGAGGCCGCCGGGACGGTGCTGGCCGGTGGCCTGTCCCTGCTCGGCATCGACGCACCCGAACTCCTGTGACATGCGCGGACGGACCTCACCGCCGCCCGCCGTGGTGACCGCAGACGCGTAAGAGAAGAGACGTACAGAACATGAGCCGATCCGCCCACCCCGCCGGCCCCCGCCACGGCGACGTGCTGCCCGAGGGGCACTACTCCGCGCCCCCCGCCGACCTCAACTCCCTTGACCCGAAGGTCTGGTCGGGCACCGTGCGGCGCAACGCGGACGGCGAGGTCACCGTCGCCGGGCTCGAAGTGTCGCGCCTGGCCGAGGAGTTCGGGACCCCCGCCTACTTCCTCGACGAGGCCGACTTCCGTGAGCGGTGCCGGTCCTGGGCCGACGCCTTCGGGCGCGACGCCGACGTGTTCTACGCCGGAAAGGCCTTCCTGTCGCGGGCCGTTGTGCGCTGGCTGCACGAGGAGGGGCTGAACCTCGACGTCTGCTCCGGCACCGAGCTCGTCACCGCCCTGGACGCGGGGATGCCGGTCGAGCGCATCGCCTTCCACGGCAACAACAAGAGCGAGGCCGAGATCCGGCGGGCCGTCGAGGCCGGGGTCGGGCGGATCGTGCTCGACTCCTTCCAGGAGATCGTGCGCGTCGCGCACATCGCTCAAGAGCTGGGCACGGTCCAGAAGGCCTTCATCCGCGTCACCGTCGGCGTCGAGGCCCACACCCACGAGTTCATCGCCACCGCGCACGAGGACCAGAAGTTCGGCATCGGGCTCGCCGACGGCCAGGCCGCCGAGGCCGTGCGCCGCGCACTCAAGCTCGACGGGCTGGAACTGGTCGGCATCCACTCGCACATCGGGTCGCAGATCTTCGACATGGCCGGCTTCGAGGTGTCCGCGCGCCGCGTCGTGCAGCTGCTCGCCGAGGTGCGCGACGAGCACGGCGTCGAGCTGCCCGAGATCGACCTCGGCGGCGGCCTCGGCATCGCGTACACCTCGGACGACGACCCCCGCGAGCCGCACGAGATCGCGAAGGCGCTCAGCGAGATCGTCACGCGCGAGTGCGCCGCCGCCGGCCTCCGGGTGCCCCGCATCTCGGTCGAGCCGGGCCGCGCGATCGTCGGTCCGACGGCGTTCACGCTGTACGAGGTCGGCACCATCAAGCCGCTCGAAGGCCTGCGCACCTACGTGAGCGTGGACGGCGGCATGTCCGACAACATCCGCACCGCGCTCTACGACGCCGAGTACTCGGTCGCTCTCGTCTCGCGCACCTCCGCCGCCGAGCCGATGCTGGTCAGGGTGGTCGGCAAGCATTGCGAGAGCGGTGACATCGTGGTGCGTGACGCGTTCCTGCCCGCCGATCTCGCGCCGGGTGATCTGATTGCGGTGCCGGCCACCGGGGCGTACTGCCGCTCCATGGCCAGCAATTACAACCACGCTCTGCGGCCGCCGGTCGTCGCCGTGAAGGACGGGTCGGCGCGGGTGATCGTCCGGCGGGAGACGGAGGAAGATCTCCTGCGTCTCGACGTCGGGTAAATGAAATACTTGTCTCAGGATCCGGACCGGGGGCAGAAACCCCGGTCCGGTGAGTGAGACTGGTTCGCATTGCAGGTTTGAAGAGGAAACGAGGTCGGATGATGCGTACGCGTCCGCTGAAGGTGGCGCTGCTGGGCTGCGGAGTGGTCGGCTCAGAGGTGGCGCGCATCATGACGACGCACGCCGACGACCTCACGGCGCGCATCGGCGCACCCGTGGAGCTCGCCGGAGTCGCCGTCCGCCGGCCCTCCAAGGTGCGTGAGGGCATCGACCCCGCCCTGGTCACCACCGACGCCACCGCGCTGGTCAAACGCGGCGACATCGACGTCGTGGTCGAGGTCATCGGCGGCATCGAGCCGGCCCGCGCCCTCATCACCACCGCGTTCGAGCACGGCGCCTCGGTCGTCTCCGCGAACAAGGCGCTGCTCGCCCAGGACGGCGCCGCGCTGCACGCGGCCGCCGTCGAGCACGGCCGGGACCTGTACTACGAGGCCGCCGTCGCCGGGGCGATCCCGCTGATCCGCCCGCTGCGCGAGTCCCTCGCCGGCGACAAGGTGAACCGGGTCCTCGGCATCGTGAACGGCACGACCAACTTCATCCTCGACAAGATGGACTCGACGGGCGCCGGCTATCAGGAGGCCCTCGACGAGGCCACCGCGCTCGGCTACGCCGAGGCCGACCCGACCGCCGACGTCGAGGGCTTCGACGCCGCCGCCAAGGCCGCCATCCTCGCCGGCATCGCCTTCCACACCCGGGTCCGTCTCGACGACGTGTACCGCGAGGGCATGACCGAGGTGACCTCCGCCGACTTCGCCTCGGCACGCCAGATGGGCTGCACCATCAAGCTGCTCGCCATCTGCGAGCGCGCCGCCGACGGCGGCTCCGTGACCGCCCGGGTCCACCCGGCGATGATCCCGCTCGACCATCCGCTGGCCTCCGTGCGGGGCGCCTACAACGCGGTGTTCGTCGAGGCCGAGGCCGCCGGTCAGCTGATGTTCTACGGGCCCGGCGCGGGCGGCGCCCCGACCGCGTCCGCCGTTCTCGGCGACCTGGTCGCGGTCTGCCGCAACAAGCTCGCCGGATCGACCGGGCCCGGGGAGTCGGCGTACACGCAGCTGCCCGTGAGCCCCATGGGCGATGTCGTGACCCGCTACCACATCAGCCTCGACGTGGCCGACAAGCCGGGCGTGCTCGCCCAGGTGGCGACGGTCTTCGCCGAGCACGGGGTGTCCATCGACACCGTGCGGCAGTCAGGCAAGGATGGCGAGGCCTCCCTCGTCGTCGTCACCCACCGCGCGGCCGACGCGGCCCTCACCGGGACCGTGGACGCCCTGCGCAAGCTCGACACCGTGCGTGGTGTCGCCAGCATCATGCGTGTTGAAGGGGAGTAACCAGCAATGACCCACCAGTGGCGCGGAATCATCGAGGAGTACCGGGACCGGCTCCCCGTCTCCGCTACGACCCCGGTCGTCACCCTCCGCGAGGGCGGCACGCCGCTCGTGCCCGCGCAGGTGCTGTCCGAGCGCACGGGCTGCGAGGTCCACCTCAAGGTCGAGGGTGCCAACCCGACCGGGTCCTTCAAGGACCGCGGCATGACGATGGCGATCACCCGCGCGAAGGAGGAGGGCGCCAAGGCGGTCATCTGCGCCTCCACCGGCAACACCTCGGCCTCGGCCGCCGCCTACGCGGTGCGGGCCGGCATGGTGTGCGCGGTCCTCGTGCCGCAGGGCAAGATCGCGCTGGGCAAGATGGGCCAGGCCCTCATCCACGGCGCCAAGATCCTCCAGGTCGACGGCAACTTCGACGACTGCCTCACGCTCGCGCGCTCGCTGTCCGACAACTACCCGGTGGCGCTGGTCAATTCGGTCAACCCGGTGCGCATCGAGGGCCAGAAGACCGCCGCGTTCGAGATCGTGGACGCGCTCGGCGACGCCCCCGACATCCACGTCCTGCCCGTGGGCAACGCCGGCAACATCACGGCGTACTGGAAGGGCTACCAGGAGTACGCCGGGGACAAGGTCTCGACGCACACCCCGCGCATGTGGGGCTTCCAGGCCTCCGGCTCGGCGCCGATCGTGCGCGGCGAGGTCGTCAAGGACCCCTCGACGATCGCCACCGCGATCCGCATCGGCAACCCGGCGTCCTGGCAGTTCGCGCTGGCCGCGCGGGACGAGTCCGGCGGGTTCATCGACGAGGTGACGGACCGTGAGATCCTGCGCGCCTACCGCCTGTTGGCCTCGCAGGAGGGTGTCTTCGTCGAGCCGGCCTCCGCGGCTTCGGTCGCCGGTCTGCTCAAGGCCGCCGAGCGCGGCCTGGTCGACCCGGGCCAGAAGATCGTGTGCACGGTGACCGGAAACGGGCTCAAGGACCCCGACTGGGCCGTCGCCGGAGCCCCGCAGCCCGTCACCGTTCCGGTCGACGCGGCGGCCGCGGCCGAGCGCCTCGGTCTCGCGTAGTTCGCCGACGCGCCGCCTGGCGTACGCGTCCCGCACCGCCGGGACGCGTACGTAAAGCCGGACAAGTCACGCCGTAGGGGCACAGGGGGCTCGCGACACGCATCGTGCGCCTCCTGTGCGCCCTATGTCGCCACAGAACCTTCCTTCGATAGGCTGTACCCAACCCGCCCCGCCGCAATATGCCGTGGTGCAGTCGCCCACGTGGCCCTCGGGTGTTCCGTACGTCTTCGAAAATCTCGCAGCAGACACCAGCAGCAGCCTCACAAGGAGTCATCAGAGCGATGGCCGGTCCCGCATTCCGCGCCGCCGCCGTACGGGTGCGCGTCCCCGCCACCAGTGCCAACCTCGGCCCGGGCTTCGACTCCCTGGGCCTGTCACTGGGGCTCTACGACGACGTGGTCGTCCGCGTCGCCGACTCCGGCCTCGGCATCGACATCGCGGGCGAGGGCGCCGAGACGCTGCCCCGCGACGAGAGCCACCTCCTCGTACGGTCCCTGCGCACCGCCTTCGACCTGCTCGGCGGGCAGCCGCGCGGCCTTGAGGTCGTCTGTGCCAACCGCATCCCGCACGGCCGCGGCCTCGGATCCTCCTCCGCCGCCATCTGCGCCGGCATCGTCGCCGCGCGCGCCGTGACGATAGGCGGCGACGCCCGGCTCGACGACGCGGCGCTGCTGGAGCTCGCGACCGAGATCGAGGGACACCCCGACAACGTGGCCGCCTGTCTGCTCGGCGGGTTCACGCTGTCCTGGATGGACGGGGGAGCGGCCCGCGCGATCAGGATGGACCCGGCGGATTCCGTCGTTCCGGTGGTCTTCGTGCCCGGCAAGGCGGTCCTGACGGAGACGGCCCGCGGGCTGCTCCCGCGCACGGTCCCGCATGTCGACGCCGCGGCCAACGCCGGCCGGGCGGCCCTGCTCGTGGAGGCCCTGACCAGGCGTCCCGAGCTGCTGCTCGCCGCCACCGAGGACCGGCTCCACCAGGAGTACCGCGCACCGGCGATGCCGGACAGCGTGGCACTGGTCAACCGGCTGCGCGCGGACGGCGTGCCCGCGGTCATCTCCGGCGCGGGGCCCACGGTGCTCGCGCTGGTCGAGGACGGTGCGGCCGACAAGGTCGCACGCCTTGCGGGGGAGGGATGGGCCGCCAACCGGCTCAATCTCGACGCCGCGGGCGCGAGCGTCCTGCCGCTCGGAGCGTAGGTACGGGCGCGGGAAGCACGGCTTGCCGGTGAACGAGAGGGGGAATGTTTGTTGGATCCGGTAGTGTTAACCTCAAGTCTGCATCGGTCGTCTTCGTGGCGCGGTGCTTCGTGTCCCCTTCAGGGACCGCCATTCTTCCGAGAGCCTCCCCAACTGCCTGTGCAGCCTGCCTGAGCAGTTGCGAGCACGCTCCGGAACCGGCACGACACCCCACGCTTTTTCCCGGCAGGGGCCGAGCAGGGGGATCTCGGGCCGGAACCCACGCACTTTTGTCTCTCCGCCGTACGCGGCGGGCCACCGCCCCGGCACGATCAGTGGTCGAGAAGATCACGGGCCGCAGCCGGACAGCACAACCGGTCGCCGAGCCAGACAGGCCGACGTCCGCTCCAGGGAAGGACCCTTCGTGAGCGACACCACCGATCTGATGGGCGTGACTGCCGACAGCTCTGTCGACACCTCCGCGCCCGCCGCAGGTGCTGCCTCTGGCACCACCTCACGGCGCCGCCGCTCCGGCACCGGCCTCGACGGCATGGTCCTGGCCGAGCTGCAGCAGGTCGCGTCCGGCCTCGGCATCAGGGGCACCGCGCGCATGCGCAAGAGCCAGCTGATCGAGGTCATCAAGGAGGCGCAGGCCGGAGGCGGTTCCTCGGCCCCGGCCAAGAGCGCCGCCGCGTCCGCCGACGCCGAGACCAAGCCGAAGCGCCGCGCCACCTCCAAGGCCCGTACCGGCGACGAGGCCGCCGCGCCCGCCGAGAAGCAGTCCGCGCAGCAGCAGATCGACATCCCCGGCCAGCCGTCCCCCAAGGTCTCCGACCAGGACGACCAGCCCGCGGGCGAGCGCCGTCGCCGTCGCGCCACCGCGCCCTCCGGCAGCCCCGAGTCCGCCTCGGCCGCCACCGAGACCGTCACCAAGACGGAGGCGAGGGCCGAGGTGAAGACCGAGGCCCAGCCCGAGTCGAAGGCCGCCGAGGCCGTCGACACCGCCGAGGGCCGCCGGGACCGCCGCGACCGTGGCGAGCGGGGCGACCGCGGGGACCGCCGGGACCGCCAGCGCGGTGACCGTGGCGAGCGCGGAGAGCGTGGCGACCGCGGGGACCGTGGCGACCGCCGGGGCAAGGGCGAGGACCAGCAGGGCGGCCAGCGCAAGGAGCGCCAGGGTGGCCAGGGTGGCCAGCAGCAGGGTCAGGGTCAGCAGCAGAACAACAACGGCCCGCAGGACGACTTCGACGACGACGGCGGCCGCCGTGGCCGGCGCGGACGCTACCGCGACCGCCGTGGCCGCCGTGGTGGCCGTGACGAGTTCGGCGCGGAGCCGCAGGTCGCCGACGACGACGTCCTGATCCCCGTCGCGGGCATCCTCGACATCCTCGACAACTACGCGTTCATCCGGACCTCCGGCTACCTGCCGGGCCCGAACGACGTGTACGTCTCGCTCGCCCAGGTCCGCAAGAACGGGCTGCGCAAGGGTGACCACGTCACCGGCGCCGTCCGCCAGCCCAAGGACGGCGAGCGCCGCGAGAAGTTCAACGCGCTGGTGCGCCTGGACTCCTCCAACGGCATGGCCGCCGACTCGGGCCGCGGCCGCCCGGAGTTCAACAAGCTGACCCCGCTCTACCCCCAGGACCGGCTCCGTCTGGAGACCGACCCGGGTGTGCTGACCACGCGGATCATCGACCTCGTGTCGCCGATCGGCAAGGGCCAGCGAGGCCTGATCGTGGCCCCGCCCAAGACCGGCAAGACCATGATCATGCAGGCGATCGCCAACGCGATCACCCACAACAACCCCGAGTGCCACCTGATGGTCGTCTTGGTCGACGAGCGTCCGGAAGAGGTCACCGACATGCAGCGGTCGGTGAAGGGCGAGGTCATCTCCTCGACCTTCGACCGTCCCGCCGAGGACCACACCACGGTCGCCGAGCTGGCCATCGAGCGCGCCAAGCGCCTCGTCGAGCTCGGTCACGACGTGGTCGTGCTGCTCGACTCGATCACCCGTCTGGGCCGTGCGTACAACCTGGCGGCCCCGGCCTCCGGCCGCATCCTGTCCGGTGGTGTCGACTCGACCGCGCTCTACCCGCCGAAGCGCTTCTTCGGTGCCGCGCGCAACATCGAGGACGGCGGCTCGCTGACCATCCTCGCCACCGCGCTCGTGGAGACCGGTTCGCGCATGGACGAGGTGATCTTCGAGGAGTTCAAGGGCACCGGCAACATGGAGCTCAAGCTCGACCGCAAGCTCGCCGACAAGCGCATCTTCCCGGCGGTGGACGTGGACGCGTCCGGCACCCGCAAGGAAGAGATCCTGCTCGGCAGCGACGAGCTCGCGGTCGTCTGGAAGCTGCGTCGGGTGCTGCACGCGCTCGACCAGCAGCAGGCCATCGAGCTGCTTCTGGACAAGATGAAGCAGACGAAGTCGAACGCCGAGTTCCTGCTCCAGATCCAGAAGACGACGCCGGGCCCGGGCAACGGCAACGACTAGTAACTCCGGTTCCAGCAGGGCCAGTTGAGAGCGCCCCCGGCACTTCGGTGCCGGGGGCGCTCTCGTGTGCGGCGGGTCGTCCCGGGGGCTCGGTGAGTGCCTCGCGAGGGGGCGGGCCGGGACCTCGCGGGCCCGGGTGCGTGCCCTCTCGGGGGCTCGCGCCGGCCGGTCGGCCCCCGCGGCGCAGGCTGAGGCATTCGACACACGCCCGGCGGCCGCGACCGCTCCGGCTGCGGCCGAGAGCCCTCGCGAAACCGCAGGTGAGGGCGGTGGGGCCGGATCCGGGTTGCGCGGCGGCCGGGATGCGCTCTTATGGCCTTCTTAGAACCCTGTGCAACCCTGCTTGGTGCTTCGACGTCTGACAAGTGTCGACAATCCGTGCCTGAAGACCTGGGCAGGGGGTAATCGGAGGAGCACCGAGAACTGAGGAGACCATGACCGAGCAGGGCACACGCAGCAGCCGAATACGCGGGGCCGGCAAGCGCCGCAAGCGCCCCAGCACGCGCCGTCGCGCCGTGCGGATAGCCGCTTGGAGCGCGGCCGGCGTGGTGCTCGTCGGCGGGGGCGGACTCGGTTACGTGTACTTCAAGCTCAACGGCAACCTCAAGGGCGTCGACATCAACGCCCAGCTCGGCACGGGGCGCCCGCAGAACGTCGACAACGGCTCGGAGGACATCCTGGTCCTCGGCTCCGACTCGCGGGCCGGTGCCAACAAGGAGTACGGCGACGACGGGGGCGGCGCCCGGTCCGACACCGCGATGGTCATCCACGTGTACCAGGGCCACAAGACGGCCAGCGTGGTCTCCATCCCGCGCGACGCCCTGGTCACGCGCCCCTCCTGCACCACGCAGGACGGCAAGACCGACCCCGGCGCCAAGCGGCAGATGTTCAACACGGCGTACGAGGTCGGCGGCCCGGCCTGTGCCGTCAAGACCGTGGAGCAGATGTCCGGCATCCGCATGGACCACTACGTCGAGGTCGACTTCACCGGCTTCAAGAAGCTCATCGACCAGCTCGGCGGGGTGCCCGTCACCACCAACAAGCCGATCAAGGACGACAAGAGCCACCTCGACCTGCCGGCCGGCCGGCACACCCTCAACGGTGAGCAGGCACTCGGCCTCGTACGGACCCGGCACGGCGTGGTCGGCGACGGCAGCGACCTCGGCCGCATCCAGCTCCAGCAGGCCTTCATCAAGGCCCTGATCGGCCAGATCAAGAGCGTCGGCGTGTTCAGCAACCCGGCCAAGCTCTACGGTCTCGCCGACGCGGCCACCAAGGCGATCACCACCGACTCGGACATCAGCTCCGTCAACTCGCTGATCGGCTTCGCCAACGGGCTCAAGGGCCTGGACGCCTCGAACGTCAAGATGATCACGCTGCCGGTGCAGTACGACAAGCTCGACCCCAACCGCGTCAGCCCGCTCCCCGAGCAGTCCAAGCAGGTCTGGGACGCCCTCGCCAAGGACCAGCCGATCCCGGCGTCCGCGACCGCCGACTCGGCCGGCGACAAGGGCACCGCGGGCGGCTACGTCGCCGGGCAGTAGCGGCCCGCACCACCGCCCGACGGGCCCGGGAATAGACGGGCCTCCACCCCGGTTTTGGGAGATGCGGCCAGTCCTGGCAGACTGGTACGTCGGCCCCGGTTCACGTATGCGCAATCCGCGCCTGCGACCCGGAGCCCTCCCGAACCTAGGAGACACCTTGAAGCGCGACATCCACCCCGAGTACGTCGAGACCCAGGTCAGCTGCACCTGTGGCGCGGCTTTCACCACCCGTAGCACGATCGGCGGCGGCTCCATCCGCGCCGAAATCTGCTCCGAGTGCCACCCGTTCTACACGGGCAAGCAGAAGATCATGGACACCGGCGGCCGCGTGGCCCGCTTCGAGGCCCGCTTCGGCAAGGCCGCTGCCGGCTCCGCCCAGAAGTAGCGAGCCAACTGCGCCGGTCCGCGGCGCCTCCGTTCCGGGGGCGCCGCGACCGGCGCTTTGCCGTCAAGACCTACTTCTCCGTTTGAACCCCAGGAGCAACCGATGTTCGAAGCGGTCGAGGACCTGATCGGCGAGCACGCCGACCTTGAGACGAAGCTCGCCGACCCTTCGGTCCACGCCGATCAGGCCAACGCGCGCAAGCTGAACAAGCGCTACGCCGAGCTGACGCCGATCGTCGGGACCTACCGTGCCTGGAAGCAGACGGGCGAGGACATCGAGACGGCCCGCGAGTTCGCCGCCGACGACCCGGACTTCGCCGCCGAGGTCAAGGACCTGACCGCGCAGCGCGAGCAGCTCACCGAGAAGCTCCGCCTGCTCCTGGTCCCGCGCGACCCCAGCGACGACAAGGACGTACTCCTGGAGATCAAGGCGGGTGCGGGTGGCGACGAGTCGGCCCTGTTCGCCGGCGACCTCCTGCGCATGTACCTGCGCTACGCCGAGCGGGTCGGCTGGAAGACCGAGATCATCGACTCCACCGAGTCCGACCAGGGCGGATACAAGGACGTCCAGGTCGCCGTGAAGACCAAGGGCGGCCAGGGTGCGACCGAGCCCGGCCAGGGCGTCTGGGCGCGCCTGAAGTACGAGGGCGGTGTGCACCGCGTGCAGCGCGTGCCCGCGACCGAGTCGCAGGGCCGCATCCACACCTCCGCCGCCGGCGTGCTCGTCACGCCCGAGGCCGAGGAGGTCGACGTCGAGATCAACATGAACGACCTCCGCATCGACGTGTACCGCTCCTCGGGCCCCGGCGGCCAGTCCGTCAACACGACCGACTCCGCCGTGCGCATCACGCACGTCCCCACCGGCGTCGTCGCCTCCTGCCAGAACGAGAAGAGCCAGCTCCAGAACAAGGAGCAGGCCATGCGCATCCTGCGCTCCCGGCTGCTCGCCGCCGCCCAGGAGGCCGCCGAGCAGGAGGCCGCCGACGCGCGCCGCAGCCAGGTGCGCACGGTCGACCGCTCCGAGAAGATCCGGACGTACAACTTCCCGGAAAACCGCATCTCGGACCACCGTGTCGGCTTCAAGGCGTACAACTTGGACCAGGTGCTCGACGGCGACCTGGACGCGATGATCCAGGCCTGCGTCGACGCGGACTCCGCCGCCAAGCTCGCGGCCGCCCAGTAATCACACCCCCGTACGACTGCCGGAGGACCAGCGTGCAGCAAAACTCTGGGGGGCGACCCCCAGGCCCCCGAAGCGTGCTGCTTGCCGAGGTGGCCCAGGCCACCCAGCGGCTGGCCGACGCCGGCGTGCCCTCCCCGCGCTTCGACGCGGAGGAGCTCGCCGCGCACATCCACGGCGTCAAGCGGGGAGAGCTGCACAACGTCAAGGACGTCGACTTCGACGCCCGCTACTGGGAGGCGATCGCGCGCCGCGAGGCCCGCGAGCCGCTCCAGCACATCACCGGCCGCGCCTTCTTCCGCTACCTCGAACTCCAAGTGGGGCCAGGGGTGTTCGTGCCGCGCCCGGAGACCGAGTCGGTGGTCGGCTGGGCCATAGACGCCGTGCGCGCGATGGACGTCGTCGAGCCGCTCATCGTCGACCTGTGCACCGGCTCGGGCGCCATCGCGCTCGCCATGGCGCAGGAGGTGCCGCGCTCGCGCGTGCACGCCGTGGAGCTGTCCGAGGACGCCCTCGAATGGACGCGGAAGAACGTCGAGGGGTCCCGCGTCGTTCTCCACCAGGGCGACGCGCTCACCGCGCTGCCCGAGCTCGACGGCCAGGTCGACCTGGTCATCTCGAACCCGCCGTACATTCCGCTCACCGAGTGGGAGTACGTCGCCCCCGAGGCGCGCGACCACGACCCCGAGCTCGCGCTGTTCTCCGGTGAGGACGGTCTCGACACCATCCGGGGCATCGAACGGACCGCGCACCGCCTCCTGCGGCCCGGCGGGCTCGTCGTCATCGAGCACGCCGACACCCAGGGCGGCCAAGTGCCGTGGATCTTCAACGAGGAGGCCGGCTGGGTGGACGCCGCCGACCACCCCGACCTGAACAAGCGCCCCCGCTTCGCCACGGCCCGCAAGGCCACTCCGTGATCCGCTCCCACCCCCAGACCGTGTATGTGTACGAGGAGGCCCGCTAATGGCTCGGCGATACGACTGCAACGACGCGACCGACCGCACCACCGGTCTGCGCGAAGCCGCGTCCGCCGTCCGCCGCGGTGAGCTCGTGGTGCTGCCGACGGACACGGTGTACGGGATCGGCGCCGACGCGTTCAGCACGCAGGCCTGCATGGACCTGCTCGATGCCAAGGGCCGCGGCCGCAACATGCCCACCCCCGTGCTCATCGGCTCGCCGAACACCCTGCACGGCCTGGTCACCGACTTCACCGAGCAGGCCTGGGAGCTCGTCGACGCGTTCTGGCCCGGCGCCCTGACCCTGGTCGCCCGCCACCAGCCGTCGCTCCAGTGGGACCTCGGCGACACCCGCGGCACCGTCGCGATCCGGATGCCGCTGCACCCGGTCGCCATCGAGCTGCTCACCGAGGTCGGCCCGATGGCCGTGTCCTCCGCCAACCTCACGGGCCACCCGGCGCCCGAGGACTGCGACGCGGCCCAGGGCATGCTCGGGGACTCCGTCTCCGTGTACCTGGACGGCGGCCCGACCCCGGGCATCGTCCCGTCCTCGATCGTCGACGTCACGGGCAAGGTCCCGGTGCTGCTGCGCGCCGGTGCGCTCGACGCGGACGAGCTGCGCAAGGTGGTACCCGACCTTGAGGTGGCCAATTGACCGCCCCTGAGGGGCGTGGCATAGGCACGGTTCACCCCGCGGTGAACTCGTTCCGCATCCTCCACGTCAGCACCGGCAACGTCTGCCGCTCGCCCATCACCGAGCGGCTGACCCGCCATGCCCTGAGCGACCGGCTCGGGGACCCGTTCACGGGCGGCCTCATCGTGGAGAGCGCCGGCACCTGGGGGCACGAGGGCGCTCCGATGGAGGCCAATGCCGCCGCCGTCCTCGCCGACTTCGGCGCGGACGCGACCGGCTTCACCGGGCGCGAGCTCCTCGACGAGCACGTCATCACCGCGGACCTGGTCCTCACGGCCACCCGCGACCACCGGGCCCAGGTCATCTCGATGGGCCACTCCGCGGGCCTGCGCACCTTCACCCTGAAGGAGTTCACCCGGCTGGTCCGGGCCATAGACCCGGCCACGCTGCCCGACCCCCTCCAGGAGGGCATGGTCGAGCGGGCCAGGGCACTGGTGCGGGCCGCGGCCGCGCTGCGCGGCTGGCTGCTCGCGCCGAACGCCGAGGCCGACGAGGTCAACGACCCCTACGGCGCCCCGATCACGTTCTTCCGCTCCATCGGGGACGAGATCAACCAGGCCCTGGACCCGGTCGTCACCGCCCTCACCGGCGTCCCGACCCACCACTGACACCACCCGGAGTACCGCCTCCCCGCACGCCGGGCGCCCCCGGCGGTTGCGACCTACGCTGGGGTCATGCCGGTCATCTCCGTAGACAGCCGCACCGATGAACGCGCGGGGTTCGAGGCCGTACGGCGCCAGGACCCCGAAATGGCCGATGTGCTGCTCGGCGAGGCCGAGCGGCAGGCCACCTCGCTCCAGCTGATCGCCGCCGAGAACTTCAGCTCGCCGGCCGTCCGCGCGGCCCTCGGCTCGGAGCTCGGCAACAAGTACGCCGAGGGATACCCCGGCGCCCGCCACCACGGTGGCTGCGAAGTCGTGGACGTCGCCGAACGCATCGCCGTCGACCGCGCCAAGGCCCTGTTCGGGGCCGCCCACGCCAACGTACAGACGCATTCGGGGACTTCGGCGGTACTGGCGGCCTACGCGGCCCTCCTGAAGCCGGGAGACACCGTTCTGGCGATGGGCCTGCCGTACGGCGGACACCTCACGCACGGCTCGCCCGCCAACTTCTCGGGGCGCTGGTTCGACTTCGTCGGATACGGCGTCGAGCCGGACACCGGGCTCATCGACTACGGCGAGGTGTGGGACCTGGCGGTCGAGCACCGGCCCAAGGCGATCGTGTGCGGCTCGATCGCCTATCCCCGGCACCCCGACTACCAGGCCTTCCGCGAGATCGCCGACGACGTGGGCGCCTACCTCATCGCGGACGCCGCGCACCCCATCGGCCTGGTCGCCGGGGGAGCGGCGCCCAGCCCGGTCCCGTACGCCGACGTCGTGTGCGCCACCACCCACAAGGTGCTGCGCGGACCGCGCGGCGGACTGATCCTGTGCGGCGCCGACCTCGCCGCCCGCATCGACCGCGCGGTCTTCCCCTTCACGCAGGGCGGCGCCCAGATGCACACGATCGCCGCCAAGGCCGTCGCCTTCGGCGAGGCGTCGACGCCCGCGTTCTCCGGGTACGCCCATCAGGTGGTCGCCAACGCACGCACCCTCGCGGAGGGACTGCTCGCCGAGGGGTTCGGGCTCGTGACCGGCGGCACCGACACCCACCTCGTGCTCGCCGACCCGGCGCCCTTCGGCGTCGACGGCCGTACCGCGCGCGGCCGGCTCGCGGGCGCCGGGCTCGTCCTGGACGCCTGCGCACTGCCGCAGGCGGAGGCCCGCGGCATCCGGCTCGGCACGGCCGCCGTCACCACCCAGGGAATGGGCGAGACGGAAATGGCCAGAATCGCGGTGCTCTTCGCGATGGCGATGCGGGAGGATCCGGGAACGCGGGCGGAAGTGCGGGAACTGGCGCGGCGATTCCCGCCTCCCTGAGACCGGTCCCCGCGGACGCTCCGCTACTGATGGAGGCGTCCATAAGAGGGGCCTGTTTTCGGCGTTCGGGGCTTTTCACAGGATTCGCATAGGGGCAGAAATACGGGCTTATCCCCGCTCCTGCGGGGTACCTGCAACCATCTGCCGGATACGCATGTCTTCAACCACATGCGCGCGAAGCTAGGGTGTGGGGCTGAGATGGCCAGCGATACCTCTGGGGCAGCCCGTGCGTGAATACCTGCTGACGCTGTGCGTCACGGCCGCGGTGACCTACCTGCTCACCGGGCCGGTGCGGAAGTTCGCCATCGCCGTCGGTGCGATGCCGGAGATCCGCGCCCGCGATGTGCACCGGGAACCGACGCCGCGGCTCGGCGGCATCGCCATGTTCGGCGGTCTGTGCGCGGGACTGCTGGTCGCCGACCACCTCGACGGCCTCAATGCCGTCTTCCAGTCGAACGAACCCAGAGCCCTTCTCTCCGGTGCCGCGCTGATCTGGCTGATCGGTGTCCTGGACGACAAGTTCGAGATCGACGCCCTGATCAAGCTCGGCGGCCAGATGATCGCCGCGGGCGTCATGGTCATGCAGGGCCTGACCATCCTGTGGCTGCCCATCCCCGGCATCGGCTCGGTCTCGCTGACCTCCTGGCAGGGCACCCTGCTCACGGTCGCGCTCGTCGTGATCACCATCAACGCGGTGAACTTCGTCGACGGCCTCGACGGGCTGGCGGCCGGCATGGTGTGCATCGCATCGGCGGCGTTCTTCATGTACGCCTACCGGATCTGGTACGGGTACGGGATCGAGGCGGCGGCCCCCGCGACGCTGTTCGCCGCCATCCTGATGGGGATGTGCCTGGGCTTCCTGCCCCACAACATGCACCCGGCCAGGATCTTCATGGGCGACTCCGGCTCGATGCTGATCGGCCTGGTGCTCGCGGCCGGCGCGATCTCCATCACGGGCCAGGTCGACCCGGACGCGATGAAGCTCAACTTCGGCGGCACCCGCGATGCCACGCACGCGATGCTGCCCGTCTTCATCCCGCTGCTCATGCCGCTGACGATCATCGCGATCCCGATGGCCGACCTGGTGCTCGCGATCGTCCGCAGGACCTGGAACGGCCAGTCGCCGTTCGCCGCGGACCGCGGACACCTGCACCACCGGCTCCTGGAGATCGGCCACTCGCACAGCCGGGCGGTCCTGATCATGTACTTCTGGTCGGCGCTCATCGCCTTCGGCGCGGTCTCGTACTCGGTGCACTCGGCGTCGATGTGGATCGTGCTGATGATCGTCGCGCTGAGCGCGGTCGGCCTCGTCCTGCTGCTGCTGCCGCGGTTCGCCCCGCGCACCCCGCAGTGGGCCGAGCGCTTCGTGCCGCCGCGCTACCGGCACGCGCAGGGGGAACCGGAGGCGGTGCACTCGATGGCCGCCGAGGAGGACGAGGCGGTGCGCGGCGAACGCACTCCCGTGGCGGCCGGAGTCTCCGGCGTCAACGGGGCGACAGCGATCGGCCCCCGTTCGCGTTTCCCCGACCGACGTAAGACCGGTGCATCGCGCTGACGATTTGCCGCGCCAACGCCCAATACCAGACATCTCGCAGCCCGTTGTGCACAAACGCGCGGCATCACTCTCAAGTGTGCCGACCATCACACTTCCATGGTAAAGACCTCATCAAATAGTTTGTGATACGGTTCACGAGACCCGGCGCCAGAGCCGAAGGACCGTAGTGCGACGGTCCGTTGGCCCGAGGGACCAACTCGGCCCGGGCTTACGCTCGTCCATGACGACACCACTTTGCCCCCACCAGCAAGCGGAGCTGCCGCCATGCCGTCCAACGACGCACGCACTCTTCTCCCCACCGCCCTACCCACCGCTGCCGCGGGCGCTGTTGCCGCCGTGATCAGCGGTGTGGTCGCGGGCGGCAAGGGGGCGGTGGGCGCCATCGTCGCGACGCTGGTCGTGATCCTCTTCATGGGCATCGGACTCGTCGTCCTGGAACGCACTGCCAAATCGCTTCCGCATCTGTTCCAGGCGATGGGACTGATGCTGTACACCGCGCAGTTGCTTCTGCTCTTCATCTTTGTCGCGGTCTTCAAGAACACGACGCTGTTCAACCCCAAATGCTTCGCCGCCACCCTCGTCGCGCTGACCCTCGTCTGGATCGGCGCACAGGCGCGTGCGCACATGAAGGCGAAGATCCTTTACGTCGAACCGGATACCGCCGAGGGCAGCAAGCCCGAAAAGACGGGGTCGTCGTCGTGAACGGTAGGGCCGGAATAAATGCGTGTTCAGGACCCTGCTATCGTCCGGTGCCAACTGCGGCACTGCGGGCGCGGGCATCTGAGCTGACGCCTGCTCAATCGCGAGGCTTGATGCCCGACCGCCGCCCCATCATCCGTAACACCAGTCCAGTGCCGAACCGCGGCTGTGCGCCGCGCCGACACAACGAGGTTGCCGTACCTATGCGCCACGCTGAAGGAGCCCGCGGTGAGTGCTGACCCGACGCAGGTGCTCGCCTTCGATCCGAGCTGCCACATCTTCCAGTCGAACGGCTGTGGCTTCGAGGGTCCCGGCCTGCACTCGTTCCTCTTCGAGCCGCTCTGGGGCGACACCAACGGCCTGTACTTCAACAAGCCGATGCTGCTGGCCCTGCTGGGCTCGGTCGTCATCGTCGGCTTCTTCTGGGCGGCCTTCCGCAAGCCCCAGGTGAAGTCTCCCGGCAAGCTCCAGATGATCGGCGAGGCCGGTTACGACTTCGTGCGTCGCGGAATCGTCTACGAGACGATGGGCAAGAAGGAGGGCGAGAAGTGGGTCCCCCTCATGGTCTCGCTGTTCTTCTTCGTCTGGATGATGAACCTCTGGTCGATCATCCCGCTCGCCCAGTTCCCGGTGACGTCGATCATCGCGTACCCGGCCGTGCTCGCCGCGATCGTCTACATCTGCTGGATGAGCGTCACCTTCAAGCGGCACGGCTTCGTCGGCGGCTTCAAGAACCTCACCGGCTACGACAAGTCGCTCGGCGCCGTCCTGCCGCTGGTCATGGTCATCGAGTTCTTCTCGAACGTGCTGGTCCGCCCCTTCACGCACGCGGTCCGACTGTTCGCGAACATGTTCGCCGGTCACACCCTGCTGCTCCTGTTCACGATCGCCAGCTGGTACATGCTCAACGGCATCGGCATCGCGTACTCCGGCGTCTCGTTCGTGATGGTCATCGTGATGACCGGCTTCGAGCTCTTCATCCAGGCCGTTCAGGCATATGTGTTCGTGCTCCTGGCCTGCAGCTACCTCCAGGGCGCTGCCGCCGAGCACCACTGACCGTCCGCCCCCTCCATACCCCCAGTCGTCCGGTGGCCAACCCCCACCGGTCCGTGAAAGAGAAGGAAGAACTGGCATGTCCCAGATCCTCGCTGCCTCCGATGGCGTCACCGGCTCGCTCAGCTCCATCGGTTACGGCCTCGCCGCGATCGGCCCCGGCGTCGGCGTCGGCATCATCTTCGGTAACGGCACGCAGGCTCTCGCCCGTCAGCCCGAAGCGGCCGGCCTCATCCGCGCCAACCAGATCCTGGGTTTCGCCTTCTGTGAGGCGCTCGCCCTGATCGGTCTGGTCATGCCGTTCGTCTACAGCTGACGAACAGCCACGACTAGACCGATCCGACGAAAGGCACTGATGTGAACCTCACCATGGTTCAGCTGGCGGCCGAGGGCAAGGAAAACCCCCTCGTCCCGCCGTGGCCTGAGCTCGTCATCGGCCTCCTCGCCTTCGTCATCGTCTTCGGCTTCCTCGCCAAGAAGCTCCTCCCGAACATCAACAAGGTTCTGGACGAGCGTCGCGAGGCCATCGAAGGCGGTATCGAGAAGGCCGAGGCCGCTCAGACCGAGGCCCAGAGCGTCCTTGAGCAGTACAAGGCGCAGCTCGCCGAGGCCCGCCACGAGGCTGCCCGCCTGCGCCAGGAGGCGACCGAGCAGGGCACCGCGCTCATCCAGGAGATGAGGGCGGAAGGCCAGCGGCAGCGTGAGGAGATCATCGCTGCCGGCCACGCCCAGATCGAGGCCGACCGCAAGGCCGCCGCGCACTCGCTCCGTCAGGACGTGGGCAAGCTGGCGACCGACCTGGCCGGCAAGCTGGTCGGCGAGTCCCTTGAGGACCACGCCCGCCAGAGCCGCACCATCGACCGTTTCCTCGGCGAGCTTGAGGAGAAGGCCGAGGCCGTCCGATGAACGGTGCGAGCCGCGAGGCACTGGCCGCCGCACGTGAGCGTCTCGACGTTCTGATGGACAACACGTCCGTCGACGCGGCGAAGCTCGGCGACGAGCTGGCCGCCGTCACCACGCTGCTCGACCGCGAGGTCTCGCTGCGTCGGGTCCTGACCGACCCGGCGCAGGCCGGCGAGGGCAAGGCCGAGCTGGCCGGGCGTCTGCTCGGCGGCCAGGTGGGCGGCCAGACCGTCGACCTGGTGAGCGGCATGGTCCGCTCCCGCTGGTCGCAGTCCCGTGACCTGGTGGACTCGCTGGAGGAACTGGCGAGCACCGCCGACCTCACCGCAGCGCAGCAGTCGGGCGCTCTGGACGACGTCGAGGACGAGCTGTTCCGGTTCGGCCGCATCGTCACCTCCAGCCCCGAACTGCGCTCCGCGCTCACCAGCCGCACCGCCACGGTCGCGGCCAAGGGAGAGCTGCTGCGCAGCCTGCTGGGCGGCAGGGCGAACCCGGTCACCGAGCGTCTGGTCGTCCGTCTGGTGACCCGGCCGCGTGGACGTAGCCTGGAATCGGGACTTGAGTCCCTCTCCAAGCTCGCCGCGGGCCGCCGGGACCGGATGGTGGCCGTGGTCACCTCGGCGATCCCGCTGACCGACATCCAGAAGGCGCGTCTCGGCGCGGCTCTGGCGAAGATCTACGGCCGCCAGATGCACCTGAACCTCGACGTGGACCCCGAGGTCCTCGGCGGGATCTCGGTGCGTGTCGGCGACGAGGTCATCGAAGGCACCATCGCGGAGCGCCTCGAAGAGGCGAACCGGCGGCTGGCTCGCTGACCCCGGGGTCGGCACAGCAACTGAATTAGCAACACCTGCGGCCCGGTTGGGCCGTGCAGAAATTGCAGAAGATTCCTGGGGGTCGGCCCCCAGACCCCCTTAGAAACTTCGGGCCCAACAAGGAGAGCAGGGAACCCAGATGGCGGAGCTCACGATCCGGCCGGAGGAGATCCGGGACGCGCTGGAGACCTTTGTCCAGTCGTACCAGCCGGACGCGGCCTCGCGCGAGGAGGTCGGTACGGTCAGCGTTGCCGGCGACGGCATCGCGAAGGTCGAGGGACTTCCCTCGGCCATGGCGAACGAGCTGCTGCGGTTCGAGGACGGAACCCTTGGTCTCGCCCTCAACCTTGAGGAGCGCGAGATCGGTGCGATCGTCCTCGGCGAGTTCAGCGGAATCGAAGAGGGCCAGCCGGTGCAGCGCACCGGTGAGGTGCTCTCGGTCGGCGTAGGCGAGGGTTACCTCGGCCGCGTCGTCGACCCGCTCGGCAACCCGATCGACGGCCTCGGCGAGATCGAGACCGACGGCCGCCGCGCCCTGGAGCTCCAGGCTCCGGGCGTCATGGTCCGTAAGTCGGTGCACGAGCCGATGGCGACCGGTTACAAGGCCGTCGACGCGATGGTGCCGATCGGCCGTGGCCAGCGTCAGCTGATCATTGGTGACCGTCAGACCGGCAAGACCGCTCTGGCCGTCGACACGATCATCAACCAGCGCGACAACTGGCGCTCGGGCGACCCGAAGAAGCAGGTCCGCTGCATCTACGTCGCCATCGGCCAGAAGGGCTCGACCATCGCCTCCGTGCGTGGCGCCCTGGAAGAGGCCGGCGCGCTGGAGTACACGACGATCGTCGCCGCGCCCGCGTCCGACCCGGCCGGCTTCAAGTACCTTGCCCCGTACACCGGTTCGGCCATCGGCCAGCACTGGATGTACGACGGCAAGCACGTCCTCATCATCTTCGACGACCTGTCGAAGCAGGCCGACGCCTACCGCGCCGTGTCCCTGCTGCTGCGCCGTCCGCCGGGCCGCGAGGCCTACCCGGGCGACGTCTTCTACCTGCACTCGCGTCTGCTTGAGCGCTGCGCGAAGCTGTCGGACGACATGGGCGCCGGTTCGATGACGGGTCTGCCGATCGTCGAGACCAAGGCGAACGACGTGTCGGCGTTCATCCCGACCAACGTCATCTCCATCACCGACGGCCAGTGCTTCCTGGAGTCGGACCTGTTCAACGCCGGTCAGCGCCCCGCGCTGAACGTCGGTATCTCCGTCTCCCGAGTCGGTGGTTCCGCGCAGCACAAGGCCATGCGCCAGGTGTCCGGCCGACTGCGTGTCGACCTCGCCCAGTACCGCGAGCTGGAGGCGTTCGCCGCCTTCGGTTCCGACCTGGACGCCGCCTCCAAGGCCTCCCTTGAGCGCGGTAAGCGCATGGTCGAGCTGCTGAAGCAGCCGCAGTACTCGCCGTTCCCGGTCGAGGAGCAGGTCGTCTCCATCTGGGCCGGCACCACCGGCAAGATGGACGACGTCCCGGTCGAGGACATCCGCCGCTTCGAGGCCGAGCTGCTGGAGTACCTGCGCCGCGAGCGCAAGGAGCTCCTCACCTCGATCGCCGAGGGCGCCAAGATGTCGGACGACACGCTCCAGTCCGTGGCCGACGCCATCGCCGGCTTCAAGCGGCAGTTCGAGACCTCGGACGGCAAGCTCCTGGGCGACGACGTGCCGGTCAGCACCAGCAAGTGACGACGACGGAAGGGACCTGACTCATGGGAGCGCAGCTCCGGGTCTACAAGCGTCGCATCCGATCCGTCACCGCGACCAAGAAGATCACCAAGGCGATGGAGATGATCGCCGCCTCGCGCATCGTCAAGGCGCAGCGCCAGGTGGCGGCCTCCACGCCGTACGCGGCCGAGCTCACCCGTGCGGTGACCGCGGTTGCGACCGGCTCCACCACCAAGCACCCGCTCACCACCGAGGCCGAGGCCCCGGTCCGCGCCGCGGTCCTGCTCATCACGAGCGACCGCGGTCTGGCCGGCGGCTACTCCTCCAACGCCATCAAGGCCGCGGAGAGGCTCTCGGAGCGGCTGCGCGGCGAGGGCAAGGAGGTCGACACGTACATCGTCGGCCGCAAGGGCGTCGCCTACTACGGCTTCCGTGAGCGCAAGGTCTCACAGTCGTGGACCGGCTTCACCGACAGCCCGACCTACGCGGACGCCAAGCAGGTGGCCGCACCGCTGATCGAGGCCATCCAGACGGAGACGGCCGAGGGCGGCGCGGACGAACTGCACATCGTCTTCACGGAGTTCGTGTCGATGATGACGCAGACGCCGGTCGACAACCGGATGCTGCCCTTGTCGCTTGAGAAGGCTCAGGAGCAGACGGGCACGAAGGACGAGATCCTTCCGCTCTTCGACTTCGAGCCGTCGGCGGAGGACGTCCTCGACGCCCTGCTGCCGCGCTACGTCGAAAGCCGCATCTACAACGCGCTGCTCCAGTCGGCCGCTTCCGAGCACGCCGCCCGCCGCCGTGCGATGAAGTCGGCCACCGACAACGCCGGGGAGCTCATCAAGAGCCTCTCCCGGCTTGCCAACGCGGCCCGCCAGGCCGAAATCACCCAGGAAATCAGCGAGATCGTCGGTGGCTCCAGTGCGCTGGCCGACGCGACCGCGGGGAGTGACAAGTAATGACGACCACTGTTGAGACGGCCGTTGCCACGGGCCGCGTCGCCCGGGTCATCGGCCCGGTCGTCGACGTGGAGTTCCCCGTCGACGCGATGCCGGACATCTACAACGCGCTGCACGTCCAGGTCGCCGACCCGGCCGAGGACGGCAAGCTCAAGACGCTGACGCTCGAAGTCGCCCAGCACCTGGGTGACGGCATCGTCCGCGCGATCTCGATGCAGCCCACCGACGGTCTGGTCCGCCAGGCCCCGGTGACCGACACGGGCAACGGCATCACGGTGCCGGTCGGCGACTTCACCAAGGGCAAGGTGTTCAACACCCTCGGTGAGGTGCTGAACAAGCCCGAGGAGAACGCCAACATCGGCGAGCGCTGGCCGATCCACCGCAAGGCGCCCAACTTCGACCAGCTTGAGTCGAAGACCGAGATGTTCGAGACCGGCGTCAAGGTCATCGACCTTCTCACCCCGTACGTCAAGGGTGGAAAGATCGGCCTGTTCGGTGGTGCCGGTGTCGGCAAGACCGTCCTCATCCAGGAAATGATCTACCGCGTGGCCAACAACCACGACGGTGTGTCGGTGTTCGCCGGTGTCGGCGAGCGCACCCGTGAGGGCAACGACCTCATCGAGGAAATGCAGGACTCGGGCGTCATCGACAAGACCGCCCTGGTCTTCGGTCAGATGGACGAGCCGCCGGGCACGCGTCTGCGGGTCGCCCTGGCCGGTCTGACGATGGCGGAGTACTTCCGTGACGTCCAGAAGCAGGACGTCCTCTTCTTCATCGACAACATCTTCCGGTACACCCAGGCGGGTTCCGAGGTGTCGACCCTGCTCGGCCGTATGCCCTCCGCGGTGGGTTACCAGCCGAACCTGGCCGACGAGATGGGTCTCCTCCAGGAGCGCATCACCTCGACCCGTGGTCACTCGATCACCTCGATGCAGGCGATCTACGTCCCCGCGGACGACCTGACCGACCCGGCCCCGGCCACCACGTTCGCCCACCTCGACGCGACGACGGTTCTCTCCCGTCCGATCTCCGAGAAGGGCATCTACCCGGCCGTGGACCCGCTGGACTCCACGTCCCGCATCCTGGACCCGCGCTACATCGCGCAGGAGCACTACGACGCCGCCATGCGCGTCAAGACGATCCTGCAGAAGTACAAGGACCTCCAGGACATCATCGCCATCCTCGGCATCGACGAGCTCGGCGAAGAGGACAAGCTGGTCGTGCACCGCGCCCGCCGCGTGGAGCGCTTCCTGTCGCAGAACACGCACGTCGCCAAGCAGTTCACCGGCGTCGACGGTTCGGACGTTCCGCTGGAAGAGTCGATCACGGCGTTCAACCAGATCTGCGACGGCGAGTACGACCACTTCCCCGAGCAGGCGTTCTTCATGTGCGGTGGCCTGGAGGACCTCAAGGCCAACGCCAAGGAGCTGGGCGTCTCCTGACGCGCCCGACCGCACGAAGGGGCGGGTGCGTCCCGCCCCTTCGTGTACGCCTACTAGAATTCGACCCAACACCCGGCCGAACCGCCGGGTGGTGACCCGAGGAGCCAACCATGGCTACTGAGCTGCACGTCGAGCTCGTCGCCGCGGACCGCAGCGTGTGGTCCGGCGAGGCCACCCTGGTCGTCGCGCGCACCACGTCCGGCGACATCGGCGTCATGCCCGGTCACCAGCCGCTCCTTGGTGTGCTGGAGTCGGGCCCGGTGATGATCCGTACGAGCGAGGGCAGCACCGTCGTCGCGGCGGTGCACGGTGGATTCATCTCCTTCGCCGACAACAAGCTTTCGCTGCTCGCCGAGATCGCCGAGCTGGCGGACGAGATCGACGTCCAGCGTGCCGAGCGTGCGCTGGAGAGCGCGAAGTCGGAGTCGGACGCCGCCGCTGAGCGACGCGCCGACGTACGACTGCGCGCGGTGGCGGTGCGCTAGCACCCCCGCCGGAGATTTCCCTCAGCCGCGGCTCGGTCCGGAATTTTCCGGAGCCGGTCGCGGCTGAGGCGATGCAGGCAGATTTTTCCGTTACTGGATTACTGGTTGAGCGAGGAGGTCGGTGTAGATGACCCTCGCTCTGCTTGTGTGTGGTCTGGTTGTCGCGCTGGTACTGGTGGGACTCTTCGTCTTCGGTCTGCGCCGGCGGCTGATCCAGCGCTCGGGCGGCACGTTCGACTGCAGTCTGCGGTGGAACCTGCCGGAGGTGCCGGACACCAGCGGCAAGGGCTGGGTGTACGGGGTGGCCCGCTACAACGGCGACCGGATCGAGTGGTTCCGCGTCTTCTCCTACGCGCCTCGGCCACGCCGGGTTCTTGAGCGTTCCGCCATCGACGTGGTCTCCCGTCGCCTGCCGGAGGGCGAGGAGGAGCTGGCGTTGCTGTCCGACGCGATCATCCTCGGCTGTACGCACCGGGGTACGCGCCTTGAGCTGGCGATGAGCGAGGACGCGCTGACCGGTTTCCTCGCCTGGCTGGAGGCGGCCCCGCCCGGCCAGCGGGTGAACGTGGCGTAGGCCCTCGCTGGGGTCGCCCGCACCCGGGTGCTTCGGGGGCGCGGGGAGCTGCGCGACCAGCCCCGTGGGTCCGCAGACGAAAGCCTGACCCGGGGCGGGGGACGGGCCCGCTTTCCGGGTCAGGCAGGGTCGGGCAGGGTCGGGCAGCGCGGCCCGGGTTACTTGAGGCCGCTGTCGATCGCCGAGATCAACTCGCCATTCGACGTGTCACCGCTGAACTCCCAGAAGAAGGCTCCCCTCAACCCCTGGTTCTTCACGTACGTCATCTTCCCGCCGATCGTCGCCGGGGTGTCATAGCTCCACCAGTTGGAACCGCAGTGCGCGTACGCCGTGCCCGCGATCGTGCCGGTCACGGGGCAGGCGGTCTTGAGGACCTTGTAGTCCTCGATGCCCTGCTCGTACGTGCCGGGCGCCGGCCCGGTCGCGGTGCCGCCGGGGGCGTCCTGGGTGACACCCGTCCAGCCGCGGCCGTAGAAACCGATGCCCAGGTTGAGCTTGTTCGCCGGGACGCCCTTGCCGATGAACTTCTGGATCGCCGCGTCCGTGTTGAAGCCCGCGATCGGGATGCCGTTGTACGACGTGAGCGGGGAGTGCGGGGCGGTCGGCCCCTTGGCGTCCCACGCGCCGAAGAAGTCGTACGTCATCACGTTGTACCAGTCGACGTAGGCCGCCGCGCCCCCGTAGTCGGCCGCGTCCATCTTGCCGCCCGTCGAACCGTCTGCGGTGACGGCCGCCGTGACGAGTGCGGAGCTGCCGAACTTGGCGCGCAGCGCCGAGAGCACGTTCGTCAGGGCCGTGGCACCGCTGGTGTCGCAGGACAGGCCGCAGGCGTTCGGGTACTCCCAGTCGATGTCGATGCCGTCGAAGACATCGGCCCAGCGCGGGTCCTTGACCAGCGAGTAGCAGGAGTTCGCGAAGGCCGTCGGGTTGGCCGCCGCCGCGCCGAAGCCGCCGGACCAGGTCCAGCCGCCGAAGGACCAGAGGATCTTGATGTTCGGGTACTTCTTCTTCAGCTCGCGGAGCTGGTTGATGTTGCCCGCGACCGGCTGGTCCCAGGTGTCGGCGGTGCCGTCCACGCTGGAGGACGCGTCGTACGTCTTCTGGTAGTCGGCGTACGCGTCACCGATGGCGCACTGCCCGTTGGTGACGTTGCCGAACGCGTAGTTGATGTGGGTCAGCTTGCTCGCCGAGCCCGAGGTGACGATGTTCTTCACCTGGTAGTTGCGCTGGTAGATGCCCCAGTCGGTGAAGTAGCCGAGCCGCACCTTGTCACCGCCGGGCTGGGGGCCGCCGCCCCCGCCGGTGGTCGTCACGGTGACCGAGCCCGAGGAGGGGCCCGTCTGGTCGGCCGTGTCGCGCGCGGTCACGCTGTAGGTGTACGTCGTGCCCTTGGTCAGGCCCGAGTCGGCGTACGTCGTGCCGGTGACGGTCGCGACCTTCGCGGAGCCGCGGTAGACGTCGTAGTTCTTGACGCCCTTGTCGTCGGTCGCCGCCGACCAGGACAGCGAGACGCCGGTGTCGGTGACGTTGCTCGCGGTCGGGGTGCCGGGGGCGGATGGCGGGTTGTCGCCGGGCGGTGTCGAACTGCCGTCACAGGAGCCGCCGTTGAGTTTGCAGCCCGAGGGCGAGCCGGAGCCCGCGCCGTTGAAGCCGAAGCTCACGCTGGCGCCGGGGGCGATGGCGCCGTTGTACGACTTGTTCTTGGCGGTCCAGTGGGTGCCGGAGCTGGTGACGTCCGCGTCCCAGGCCGAGGTCACGGACGTACCCGAGGGGTAGTCCCACTCCACGGTCCAGGAGCTGAGTGCGGTGGTGCCGGTGTTCTTGATGGTCCAGGCGGCGCCGAACCCCGTGCCCCAGTCCGAGGACTTGGCGTAGGTGGCGGTCGCCGAGGTCGCGGCCTGGGCGGGGGAGGCCAGGCCGATGAGTGCGGCCAGGGGGAGGGTGAGTGCGGTCAGGGCCGCTGCGGCTCTTGATCTGAAGCGCTTTCGTGCGGTTCTCAAGGCTGCTCCCGTGTGGTGCGACGGTGGTGGGGGTGGGACCCTGCTCCGTCCGGTGGGCGTGCCTCAGAGCGCCAGGGATGGCCTGCCCACCACAGCAGTGTGCGGTGAGCGTAGAAAGGTCTGGACCAACCGTCAAGAGGTCCAGACCTTCGGTGGGGGTGATGGATCAGATCCCCAACTCCTGTGCCAGGACGGCCGCTTGGAGTCGGCTGCGCAGCTCCAGCTTGCCGAGCAGCCTGCTGACGTGGGTCTTCACGGTGGCCTCCGCCATGTCCAGGCGGGCCGCGATCTCCGCGTTGGACAGGCCTCGGCCCAGGCAGGACAACACCTCGCCCTCGCGTCGGGTGAGGGTGTCGAGGGCGGCCGGACGCCGCGGGGTCACCGGGCGGGCGGACGAGGCGAACTCCGCGATCAGGCGCCGGGTGACGGCCGGGGCGATGAGCCCCTCTCCGCGCGCCACCGTCCGTACCGCCTCGATCAGGTCCTTGGCGTCCGCGTTCTTGAGCAGGAAGCCCGAGGCGCCGGCCCGCAGCGCGCCGAAGACGTACTCGTCGAGGTCGAAGGTGGTCAGGACCAGGACGTCGGCGAGGCCCTCGCCGGTCACCGCCGCGGTCGCCGAGACACCGTCCAGCTTCGGCATCTGCACGTCCATCAGGACCAGATCGGGGCGCAGCTCGCGGGCGAGCTCGACGGCCCGTTCGCCGTCCGCCGCCTCGCCGACCACCTCGACGTCCGGGGCGCTGGAGAGGATCAGGACGAGTCCCGCGCGTACCGCCGACTGGTCCTCGGCGACCAGTACCCGGATGGTCATGTGTTCAACGCCCTTTCTTCAGCGGGCAGTTGGGCCCGCACCTGCCACATCCGGGTGCCGTCCGGCGCCGTTTCGGGGCCTGCGGCGAAGGTGCCGCCGAGCAGCTCGGTCCGCTCGCGCATCCCGATGAGCCCGGCCCCCGAGCCGGGCGCGCGCGGCCCGGCCCGGTCACCGTAGGGGCTGGTGACGACCACCGTGAGCAGCCCGTCCGCGCCGGTGACGACGACCTCGACGGTGCCGGGCGCCGCGTGCTTGAGCGCGTTGGTGAGCGACTCCTGCACGATCCGGTACGCGGCGAGCTCCACCGGCGCGGGCAGCGGAGCCTCATCGGTACGGCGGTCGGTGAAGGCGAAGCCCAGCCCGCTGTCGGCCCCGTTGACGCGGGCCTGGGCGATCAGCGCGTCGAGGCCGGCCAGGGTGGGCGCCACGGCCGGCTCGTCGTGCCCGCTGGTGTCGCGGAGCAGCCCGATGAGCCGGCGCATCTCGGCGAGGCCGTCCACGCTGTTCTCACGGATCACGGTGAGGGCCTGCCGGGTGGTCGCCGGGTCGTCCAGGGAGAGCGCGGCCGTGGAGTGGATCGCGATCGCCGAGAGGTGGTTGGCGACCATGTCGTGCAGCTCGCGGGCCATCCGGGCGCGCTCGGCGACCACGGCCTGGCCGCGGTCCATCTCGGCCAGCAGCGCGGTCTGTTCGGCTCGGAGGCGGGCGCTGTCGGCGGCCTCGCGGTGGTTGCGGACCAGCGCCCCGGTGGTGGCCGGCACGAACGACACCAGGCCGGTCACCACCCCGATGAGCAGCGCCTCCGGCTTGTGGAACCAGGCGAGGAAGCCGATCGTCATGCCGATGGTGATGAGCCCGGTGGTGACCGGGATGCGGCGCGCGGCGGCCGGGGTGCCGTACACGACGGCCGCGTACACGAGGTCGGTGAACATGACGACCGTGGCCAGGCTGCCGAGCGTGAACTGGTCGAGCACCACCAGGACGGTGCCGAGGACCAGGCCGGCCTGGGGCCCGGTGCGGCGCAGCAGTTCGAGGCCGGCCGTCCCCACGAGCGGCAGCAGCACCCACGCGCCGCCCAGCGGACGGCCGCCCTGGGTGTGCAGTCCGACGGCCCACAGCGCGAGGCCGCCGAGCAGGCCGGCCACGGCGATGAGGGCGTCGTCGCGGTGCGGTCGGAGAAACGAGGTCACGGTCCCATCCAACACGGCCGTACGGGCCCGGGCCTCCCCTCACCAGGGGAGGTGCCGCTACATCGAAGGATGCAGTCGCCTTTCGTCACTGACGACGACGATCGGGCGCGGCGCGCGGGCCAGCCTTGGAGGGTGCCCTGAGCCGTCCGACGTGCGGGGTTCCCCGAGTGGGCCGTACGAGAGGAGACCGCCGTGATCGTGACGCTGATCATCGCCTGTGAAGTCGGGTTCTGGGTCCTGCTGGCCGCGGGCCTGGCCCTGCGCTACCTCGCCCACATGCCCCGGACGAGCGTGGCGGTGCTCCTGTGCGAGCCGCTCCTGGAAGTGGTGCTGCTCGTGGTGACCGCCGTCGACCTGAAGCACGGCGCGCAGCCGGACTGGAAGCACGGCCTCGCCGCCGTCTACATCGGCTTCTCCGCCGGCATGGGCCACCACCTGGTGACCCGCGCCGACGCCTGGGTCGCCTACCGCTTCGCGGGTGGCCCGCGGCCGTCCAGGACGCCCCGGGGAGGCGTCGCGAGGATGGCGTACGAGTGGCGGACGGCGGGCCGCTTCACCGTGTCCGCGCTGCTCGCGACCGCCCTGCTCCAGGCCGCGATCTGGTACGTCGGCGGGGACGGCAGCACCGAGTCGCTGCGGATGTGGCAGGGGAGGATGCTGATCGTGGTCGGCGTCAACGTGGTCATCGCGTTGAGCTACACCCTGTTCCCGGCCAAGGACGGGGAGCCCAGGCCCTCGCTCCTCGACCGCTTCCTGAAGCCGCCGTCCGACCGCCCCCGGAAGCACACAGCCGAGGACCGTACGCTGACCCGGCGGTAGCGGAACGACCGGACGAGGGGGGAGCGCGGATGAGCGGGTCCGGGGGTGCCGGAGACGTCCTGGTCGTGGACGACGACGACGCGGTGCGCCGCTCGCTCGACCGGGGGCTGCGGCTCGACGGGTTCCGGGTCCGCACCGCCGACAGCGGCCGCGCGGCACTGGCCGCGATCGAGCAGGGGCCGCCCGATGTGCTGGTCCTGGATGTGTCCATGCCCGGCATGAGCGGCATCGAGGTGTGCCGGACGCTGCGCGCCGCCGGGCACGATCTTCCGGTCCTGATGCTCTCCGCCCTCGACGAGACCGCCGACCGCATCGCCGGCCTCCAGGCCGGCGGCGACGACTACCTGGTCAAGCCGTTCGCGCTCCAGGAACTGGTGCTGCGCCTGCACGCCCTGCTGCGCCGCCGCCCGCCCGCCCCGCACGACGTGGTCCGCGCCTGCGGCCTGGTCATCGACCCGGCGGCCCGCACCGCCCACCGCGACGGACGGCCCCTCGACCTCACCCGGCGCGAGTTCGCGCTCCTTGAGACGCTCGCGCGCAACGCCGGACTCGTCCTGAGCCGCGACCAGCTGCTCGAACGGGTCTGGGGGTACGACTTCGACGTACGCACCGACGCCGTCGACACCTTCGTCAGCTATCTGCGCCGCAAACTGGAGGCCGACGGCGCGCCCCGGCTGGTGCACACCGTGCGCGGGGTCGGTTTCGTCCTGCGGGAGCGGGCGTGAAGCCCACCGCCCTCGTCCGTCGGGAGCAGCCGTGAAGTTCGCCGTCCTCGTTCTGAGTGAGCGGCCGTGAAGCTCTCCACCCGGATCGCGCTCGCCGTCGGCGTCACCGTATCGCTGCTCGTCCTGGCCTGCGGCTGGCTGCTGCTCGCGCTGGTCGCGCGCGACCTGCACAGCGCGGAGGACAGTCATCTCAAGACCCGGGCCACCGCCATCGCCGAGGACGCCCGTACGCTGCTGCGGGCCGCCGCCAACGGGCAGCCGACCGCCGAGGAGAACCGCCAACGCAGGCTGTTCAACGCCGCGTTGGATGTCGGCGTACGGCTCACCGGCCCCGACGGCACCTTCAGCGGCGGCCCCCAGCCCGGCCCCTCGGTGGCGCTGCCGGCACCGGGCCGGGGCCCGGTCACCGTGCGGGGCGGGGGTCGCGGCTGGCGGGCGTACGCGCTGCCGGTCGAGGGAGCACAGGTCTCCGGCACCCTGTGGGTGTTCTCGCCGGACACCGCGAGCCGCACCGAGGTCGCCCTGGTCCGCAGGCGCGTGGTGACCACCGCGCTGCTCGCCGCCCCGCTGTCCGCGCTGCTCGCTTGGGCGATCGCGAGCGCCGCGACCCGGCCGCTCGGACGGCTGCGCAAGGCGGCGGCGGGGCTTGACCCGCGGACCACGTCGGTACGTCTGGAACACCGCCCGACCCGGATCGTAGAGGTGGACGACCTGGCCGCCACCCTGCGGACGGTCCTGGCCCGCTACGACGAGCAGGCCGTTCGCACCGCGCAGGCCCTGGACACCGCCCGCTCGTTCGCCGCGGCCGCCTCGCACGAGCTGCGCAACCCGCTGATGAGCATGGGCACCAACCTCCATGTGCTGGCCCACCCGAACCTGCCGGACACCGAGCGGGCCGAGGTCGTCGAGGACCTGAGACGCGAGCACGGGCGACTGCTCGGGATGCTGGTGGCGTTGCGCGAGCTGGGACGCGGGGATCTCGTGGAGGCCGACGCGTTCCGGGTGTTCGATGTGGCGGAGGTCGCGGATGCCGCCGTCGCCGAGGCACGTCGGCGTGCCCCGGATGCCGTGCTCACGCTGAGCGCGGAGCCCGCGCCGCTGCACGGCTGGGAGCCGGGCATCCGCATCCTGCTCGACAACCTGCTTCGCAACGCGCTGGCGCACGGGAGGGGCCCGGAGGGGCGGGCCGAGATCGCGGTGGGTGTGAGCGTTGACGTGGGTGTGGGTGTGGGTGTGGGTGCGGGTGGGGGTGGGGACGTGGGCGCCGGGCGCGCGGGCGGACATGTGCGCGTCACCGTCGACGACCGGGGCCCGGGGATCGCGCCGGGCGACCGCGAGGAGGTGTTCCGCCGCTTCCACCGGGGGCCGGGCAGCACCGGCTCCGGGCTCGGCCTGACCCTGGTGGCGCAGCAGGCGGCGCTGCACGGTGGCACGGTCGAACTGGACGCGGGGCCCGACGGCGCGGGTACCCGGTGCACGGTGCGGCTGCCCTCGGGGGACCCGGGCCGGGAGGGTGAACTCCCCTTCCGGCGCGACTGGTTGGCGGTCACCGCGGAGCGATCACAGAGTTCCCACAAAGAGCCTTCCTAGCCTCCCTGACGTACCGGAAACCCGTACATCAGGGAGGCAGTGGTCATGCGCAACGCCAAATTTCGAGGCACGTTTCCAGGCCTGTTCCGAGGTCCGCTTCGAGGTCCGTTTCGAGGCCGCCGGATCGCGGCGGCGGTGCTCGCCGCGACGGCCGTACTGACCGTCACCGCGTCCAGCGCCTTCGCGGATGCGACGCCCGCGTCCTCGGCGAAACCGCCCGCGAGCGACGGCGCGAAGGGGATCTGCAAGCACGAGCCCAAGACCGAGAAGCGTGTCGAGCGTGCGCTGAAGCGGCTGGACGGGGGTGCGGGCACGGTGGGGTCCGTGGCGCGGATGCGGGGGCGTGAGGATGCGGCGAAGAAGGCGGGGCATTCTGCGGTGGCCACGTATCTTGGGCATCGGCTTGCCTCTCGCGAGGGGCGGGTGACGGGGCTTCAGCAGCGGGAGCGGGACCTCAAGGCTGTGGCCGCCTGGTGCGCCGCGCAGTAGGCTCCCGCGACTCGGGGTCGGCTGCGCCCACCGCCCTGGGCTCCGCCCCGGACCCCGGGGGGTTCGCCCACCCACCCGCCCGTTGCCCCGGGTTGGTTGGTTCCGGCCCCTGGGGGCTGCGCCCCTCGGACCCCCGCAGGGGGCTGCGCCCCCTGCACCCCGGTTCGGGGCTCCGCCCCGGACCCCCGCAGGGGGCTGCGCCCCCTGCACCCCCGGTTCGGGGCTCCGCCCCGGACCCCGTATCGCGCCTTAAGGGCGCTCGTCCTCAATCGC